>JAJYXB010000015.1:25000-62000 GCA_021791195.1 Actinomycetes bacterium | reverse complement strand
CGGCTGCTGAAACCGATCGGCGACATCCCGCCGGCAGAACTGGAAGCTCAATATCGTGGACAAGAAGGCAGAGAAATCATAGAGTTACCCAAACAAACGAGTCTCCGGTAAACCCGGGGCGATTCATTTAGCATTTAAAAAGTCAGCTTGAGCACTTTCAACATATTTCTTTGCAATGGGCTTTATAGAAATAGTTTGTGTTGAATTATCGAAATCTAGAAAATCCGATCCCTTAACCACATGTAATAGTATTTCCGATGTGGGCATTGGATAATTCTTACTTTTACCCCATTCCAAGATTTCAGCCGTGGTAACCGCCTTCATTTTCTCTAAGAGACATTCCAACATAAATAATTCAAATACCCGGCTTCTTGCCTCAGCTGCCTTAGGATGGGCAATAAATAAAGCATGAATAAGACTGGAATCGGCAACCGTCCGCGGGTCAAGGAAATCAACCCAATAGATTCTTATTGTTTCTGCATGTATTTTTTTTGGGAAAAGAAATGAAAACTTCGAAACTGTTTGATCAACGTTCTTGAAAACACTGTCTGTTAGGAAAATTTTTCCATCTCCTAAATTTTTTTCAATTACTGCAATGTTCTCGAACGGCTTGCCAGTCAATTCCATTTTAGACGGCACCTTCACTTCTTGGATGTCGCCTCGTTCCAGGATTACTCGACACTCTGGGAAGTTTGGCAATTGATTGAACCACTTCTGCATAAATTCTATCGACGCGCGTAATGCAACGGTTGGTTTTTCAAGAACATAATAAACGGCGTCGCCTTCAGCTTTATAGTAGCTACCTGCAGGGTAGGGTTCGGAAGCTTGCGGAAATGTTTGCTGCGACACAGATAAAAGAGACTTGAGAGTTTCTGCTCTAATTTCGGGATTCTCAGTTTCTCTTGCGGTAGCAAATTTCTTGCTACCGCATAAATCAATTTTTACGATGGTTCGTATCATAGGATTCCACGCTCCTGGTTCGTAACCATATCGATTCCGAAAACTATAACGCTTAAAAACTACTGTCAATATTCTGAAGATATGAAAAAATAAAAGCGCCAAACTATGCAGAGATAAATGAAGCCTATCAATTCCACTATGAAAAAGATAAAAAGCCATGAAGTTAAAAAAGCAAATTCCCCAAAAGATGGGTAGATGATCGCGTTGAGCGAGTCTCGCCTATTACGAGGAACAGATAGAAGAGGAGGCCCTTGCTGAGAACGAGGCTGCATTTGACGCTGTAGATCGACGGTTATTGAAGTACCGATAGAATTAGTTCCTAAGATTAGTGATTTCATCGCAAAGCGCAAGAGCGCTTAGATTTTCTCGTAGAAATCTCACTTAGGCAGTCGCGGTTTTATTAATTACTGCTGCTAGCTTATTCAGAACTGCCAAGTTCGAATAGCTACCGATAAGGTCCACCACATTCTTATCCCTCACAAATGGCTTCGTAAAGCCATTTTTTTGTGACATATCGATGACACCAAACAGGGTTCGAACTTTTGAGGATGAATTTACTTTTATGGATGTTTTTATCATCAAGAGTGCAAATAGCAGCAACGAACTTGAGTTGAAGTCACATGATGCTGATCAATACACGGCGACAATTCGTAACGGGTCAGCATTGCAAGCATCGGTTGGCTGAATCATAAAAAAGAAGGTGAAAAACTCTCTATCTCGAACATCGATAAGTTATGGGGAGCATCGCCGCGGGACCATCGCTGAAGACGGCGTTTGACATGATACCCAAAGTCTAAATGTCAAAAAGGAGGTTCTATGCAAACTACTCTGAACAGCGGCGGTTCGGCACGGCTTCTCCTTATTTGGGGGGCGCTATTCCTGTTCTTATCGGTTGCCTTAACGGCGTGCGGCGGCGGCCAGCAGCCAACTACAACAAATACCACCTCCACCGCAGCTACCAGTACGACAAAAACCACCAAGCTGAAGATCAAGGGCCTTCCCAAAGGGAACTACATACTGAGTGGTTCGGGCTCCATATTATGGACGCTTGTTCCACATGTCCCAGGATGCACTGGCAGCATGCCGCATTCGTTGCCATTGACAGTTCAACCGACTGAGATCGATATATCACACCAACCCATCATCGTGACGCTGCAGGGGATGAACTTCGGCGTCGTCTCGATGGAATGCGGGGGGCATGCTATATCCGCGTCCGGGTCAAACGGCGGCCCACTTCAAATGACGCTGGTCATTGGCCCGCCGACTACCTTCACGGAGAGCCAGCCAACGCCGCCGCTGCAGGGCCTCTTCGGGTTCACGTCAGACGGTTTTATACCCCAGACTATTGCCGGTTGCTCGACCAAAACAACCACGTCTGACAGTACCACGACGACGAAGTGCAAGACACGTAAAGGCCAGACTTATATGGCGACGGCCACGCTCTCCTCATATCCGTGCCTCTCCACATCAGGCATCACCTGTAATGGTTCAGGCACGATGCAGCTGGTGTTAACGAAAGAATAGACATCTGCAAAACATTCTTCTGTAACCACAACAAACCAGCTGTTTCGGCGCTTAAGGCATGGTTTCGCTTGCAACGGGCGTTTTCGGTCGTATCTGACCAGACATTTATATGGCGGCCTTGGAGAACGATTTTTTTGTCCGGTGCGCTCGGTCGCACTCATACGCACATCGTCGTCATGCAGCGCATAGAGCACCCGAGCTGTGCGACGATGCTAAGAAGATCATCGCTTGGCGCCAGCCCTGTCATGGGCTGCTCCAACATAAAGGCTTTTTTTGTTTGCTCTAACGTAAACACGGTTCGGGTTCGAACCACCTGGCGTCAGAATCTTATTTACGCAATTTAAAATAGAGAGCAATGAGACGTGAAAAAAAACCGGGCAAATTTACTCTGACTTTTTGGACTGGTTGCGCCAGCATCCCTATTGGATCATAAGCCTGTTTTTTGCTTATCCCATTACAGTTGGATGGCTTCCCAATTGTGACAAATTGGATTTTTAAACGCTCCCGGCGTTTATTGCTGGAGCGTCAGAACCGTCTGGAGCGTCTAAACCGTCTTGTTCCGGTAAATCCTCAACGCAAGCAGATACGAGACGATCAGTAATGTGGCGCACCAAAGTACTGCGACCCAGACTTTTGGACCTGCGCTGCCGTTAACCAGAAGGGAGCGCATTGTCTCGACGATCGGCGTCATTGGCTGGTTGTCCGCGAAGGCCCGCAGTGACGGGGTCATCGAACTCGCCGGCGTGAAAGCCGAGCTTACGAAAATCAGCATCAGCAGAATGTAGCTGAACGCGCCGGCGCCCTCCGCACTCCTGGCGAGCAAGCCGAAGACTATCGCGAGCCAGGTCGTGGCAAGTGTGAACAAGAGCAGGATCCCGCCGAAAATCAACCACTCTGCGATGCCGGCGGCGGGGCGGAAGCCGATCAGAAAAGAAACCAGAATTACCAGCAGCACCGAAAAAAGGTTGGATAGCACCGATGAAACCGCGTGGCCTCCCAGGATGGATGAGGGCGCGATCGGCATGGACCTGAAGCGGTTGATGATGCCTCTGGTCATGTCGTTGTTGACACGCGGCGCCGCATAGGCGATGCCGCTCACGACGCATAGATCATTCTTTCAGCAATAATGGTTTTCGGCTCGCGAAATTCTTGATGCTGCTCTCGCTGTTCCGTCG
Source organism: Actinomycetes bacterium (assembly GCA_021791195.1). GTDB lineage: Bacteria > Actinomycetota > Thermoleophilia > BMS3ABIN01 > BMS3ABIN01 > JACWAD01. The sequence continues at coordinate 58,341 of JAJYXB010000015.1, read as the reverse complement.
AAACGGGTAATATAACAATATGGGGACGTAGCCGGCAGAACAGGAACAGGAGGAAGGAATGACCGTCAAGTTGACCATTTATTCTGACTACATCTGACCGTGGTGCTACATCGGCCAGGTCGCGGCCGACCACGTTAAGGAGAAACATCCCGGGGCGGTTATTGAGTGGAAGCCTTTTATGCTGCGGCCGGACATGCCGCCGGAAGGGGTGGAGCTGTCGTTGTGGTACCGGGCCACCCCCGAAAGAGAGGAAGCCCGCCAGCGCTTGCGGGCCAGGGCTCAGGAGCTAGGTCTGCCCATCAAGTTCTCCGCGCACATTCCCAACTCACGCCGGGCGCTGGAGGCCAGCGAGTATGCGAATTCTGTGGGAAAGGGCGGCGAGTTTCACCGCGCTGTCCTTCACCAGTTTTTCGCCGAGGGCCGGGACATCAGTGACTGGGAGGTTTTGCGCCAGGCAGCGGTTGACGCGGGCATCGACGCCGGCGAGATGCAGCGCCGCACCGAGAGTGGTGAGTTCGCAGCCACTGTCACCGAGCAGGACGCCGCCGCCCGCGAAGCCGGGGTGCACGCTGCGCCCACCTACTTTATCAACGACGAGGTGAAGATCGTGGGCGCCCAGCGGGATGATGTGTTTGAGGAAGCGATCGCGCGCCTGGCCAAGGGTGAGAATGCCCGGGCCACTTTTTGACGATGAGAAACAGCCGCGGGAACGTAGCTGACGCTCGTGCATGGCGGCTGGGGTGCGACAGACGAGATCATCCCCGATCCCGGCTCGCGCTGCGGGTCAAGGCAAGCATGATCTTGCAGCTGTCAGAGGAGTTTTTTGATCCAGCGTAAGGAACTGAAAATGTACCAGGTGGCCGCTTTTGCCGGTGCTCCTTTCACAGGGAACCCCGCAGCTGTCTGCCTGTTGGAAGAGTGGTTGCCAGACAGGCTGTTGCAGAATATTGCGGCGGAGAACAACCTGTCCGAAACGGCGTTCCTGGTGGGAAATGACTCCGGTTACGAATTGCGCTGGTTCACGCCGAAAGTCGAAGTCGACCTTTGCGGGCATGCCACGCTGGCGAGCGCGCATATCATTTTCGAAGCGTTATCGCCCGGGCGGGATTTAAGTTCGGTGTGCTTTCAGACTCGCAGTGGCGAGTTGTGGGTCGAGCGCCGCGACGACATGCTGATGATGGATTTTCCGGCGATGCCGCCATCGGAATGCCAGCCGCCCCTCGGCCTGACCGATGCTCTAGGTCTGGCGCCGGCAGTTACCGCAAGAGTCAAGGGATTCCTCTTGTGCATGTACGATAGCGCCCGGCAGGTCACCTGCTTGCGGCCAGATTTCGCGGCGCTTGGGCGGATCGAGGCAGATCTTGTGATCGTCACCGCAATGGGCGACAGCCACAACCATGATTTTATCTCCCGTGCTTTTGCGCCCAGGCTGGGTGTCGATGAAGATCCCGTCACCGGTTCCGCGCATTGCGCCCTGGTCCCTTACTGGTCAGCGCGTCTGGGCAAAGACCGGCTACGCGCATTCCAGGCTTCCCGGCGGGGAGGAGAGCTCTACTGTGCTCTCGACGGCGATCGCGTTTCAATTGGCGGCCGAGCCGTCACTTATCTTGTGGGACGCATCTTCGTGTGCTGCTAGGCTCCCTCCTGTTCTTTGAAGTTCGAGGCTCGACGAACCATGCTTGTCGGTTGATGGCAATCCCCGGGGAGAACATCACTGAGCTAGACCTGAAACGCATGTATGGAAGCCAGGCCGGCGGGCACAGCATCCTGCTGACCACGCATTCGATGGAGGAGGCCCAGGCGGTCTGCGACCGGGTGGCGATCATCGATCACGGGAAGATCCTGGCCACGGATACGCCAGCGGGGCTGATAGCCAAGCACAGGGACGATCCCGCCGTTCGCGGCGCGGCGCACGGCGAAGTGACGCTGGAAGACGTTTTCATCGGTCTGACCGGGAGTGATCTGCGTGAATGAACAGGTTGACACTGTTGATGTGGTAAATGCGGTTGTTAATACTGCCGGCGTGAGCGGGCGGGGAAGTATTCAGCCATCCCTGCGCCGGACGCTGTCCTCGCTGCTGCAGGCAGATTTTATCGTCCTGCTGCAGAAAGCGCTCGCTCATCATTGGCATGGTGCTGCCGCTGTTCATCCTGCTGACCGCGAAGCGGGCTGAGGTTTCGAGTGACGCGATGCTCTTGGCCTCAATTATTACATTTGCGCTGGCATCTTTTTCGATTCTGGGATACTCGATATCAACTACGAGGGATCGCGAAAAGGGGTGTTTCAGCGTCTGCGGGTGTCGCCGGCTCCGTCCTGGACGATCATGGCCAGCCGCATCACCGTTCAGGTGGGCGCCTGCCTGACGATGGCCGCGGTCATCCTGGTTACTGCCAGCCAGGTGAACAGGATAATCCTGTCGCCCGCCGGTTATGCGCTGACCATGGCCGTGACCATCATCGGCGCGGCGATGTTCCTCAGCATCGGCCAGGCGCTGGTGGGGCTGATAAAATCCGCCGAGACCGTCAATGCTCTGGGCCGCTTCGTCTTCATCGGGCTGATCATCTTCGGGCTGGTGGGCGAGTCCGGGAAACTGGGAGCCAGCATGCAGACGGCCGCCACGTGGTCGCCCTACGGGGTCATCAACAACCTGCTCTCGGGCGTGATGTCCACTTCGTGGAGCGGCGCCACTTCGCTGGCGGCGCTGGTCAGCGTCGGCTACATCATCGTGTTCGCCGGGATCGGCATCAAATGGTTCCGCTGGGACGCGAATCCCTGAAGGCCGGAACGGATAGTGGATACATTTGAGTTCGAAGGCACGCCCGGCCATGTGCTGCTGGAAACGGTGACGTTCGATGAGTGTAACGGCCGCACCTACGTCAGGGATGATTCGGTCTTCCAGACCGTTGAAGACCGGGATGGTATGTTGAACTCGGGCATGCTCGAGGGCGCGCGCGACCCGGTGGAGCGGTTCGCCGAGCTGCTGGCTCAACACTGAACTGCCGGAAAAATTCCCGAGGCCGCAGACAGGGTGGTGAAGCCCGCCTTTACCGGCGGCGCGCGCATGGTCTAAAATAGCAACCGGTAACGATAGGCCACAAGGGTGCGTTCGAGCGCCCATCAAGTCAGACCCGATGCCCTCAAGGGGCATTTTTTATGGAAGTGAATCGCGATAGTAGCAGCAATAAAAAGATATGGCCTGAGCACTTTCTCCTCGCTTAAAATCCGCAATTACCGCCTGTACTTCATCGGTCAGGGGATCTCGCTGTCGGGGACCTGGATGCAGTCGATCGGCCAGGCATGGCTGGTACTGACGTTGACGGGCTCCGGGACGTCTCTTGGACTGGTGGTCGCGCTGCAATTCCTGCCGGTGCTGCTGCTGGCGCCCCTCGGCGGCGTCATCGCCGACCGCTTCTCCAAACGGCGCATCCTTTTCATCACCCAGTCTGCGGCCGCCACCCTGGCGCTGGTGCTGGCGGTGCTGGTGGCGACGGGTGAGATCCGGCTGTGGATGATCTACATCCTTGCCACGTTTTACGGACTCACCAACACCGTTGACAACCCCACGCGCCAGTCGTTCGTGATGGAGCTGGCCGGCCGCGATTCGCTCCGGAACGCGGTAACACTCAACTCCATGGAGATCAACCTGACGCGCGTTATCGGTCCGGCAATCGCGGGCGTCCTCATCGCCGGTATCGGTTTCGCTCCCTGCTTTTTCATCAACTCCGCTTCCTTTGTCGCCGTCCTCATCTGCCTGTTCCTCATGCGGGGGGAAGAGCTGCATCGTACCGAGCCGGTCAGGCGCATGAAGGGCCAGCTGCGCCAGGGCTTCAGCTATATTCGCCAGACGCCGCTGTTGAGGGACGTGCTGATCATGATGGCGATCATCGGTACGCTCACCTACGAGTTTCAGGTGTCGCTGCCGCTGATCGCCAAATTCACCTTTCACGGCAGCGCCAACGGCTACGCGCTGCTGACCTCGGCGATGGGCATCGGCGCCGTGCTGGGCGGCCTAGTCATCGCCGGCCGCAGCCGGACGTCCCCGTGGGGGTTGGTTGGCGCATCGCTGGCATTTGGCATAACCATCGTGCTGGTGTCGCTGTCGCCCAGTCTGCCGGTGGCGCTGGCGGCAATGGTGCTTGTTGGCGCCAGTTCCATCGGCTTCACTTCGCTGTGCAACGCCACCTTGCAGCTGGAGAGCGCGCCGCAGATGCGCAGCCGTGTCATGTCGCTTTGGACAGTCGCTTTTCTGGGCTCGACGCCGGTGGGCAGCCCCATCATCGGCTGGGTCGGAGAATATGCCGGCCCCCGGTGGGCAATGGCGGTAGGCGGCCTGGCCGCGCTGGCGGCTGCGGCTTACGGCTTTTTCGCGCTGCGGCGCCGCCCGTATCCGGACAGCTCCGTGGCCGGGGACGAGGACATGCCCCGGGCTGCCCGGAACGCTGACGGGGCCGGGGATGCCACCGCGAATCCGCGCTGTCGCCAGCAGCCATGATGCCGGGGAAGCACCGGTCCGCGTTAATTTCGGGACGAACCGGTGATTTGCCGCGAACCTATCCCGTTTCCCATGCCGCGAAACCGTTTGAACGCCCGGGGCGCGCGGTATATTCGGATGATAAATGCTTGCCGGGTTTATGATCCGGGGTGGACCGGGCGCAGATATCCGAGGAGGGAGATCGACATGTTCGAGACCCGCAGAGTCTACGACGAGAAGCGGCGGGCAGGCGGCTACCGGGTCCTGGTGGACCGCATGTGGCCGCGCGGCCTGAAAAAGGAAGAGGTCAAGCCCGATCTCTGGCTGCGAGACATCGCGCCCAGCAGCGAGCTGCGCAAGTGGTTCGCACACGATCCCGGAAAATGGGACGAGTTCCGCAAGCGCTACTTCCGCGAGCTGAAACAGCGGCAGGGGGAGGTCGCCAGGCTGCTGGAACATGAACGCCAGGGCAAGGTCATCCTCCTCTTCGGCGCTCGCGACGCCGAGCACAACAATGCCGTGGCGCTGCAGCAGTATCTTGAAACCCATCGCGGCGGGAAAGCCGCTTAAAGCCAGGGCTTGCCGGCCCTGTCACCTTCCTGCCCCCCGTTTGGGATCCATTTTTCCAGAGATGAGTTGCCGGTGTCCGGTCTGTCCGGTGGAAGCGGACAGTGGGCTCGGTGAAGGACGTGCGTCGCAGTCGCCGGCAGTGCCGGTTCCCACAATCAGCGAACCATGCATTATAATTGTCATAAGTGTACTTAAGGTGTCCCGTTATCGTGGCGAGCGTGTCTCGGCCCGGCATCCACTTGCTGAAATGACTAATCCCAGGATAAAGAACCTTATCGCGGCGCTGCTCAAGGGCGACTGCCCCGAATCTGTCGCGCAGTCACGGAAGCTCATTGAAGGCGGCGCGGCGCCCGAGGAGATCGTCGTCGGCGGTGTGGAGGCGGCGATGACTGCGCTGGACAGCAAATGCACCCTGGAGCAGTTCAACCTGCTCGAGATCATGCTGGCCGGCCGCGCCGTCACCGAGGTCATGAAGGATCTGTTTCCCGACGGCGAAAAACTCCCTTCGGTCAAAGGCAAGATCCTTGTCGCATCCCTCGAAGGCGACATCCACGATCTCGGCAAGAACATCCTCAAGATGGTGCTCACCGGCAAGGGCTATGCCGTGGTGGACTGCGGCAAGGATTGCCCGCTGGAGAAGCTGATCGACACCGCCGGGATGGAGCAGCCGGCGGCTGTGGCTGTCAGCGGCCTGATCACTCCGGTTATCCCGCTGGTCAGGCAGGTAAGGCCGCAGCTGGGGCAGCGGGGACTTGCCCGGGTGAAAGTGCTCGCCGGCGGCGCCGCTCTCAAACAGTCATCTGCCGCGCAGCTTAATGTTGACTACGTTGCCGAGTCTGCTTTTGACATTCTGCATTATCTTGATGGAAGCATGGAGGCGCAGCGGTGAACTTTTCCGGTTGTCATCCTGATGCAAGCGTGGGGCACGTCTGCCAGCATCATCCGAAAGCGTTCGCGGAGTCGGGCCGGTGAACAGCCTCGAGCGCATCGTTGAAACGCTGAATTTCAGCCGGCCGGACCGCGTGCCGGTGATCGCCCAGGTCTTCGGCCATGCCGCATCTGTCGCCGGCGTCCCCCTGAATGAATACGTGCGCGACGGACAGCTGCTGGCCCGCTGCCAGCTTGAGGCGCTGTCCCGTTATGGCTACGACGCCGTCTTTTCCATGATGGATGCCTCTGTGGAGGCTGAGGCGGCCGGCTGCGAACTCACCTACCGGGAGGGGCAATATCCGGCGGTAAGCCGCCATGCGCTGGCGGCCGGCGGCGACTGGGATGCGCTGGAAGTGCCCGATCCCGGCAGCGCCGGACGGATGCCGGAGATGCTCAAGGCGCTCCAGTTGATGCGGCGCGAACTGGACGGCGAGGTGCTGGTTGTCGGCTGCGTGATGGGACCCTTCACGCTGGCGGCGCAGCTGCTGGGCATGGAGGCGCTGCTTTTCCTTTCGGTTGACGATCCTGCCGGTCTGGAGCAGTTGCTCGGTTACGCCACCGCCGTCGTTACCCGTTTCGGCCGGGAGCAGATCGCTGCCGGCGCGCATCTGCCGATCGTCTTCGACCCCGCCTCCTCACCGGCGGTGATACCGCCCGATTTTTTCCGCGCGCAGGTGCTGCCTTTCCTGAGCCGGGTTTTCGGGGATTTCAAGGCCGCCGGCGCCGCCGCCAACTGGCTGCACGTGGCCGGACCCGCCGCGCCGGTGCTGCCGGACTTCACCGACGCGGGGGTCGATATAGCAAATTTTGACTACTACATCAACGCGGATGAAGCGGCCCGGCTGCTGCCGCGGGTGTGTCTGAACGGAAACATCAAGTCGGTCGCCTTTGTGGAGGCCGGCGCCGGCGAGATCGGGCAGAAGGCGGGGGCGCTGCTGGAGGCGTTCGACAGCCGCGGCGGCTTCATGCTCTCCTCCGGCTGTGAAATACCGCCTGAATCAAGGCCGGAAAACGTCGCCGCGCTGGTGCGGGCTGCGCGCGCCGGCAGCTGAAACATGCCTAAACTGAAAGTCTTCAAAGATGATTCCATGCATGAGATACCGTTCACGCGCGGCAATTCCGTGCGCGACATCATCGGCGCCGCCGGCATCAGCATCCGCTCCGGCTGTCTGGGAAACGGCGCCTGCGGCCTGTGCCTGATCGAGATCGTCGCCGGCAGGGCGGAAGGGCTGACACAGAGCGAGCAGTTGATGCTGTCACAACAGCAGGCGGCCGGCAATATGCGCCTGGCCTGTCAGACGGTTCCGGGAAACGACATTGCCGTACGCATTGTCAACGCGGACGCACGTTCTCACTGGCACAGCCTGCCGGCGGACCGGCAGCCGTTCGCCGCCGGTGACGCTGACGCGGTGGCGGACGAGCCGCCGCAGTCCGGGATGGGTCTGGCCGTGGATCTGGGCACGACCCACATCAGCGCCACACTGTGGGACCTAGCCGGCCGCCGGCGGCTGCAGGGGCGTTTCGGCCTCAATCCGCAGCACCGCTTCGGCGCCGATGTGATGACGCGCCTGACCGCGGCGGGCGGATCTGTCGACGCCGCCGAAAGCATGGCGCGGATGCCGCTGGCCGCGATCTCAAGGGCGCTGTTCGACATGTGCGCCGTGGAGGGGATCAGCCCGGCGCACGTGAACCATGTCGCAATCGTCGGCAATACTCCCATGCTTTCCCTGCTGACGCGGACAGATCCCGGCATTATGCTCGATCCCCGTTTCTGGACCGAGCCGGTCGAGTGCGTATCCGATGAGCTTGAAGCATGGGTGACCGATCTGGGAATCGCCTCGGACGCGGCGATTGATGTGGTTGAGCCCTTTGCCGGCTTTGTGGGATCCGACCTGATGGCGGGCGTACTCAACACCGGCCTTACCCGCCGTCCGAACCGGCTACTGATAGATTTCGGCACCAACGCCGAGATCGCGCTCTGGGACGGTATGACGCTCTGGGTGACTTCGGCGGCCTGCGGGCCGGCGTTCGAGAGCTCCGGCATCCAGTGCGGCGTTCCCGCCGAGCCCGGAGCCATATACCGGTTCCGGCGGCAGGGGGAAGGCTCCGGCGCGACCGATATCGGTTATGATGTTCTGGGGGGCGGGCAGGCTGCCGGCATCTGCGGCTCGGGCCTGGTTGACCTGATAGCCTGCCTGCGCGAAAGCGGTGAGCTGTCGCTGACCGGCAGTTTCACCGGCGCGGTCAACGGCAGCGGGTATCTGGTGCAGGACCGCAGGCCCGCGATCCGGTTGACCAAGGGCGACGTCGACATGTTCCAGCGGGCGAAGGCGGCGATCGCGGTCGGTGTCAGGACGCTGCTGGCCCGGGCAGGGATACGTCCCGAGACGCTGGAAATGATCTACGTCTGCGGCGCGTTCGGCCGCCATCTGGACAAAAGCAACGCCCAGCTGATCGGACTGCTGCCCCAGCTGGACCCCGGGCGGATCGAGATATGCGGCAACACGGCCCTGGCCGGCTGCGAAGAGCTGCTGCTGTCGCCGTCCCGACGGCGGGAACTGGCCGCGCTCCGCGGCCGCGCCCGCATCCTCAACATGGCGCACACGGAAGATTTCGAGCAGCTGTTTTTCGAGAACCTGTTTTTGCAACCTCTGGAGCTGGAGCTGGGATGAAGAATTTTCGCTACGAATCAGAACTGTTCGAGGCATTCATCAAGACCGTCCAGTACGTCGTCAGTCTGAACCAGCTGCAGGAGGTGGAGGAGCATCTGTCCCTTTTCCTCACCGCACATTTTCCCGCTTCGTGGATCGTGTTTGTCAGAAAGGAGCCGGACGGCGCCTTCTCGCTGCCATACTACACGCTGGACGATTCGGTTGCGGTCGCGCTGACTTTGAAGGATGAGTTCCGGGAGCTGGCCGGCGACGTGCTGGCCAGCGGCTTTATGGCGACCGCGGTGCTGGCGGCGCCGGAGCCCTCGATGACGGTGTTGCTGCCGGTGGTTGTGGAAACGGAAGTCAGCAGGGTGATGCTGATCGGCCACGCCGGCACAGAGCCGGTGCCGAACCAGATCCTGAACGTCTATCTCGCCATCTCCGGGATGGTGGGCGCCGCTTTCGAACGTATCTATTACGAGCAGGAACTCAACCGTCACCGCCAGCATCTGGAAGAGTTGGTGCATACCAGAACCGCGGCGCTGGAGCGCGAGATCGCCGAACGCAAGCAGGCGCAGCGCATGCTGCACGAGGAGCGGGAACGGCTGGCGGTAACCCTGGGGAGCATCGGCGACGGCGTCATCGCCACTGATGTCGATGAAAATGTCGTCATGATCAACAAGGTGGCCCAGGAACTGACCGGCTGGACGGAAGAAGGGGCACGTGGCCGGCCTCTGCTGGAAGTGTTTGACATCGTCAATGAAGTGACCGGCGCGCGGGCGGTCGATCCCGTCCGGCGGGCGCTTGACGCTGGGACGATCGTTGGCCTTGCCAACCATACGGTGCTGATCTCCCGGGACGGCAGGCGTCATTCGATTGCTGACAGCTGCGCACCGATCCGGACCGTGGACGGCACAGTGATCGGCGCCGTGCTGGTGTTTCGTGACGTTTCGGAAGAGAAACGGGCGGCGCGGCTGCGCGATTCACTCAACGAGATCAACGCCTCGATCAATTCGACGCTTGATTACAACCGGATCATGCAGTCGGTGGTCGTGAAGGCGGCAGAGGCGATCGGCTGCCAGTCGGCTTCGATCGAGATGCGCCGGGACGGCTTCTGGGAGCTTCGTTATCTGTACGGACTGCCGCCGGAGATGATCGGCATGCGCATCCGCAGCGAGATCGCCATGGCCTGGAAAAGATGGCACAAACAAAAGAAACATTTCTGATCAAGGGCCAGGAAGTCGCCAGCACCCTGGAACCGGCGATCATCGAAGCGTTCCGCATCAGGTCGATGATGCTGATGCCGATCATGCGCCGGAGGAAAATCATCGCCGCGCTCAGATTTGTCAACAGTCAGGTCTCGAAAGGGTTTACCGACCTGCAGGTTGATTTCGCGGCCAAACTGGCGGCGTCGCTGTCGCTGGCGCTGGAGAATGCCCGCCTGTATGGCATGGAGCACCATATCGCCGAGACGCTGCAGGAGACGCTGCTGATCACGCCCCAGGAACTGCCCGGCATCAGCTTCGGCCACCTCTACCACTCCGCGACGGAGGCAGCGAGGATCGGGGGTGATTTTTACGATATCTTCGAGATCGACGACGAACGCATCGGCATAGTCATCGGCGACGTCTCCGGCAAGGGTGTCTCAGCGGCTTCACTGACGGTGATAGTCGAGAACACGATCAAGGCGTTCGCGCACCAGGGCTATCCCCCGGCTGACGTGCTGGAAAGGACGAACACGGTCATCATGCGCGCCGCCGGCGACCGTTTCGTCACGGTTTTCTTCGGCATCCTGGAGGTCGACACCGGCAGGCTGAGTTATTGCAGCGGCGGCCATCCACCGGCGCTGATCAGGCGCAGTGACGGCACGATCGATTATCTGGAACACCCTTCGCCGCTGATCGGCGCTTTCCCCTGGCTGGAGTTCACTGGCGATGAGACGCGGCTGGAACCCGGCGACGTGCTCGTGCTCTACACTGACGGCGCTATCGAGTCCCGCAGAGCGGATGGCGAGTTCTTCGGCCGGCGGCGGCTGGCCGAGGCGCTCAGGCACACGCACCCTGCCCGCGACCTGCCTCGCCATATCTTCGAAACCATCAACGCGTTCACCGGCGGCACCCTCAACGATGACATGGCGCTGCTGGCAATTTCGCTGAAGCGCGATTAGCGGCGCCTCGGCCGCGCCCTAGGGGGTGCGGTCCTGTTCCTGTTCGACCGGCGACGGCTGCGTCAGCCGTTTTGTAACCCGTTCCGCTGGATATAATGAAACCATCCTTCCCGCAATGCCGCTGGCGGAATCGCCGCCGGAGCGGAAAGCGATTTCATGTCCCGGTAAAGACCAAGGAGTGAAAATGGAGCAGTCGTCCAGGCAGGAAAAGACAGGAAAAGTCATCGATGTGCTCAACCAGGCGCGCGGGCTGGAGCTGAACGCGATCATGCAATACATGAATCACCATTACAATCTGGCCAACATGGACTACGGCGAGCTGGCCGCCAGCATGAAGCTGATCGCCATCGACGAGATGCGCCATGCGGAGATGTTTGCCGAGCGGATCAAGGAGCTCGGGGGAGAGCCGGTCACCGCGCCGCTGGGCACGCCCGAGCGCGACAAGGACGCAGCGTTCATCTTCAACGCCGATACGCAGCTGGAAGACGGCGCCATCGATGCCTACAACGGATTCCTGATAGTCTGCCGCGAGAACGGTGACAGCACCAGCGTCAAGCTGCTGGAGTCGATCATCGATGACGAACAGTTACATTTCAACTATTTTGACAATGTGCGCGAGCACATCGGGACGCTGGGTGACGTCTATCTTGCCCGAATCGCCGGCACGCCATCGGCAACCGGAATCGTCTACCAGGGTTTCGCCGCCCGCCAGGCCGGCGGAGCAGCCGGCGCCTGAGCGCGGAGGGCTCCCCTGCTAAAGATCCAGATCATCATGGGCAGCACGCGGCGGGGCCGGTTCAGTGAACGGCCGGCGCGCTGGATCCATGCCAGGGCCGCGGAGCGCAACGGCCTGGATGCGGAGCTGATTGACCTCAGGGAATATCCGTTGCCATTCTTCGACGAGCCGGTGACGCCCTCCGCCGCCCGGGAAAGCTACACCGATCCGGAGGTGGTGCGCTGGACTGAAAAGGTGAAGCAGGGGGATGGCTACATCATCGTCGCTCCCGAATACAATCACGGCTATCCCGCCGTGCTGAAGAATGCCATCGATTATGTCTTCGAGGCCTGGCATGGCAAACCGGTCGGCTTTGTCAGTTATGGCAGCGCCATGGGCGCCCGCTCGGTGGAGCAGCTGCGGCTGGTGTCCGTGGAGCTGCGCATGATGCCCATCCGCGATGCGCTGCATATCCCGCCGGCGATCTTCAACGCCGCGCTGGCCGTGGATGAGGCCGAGGCGCTTTCCCTGTTGGAACCGCTGCGCGAACCCGCCGGCATCCTGCTGGATCAGCTCGCGCTCTGGGCGGGCAGGCTCAAAAGCGTTCGCTGAGGCAAAACACGTACGGACTGTAAAATTCTCCATCGATCGTAATTCCACATCGTTCGGAATTCCTCCACGGACCGCAAATCACTCACTGGCGGAAGTCCCCGCAAATTTAACACTTATTTAACCTCCGGCTTACACTTTATTCACGCTCGTCATTGATAATTGGCTTGAGGGTCGGTGAGTATCCGGCAAGCCGGGGAGCCGCCAGGTGGCGGCGGAACCGGACGGCAGGGCGCGCCGGCCCAAAACCGGAAGTCTACGAGGAGGTAATTCCTGATGATGAGATATGGAAGAGGCTGGGGAGGCGGCTATTACGGCCCCGGTGCGCACCACTACGCTGGTGGTGTTCTGCCGTTTATCCTTTGCGCATTGGCCATAGCCGCTATCGTGGTGCTGGTGGTGCTGCTGGTCAGGCATTATGGCCGCCACGGCGCGGTTGCTCCGGCCGCCACGGCGCCGGCTGAGGCAACGCCGGGCATCGCCGCGGCCGGGAATCCGGTCGATATCCTGAAAGTCCGCTATGCGCGGGGCGAGATCGACAAGCCCGAGTACGAGGAAAAGCTTCAGGATCTTTCCAGCTGAGCCTTGAATTTGCGAGCCTCCGGCACGCATATCACCCGCGGAGGGCGGTCCCCCCGGCCGCCCTCTTATACTTTCGGGAACTTCGGGGACAAAGGATGGGAACCATCGGATCGCGTCAGCGTTAGGAGAGAAGAATGGGATTGATATTCATTATAGGTGTCATCGTACTGATCTGGCTGCTGGTGGACGGTGGGCATCACCATCATCATCACGGCGGGCATAAGCATTGCTGCCGTCATCGTGATCACTCGTGGAGCGAACACGGAGGCGGCCCTGCCACATTGACACCGCGGCAGATCCTTGATGAGCGCTACGCGCGGGGCAAGATCGACAGGCAGGAGTATCTGGACAGGAAGAAGGACATCGAAGCCTGAGTTTTGCACCTGGCCATATCCATGAAAGGCGGCCGGCCTGGCCGCCTTTTTTGTTGCGCTGTGTTAAACTTCGCCAGAGAAAAGATGAGCATTTCATGGAAATAAAGCTGCCTGACAATTCAACGATCGACGTGCCGGAAGGCTCCACCGCCCTCGACGCGGCGGCCGCCATCGGGCAGCGTCTGGCCAGGGCGGCCGTGGCCGCGGCGGTAAACGGCGAGCCGGCCGATCTTTCCCGGCCGCTTCAGGCCGGCGACAGCATCAGCATTATCACCGGCGATTCGCCGCAGGGGCTGGAAGTGCTGCGGCACAGCGCGGCGCACGTGCTGGCCGACGCGGTGATGCGGCTTTATCCTGGGACGAAGCTGGGCATCGGCCCGGCGATCGCGGATGGTTTTTACTACGATTTTCAGCTGCCGGCGCCGATCAGCGACGCGGAGCTGCCCCGGATCGAGGAAGAGATGCGCAAGCTGGCCGGGGCGGCGGCGCCGTTTACGCGCCGTGAGCTTAGCCGCGGGGAGGCGGCGGCGCAGTTTGCCGGCCAGCCGTTCAAGCTGGAACTGCTCGCCGAGCTGCCGGCCGAAGAGGCCGCCAGCACTTACACCAACGGCGAATTCACCGACCTGTGCCGCGGGCCGCACATCCCCGACACCGGCCGGCTCAAGGCTTTCAGGCTGCTGTCAGTGGCCGGCGCCTACTGGCGCGGCGACGAGAAGAACCCGATGCTGACCAGGATATACGGCACCGCGTTCGCGACGCAAAAGCAGCTGGACGAGCATCTCGAGAAGCTGAAGGAAGCCGAGCGGCGCGACCACCGGCTGCTGGGCAAGCAGCTGGACCTGTTCCACATCGACGAGGAGGTGGGCGCCGGGTTGCCGCTGTGGCATCCAAAAGGGGCGCTGGTGCGGAAGGTGATCGAGGATTTCTGGCGCGACGCCCATCTGGCCAACGGTTACGAGATGGTGATGATCCCGCATATCGCCAGCGTAGAGCTGTGGAAGACCTCCGGGCACTGGGACTTTTACCGCGAGAACATGTACTCGCCCATGGACATCGAGGGGCAGGAATACATCGTCAAGCCGATGAACTGCCCCGGCCACATCAGGATTTACAAGAACCGCACCCGTTCCTACCGCGAGCTGCCGATCCGCTGGGCGGAGCTGGGCACGGTTTACCGTTACGAGCGCAGTGGCGTGCTGCACGGTCTGCTGCGCGTGCGCGGCTTTACCCAGGACGACGCCCACCTGTTTTGCCGCGAGGACCAGCTGGAGGACGAGATCATCGGTGTCATCAAATTCGTCCTCTTCATGCTGCGGACTTTCGGCTTTGATGAATACGAGGTCTATCTGTCTACGCGGCCGGAAAAGTCAGTGGGCAGCGACGAGCACTGGGAACGCGCTACCGAAGCGCTCAAGGTCGCGCTGGAAAGGGCGGGGCTGGGCTATGAGATCGATCCCGGCGAGGGTGTATTCTACGGGCCGAAGATCGACATGAAGATCCGTGACGCACTCGGGCGCGCCTGGCAGTGCACGACGATCCAGGTGGATTTCAACCTGCCGGAGCGTTTTGATGTTACGTATGTGGGAGAAGACAACCAGGAGCACCGGCCGATCATGATTCACCGGGCCCTGCTGGGTTCGCTGGAGCGGTTCATAGGCTGCCTGATCGAGCACTACGCCGGCGCTTTCCCCCTGTGGCTGGCGCCGGTGCAGGCGGTGATCCTGCCGATCGCCGACCGGCACATGGATTATGCCGAGCAGGTGGCGGCGCGGCTGACGCAGGAAGGCATCCGTGTTGAGCTGGATTACAGCAAGGAATCGGTGGGCAAGAAGATCAGGAACGCCGAGCTTGACAAGGTGCCTTACATGCTTGTCGTGGGGGACAAGGAGGAGGATGCCGGCACCGTGTCGGTGCGCTCGTACGCAGAGGGCGATCTGGGACCGCGGCCCGTTGATGAACTGGCGGCGGATCTGGTACGGCAGGTGGAGGACAAGAGCTAGAGGGGCGGGCAGTTCATCCCTGATCATACACGAGGTCTGGTTATGCACCGCATCCGCATCGCACTGGCGCAGATCAACTCTACCGTCGGCGACTTCGACGGCAATACCGTCCGTATCGTGGCCGGCATCGAGCTGGCGCGGGAGATGGGCGCCGACCTGGTGGCATTCCCGGAGCTGGCGCTCACCGGTTATCCCCCCGAGGATCTCACTTTCAATCCCGACTTTCTGCGGGCCAACACCCGTGCTCTCGCCGAGGTGGCCGATGCCGCCGAGGACATCGTCGCCGTGGTCGGCTTCCTGGACGCGCCCGGCGAGGTCTATAACGCCGCCGCGGTGCTGAGCGGCGGTCAGGTGGCGGGCGTCTGCCACAAGATCCGTCTGCCGAATTACGGCGTCTTCGACGAGTTCCGCTATTTTAGCGCCGGCGACCGGCCGCTGATGTTCGAGATGGCCGGCAGCCTCATCGGCCTTAACATCTGCGAGGATATCTGGTATCCGGACGAGCCGATCGGCGCCCAGGTGGCGGCGGGGGCCGACCTCATCCTCAACATCTCCTCGTCGCCGTACCGGGTCGGCCGCACCCGCACCCGTGAGGAGATGCTGGAGACGCGCGCCCGCGATTATCTCACGCCTGTGGCGTATGTCAACATGGTTGGCGGCCAGGACGAGCTCATCTTCGACGGCAATAGCCTGGTCTATGACGAGCATGGGCGCCTGCTGGCCCGCGGGAAGAGCATGGAAGAAGACATGATCATGGTCGACCTGGATCTGGACGAGGTGCGCGTTTCCCGCCAGCGCGACGCCAGCGGCCGCCGGCAGGGCATCGAGCAGCGGCATCCCGGCCCGGTGGAGAAGCTCCTCATCGGACCGCCCGGGGTGCTGGCGGCCGGGGCCTCGGCCCGCACGCCCCGGCACGCCGGCCCGCACATGCCGCCGGCGCTGACCGGCATGGCGGAGGTTTATGAGGCGCTCGTCCTCGGTGTGCGCGATTATGTGGGGAAAAACCGTTTCGAACGTGTGCTCATCGGGTTATCCGGCGGGGTGGACTCTTCGCTGACGGCGGCGGTGGCCGTGGATGCGCTGGGCAAGGAGAACGTCGTCGGCGTCTCGATGCCGTCACGCTACACCTCCGAAGGGACCCGCACCGACGCCGAAGCACTGGCGGAGCGGCTTGAGATCGAATTCCGCACGGCGCCGATCGAGCCGGTTTTCACCGCTTTTCTCGATGACCTGGCGCCGCTGTTTGGCGGCCGCGGTCCCGACGCCACCGAGGAGAACCTGCAGGCGCGCATCCGGGGCAACATCCTGATGGCGCTCTCCAATAAATTCGGCTGGCTGGTGTTGACCACGGGTAATAAAAGCGAGACAAGCGTCGGCTACTCGACTCTCTACGGCGACATGGCCGGCGGCTTCGCGGTCATCAAGGACGTGCCCAAGACGATGGTGTATGAGCTCTGCCAGTACCGCAACTCCCTGGGGGCGGAGATCATCCCCCGGAGCGTCATCGACCGCGAGCCCAGCGCCGAGCTGGCCGAGAACCAGAAGGATCAGGATACATTGCCGCCCTACGAGGTGCTTGACCGCATCATCGCGGAGTACGTCGAGTACGACCGCAGTATCGAGGACATGGTCGTGGCCGGGCTCGACGAGGCCACCGTCCGCAGGGTGATCCACATGATCGACCGCAACGAGTACAAGCGCCGTCAGGCCCCGCCGGGGATCAAGATCACCTCGCGCGCCTTCGGCAAGGACCGCCGCTTTCCGATCACCAACAGGTTCTGGACGCCGGCTGCGCCGGAGGTGGGGTGAAGCTTCCCGGAGCAGCGCGTCCGGCCGGGCTGGTCGTTGACGAAGACCGGGGCCGGATGCCAGGGCGGACAGGGGGGCGGGAAAGGCGACATTTGCGGCCAGTACTTAACTCCGCTATACTTTCACCCGTGAATAAAGCAGAAGCACCCGCTTCTCACCTGCCGGCAACGGCGCGGCCCGGGGCCGCGCCCTGAATGAGAGCCTGCAGGTTACGCCATACGCTCGTCAGGCTGGGCGCGAAAGCCCGTGCGCTGGGGGCAGATTACGCGAGGGTGCTTTTGGGTACCCTTTTTTTGTGCGCGGATTCAGTGAAGCCGCGCAAGCGTCCGAGAATGGCATCAACGGTCGGCATTACGCCGTGGATCAAAAGGGCGGCATTGCGCCGCCAAATACTTATGGGAGAGGAGGTGTTTGCCGGTCGCACATTATAAAGCCCGGGTCAGGGATCTGACCCGGATAAATGAAGCCATCAGGGTTGACAAGGTGCGGCTGATCGGGCCGGACGGAGAGCAGATCGGGATCAAGAGCCGTCAGGATGCACTCGATTTTGCCGCATCAAGGAACCTTGACCTGGTTGAGGTCGCACCTGAAGCCGACCCTCCTGTCTGCCGGGTGCTCGACTATGGCAAGTACAAGTACGAGCTGGAGCAGAAGGCCAAGCAGGCGCGGAAGCACCAGTCCACCATAGTCGTGAAGGAAATCAAGCTGCGTCCCAAAATCGGTGTGCACGATTACGAAACCAAGAAGGGGCACGTGGTGCGGTTTCTGAACAACAAGGACAAGGTCAAGGTAACGATCATGTTCCGGGGGCGCGAGGTGGTCCATCCCAGCAAGGGGGAGGAGCTCCTTAGGCGCCTCGCCGAGGATGTGGCCGAGCTGGGCGTGATTGAATCGCAGCCCAATCTCGACGGCAGGAACATGGTCATGGTGTTGGCACCTGTAAAATAATTAATACCATAAGTCTGCGATAAGTAAAGTCTTAGTCGAAAGGAAGGCCTATGCCCAAGATGAAGACTCATCGCGGCGCCGCCAAGCGTTTCCGGTTCACTTCCGGAGGTAAACTGGTGCGCCGCCGTGGTTACAAGAGCCATATTCTGGAAAAGAAAAGCCCGAAGCGGAAGCGCAGCTTTCGTAAAAGTGTGGAGATGAGTCCCGGCGATGTCAGAGGGGCAAAGCGGATGCTGGGCAAGAGGTAGAGGAGTCGATCAGCCATGCCAAGAGTAAAGAGAAGCGTTCACGCCCGTAAGAAACGGCGCAAGGTACTGGATCAGGCCAGCGGGTACCGGGGTACCAAGAATTCCAGCTATAAGCGCGCCAAGGAGCAGGTCAGCCGCTCGCTGATGTATGCCTTTCGCGACCGGCGCGTGCGCAAGCGCGATTTCCGCCGCCTGTGGATCACCAGGATCAATGCCGGCGCCCGCCAGAACGGCATGTCCTACAACCAGTTCATGCACGGGCTCAAACAGGCGCAGATCGACCTGAACCGCCGCACGCTGGCGGATCTGGCGGTCAGCGACCCGGAGATGTTCTCCAGCCTGGCCGAGCAGGCCAGGTCGGCCCTGTCGGCCTGAGGCCGGCAGTTACCGGCCAGCTCCAAGCTAACGGGGTGAAACCAAAACGGATCACCAGTCACAGTAATACCGCCGTCAAGGAAGCGGCCCGGCTGAAGCGGAAACGCAACCGCTATGCCGTCCGGCTTTTCCTGGCGGAAGGTGAAGACCTGCTGGATGCGGCGCTCAGGCGCTTGATCATGCCCCGGCAGGTCTTTGTGCTGGAGGGGCATGAGGAGCCTGCCGGCAAGGCGCTGGCTGAGGCGCTGGCGACTGGCGGCGAGTCCCGGCGGGGCAGGCAGCCGCGGGCCGAGGCACCTGAATTTTACGCCGTCAGCCAGCCGGTGATGGCGAAGCTCTCGGAGCTGGGCAGCGGCTCGCGCGTGATATCCGTGTTCGCGCTCCAGGAGCCGCGCCTGCCGGACGCGCCGCCGGCTGCCGCGGGTACGGGCGGTGCGGCGGGAGAGGAAACCGCGGCCGGCCCGCTGGTCTTTCTGGCCGGCGCGGGCGACCCCGGCAACGTCGGGACTGCGATCCGCTCGGCAGCCGCGCTCGGCGCCGGCGGCGTGATCCTGGATCCGGAGACCGCCGATCCCTATAGTCCCAAAGCCCTGCGCGCCACGATGGGGTCGGTGTTCAACATACCGGTATATCTGAACGTGGCCGCCGGCGAGCTTGTCGCCTGGGCCGTGGGCCTGGGCCTGAAAATCGTGGCCGCCGACGCGCACCGGGGCATGGCGCCCTGGGAGGCCGACTTGAGCGGCGGCTTCGTGCTGGCGCTGGGCGCCGAACGCGGCGGTTTATCCGGACGGCTGAAAGCCGCGGCACAGGAGATCGTGCACATCCCGCAAGTCTCGGCGGCCGAATCGGTCAACGTGGCGCAGTCAGGTTCGATCCTGCTTTATGAGGCGCTCAGGCAGCGAAAGTGTTAGAGTTTCATCGATTTATGAACGACGACCTGAAAGAACAGCTTAAGGCGCACGCGGGCCTGGCCGCGCTCTACGAGCAGGCTGTGGCGGAGATCGGGCAGGCCGCGACCAGCGCGGAGCTGGAAGAGGCGCGCGTCCGGCACCTGGGGCGCAAGAGCGGCCTCTCACAGCTGCTGAGAAGCATCCCCGAACTGCCGGCGGAGGAACGGCCAGTCGTCGGCAAATACGGCAACCGGGCGCGGACGGCGCTGGAGCAGGCGCTGGCGGCCCGCAAGCACGAGCTGGAAGCGGGGGAGCTGACCCGGCGCCTGGCCGCCGAGCAGGCCGACATCACGCTTCCCGGCGAACCCTTCCCCCGCGGTCACCTGCACCTGATCACGCAGACGCAGTGGGAGATCGAGGATTTTTTCGCCGGCCTTGGCTACCGCATCGCCGAAGGTCCCGAGGTCGAGACCAGCTATTATAACTTCACCGCGCTGAACACGCCCGAGGGGCATCCGGCGCGTTCCCTGCACGACACCTTCTTCATCCAGGACAAACCGGATGTCCTGCTGCGCACGCATACTTCCCCGGTGCAGATCCGGGTGATGGAGAAAGAAGATCCGCCGGTCTATGTCATCATCCCCGGCCGTGTCTACCGCCGCGACTCCGACGCCACGCACACGCCGATGTTCCACCAGGTGGAGGGGCTGGCGGTGGACGAGCACATCACCATGGCCGATCTGAAGGGGACACTTGAGGCTTTCGCCAAGCACATGTTCGGCGCTGGGCGGGAGATCCGCCTGCGGCCGCACTATTTCCCCTTCACCGAGCCCAGCGTCGAGGTGGACGTCTCCTGCATGATCTGCGGCGGCGCCGGCTGCCGCTCGTGCAAGCACAGCGGCTGGCTGGAGATCCTGGGGGCCGGCATGGTCGATCCCAATGTCTTCGGCTTTGTCGACTACGAACCCGACGAGGTCACCGGGTTTGCCTTCGGCATGGGCGTGGAGCGCATCGCCATGCTCAAGCACGGTATCACAGATCTGCGGATGTTCTATGACAACGACATGAGATTTATCAACCAGTTTTGACCGGGCGGTCACTGAGGAAACCGAGAGATGAAAGTTCCCGTATCCTGGCTGAAAGAATTTGTCGACACCGGCCTGAGCGCTGAGAAGCTGGCCGAGCGGCTGGCGCTGACCGGCACCGAGGTCGAGCGGATCAGCCACGCCGGCCTGCCTGCTGACGGCGGCAACCTCGACCGTTTCGTCATCGGTCAGGTGAAATCGCGCGCTCCACATCCGGACGCCGACAGGCTGAGCCTGTGCGAAGTGGACCTGGGCGGCGGCCGCAGCGAGCAGATCGTCTGCGGCGCGAAGAATTTCCAGGCCGGCGACAAGGCGGCCGTCTGCCTGCCGGGCGGCATGCTGCCCGGCCGTCCGGAACCGCTCAGAGCCGCGAAGATCCGCGGCGTGGAATCGCACGGGATGATGTGCTCCGAAGCGGAGCTCGGGCTGTCCGGCGAATCTGCCGGGATCATGATCCTGCCGGAGGATGCGCCCGTGGGCGCGCGGCTGGTCGATCACTTGCCGCTGAGCGATGATGTGCTGGAGCTCGAGATCACGCCTAACCGCCCGGATTGCCTGTCGATGTACGGTGTCGCGCGCGAAGTCGCGGCCGTGACCGGTGCGCCGCTTGCGCCCGAGCCGGTGGCGGACGCCGCGCCCCGCGGTGACGATACCATCGGGGAACTGGTGAGTGTGAGCGTCGCTGACGAGCGGCTGTGTCCGCGTTACGGCGCCCGGCTGATCGCGGGGGTCAGCGTCGCTGAATCGCCCGCCTGGCTGAAGGCGCGCATCACCGCCGCCGGCATGCGGCCGGTGAACAATGTGGTTGACATCACCAATTATGTGATGTGGACTCTGGGCCAGCCGATGCATGCCTTTGACCTGGCCAGGATCGCCGGCCGGCAGCTGGCCGTCAGGCGCGCCGCCAGGGGGGAGAAGATCATCACGATCGACGGCAGCGAGCGCCGGCTGACGCCGGATATGCTCGTCATCGCCGACGCGGAGGGGCCGGTCGCCATCGCCGGCATCATGGGCGGTGAGGCCAGCGAGGTCTCCGCCGCCACGACCGACATCCTGCTGGAGGCCGCCAACTTCAACGGTCGCAGTGTGATGGAGACATCCATGGCACTGGGGCTGCGCAGCGAATCGAGCACCAGGTTCGAGAAGGGTCTGGATCAGGAACTGGCGCCGAAAGCGCTGGCGATGGCCGCGCGGCTGATGGTGGAGATAACCGGCGGACGGCTTGTCCCGGGGGAGATCGATATCCAGGCGCGGCCGTTCATGCCGGCCGCGGTGCGGCTAAGGCCCGGACGGGTCGAAGCGCTGCTGGGGATCAGGGTGCCGGACGAGGAGATCAAGTCCATCCTCACCCGCCTTGGTTTCGGTGTCCGGGAGAAGGAAGGCGAGCTGCTGGTCACCATCCCCAGTTATCGCGCCGACGTCGAGCGCGAAGTCGACGTGATCGAGGAGATTGCCCGCGTGTTCGGGCTGGGGCTGATCCCGCCGACGCTGCCCAGTGACATGCGCGTGCTCGGTGGGCTCTCGCCGGAACAGCAGGCCCGGCGCAGCGTGGCGCGGGCCCTGGTCGAGCGGGGGCTGACCGAAGTGATCAGTTATAGTTTCATCGCGCCGGATTTTGGCGACCGGCTGCGGCTGGATGCGGATGACGGCCGCCGCGAGGTGGTGGCGTTGGCCAATCCGCTTTCGGTGGAGCAGTCGGTGATGCGGACCATGATGCTGCCCAGCTTGCTGACAACGCTGGCGGCCAACCTGTCGCTGCAAAACCAGGATGTCAACATCTTCGAGCTGGGCCGGATCTACCGTCCGGCCGCCGGGGAGGATCTCTGTGACGAGCGGCGGTTGATCGCCGGCTGCCTGAGCGGTTCGCTCCAGGGACACTCGTGGATGACCGGCGGCGGCACCGCCGGATTCTTCACCGGCAAGGGGATGGTGGAGGCGATTTTTGCCTCCATCGCCGGCGATTTCACCGTCGAGCGGGCCAGCGAGCCCTTCCTCCATCCGGGAAAGTCAGCCGCGATCGTCGCCGGTGGTCGCCAGGCGGGATATGTCGGCGAAGTGCATCCGCTGGTACTGGAGGCGTTCGACATCGATACGCCGGTGGTCGCGTTCGAGATCCTCGAGCAGGAACTGCTGGCCAGCGGCGCCGGCATCATCGTCTTCGAGGACCTGATCACTTATCCGGCCTCCTTCCAGGACCTCGCCGTCGTCGTCGAGGTCGACCGGCCCGCGGACGAGATCATCGGCGTGATCAGTGACGCGGGCGCGCCGCTGCTTAAGAGTGTCCGGGTGTTTGACATCTTCACCGGCGAGCAGATCGGCGCCGGCAAGAAGAGCGTCGCTCTCAGCCTGGAGTTCCGCTCGCCCGAGCGGACGCTGACCGACGAGGATGTCGCCGCCGCGCGCGCCTCGATCGTGACCGCGCTGGCGGAAAAGCTCGGCGCCAGCCTGCGCGCATAAACGCGCTGGTTTCGGCTTGCCCGGGTCATTCGCGAATTATCATGCCAGGCTTTCAGCCATTGGTATTCCTCTCCATCCTAAAGAATATTTGACAGCGTCCGTATAAATATTCTAAAATCCGGTTAAATATTCAATATATATAGAAAAAATACAAGAAATTATTGATTTATTCGCATAATGACTTTCATTCACAAGAAGAACTGACATGACACTATTTTCATCAAGATTCGGTGAGCGGCCGGGCGGCGCGCGCGAGGTCGCCGGTTCGGTGACCGCGCCCGCCGGATTCAGGGCCGCGGGACTTGCCGCCGGCCTGAAAAAATCGGGCAAGCTCGACCTGGGGCTGCTGGTCTCGGACCTTCCCTGTACTTCGGCGGCGCTCTACACACCGAACGCCGCTGCGGCGGCGCCGATCCTGGTCTGCCGGCAGGAGAGCCAGCCGGGCCGGATCCAGGGTGTGGTAGCCAACAGTGGCTCGGCTAATGCCTGCACCGGCGAGGCGGGCCTGGAGGACGCCCGCGCCATGGTGCGGCAGGCGGCCGGGGCCTGCGGGCTGGAACCCGCGAAGATGGCGGTGGCGTCAACCGGCGTCATCGGTGTGCCGCTCGATATGCAGCTGGCGGCCCGGGGGATCGCTGCCGCGGCGGATTCGCTGGCGGCAGACGGCGGCGACAGTTTCGCCGCGGCCATCCGGACCACCGACAGCATCGACAAGCAAGGAGCGATCGAGCTCGAACTGTCATTGGGAAAGGTGCGCATCGGCTTCTGCGCCAAGGGCGCCGGGATGATCGCTCCCAGCATGGCCACGATGCTCGCGTTTGTGACCACCGACGCCGGGGCGCCGGGGGGTCTGCTTAAGGAAATGCTGGCGGCCGTGGCAGCGGCTTCTTTCAATAGCATCAGCGTGGACGGCGACATGAGCACCAACGACTGCCTCTTCCTGCTGGCCAACGGCGCGAGCGGCATCAGCCTGGAGCCTGGCAGCGACGACGCCGGCGTGTTCGCGGCAGCGCTGGCGGCGGTCTGCAAGGATCTGGCGCTGAAGATGGTCGCGGATGGCGAGGGCGCGACCAGGGTCGTCGAGCTGAACATCGCCGGCGCCGCCACCGCGGCGGAGGCGGCCCGGGTTGCCCGCGCCATCAGCAACTCGCCGCTGGTACGCACCGCTTTTTACGGCGGCGATCCCAACTGGGGCCGGCTGATGGCCTCGGCGGGCGCGGCGCTCGCCGGCGAACCGGCGCTGCCGGCTGATGTATATTATGAGGAGGTTTGCCTGGCCGCGGCGGGCGCGGAGGCCGCCGGTCCGATCGATGCAGGCAGGCTCGCGGCGATCATGGCGCAGGAGGAGATCTGCGTGAAGCTGGACCTGCACCGGGGTGCGGCCGGTCACACGATGTATTTCTCCGACCTGACGCACGAGTACGTGACCATCAACTCTGAGTACACGACCTAGCCGGGTGGCACTATGACGGATCAGCATCAAAAACGGGTCAGCATCCTGCTGGAAGCGCTGCCTTACATCAAGCAGTTCTCCGGCAAGACGGTGGTGATCAAGTACGGCGGCAGCGCCATGAAAAGCGACGATCTCAAGGAAGGTTTCGCCACCGACATCGCCCTGCTGAAATATGTTGGCATGAATCCGGTGATTGTCCACGGCGGCGGTCCGGATATCAACACCTACATGAAGAAACTTTCCATGGAAGTCAGGTTCGTCCAGGGGCTGCGGGTCACCGACGAGGCGACGATGGAGCTGGCCAAGATGGTGCTGGTGGGCAAGGTCAACAAGGAAGTGGTGGCGCTGATCAACCAGCACGGGGTGCCCGCCGTGGGGCTGGGCGGCGACGACGGCCGCCTGATCGTGGCGGAAAAGCGGGTCGTCACCGACGCATCGGGCCGGGAGCAGGACATCGGTCAGGTGGGACGCATCCTCAACATCAACACCGCGGTGCTGGAAAATCTGGGAGCGGATTTCATCCCCGTGGTCGCGTCGGTCGGCGCGGACGAGGCCGGCACCAGCTACAATATCAACGCCGACGAGGTCGCCGCCGATCTGGCCGTCGCTCTGGGCGCGGAGAAGGCCATCTTTCTCACTGATGTCGAGGGCCTCTACGCGGATATCGAGCAGCCCGATTCGCTGATCTCGCAGTGCTCGGCCGCCGAAGTGGAGCAGATGATGGCTTCAGGTGTGGCTTCGAAGGGAATGATTCCCAAACTGCGGGCGGTGTCGCGGACGCTCGCCGGCGGGGTGCGCAGCGCCCATATCATCGACGGCCGGGTGCCGCACGCGGTCCTGCTGGAGATATTCACGCGAGAGGGCATTGGCACCAAGATCACAGGGACGTTGCTTTCCTAACGTTCCTAAAATAGAAAAGGATCAATTCATAATTAGGAACGTTAGGAAAGCAACGTCCCCAAAATGACGATGGATATTTTCGCCGAATATGACAAGTATGTGATGCCGACTTATGGCCGCCAGCCGGTGGCTTTCGTGCGTGGCGAGGGGTGCTATCTCTACGACCGGCAGGGCGAGCGGTATCTTGATTTCGTCTCCGGCCTGTCGATCAACAACCTGGGCCATTGCCATCCCGCGGTGGTGACCGCGGTGCAGCGCCAGGTGGCGCAGCTGATCCATACCTGTAACCTTTATTACACCGAGCCGGGGGCCGAGCTGGCGCGGCTAATCTCGGAAACCAGCATCGGGGGGAAAGTCTTCTTCGCCAACAGCGGCGCCGAAGCCAATGAGTGCGCCATCAAGCTGGCCCGCAAGCTGGGCCACGAAACCGGCGGCGCGGGCAAGCACCGCATCATCACCCTGGAAGGCGGTTTTCACGGGCGCACCATGGCCACGCTGACTGCGACCGCGCAGCCGGCGAAGCAGGCGCCCTTCAAGCCATTGCTGCCCGGCTTCACCTACGTGCCGGCCAACGACGTGGTGGCGCTGGCAGGCGCCATGGACGAGAGCGTCTGCGCCATCATGCTGGAGCCGGTGCAGGGTGAAGGCGGGGTGCATCCGCTGGCAAAAGAGTTTGTGGAGGTTGCGCGGGAGCTGACCCGGAAGCACGATGCGCTGCTGATTTTCGACGAGGTGCAAACAGGACTGGGGCGGACGGGCAAACTGTTCGCATACCAGCACTTCGGTGTTGAACCTGATGTCATGACCCTGGCCAAGAGCCTGGGCGGGGCGCTGCCCATCGGCGCCGCCGTGGCCGCCCCGGCTTACGCTGATGTGCTGGAACCGGGCACGCACGCGACCACTTTCGGCGGCGGTCCGGTGCCGTGCGCCGCGGGTGTCGCTGTTTTCGGCGAGCTGACCGCGCCGGGCTTTATCGAGGGGGTGGCGGCAAAAGGCCAGTACATGCTGGCCCGTCTGCGTGAGCTTGAGCAGGCTGGACTGGTCACCGAGGTCCGGGGGATGGGGCTGATGCTGGCCATCGATCTGCCGCGGCCGCTGGCGGCCGAGGTCGTGTCCCGGGCGCTTGAGCACAGGATAATCCTTAACAGTATCGCCGCCGGCACCATCCGGTTCCTGCCGCCGCTGATCGTGGAGGAGAGGATGATCGACCAGGTGGTCGAATTCCTTACAACTACGCTCAAGGTGATGATGTGATGCCACGGCACTACCTGAAAGTCAGCGACCTTACCAGGGAGGAGACGCTCGCCCTGATCGACGCCGCCATAAGTCACAAGGGCGAGCGGTCGGCCGCGCTCGCGGGCAAGGTGATGGGGATGATCTTCTCCAAGCCCTCGACGCGCACACGCGCCTCTTTCACCGTGGCCGCCTACGAGTTGGGCGGGCACGCCATGTTCCTCAGCGAGAGCGAGATGCAGCTGGGGCGCGGCGAGACGATCGAGGACACGGCGCGCATCCTTTCCGGTTATCTGAGCGGTGTGGTCATCCGCACGTTCAGCCAGCGGGACCTGGAACAGTTTGCCGCCGTCGCCACCGTGCCGGTCATCAACGGCCTTACTGACGAGCGGCATCCCTGCCAGGCGCTGTCGGACCTGATGACGATATCCGAGCACCACGAAGATCTGGCGGCGGTGAAAGTCGCATATTTTGGCGACGGCAACAACGTCGCGGTCTCACTGATAAATATCTGCGCCATGGTCGGCGCTCATGTCGTCGCCTGCACGCCGCCGGAGCTGGCTCCGCCGGACTGGGCGGTGGCGGAAGCGCGCAAGCTGGCCGAGGCCAGCGGCGCCACGGTCGAGGTTATCACCGATCCCCTGGAAGCCGCGCAAGGCGCCGACTTCCTTTACACTGATGTCTGGTTCAGCATGGGGCAGCAAAAGGTTCCCGAGAAGAAGACGCGGCTGGAGCCGTACCATATCGACACCCGGCTGCTTTCGCTGGCGAAACCGGATTGCAAAGTCATGCACTGCCTGCCGGCGCACCGTGGCGAAGAGATTGCCGCGGACGTGATGGACGGGCCCCAGTCGATCGTTTTCCAGCAGGCGGAAAACCGGCTGCATGCGCAGAAGGAGCTGCTGAAACTGCTGATGGGCGATGCGAAAGCGTGAACGAAAGCAGCTGATCGAGACGCTTGTCCGGCAGCGAAGTCTATCAACCCAGTCCGAACTGGTGGCGGCGCTGGCAAAGCTGGGCTGTGAGGTCACCCAGGCGACCGTCTCGCGCGACCTGCGCGAGCTGGGCGCGCGCAAGGGAGCCGATGGGCAGGGCCGGACGCGGTTCGAGATTCCGCCGCCACGCGAGCTGCGCAACCCGCGCGAGATCCTGGGCCGGGTATTGCGGGAATCGGATGCCCGCTGGCAGAGCGCCCAGAACATGGTGGTTATCAGATCGGAGCCGGGAACGGCGCCGACCGTGGGGCGGGCGCTGGACGAGTTCGAGCATCCCGACATAATCGGCACGGTGGCCGGGGACGACACGGTGCTGCTGGTCATGGCCGACAGCGCCGAGGCAAGAAAGATGGCAAGCCGGCTCTCCCGCATCGCGCGCGAGCGCGGCTGACGCACGCGGCACAAAGGCAAAACCAGAGCATTGAGGTGCCTGAAATGAACGAAGACAAGAAAGTCGTACTGGCATATTCCGGCGGGCTGGACACTTCGGTGATGATCGCCTGGCTGAAGGAGAAATATGGCCTGGAGGCGATCGCGGTGCTGGTGGACGCCGGCCGCGCCAGCCGGCTGGAAGAGCTGCGCCAGAAAGCGCTCTCCATCGGCGCCGCCGAGTCGATCGTGATCGATGCCCGCGAGGAATTCGCCCATGATTTCGTGCTGCCGTCGCTGGCGGCCAACGCCCTTTACGAGGAGAGGTACCCGCTGGTGAGCGCCCTGTCGCGGCCGCTGATCTGCAAGCTGCTGGTCGGGGTGGCGCACAAGGCGGGCGCGGTCGCGGTGGCTCACGGCTGCACCGCCAAGGGAAACGACCAGGTGCGCTTCGACCTGGGTATCCGCGCGCTTGATCCCTCGCTGGAGATTCTGGCTCCCGCCCGGGAATGGGGGATGACCCGCGAGCAGGCGTTGGAGTACGCCGTCGCCCACGATATCCCTGTGCCGCTGAAGAAAGATTCGCCGTACAGCATCGACGAGAACCTGTGGGGGCGCGCGGTCGAATGCGGTCCGCTGGAGGATCCGTGGCAGGAGCCGCCCGGGGACGCTTACGCCGTTACCTGCGCTCCGGAGGCCGCTCCCGACGAGCCCGCCTACCTCGAGATCGGTTTCGAAGCCGGCGAGCCGGTGTCGCTGAATGGCAGCGAGATGCCCATGGTCGACCTGATCGACCGCGTGGACGGGATCGGCGCCGCGCATGGCTTCGGCCGCATCGACATGATCGAGAACCGGCTGGTGGGCATCAAGTCGCGGGAAGTCTACGAAACGCCCGGCGCGCTGGCGCTGATCATGGCTCACCGCGATCTGGAGGATCTGGTGTTGCCGCGCGATCTGTCGCACTTCAAGCGCTCGCTGGAGCGGAAATTCGCCGACATGCTGTACAACGGCGGCTGGTTCGATCCGCTGATGGTGGCGCTCAGGGCGTTCATGGAAGAGACGCAGCGGCGCGTATCTGGCACTGTCCGGCTCAAATATTACAAGGGCTCCTGCAAGGTCGTGGGCCGCAAATCGGCCAATTCGCTCTACGACCTCGGCCTGGCCACGTATGGCGGCGGCGATATCTTCAGCCACGAGGCCGCCAAAGGATTTTGCGAGCTCTTTGGCCTGCCGCTCGAGGTCTGGGCCCGGAAAGAAAGATGATGACAGAGGACGGAGAGAACGCCAATTTCTGGTCCGGCCGCTTCGAGAAGCCGCCGCACCAGCTGTTCCAGCAGCTGAACGCGTCGATCACGTTCGACTGGCGGCTGGCGCCCTACGATATCCAGGGCTCGATCGCCCATGCGCGCATGCTGTCGGACATCGGCGTATTAACAATTGAGGAATTCGGCGAGATCGAGATGGGCCTGGGCCAGATCATGGCCGAGATCGCCCAGGGACAGTTTGATTTCCAGCTGGCCGACGAAGACATCCACACCGCCGTTGAGAAACGGCTGATCGAGATCGCCGGCGACGTGGGCAAGAAGCTGCACACCGCCCGCAGCCGCAACGATCAGGTGGCCACCGGTCTGGCGCTGTTTGTTCGCGACCAGGCACGGCAGCACTTCAGCGACCTGGTGGTGCTGCAGGAGGCGCTGCTGGAGCAGGCCGAGGCCGCCGGTGAGGCGGTTTTACCCGGATACACGCACCTGCAGCGGGCGCAGCCGGTGCTGCTGGCCCACCATCTGCTGGCATATTTCGAGATGTTCGGCCGCGACTGCGGCCGCTTTCTGCGCGTGATCGAGGCTACGGCGGCGATGCCGCTGGGCGCCGGAGCGCTGGCAGGCGTCAACTATCCTGTCAAGCGGGAACAGGTGGCGTCCGAACTCGGTTTCACCCACCCGGGCGCCAACTCCATCGACGACGTCTCCAACCGCGACTTCGCTCTGGACTATCTGGCCGCTGCCGCCAGCATGAGCATACACCTGTCGCGGCTGGCCGCGGAGCTGATTCTGTGGTCAAGCCAGGAGTTCGGCTTCGTGGAGATCGCGGATGAGTTCACCTCCGGCTCCAGCATCATGCCGCAGAAGAAAAATCCGGACGCGTGTGAACTGATGCGGGCCAAGGCCGCCAGGGTGGCCGCCAATCATCAGGGGCTGATCTCGCTGATGGCGGGACTGCCGCTGGCATATAACAAGGACATGCAGGAAGACAAAATCTACGTTTTCGACACCACCGACATCCTGCTGCTTGTCATCCCGGTGGCGGCCGAGATGACCCGTTCGCTGAAGTTCGACGCCGCGCGTATGCGCGCAGCCGCCGAAGCGAGCTTCGCGCTGGCCACGGACGTGGCCGATTACCTGGTCACCCGGGGGGTGGCTTTCCGCGACGCGCACCGCATCGTCGGCCGGCTGGTGAAAAAATGCATCGGCGAGAACCGGCTGCTCAAGGACCTGAGTATAGGGGAGCTGCAGGCAGAGTCGCCCCGTTTCGACCAGGGCTACTACGATGCCGTCGACCTCGAGGCGGCGCTGGCGCGCAAACAGAGTTATGGCGGCACGGCTCCGGAGCGCGTTAGGGCTCAGCTTGAAGCGGCTGCCGCGAGGCTGGCCGGTCTGCGGCAGGCAGCGGAGGAGCTGCGGGAGGCATAGACGTTGGCAAGCAAGTCCCAGGTCCTGCCCGAGTCCTTTTATGCCCGTGATGTCCGTCAGGTGGCGCGGGAACTGATAGGCTGCAAACTCCTGCATGCAGGGGTTGGCGGCATTATTGTCGAAACCGAGGCTTACAGCCGCGATGATCCGGCTTGTCATGCCAGCCGGGGCATGACGGCGCGCAACCGGGTGATGTTTGGTCCGCCCGGCAGGGCATATGTATACTTCACCTACGGGATGCACCACCTGCTCAACATCGTTTCCGAGGAGGAGGGCAGCCCCGCGGGGGTCCTCATCAGGGCGCTGGAGCCGACGGACGGCATTGAGGCGATGCTGGCCCGCCGCGCGCCGGTGCGGCAGATCCCGCAGCTGTGCAACGGCCCCGGCAAGCTGGCGGCGGCGCTGGGTGTGGACCTGTCACATTACGGGATACCAGTTTTTCGCGGCAGCCTCAAGGTATGCCGGCCGCAAGCCGATTGGCAGGAACCGGCAATAGTATCGACGCCGAGGATCGGGATCAGCGTCGGGACCAGGCGAGAGTGGCGGTACTGTGCCGCGGACAGTGGATTTCTGTCGCGGAAACTGACGCGAAAGGAGCGGGCGCATGAAATTGCAGGAAGTTTACGAGCTGGCGGTCGGGTTGGGCATCAAGGCCGACCCGCGGGGCAAGCGCGAGGTAGAGCGGCTGCTGAAGAAGCAGAAAGAGGCGTATGACAAACTGGAGGGCGACGACCGCGAGGATTTCGACACCGACCGGCTGACCAATCCTTTTGCCGACACGCGCATCCTCAACGGCGATCCCAAAACCGAGGTGGGTTCGATCCTGGCCGGCGTCGACATGGAGGCGCAGGAGATGCTCCTGGCCGACCGCCTGCGCGAGCGCGGGATGAAGATCGACCTGGTGATGTCGCATCACCCTGAGGGCAAGAGCCTGGCGGCGCTGGCGGACGTCATGGGCGTGCAGGCCGACATCTGGCATGCCGAGGGCGTTCCCATCAACATCGGCGAGGCGGTGCTGGAGGGGCGCCAGGGCGAGGTCATGCGCAGCCTGCTGCCGCTCAACCACCAGCGACCGGTTGATACCGCCCGCCTGCTGGAGCTGCCATTCATGTGCGTGCACACGCCGTGCGACAATCTCGTCAACGGTTTTCTGCAAAAGCATTTCGACCGCAAGGGCGACGGCCTGACTCTCGATGACATCGTCAAGGAACTGAAGGGCATCCCTGAGTATCGCTGCGCCGCGCGCGGGAACGCCGGCCCGACGATCGTCGTCGGCAGCAAGCACCGGCGTGCCGGCAAGGTCCTGGTGGACATGACCGGCGGCACCGGCGGCCCCGCTGAGGCGATCTCCAAGCTGGCCGACGCGGGCGTGGGCACGCTGGTAGGCATGCACATCAGCGAGAAGAACCGGGAAGAAGCGGAAAAGAGCAAGCTCAACGTGGTCATCGCCGGCCACGACGCCAGCGACTCCATCGGCATCAACCTGTTCGTGGACGAGCTGGAGAAGAAAGGCGTGGAGGTCATCCCCTGCTCCGGTTTCATCCGCGTCAGCCGGGTAAAGAAAAAATAGGAAGAGGGCCCAGCGCCGCAATGGGGCAAACATGATTCGACAGCTGGAACTGTCACTCGATTACTACATCTTTCAGGCCCGGCTGGGACCCGGGCCGTTTTTTCGCGGGGTAGACTACTCGCGGTCGATCGAGTATTCGCTGGCGTCAACGCGGCTGCAGATCCAGGCCGGCGACCGCGTGCTCGACGTCGGCGGCGGCGACTACAGCATCTTCGCTCTCTACCTGGCCGCGCGTCATACCAACGCCAGCTTCACGGTAGTCGACGCGAATGAAGCATCGCTGGGCTACACCGAGGATTTCATTCCCAAGCTCGATCTGAGCAATATCGAGGTCCGGATCGCCAGCGCCGGCGATCTGCCGTTCGAGGATGGCAGCTTCGACCGCGTCTCTGCGGTTTCCAGCCTGGAATATCTCGCCGGCGACGCCGACATGAAGGCGGTCGCCGAATTTGCCCGGGTGCTGAAACCGGGCGGCTCCATGATCATCACCGTACCCTATTCGCCGGTGTTCTACGAAGGCGAGAGCCAGTTCGGCTATCAGCGCCGCTACGACAGCGACGCCATCCATTCACGGCTGGTCGCCGCCAGCGGCCTGGGCGTGGCCGAGCTGATATATTTTGATGACCAGTTTTCTTTTGGGAAGAAAGTAGCGTACCGGCCGCTGCCTCTCGCTGGTGGCATCCGCAATCGGGTGATCTGGCACCTCTCGCCGCTGCTGGCGCCTCTGCTGATGCGGTTACACACGGTGCCACCCGCCAACGACGGCGGCGCCCTGCTCGTACTGCGCAAATAGGGCGCCGGACCCGCCGCTCGCCCAACCCCTTGCGGGCCGATGAAACCGGCCTTATCTGGTATCATTGGCATCGTCATGACGATCGACGCCAACACACTCGCCACGCTCACCAAGGGCAGCGTCGAGATCCTGCCCCATGGCGGTCTCGACAGGAAGCTGGAAGAGGCCGCTGCCAGCAGTCGCCAGCTGCGCGTCAAGCTGGGCGTCGATCCCACCGCGCCGGACATCCACCTGGGCCATACGGTGGTGCTCACCAAGCTGCGGCAGTTCCAGGACGCCGGCCACCGCGCCGTGCTCATCATCGGTGACTACACCGCCCGTATCGGCGACCCCAGCGGCGTATCAAAGACGCGGCCGCAGCTCTCGCCGGAAACCATCGAAGCCAACGCCAAAACCTACCAGGAACAGGCCTGGAAGGTGCTGGACCAGGATCCCGAAAAGCTGGAGGTGCGCCGCA
>JAJYXB010000015.1:0-20000 GCA_021791195.1 Actinomycetes bacterium | reverse complement strand
TGCCGGAGAGTTACAAAGTCAGTGGTTAGCGGAATGCCTTGGAACAGGCAGCCACAGGGGGTAAAAGCCCCGTATGCGAAAGCTGCTGGCCTCTCTTGACAATCTCCTGAGTACGGCGGTACACGTGAAATTCCGTCGGAATCTACGGGGCCCACCCCGTAAGGCTAAATACTACCCAGCGACCGATAGTGAACTAGTACCGTGAGGGAAAGGTGAAAAGTACCCCGGAAGGGGAGTGAAATAGTACCTGAAACCATGCGCCTACAAGCGGTTAGAGCACGGGCTTGCCCGTGTGATAGCGTGCTTTTTGCATAACGAACCGGCGAGTTGCTCGTGTCTGGCAAGGTTAAGTGATGAACGGAGCCGTAGCGAAAGCGAGTCTTAACAGGGCGAACTAGTCAGGCGCGGCAGACCCGAAGCCGAGCGATCTATCCATGGGCAGGGTGAAGCGAGGGTAAGACCTCGTGAAGGCCCGAACCCACTTGGGGTGAAAGCCAAGGGGATGACCTGTGGATCGGAGTGAAAGGCTAATCAAGCTCGGGTATATCTGGTTCTCTCCGAAATATATTTAGGTATAGCCTCGTGTGTTTAGTTGTGGCTGTAGAGCACTGTTTGGGCTAGGGGCCCTACCAGGTTACTGAACTCAGACAAACTCCGAATACCACAACTTAAGAGCACGGGAGTCAGACTGCGGGGGATAAGCTTCGTAGTCGAAAGGGAAACAGCCCAGACCATCAGCTAAGGTCCCTAAATAATGGCTAAGTGGAAAAGGATGTTCGAGTGCCGAGACAACCAGGAGGTTGGCTTAGAAGCAGCCATTCCTTTAAAGAGTGCGTAACAGCTCACTGGTCAAGTGTTCGTGCGCCGATAATTCAACGGGGCTCAAGCCATTTACCGAAGCTATGGAATCGCAGCTTGCTGCGATTGGTAGGAGAGCATTCCCATGCGGTCGAAGCGGCGGCGGCAAGCCAGCCGTGGACGCATGGGAAGAGAGAATGCCGGTATGAGTAACGAAAGGGAAGCGAGAAACTTCCCCACCGAATGCCCCAGGTTTCCTGGGCAATGCTAATCAGCTCAGGGTAAGTCGGGACCTAAGCCGAGGCCGAAAGGCGTAGGCGATGGACAACAGGTTGATATTCCTGTACCACCATATTGCGTTTGACCGATGGGGGGACGCGGTCGGATAAGCGAACCCTGGCGATGGTCGACCAGGGACAAGCGAGTAGGGCGGCTCCTAGGTAAATCCGGGAGCCATCAAGCCTGAGACGCGATGTCAGCCGAAAATTACAGTAGGCGAGTCGCCGAATCCATGCCGCCGAGAAAAGCCTCTAGGGAGTAATTATGGTGCCCGTACCGCAAACCGACACAGGTGGGCAGGTAGAGAATACCAAGGTGATCGAGAGAACCCTCGTTAAGGAACTCGGCAAAATAGCCCCGTAACTTCGGGAGAAGGGGCGCCTCATTAGCGTGATGGAGACTTGCTCTCCGGAGCGTGAAGAGGCCGCAGTGAATAGGCCCAAGCGACTGTTTACCAAAAACACAGGCCTCTGCTAAGTCGCAAGACGACGTATAGGGGCTGACGCCTGCCCGGTGCCGGAAGGTTACGTGGAGGGGTTAGCCTTCGGGCGAAGCTCTGAAACTAAGCCCCGGTAAACGGCGGCCGTAACTATAACGGTCCTAAGGTAATTATCGTTGCCTTAGTAAAATCTGGCCATATGCTGGAAACTCTGAGTATCCCACGCTACCAGTTCGAACCATTTGATTTCCGTCCGATGGTCCGAGCGGTGACAATGCGTTGGGTGCAGACAATCAGCAGGAAAGAGTAACAGCCAGAATGTTTGGGTTGTCGGGTTCATCTTGATGAAGAATGATGTAAAGAACGAATGGAAGCACGAGTCTTCATCGCGCTCGGTGAGTACCTGAGCGCTGATGAACCGAGACAATCCATCCAATGTTGTTGCTATCCTCAGAGACTATACGCCAGACTTCCAGGCTTTAAGCGTGGATGATGATATAGTCCGACCCCCATGGCGACATGGGGAGACCGGCAGAAATGACCGGCCCGCCAGCGGCATCTGATTTGCGCCGCTGGTCTTCAAGTAACAGGAATGAGCGAAATTCCTTGTCGGGTAAGTTCCGACCTGCACGAATGGCGTAACGACTTGGGCACTGTCTCAACGAGGGACTCGGTGAAATTGTAGTATCGGTGAAGATGCCGATTACCCGCGATAGGACGGAAAGACCCCGTGAACCTTTACTGCAGCCTGATATTGGAGTTTGGTGCATCTCGTCCAGGATAGGTGGGAGGCTTTGAAACCGGGACGCTAGTTCCGGTGGAGCCACCCTTGGGATACCACCCCTGGTGTACTGGGCTTCTAACGGTAGGCCGTTATCCGGCTACCGAACAGTGTCAGGTGGGCAGTTTGACTGGGGCGGTCGCCTCCTAAAAAGTAACGGAGGCGCCCAAAGGTTCCCTCAGCACGGTCGGAAATCGTGCGTAGAGTGTAAAGGCAGAAGGGAGCTTGACTGCGAGACCAACAAGTCGAGCAGGTGCGAAAGCAGGGCTTAATGATCCGGCGGTTGAGAGTGGAATTGCCGTCGCTCAACGGATAAAAGGTACTCCGGGGATAACAGGCTTATCCTCCCCAAGAGTCCACATCGACGGGAGGGTTTGGCACCTCGATGTCGGCTCGTCGCATCCTGGGGCTGAAGCAGGTCCCAAGGGTTGGGCTGTTCGCCCATTAAAGCGGTACGCGAGCTGGGTTCAGAACGTCGTGAGACAGTTCGGCCCCTATCCATCGTGGGCGCAGGAGAATTGAGAGGAGTGGCTCCTAGTACGAGAGGACCGGAGCGAACGCACCTCTGGTGTATCTGTTGTCGTGCCAACGGCATTGCAGGTTAGCTACGTGCGGACGGGATAACCGCTGAAAGCATCTAAGCGGGAAGCCCACCTCGAGATAAGTTCTCCCACTGGGTTAACCAGGTAAGGACCCTGGTAGACTACCAGGTTGATAGGCTGGATGTGTAAGCACAGTAATGTGTTCAGCAGACCAGTACTAATTGTCCGAGGGCTTGATTTATTCGAACACCATTAATCTACTATGCAGTTTTCAGGGCACCGCTGGATTTTGCGGTCGTCATCCTGAGCAAGGCGAAGGACCTCTGGTCCTCCGCCGGTTCAGGATGAAAAACAACCGAATATCAAAGTTTCCGGTGATTATGCTGGCGGGGAAACACCTCTTCCCATTCCGAACAGAGAAGTTAAGCCCGCTGAGGCCGATGGTACTTGGGGGGAAGCCCCCTGGGAGAGTAGGAAGTCGCCGGGATTATTTAAGCTCGGGGGACATGATCCTGATCGTGTCCCCCGTCAAATATTAGAGCCGCCTCGAAAGGGGCGGTTTTTTTGATGGTGGAAACCAAATTCACCTATTTCATTGGAAAGCTGCGACAAATTCTATATGATCAGCGCGCAGTTGGATTTAATGCGGCAGGCGCCGCGCACGCCACAATAGCCGCAGGACCGAACAGACCTATTGCCGGTGGGTCAGGCGGTTTATTCGCTTCCACGGCCTTGGGCATCCGACCCAGATGGCCGAGTCCGAGATCAATGCATTCCTGAAGCATCTGTTAATCAACAGGAAGGTTAACGCTTCCACACAGAACCAGGCGCTTTGTGCGTTGCTCTTTCTCTATCGCCACATTCGAGTCGTACTCCCTGCCCTTTTTCGAGTCTGGAGACAGTAATGTACCAAAGCCGATTAAAAATCAAATTACTCGCAGTCACACTGATCATCGGCCTGGCGCTGGGTTGCGGAATTGCGATATCAATATTCCGATCAGCGGCCTCGACGCCAACCCCAGTCAACACGGTAGTCGATCTGGATCAGCAACATAGTTCCAGCGCTGTTATCTCTTCAAATGGAGGGACACTCAGCACAGAGGGAACGGATGGAACTAAGTTTACGCTCACATTTCCAAAGAATGCGTTAAGCGATGATGTAACGATCACGCTGATACCGATCGCCACCGTCAATGGGTTGCCCCTCAGTGGTGGGCTTGTGGGTGGCGTGCAAATGGTACCGGAAGGACTGAGGCTTTTACAACCTGCCATGCTTACCATTGAATCCCCCAAAACTGTTGCGGCATCAGGTTTTGAGACGGTGGCATTCGCTTATCACCAAAATGGTGAAGGTCTCTACCTCAACCCGTCGGAGGCTAAGGGCAATATGCTTACGCTGGAGATATGGCATTTCAGCGGAGCGGGCGCCGCACAAGGGACGCCTGCTGAAATCCAGACTCAACAACAGCGTGTTCCATCCAACGCTGAAGATGCATTCACTCAACGACTGCAGGATTATCTTGCGCGGGAACGCCAAGCCCAACTGATGGGCCAGCCCACAGATCCCGACATGGAAAGAACGATGGGCGAATTCTTACGCGAGGGATATGACAGCTTCATTGCTGCGCAACTTCCGAATGCACTCCAAGATTGTGAGGCGGCTCGCCCTATCCTTTCCAAGGCACTCGGTTGGCTGCGCCAAGTGCAACTCCTTAGGCAAGATGGGCAATTTCAGGCCGAGAGGGCGAAGATCATGGAAACAATGAGCCATGCGATTGTCAACTGCTACAATAAAGAATACGATAAATGTGTCATTGACAAAAAAATCGAGCATCGAACAACCATGCTGGGAATGTACCGGCAAGCGTCGCTATTAGGGATAGACAATCAGCTGGATTTCAGCAAGATTAAAAAATGTCCACCGACTACCAGTTATAAAGCTTCAGGGCAAGTTGGAAATGGGAAATGGTCAGGTGTGGTGTGCAGTCTCGATCAACCATTTACCATTATGGCTGTCCCTCCGGATTTGGAAATGCCCTTCAAGTTCGTACCCACCAGCGCACAGGCCGGGACTGTTAGCTTTGATTTAACCAAATTCGGCGTCCACTGGGTAGGCAGCGGCACTTATACGGTGCAAGGATCTGGCACCGAAAAACTCCGCATCGTGGGTCAGTCAAAGGGAACCTACACGACCAACGCTGGGTCGGGGTCATATGATGTTCCTCTTGATATCGACCTCGCACCGCTTGACACAAA
Source organism: Actinomycetes bacterium (assembly GCA_021791195.1). Taxonomy (GTDB): domain Bacteria; phylum Actinomycetota; class Thermoleophilia; order BMS3ABIN01; family BMS3ABIN01; genus JACWAD01. The sequence continues at coordinate 14,905 of JAJYXB010000015.1, read as the reverse complement.
CGAGTGCGGTCAGCCATGAGCATGCGGTTGTGCCAAATCCTGTTTTCGTACTGGAGCCGCCTCGAAAGGGGCGGTTTTTTTATTCGGGAACGCGCCGTTCGCTGCAGATCATCCCGCGGATGAAATACCCCGCCGCCAACCGCTGATGGTCCGTTTGCAGACGTGTAGATTGAGTTATCGCGGTGGGTAGGTATAACAGAAGGAGCACTCTGACCCAAACCAGGGAGATGGCTTGAAGGCTCGAAGAATCTGGGTTGACCTGATCATCAGGGAATGGCTGCTTGTGGCCTCTGCCTCAGGTCTTGTGATCACATCGATTTATCTCGAGCGGTTACCGTCATTATCGCGCTCCGAGGGTCAGATGCTGTTTATCCTGCTTGTTCTGTTTGTGGCGGTAAAAGGCCTGGAGAATAGCGGAGCGTTAGCAGGGCTGTCTCAAGGAATCGAAAGAGGGCAATTTGTTTCTTTAAAGCTGGTCATTACCACATTCTGTCTGGCGATGCTGGTTACAAATGATGTCGCCCTGATCGTTGTCGTGCCGTTGACCTTGTATTTGAATGTTGATCGGAAGGACGTTCTTGTAATTCTGGAAGCGCTGGCCGCCAACGCTGGTTCCGCACTGACACCCTTTGGCAATCCGCAGAACCTGTATATCTACTGGTTCTATCATATTCGTCCTGTGGAATTCATCACCGCCATCGCACCCTTGCCGGTGACGTTCCTGGTCCTGCTCCTTATTGCCGCTTTCATTTCGGGAACAAAGAACGACGGGGGTCCTCCGGGAAAGGTGGAAATTGAGCATTCAGCTTACGTCTATAGTCTGCTGCTGGTTCTGGTTATCCTCACGGTGCTGCGGGTGTTGCCGGTTGCAATTGCTCTTGTGGCCGTCCTTTACGCGCTAATATTTGACCGGAGAAGCCTGCGGGTCGATTTTGCAATCTTACTCAGCTTTTTCTGTTTTTTTTGCCTCGCAAACAATCTGAAAATCATGCTGGCGACTGACCTGGAACATTTCGGGAGCGTATTCCTGCTCTCTGCGGCATCGAGTCAGATCATGAGCAATGTTCCCGTCACGCTGCTTTTCTCCAAGTTCACATCTCAGTGGCAGGATCTCCTTTGGGGCGCAAATGTTGGCGGGTTTGGGAGCCCCATAGGGTCACTTGCGAATTTGATAGCGCTCAGGCTGTATGTCAAGCATAGAAGCACGAAAAGTCCCTTATCATTTACCATCAAATTTCTAATTATTGGTTATGCAGCATTCTTCATTGGTCTTGGTCTGCATTCCGTTTAGGTTATCTGCAGGATCAGATTGACAATCCGGGTGATGAAAGACACGCCCCACCTCGGTGCCGGCCCTCTCTTCCTCGAGCCCGTGATTTCAGAGGCAGATGACGGCTATTGAGAATCCATTAGGATTTCTATAGAATTTCTCTCCGCCATGAAGTTTGCTCCTGAAAGCCATGCTGCTGTCCTGCGGACAAACTTTGACTGCCGCTTGATCAAGTTATATTGACTCAGGTTGGCGGTTACTTTTATCTGGAGACGTATAAACATTGTTAGGCTGTATTAGCAACCTGAGAAAGTCTCATCAGTGCCCGCAAAGGAGGACATGATGACTGAGAAGCCAAGATTTGGGTTCGTGGTCGAGTACGTAAAGGATATCGAAGCTTCGAAACGATTTTACGTAGAAGTTTTTGGTCTGCAAGTTGAACGCGAACATCCTACTTTCGTTCAATTCGAAACTTTCGCTATCGCTACGGATGAACCGATGGGCGGGGAGGCTTCGCAAGAAATATACTGGCTTGTCAATGATGCAGATGCGGCTTATGGCTCGCTCGCTCCTAAGGCTGAGGTTTGCCTCCCCATAAAGCAGGTTCCTTTCGGAAAAGTATTCGGCGTGAGAGACCTCGACGGGCATCCGCGATATGTCCTGGAGCTGGCCAGGAATCGACCCAGCAAAGAGTTGAAATAGGCGTGGCCTAACTGTTCATTGAAGCCGGCGCCGCTTTGCGGCTCAGCCTGATTCTATCAGTATTACAGCAACAGCCGTTGGTTCGTTCCCAAAGCCCGGTTGACAAGTTGCTCTCAGCGGGGGGGGGGGGGGGGATTAACCGGATCAATCTAAACCGCCAGCATTAACAATATTCTAACTGCTCGTATTACGAGCGCAGAGTCCGGGATTTTATACTGGTAGGATTTGCAGGGAAGTGAGTTTCGGGCGGACGGGTATAAACACCTTTAGGCTACTACGCATAAGACGTACAAGAAGAGAGATGGCATGGACGCACTGGGTAAAATGACTCCTGGGGGGTGGGCAGCAAAGAATATTCGTCCTATTGGTTACTGTGACATGGATGGAAGGCCAGCCTTCAAAATGTCCATTCGTGAGCACCGGGGAAACTGGTATCTTTATACGGGTCATTTTTGGCATTCGGGCTGGAGCATAGTTGACGTAACCGATCCGGCAAGACCAAATATCGTGAATTTCATTTCGGGTCCAAATAACTCATGGACTCTGCAGGTGGATCTGCATGGCGATACGATGGTAACAGCGCTTGAGAAAGTCTTTGCTAACTTTGGAGGCGACCCTGCAGCTCCTTTCGAAGAAGGGATACTTATTTGGGATATTGCTAACCCACTCAGTCCGAATAAGCTAGGCCACTTCCGCACTGGTGGTACCGGCACTCATCGTAATCTGTATCCGGGCGGTCGATACGTTCATATTGCAGCAGGCATGCCCGGCTATAGCGGCAATATTTATGTCATCGTTGATATTTCTGATCGATCCAATCCGAGGGAGGCGGGCCGATGGTGGGTTCCTGGTCAGCATATAGCAGGAGGGGAAACACGTGACACGGCTTTGCAGGCACTCGACAATGCCGGACGCGATGGGCACGAGTGCCTTTGTGGCGCATTCTGCGCAAGCAGCGGCGAGGATGTCTCCTTGCATGGTCCTCCCTATATCACAGGCAACCTTGCTTTTTTGCCTTACGGGGCGGCCGGTGTAGTAGTGCTCGACATTTCCGATGTCGGTCATCCCGTTCAGGTTGGCGGTTTAAGCTTCAGCCCGCCCTTCCATGCCAAATTTGGAGTCCACAGTGTTCTGCCTATCCCTAGCCGGAAAATCGCTTTTGTCAACTCGGAAGACACTTCTTACGGTAAAGGGCCCACTCACCACGCATCGATTATTGACATCTCAGATCCAGCGAAGCCCTACCTGCTCTCGCTGTTCCCTGAGCCGATTCCGTCCAAGGATGCGTCTTATTCGGATTTTCATACCCGTGGTGGTTGGTGTGGCCCACACAATATCAATCATCATCAACATAATCCTGATGTGCAGAAGCAAGACGATTTGTTTTACATCGCACACTTCAATGCAGGCCTACGCATCTACGACGTAGCTAATACACGATTACCTCGTGAAGTTGGCTTTTTCATGCCTCCAGAGCCTATAAAGCGTTTTGGGCCTATGCCTGAAGGCCGGTTAGTCTTTCAGACAGAGGATGTGCTAGTTGACCGCCGTGGTTTTATTTACATTTCCGATAAAAATCAAGGGATATGGATTCTCAGGTATGGCGAGGAAGGCCGTATCAATTGAAGGAGAGTAGAACACGTTTTCAGACCTCTCGTCCAGAAGCAACGCGAGCTCCGCTTTGATCGCAAAGGGAAAGGAGGAATGAACATGATCGATCAAGTTTCTGATGCCGAAGCTCCAGCCGCGATCCGCAAGATGGCGAGCCGGCTTGGAGCGTGGGCGGCGGTCCTGACCCTCATCTGCACTGTGGTGTTCGCCGTCTTCGCCATCGCAACGCCGGCCCGGAGCGGACCCTTCTGCGGGACCTGGGGGTGTGTCACCTACCCCTATACGGCTGTGGTCCAATTCATTCCCGGCGACTACTTCTGGCTCGTTCCCGGCATTCTGTTGGCGCTGCTCGTCGTTATTCTCTTTGCGTGCATCCACGCTTTCGCCCGAGAAGGGAAGATGCTTTTCAGTCGCATTGCGTTGATGTTCGCGGGAGCGTATGCGCTGGTCATTGTCGCGGACTATTTTAGTCAGTTCGCCATTGTCATGCCCAGCCTCCAGCGCGGAGAGACCGCTGGTCTCTCGCTATTCACACAATATAACCCTCACGGTTTCTTCATCGCGGGTGAGGCGCTGGGCTATTTTCTGTTGAGCCTCGCGTTCCTATTCGCCGCGCCCGTATTCGCTGGACCGAGAGCCGAGCGCGCGCTCCGCTGGCTCTTTGCAGTGAGCTTCGTCATGGCGGTGGCAGCGTTCGTCGATCTTAGGATCTTGAACAATGACCTGGTCGCCTTCGAAGTGGTGATTCTCATGATCAATTGGATCGTACTGATCATTTCAGGCGTGCTGTTGACGCTAGTGTTTCGGCAAGCTGTCCGACCTGAGGCAACGTAGTGCCGGGTATTATTTGTCCTGAGTCCGCGGCCGGGCGTGGCTCAGCCTCGGCGTTAGCCAAACAACTTGCCATGTCATCTTTTGCAGCATATAATACGCATTAAATATCGTGTTATATTTAATGCTTGGAGGATGCAATGACGCTCAGTATTACTGAAGATATCCGGTCTATAACGGAACTAAAAAGAAATACAAACTCTGTTCTGGATCAGCTTCATAAAACACGGCGCCCTGTCGTCTTGACTGTTAACGGTAAAGCGGAAGCTGTAATTGTTGACGCAAAAGAATATGAGAAAATAACCACCGCCTTTAACATGCTCAAACTTCTCCTGCCGGCCGAGGAGGATATCAAGGAGGGGCGTTACACGGAGGCAAAAGGTTTTTTTGAGGAGTTCAAGCGTGAAAAAGGCCTATAAGGTATTCATTACCCAAAATGCGCAGGATGACCTCAGGCATATTTACTCCTATGTTGCTGAAGACAGCATAAGTAACGCAGAGATATTTGTCTCTGAGCTGGAGGAGAAAATAAATACCCTTGCTACCCTTCCGGAACGAGCATCATTTATTCCGGAAAATGTATTTTTTGGCACCGATTACAGGCAGTTGATACATGGAAAATATAGAGTTATATATCGCATTGATAGAAAAAACGTTTTCGTTCTGAGAATAATTCACGGCTCGAAGCTTCTCGAACTATAGTTGATAGGCTGGATGTGTAAGCAGCGCAACTGCGGGCCGCTTGTGCCTGGGTCCGAGGATCGTATGGACTCATAGGGGCAGGAAGCGTATTATCTGGTTCCGGGTAAACACTGTTGGGCGTCATTTGCGAGGCGAACGTGCATTCAGTTCTAGGAGGTCGGATATGAATGAAAGCCGATGCGCAGTCACGCAGATCAACATCGTGGCTAAGCGGTTCGACGAAACCTTGGAGTTCTATCGCCTGCTCGGCCTGGATATCCCGGAGCTAATGAATCAACCTCCAGGCGCGCTACACGCTACCGCGAACGTCAATACGGGAGTCAAGTTCGAGATTGACAATGAATACCTCGCGCGCATTTACAACGCTGGGTGGAGGGGCCCGACGGGCAGCAGTTCTCTCCTGCTAACCGTTTCCTTTGGGAGCCGCGAAGAGGTAGACACCACGTATTCAACGCTCGTCGCGGCCGGGTACGAGGTTCGCCAACCCGTGTACGATGCTTTCTGGGGTTCCCGCTTCGCGATAGTCGCAGACCCCGAAGGCAACGCTGTAGGTCTTATGAGCCCAGCGGAAGAGAAGTTCAGATCGTGGCCACCCAAAGACTCGCCAGCACCGTGACGTGAACCCAATGACGCCCAACCCGGCAGTCGAGCGGACGGCTTTCAGCCGCCGCTCACTTCTACGTTATGCCGCTGAAAACCAGTGCTGAGGCGATATGAGTAGATACACGGAGCCGGAGTGGTCTAAATCTGCGTTGATCACCATTGATACGCAGTGTGACACACTTGATGGGCAGCCTTTTGAGATTCCGGGGACCTCGGCGATCCTTCCTCGCATGAGGACACTGCTGGAGGCTTATCGCAGCGCAGAAATGCCGATCATCCACATCGTCAGGATATACAAGGCTGATGGTTCAAATGTTGACTTATGCCGAAAAGAGCTGGTTGAGCAGGGCGCCACATTGGTACTGGCCAGGTCTTCAGGTTGCCGGCTCGCGCCTGAGTTACTTCCACAAGCTGGTGTTGAACTCGATCTGGATCTGCTGCTCTCTGGTGGTATCCAGGCACTTGACTCAAGAGAAGTAGTGATATACAAGCCGCGCTGGGGCGCCTTCTACAACACTCCTCTTGAGCAGTACCTGCGGAAACAGGGCATTTCGACGCTCGTCTTCAGCGGCTGCAACTTTCCAAATTGCCCCCGCGCTTCAATCTACGAAGCCAGCGAAAGAGACTTTCGGGTTGTTTTGGTCGAGGATGCCATCTCTGGATTGTACGACCAGGGAAGAACGGAGATGGGCAATATCGGCGTGAATTTGTTCTCATCGGGCCAAGTGATTGATGCAATCGGACGCGAGTGACCATTATTCCCAGACCACGTCAACGACCGGGCGAGCGTCGGGCGTGCGTTCTCGATAATCTCAGCCGGTCTATTCTAATCAATTCAACTGAATACCTGACAAATATCACCGGCTTATTCGCTATTGTAACTAAAGTAACTATTGCTTTTTAAAAAATTGAGAATATAATTTGTCCGCGTCGTTTTCTCCGTTACATATTCAATGAAAGGGAGGAATGGTATGGCTAGTAATAGCTCTGCACTGGTACCTGGCGACATCGAGGGAGGCGGAGAGGGGCCGCCACGACCCAATACGATGGGGTGGAGGGAGTTATATTTAAAAGAAGACTGGTGGGCTATCTATCTTGGAGTCGGTATTGTGCTTGTTGCCCTTATCGCCTTTCTGAACCACTCCACGGTGATAAAATCGCTTGCTATCAATCCCGGCGGACTCAAATGGACATCCTTTAGCCAGCTGTTTAACCACTTCTCCGCGAACCTTGATCTGTACGCCCTGCAATTACTCACGTGGCTTATTGTCTTCGGTGTGTCAACACGGATAATGGGTATCAGTACATCCAAGTTCGTCCCCTCCTTTATCATCCTCTACGTGTTATCGATAATCATGTTTTCAATCGGTGGATGGGCAAACGCGTCGCAGTATAACCTGGAACCGCCCCTTGTGGCGCTTGTGCTCGGACTTTTAATCGCGAACGTTATTCCCCTTCCCAAATGGACGGATGCCGGTTTCAGGGTGGAGTACTACATCAAGACAGGAATCGTGCTACTCGGCGCAGCTTTCCCCATCTCCCTGCTGGTGTCAGCGGGACCGGTTGCCATCGCTCAGGCAACTTTGATCGCGCTGACGACATGCCTGGTGATTTATTTTGTCGCTACCAAGTTCTTCGGACTTGATAAACGTCTTGCCGCGGTTATTGGCACGGGGGGTGCCGTATGTGGTGTGTCCGGGTCCATGGCCGTCGCCAGCGCGGTAGGCGCCAAAAAGGAGCACCTTTATACCTCAGTCACTCTTGTGGTCGCATGGGCATTGGTAATGATTGTCTTTATCCCGTTCGCTTCAAGGGCTCTTCAACTGAACGCCGGGGTGGCGGGAGCCTGGGTGGGGACGTCTGAGTTTGCCGACGCTGCCGGTATCGCCGCCGCCAGCACGTACGGACGTATGGTTGGTCATGAGAGCGCCGCCATACAGGGCTTTACGCTGATGAAGGTTGTCGGAAGGGATATGTGGATAGGTATCTGGTCATTTGTCTTTGCCCTGATAGCATGCCTGAAATGGGAGAAGGAAGAGTGCGGGGTGCGGCCCAGCCCTAAGGAGATATGGTGGCGGTTCCCCAAATTTGTGATAGGATTTTTTGTGGTCTCGCTCTTCATGTCCAGCGTGACGGCTGGCTATTCGACAGCGGACTTCAAAAAGATTGTTACGCCGGACCTTCTGGCGCCGATCGCATCTCTTCGTACGTGGACGTTCATTTTCTGCTTCCTGAGCATAGGACTCACGACACGATTCAGGGAGCTTAAGTCTGTCGGATGGAAGCCTTTCGGCGCATTCACAACGGGCGTTCTGGTAAATGTGACGTTGGGTTTCATACTTTCAGTTTACGTGTTCGGAAGCTTCTGGTCTGCGCTGGTGAAGTAGAATGTTTGCCGGGCAGGCAGGCTTGGGCTTAATACGGACAGCAACTTAAGGAGGAACACCTGAAAGCCAAATGCAGTGATTGCAGATTTTTCGATAATCGTTCCTCAGTGATCGAGAGCACCTTTCCTGGACTGAATTCTCTCAGTTCCGCGTACTCGTCGGTATGGGAAGAGTCCGGGGTGTGCAGCCTGCATGAATTGTTTCTGGCGCCGTGGAGGCGGTGCGAGGATTTCCAAAGCATTGCCAGAAGCTCCCCTTCTCCAGGATAGGGCGCTGACACCCGATCGGCCGGATTTTACATGACAGGGTAAAAAATAAGCTGATCATTCAACTTGCTCAGCAAGCAGGATAGTACTGTCTCGGACAGAAGCTGAGCAAGTTGGATGGCCGGCAAGAATCATGAGGTGATTTTAATGAGTGCTATCCTTTTGAGCATGAAGAGCTGCAAGGAACAATACGAAAAACCCATTCTGGACAAAATCGGCAACCTGGTGGATCTGACCCGTGTGGATCCGGGTTTGCAAAGCAGCGTGGTGGGCGGCTCGACAAAGACACAAGGCGATTTTTAGCCGTTCGTCCTCCAAGGCTGTGCACATGGCAAATCCTAGCCGTTTTCTCCCAGACAGGCGGATGCCGCCAGTTCCGAAAACCTCTGTTCTTCCTTGATCGCCACCAGCGTCACCTGGGCCTTAAACGCTGACCCGTGATTCCTTCGTGGCCTTCTGGCCATGCCGCTGCTCCTTTCGCTTAATATTAACCTATTTAGAGCAGAGACTGTCTTCCGGAGGCTTTGCCAGGTCAGACGAGGAGGCGCTTTGCGCGGCCCACACCGCACGATACAACGCGGTGTTCGGAGCCTGCGCAGACAGAGGCTCCCGTAACCGACGGCAGTGGCTTCCCCAAACCTACCGGGTCTCGCTTCCTCCCAACCGCTAAACGTCAGGCATGGACAGGCGGGCGGCAAAGTATCTGTGGGAAACGACTATCATCTGACACAGCATCGAGAAAAACACCATCGATCTTGAAGTTGACCTGTTTTTGGACTATATTTAGTCATAAACAAGAAATGGAGGTACCTCCCCATGAAACTGTCGAGTCAGATAAAGCCCATCAGTTACCTGAAAGCCCATACCGCCGAAATTGTAAGGAATCTGGGCAAGCAGCGGGAGCCACTAGTGATCACCCAGAAGGGTGAAGCCAAGGTGGTTATGCAGGATATCGAAAGCTACGAGCGAACCCAAGAAACGTTGGCTCTCCTAAAAATCCTGGCGCTTGGAACCCGCCAAATCGAGGAAGGTAAGGTCCAGCCCGCTAAGGATGTGATCAAACGCCTGCGCGAGCGACGTGAGGCTCGCTGATGCTGTTTGCGGTTTTGCTGACAAATGACGCAGCATGTGATCTCGACGAGATTTATGACTATATCGCGCTGTACGATGAGCCCCAAAAGGCGGATTACGTTTTGGAACAAATTGAGAAAGCCTTCTCCAGACTGTCCGAATCCCCGGAGCGGGGTACCTATCCGAAGGAACTGCTGTCGATGGGCATTCGGGAATACCGCGAGGTTTTCTTCAAACCTTACCGCATCATTTACCGAGTCATGAATAAGAACGTCTACGTTCTGCTGATTGTCGATGGTCGTCGTAACTTGCAGTTGCTGCTGCAGCGGCGATTGCTGGAAGCGTAACGGATCGCTGCGGGATTGATAAATGTATGCGCGGCTGTGGCCGCCCGCTGAGGGCAGCCGCGATTATACCCAGGCATGATGGATAAACGGCGTAGCGCAAAAATCACGGCGGCAGAAATAAATGAGCTCCAGGAGCTGGAGCTGCGCCTGCTGCAGCCCGGAGTGCGCGCCGACCGCCAGCAGGTGGCGCTGCTGGCGGAGGAGTTTTTCGAGATCGGCGCATCGGGCAAAGTCTATGACAGGCAGGGCGCTGCCGAGGCCCTGGCGCTGGCGGACGGCGGCAGTGTCTCGCTGAGCGATTTTTTGGCGCGGGCACTGGAGCCGGACCTGGTGCTGGTTACTTACCGCAGCTTCTGGCGCGGTCCCGGTGACGCCCAGGCGCAGGCGCTGCGCAGCTCGCTCTGGCGGCGCACGGAGACCGGCTGGATGCTGCTGTTCCACCAGGGGACGCCGGCCGGAAGCACCGTGCAGGCAGAGCATCCCACGTCTGGGTCTTCGGACGCCAAAGCGGAGATCACTCCGATCGGCGTGATCCATTCTCCGCTGGCCGACCGCGAGACGGCGCCGCGGCATGGAAGTGAAGGCGGCGCCGAGGCCTGGCTGGAGGTATATCCTGAGTATGCGGACGGGCTCGGCGGCATCGTCTCTGGCAGCGAGGTAATCCTGCTCACCTGGCTGCACCGTTCGTGCCGCGATGTACTGAAGGTGCACCCTCGCCGCAACCGCGAGGCTCCCCTGACCGGCGTTTTTGCCACGCGGTCGCCGGACCGGCCCAACCCGCTGGGCCTGCACCGGGTCAAGGTTTTATCGATAAAAGGAAGCAGTCTCAAAGTGGCGCCGCTGGAAGCGATCGACGGCACGCCGGTTGCCGACATCAAGCCGGTACTTGACAATGACTCCAACATGTAGCGGATAGCGTCAGAACACCGGGAGCGGTGGCACAATTGTGGCAACACGCCCGGCGGATCGCTTGAGCGGCCCTTTTTGGCCGTGGCCGGTTTCCCTTTGACGCCCGCCCCGATTTTCAGCTGCGGCCGGTTTCTCTTTGGCGGCCGGCTCGGTTAGCATTACCGGAAGCGATAATGGAGGCGTTCTGCTTCCGGAGGCATTCAACTGCAAGGCTGAGGAGGCCTGGAATATGGAAACCCACCTGTGGCGGCTGGCGGATATCGGCAAGCTGATGCGGCGCGACTGGAAGAACCGGTTCGACGTCCTCATCCTGATGCGACCAGCCAACGTCTTTTACTGCACCGGCGCCACGAGCCCGGGTTCGTACGTGATGGTGACCAAACAGGGGGAAGCGGCCCTGGGCGTGCCCGCCAGCGACGAAGCGCAGGTGCGTGCCGCCGCCACCTTCGACTACATAAAGCCGTTCGACGGCAGAAGCGCCATGATCGGCAGCATCATTTCCCTGCTGAAACATTTCCAGCCCGAGGGAATCAAGTCGATCGGTATCGAGTACTCCTGGCTCTCCCACGGGCTGGCGCAGCTGCTGGCCGCTCCGGCGGTCAAGGGAGAAGATGCGAGCATCGGTGACTGCGACTTTTTGGTCGACCGGCAGCGTGCGGTCAAGGACGGCGCTGAGATCGACCTCATGCGCGCCGCCGCCCGTGTGGCCGACGCCGGCATGGCTGCGGCGGCGGCGGCGGTCAGGCCGGGAACGACCGAGGTGGAGGTGGCGGCCGAGGCCGAGTACGCCATGCGCCGCGAGGGCGCGGAAGGTTTCCGGCACACCTGTACCGGCTCCGGTCCGCGCACGGCCATGGCGCGTCCCCTGCCCACGTCGCGGAAGATCGCCGACCGCGAGCTGGTGACGATCGAGCTCCACCCTGTCGTGAACGGTTACAGCTCCGCACTTTGCCGAACCGTCTGTGCCGGCCGGCCTGATGCCGGACAGGAGGAAGCGTTCGCCGTGCTCACCCTGGCGCAGCAGGAAACCGCCGCCATGACGAGGGCCGGCGTGACGCTGGCCGAGCTGGAAGGCAATTTTCACCGGCTGCTGCGCGAGGCCGGCCACGAGAAACACATCTTCGGCCGGCCGGTCCACGGTGTCGGCATCGAAACCCGCGAAGCGCCGTTCCCCTCCGGCGGCCGTGGACTGGAAACCGGCGCCGGCAGCGAGCCGGAAGCAGAGGAACCGCTGAAAGGAAATACTGTTCTTGCCGTCGGCAGCCGGGGATTGTCGGCCGGCGACTGGGGCGTGACGGTTGAGGATACGGTTGTGGCCGGCGCCGAAGGCCCGGAGGTGCTGACCGCATATCCGCGCACCCTCGCCGTCGACTGACTGAAAGGTGACATCCGCGAGGCTGATCGCCCGTTTCTTCCCTTGGGAGACATCCATTAAAATAGGGTGCCATGAGCAGCCGCGCCCAGATGTCAGAATCCGCCGAAGCCAAGAGAGTCGCCCTGTTCGTGGCTGCGCTCAGCTCGTTTCTGGCCCCCTTCATGATCTCGGCGGTCAATATCGCCATCCCCGTCATCGCCGGCCGGTTCAAGGCCAGCGCCGTCCAGGTAAGCTGGTTCGCCAACGCCTATCTGCTGACGACCTCGATGTTCCTGGTGCCCTTCGGGCGCATCGCCGACCTGTACGGCCGCAAGAAGGTGTTCATCTACGGGATGGTCGTCTACACCTCATCCTCTCTCATCGCCGCCATGGCCAATTCGGGACTGATGCTGATCGCCGCCAGGCTGGTGGAAGGCACCGGAGCGGCGATGATCGTCGGCACCGGCATCGCCATCCTCACCTCCATCTTCCCGCCCGAGGACCGCGGGCGGGTCCTGGGAATCAACGTCGCCGCCGTCTATCTGGGGCTGTCGCTGGGGCCGTTCATCGGTGGGTTTATGACCGATTTTCTCGGCTGGCGCAGCGTTTTTTTGCTGAACGTGCCGCTGGGGAGTACGGCGCTGGCGATGGTCATCTGGAAGCTCAAGGGCGAGTGGGCGGGCGCCCGCGGAGAGAGTTTCGACATCCCGGGGGCGGTCATTTACATGCTGATGCTTCCGGCGCTGATCTACGGCCTGCCCAATCTGCCGGAAGAGCACCTGCTGGGCGCCGTGCTGGTAGGAGCCGGCGTGCTGGGCGTGGCCGCCTTTATCTGGCGGCAGTCGCGGATCGAGCAGCCGCTGCTTGACGTAAAGTTATTCCGTCATAATACTGTCTTCGCCTTCTCCAATCTGGCGGCGCTGATCAATTACAGCGCTACCTTCGCCGTCGGTTTTCTTCTCAGCCTGTATCTGCAGTTCACCCAGGGGCACAGCGCGTTCGTGGCCGGGATTCTGCTGGTGCCGCAGCCGGCGGTGATGACCATTCTGTCGCCGTTTGCCGGTAGGCTGTCGGACCGGATGGAGCCGATCATCGTTGCTTCGGTGGGGATGGCGCTGACGACCCTGGGACTGTTCCTGTTCATCTTTCTGGGGGAAGACACCAGCATGCTCTATATCGTCTTCGACCTGGTGATCCTGGGGGCGGGCTTCGGACTCTTCTCATCGCCGAACACCAACGCGGTGATGAGCTCGGTAAAGCCGCGGCTTTACGGCGTGGCCTCCGGGACGCTCGGCACCATGCGCACCATCGGCCAGAGCATGAGCCTGGGGATCGTCACCCTGATGTTCGCCATCTACATCGGCAGCACCGAGTTTGTCAGCGGTGGCGCGCTCACCGCCGCAGCCGAGCCGCTGTTCCTCAAGAGCGTCCGCATCTCGTTTGTCATCTTCACCTTTCTGTGTTTCGGCGGTATCTTCGCGTCGATGGCGCGGGGGAGGATGAGGGAGGATGGGACGGAGTAACCGGCCGGACGGTCACAGCCCAAGGAAAGCGGCAAAGACCTCATGGCCCAGGTGCGCCAGCCTGCCCGCGTGGTCGCCGGCGCCGGCGATGATCTGCTCGACGCCGTCACTGCCGTGCAGCCTGTCAACCTCTTCCACATTTTCCGGCAGCTGCAGCCACGCGGCGGCCATCGCCGCGGTCACCTCGAGATGGAACTGGAGCGCGTACGTCGACCGGCCGTAACGGAAGGCCTGATGCGGGCAGAGGGGGGAGGAGGCCAGCAACTCCGCACCGGCAGGCAGGTCGAAGGTGTCTCCATGCCACTGGAAGACTGTTTCGCGCGCTTCCAGGTGTAAGAAGAGCGGGTCGCGCCGGCCGGCATCGCTGACATCCAGCGGATACCAGCCGATCTCCTTGTTGCCGCACGGGTATACGGAAGCACCGAGCGCGGCCGCGATCAGCTGGGCGCCGAGACAGATGCCCAGCACCGGAACTTCTTCCTCCACGGCACGCCTGATCAGCCGCGTCTCCGGCTCCAGCCAGCGATAGTTGTCGTAGACGCTCCACGGTCCTCCCATGACGATGAGAAAATCAGACCGGAGCAAGTCGAGTCCGGGGTCGCCGGGAGAAAAATATCTAAAATCGACTTCGGCATCAAGGAGGGATTTTTCGATCAGTCCCAGTCCCTCATGGGGGACATGTCTGATAACGGCGGCAAAACGCTTTTTTGGGCCGGAAGCATGCATGCGGATATCATAGCGGATTCATTCCCGCGACAGAATATACCCGTGCACGGGAGGACAGGGCAATACCGATTATACGGTGCAGGGGAAGCCCGCTCAGGCGACGCTGGCATCCTGGTACTCGAGCGCCGCGCCGCAGCTTGGCGTAGCCGCGGCATCGATCTCATGGGGCAGTCTTGACAATTATCAGCAGGGGCGCCTCGACGTGGCCTTCAACGTTGTCAACAACGGCAACGGTACAGCCTATCGCGTCGTCTACCACGTGCCGGCCGGAACGCTCGCCTTCAAGACCCTGGTCACCCTCTCCTGCGTGGATGCAAGCGGCCGGCTTCTCGGCTTTTCGCGGTAGGACAGCGGCGTCCGCCATAAACGGCGCCGCCTCCCTGTTTTAGCGGAATAACAGCAGCGACAGCGCCGCTCCTGCCAGCACTACGTAGAGGATATCCACCTTCCGGAGCAGCGCCGCCAGCGCCGCGGCTCCCAGGAGTGCGCGCGGCAGATCCCAGGGGACGGCCAGGGCGAACTTGACCATGACGTAAAAGAGCAGACCTACAAATGACGCCAGTATCCCGCGCGTGGCCCGGGCGAACCAGGCGGCGCTTTTCA
>JAJYXB010000019.1 GCA_021791195.1 Actinomycetes bacterium | reverse complement strand
CGTACCGCCCAGGCTGATGCTGACAGTGGCGGTGCTGGCGCCGTCATTAGCGATGTTGATCCACGTGCCCGCGCCGAAGCCGTCGTTGCTGGTATCGTACCAGGGGAAGTAGTAGACGTAGTCGGTGCTACCCCTCGGGATCGCCGTGTTGAAGTTGGCCTCGCTGGTGGAGGCGCTATTGGCATAGCGGTCGTACGAAGTCACCTTGTAGTAGTAGGTGGTGCTTGCCGACAGGCCGGTAATGGTCACGCTGTGGTTCGCCCGCAGGACGGTGCAGTTTTCAGGTGTGCCGCCGGAATCGCAGCCAGTAGTTACCTTGGTGTACGGGCCGCCTGGCGTGGTGCTGTACTCGACTATGCTGGTGTCAGGGTGGTCTGTCGTCCAGGTGATCTTCGCGCTTGTGTTGCTTGGTGCCGTGTTCACATTGCTGATCACCGGCGCTGCCGTGCTGACGAAGCCAGGGTTAGTGAATGCGGCGATAGGATCGAGCGTGTAGACGTGGCCGGTCTTGACCTGCATCCCGGGCATCGTGTCGTTCCAGGTAGAGACGCCGCTGTGGATATAGCCGCCCGTCGACATGTTGTAACCGAGCATCTTCAGGCCCATGGCGGCGAGACCGCCTGCGGCCTGTGACCGGCTGGCGATCAGGGTTGTCTGAGCCGGGTCGACGCTGGTCAGGCCGGTGTTAAACAGCGTTTGCAGCGGCACCTGGATTGTCTTTGAAGCTGGATTGTAGTGAGCGTTATCTACTGTGTTGGCGGGAGTGTCCGACCTCACGTCCACGATCTGCGTGGCGTTCAAGGTCTGGTTCGGGCTGGTTCCGCCTGGCATTACGCCGTTGCCGACGTTGCCGGCGGTTTTGCCGATCGCCCACGCGGCTGAGCACCGTACCAGCTCCTGGTTGTTCGCGGAGGCGTTGCAACTATCGGCGGGCGGCGTAGCGGCCGCACTGGTCGTCGCCGGGTCCGCGGCCTTGGTTGGGTTGGTATTTGTTGGCTGCGGGCTATCGGTAAAAGTATCGGTCCAGCCGTCACGTCCCCACTTGAAGTCGTAGACGTTCGGAATAGAGCCGTCGGTTGCCAGAGCTCCGGTCTGGGCGATGATGCCCCAGCCGGCAGTGGTCGGCGCGGCCGTATGGTCGGTCATGCAGTAATCGACCACGTCGGTGCTAAAGCCGGCCGCCTTGTGGGAGTCGACCAACTGTTTGACATCGTTAACCGAGCCGGCGCTGAAACAGTCAACATTCCAGACGCACCGGAACTCGGTTCCCGGAATTATAGTCGGGATCATATCCAGGTTATCAACCATGACCGGGGCATTGGCCATGTCGTCACCTTCACCGAGGATGGTGCCGTCACCATTGGAGTCAAGTCGCGTCTTGAGGGCGGCCTGGTCTACGTAAAAGCCGGCTTCGCCCTCGTCGGCGCTGCTGAACTGCTTATTGATGTAGGAGTTTATATACTGCTGTATCGTGGCCTGCTGACCAGTGGTAGAATCTGGGACGGGTCCACTTGTGAGCCCCAGGGCAATAACCGGCACGAGAACGACCAGCACTACCAGAGGCGTCAGTCCGAAAAGCAGAAGCTTTCGGGCTTTTGATTTCTTGCTCATTCTTCTCTTTCCTCCTTGGTTGTTTGCGACTCAGGGGGGCTTTTAACCACGATGATTTCGGCCCCGCCATCAATCGCTGAAGGATCAGGCTGTGCGGTAGGAAACTTCATCGAGCACTCGTGCAGTTTCTCAAGGACTCACTCAAGAACTCACCTCCCTTCGCGTCGAGATACGCATGCTCCCTACCATTTTATTGTCCGGTCTGATGATTGGACGAGACGACGCATTTAAGTGAAGTAGTAGTGGGGACTTCTCCAGCCTTGCTGACAGTACCCCCCAAGTTCGCAACAATCAGCACATAACATATTATCACAAGCTCCCGCACAAACAAACGCATCTCTGCACAAAGGAAGTTGACTGTAATCGAGGGCAGGTAAATTTCGCCTTGCCGTTGGGCAATTCCGGAAAAATCCTGTTGACAACTGCCAGACAATTGGCAGAAAATTGATTTGCGAGTGAAAAGATACGGCGCAAAATACTCTGGGATCCCCTGCCGCCGGCTCCCAAAATGAAGAATACCAATCTTCCGCCAGCTGATTCCGGCCGAAAAACTGCAATCGCTCCCGTTTTTCGCCGGAGCAATCAGCTCCCATGTACTCCGATTTCCCCTAAGCAGCGTAAATTCTACAGCGAACTTCCAGGATGGTCAATACCTGACGGCGAAAGCCAGATGTGGGGGTAAAATCAGTAAAGAAGAAGGGAATTTCGGGAAGCTGTCAATCGCTGCCGGGACCGCACTGTGAAGGCCGCCGGAATCCGGAGGCGGTGCGCATCTGCGGGCCATCCGGCTTCCGCTTCCCGGCAGGGCCTATTCCCACTCGATCGTGCTGGGAGGCTTGGAGGAGATGTCCAGCGCCACCCGGTTCACGCCGGGGACCTCGTTGATGATGCGGCTGGAAACGGTTTCCAGCAGGTCATACGGCAGACGCGCCCAGTCGGCGGTCATGGCATCCTCGCTGGTGACGGCGCGGATAATGATCGGGTAGGCATAGGTGCGCTCGTCGCCCATGACGCCGACGCTGCGGATCGCCGGCAGGACGCAGAACGACTGCCACAGCTCCCGGTAGAGGCCGGCGCGGCGCACTTCCTCCTGCAGGATGAAATCCGCGTCGCGCAGGATTTCCAGCCGCTCGTGAGTGACCTCGCCGATGATGCGGATGGCGAGGCCGGGGCCGGGGAAGGGCTGGCGCCAGACCATCGCGTCCGGCAGTCCCAGCTCGGCGGCCACGTTGCGCGCCTCATCCTTGAAGATGTTGCGCAGCGGCTCCACCAGGTCCAGGTTCATGTCCTCGGGCAGGCCGCCGACGTTGTGATGCGACTTGATTTTCGCGGCGTCGCGGGTGCCGCTCTCGATGACATCCGAATAAAGCGTGCCCTGCACAAGAAAACGGGCACCCTCGAGCTTGCGCGCTTCTTCCTCGAAGATGCGGATGAACTCCTCGCCGATGATCTTGCGCTTTCGCTCCGGATCGGTGATGCCGGCCAGCCTGGTGAGGAAGCGCTCCTCGGCCTGGACATGGATGAGCGGCACATGGAAGTGGTTTTCGAAAGCGTCGATCACCTGCTCGGCTTCGTTCTTCCGCAGCAGTCCGTGGTCGACGAAGATGCAGGTGAGGCGTTCGCCGATAGCGCGGTAGACCAGCAGCGCTGCCGTGGATGAATCGACGCCGCCGGAAAGCCCGCAGATCACATGCTCGTCGCCGACTTTCTCGCGGATGGCGGCTACCGATTCTTCGATGATGGAGACGACGGTCCAGTCCGGCTGGCAGCCGCAGGGTCCGAAGAGGAAATTCTTGATCACGTCAGTGCCGAAAGGTGTGTGCACGACTTCGGGGTGGCACTGGATGCCGAACATGCCCTGCTCGGGACTTTCCATCACCGCCACCGGCGAGCTGGCTGTGGAGGCGGTCACCTCGAAGCCATCCGGGGCCGCCGTCACCGAGTCGCGGTGGCTCATCCAGCAGGTCTGTTCGCGCGGCAGGTCGTTGAACAGCGCCACCTCTTTGGCCACGTTAAGCGCCGTCTTGCCGAACTCGCTCTTGCCGGTGCGGGTGACGGTGCCGCCGAGCGTATGCGCCATCAGCTGCATGCCGTAGCAGATGCCGAGGATGGGGACTTTCAGTTCGAACAGCGCCGGATCGATGGAGAGGGCGTCGTCAGCGTAGACGCTGGCGGGGCCGCCGGAGAGGATGATGCCCTTCGGTTCGCGCGCGGCGATCTCGGCAACCGGCGTGTCATACGGGATGAGCTCGGAATAGACCCGGCATTCACGCACCCGCCGGGCGATCAGCTGGCTGTACTGGGCTCCGAAATCAAGTACGAGGACTGTATCCATGGGGAGATATTATAGCAGAACGACCGGGGGGTTCTGTTCGCCTGCCGCCTGCTTTGGATGTAATCGTAATGTAGCGCTGTCGCAGAATCTTCCGGATCGCCGTCACGCCTGCAGCAGGGAGGCGAGACCGCCGGGAAAATCCACCGGTCCGATACTGAAATCTTGCCGCAAGCCGGAGATGTCGCCGGTGCTGCCCTGCAACAGCATGGCGATCTGATCAGTTGTGAGGAAGGGTTTTGACATTGTTTTTTCGCTCACGCCCGCGACCAGGCGCATCACCGCCACGGGGATGTGCAGTTTCAGTCTTTTCTTGCCAAGTGCCCGGCAGACAGTGTCAAGCATCTCATTATAAGTCAATTGGGATGGTCCGCCGACATCATATATCCGGTTGATTGACTTCTGATTCGTAAGAGCGGCGGAAAAAACCTGCGCCACATCGGAAACGGAGACTGGCTGCATCAGGTAGCGGCCGTCACCGATCACGGGCAGCAGGGGCAGCCGGCGCGCCTGGCCCAGTAGCATGTCGATGAACTCGCCGCCGGGACCGTAGATGATTGAGGGCCGGAATATGGTGTAGTCCAGGCCGCTGGCGATCACGGCATGTTCTGCGGTCCATTTCGTCTTGAGATAAGCGCTGACCGCGTTTTCGCCGGCGCCCAGGGCGCTCATGTGAATGAAACGGCTGCTGCCGGCGGTCCTGGCAGCAGCCAGCACGTTGATGGTTCCTTCCACATGGACCTGCTGGAAAGAGGCGCCGCGCCGTTCGAAGATGATGCCGACTAGGTGGATAGTGGCGTCAGTTCCGCCAGCGCCAGCGATGACATCCTCAGGAGATGTGATGGTCCCGGAAACGAGTCTGGCTCCCAGGCGGCGCAGACCTTGCGCGGCGTCGGAACCGGCGTCCCTTACCAGACAGACGGGTTCGTGGCCGTCGGCGATGAGCCGGGCGGCGACATGTTTGCCCACGAAGCCGGTAGCGCCTGTCACAAAGACTTTCATAGCGCCATCATATTAAAGTTCCGGCAGGCTTTATACTTTCTCTTCGCTCTCCGCTACGCCGGCCTCGGCGAAGGTAGCCATCTCGCAGATCACCTTGGCGGCGGCTTCCACCAGGCTGGCGGCCAGAGCGGCGCCGGTGCCCTCGCCCAGGCGCATGTCCATGAACAGCATCGGCTTGAGGCCGAGCTCCTCCAGCATCAGCTTGTGGCCAGGCTCGACGCTCACGTGCGAAGCGATCATGTAGCTCTTGCTCCCGGGCGCGAGGCTGGCCGCGACCATGGCGGCGGCGGAGGAGATGAAACCGTCGATGACCACCGGCACGCGTCCGGCGGCGGCGCCGAGGATGACCCCCGCCAGCCCGCCGATCTCGAGCCCGCCGACCTTGGACAGCACATCCAGGCCGTCGCCGGCATCAGGCTGGTTGACGGCAATGGCGCGCTGGACGACGTCGCGCTTGTGCGCCATCGCATCGGTGCCGATGCCGGTGCCGCGGCCGACGGTGAGTTCGGTGGCCGCGCCGGAGAACACGGTCAGGATGGCGCTGCTGGGGGTGGTATTGCCGATGCCCATGTCACCGGTGCCGAGCAGGTCGGCTCCGGCGGCGATCTCCGCCTCGGCGACCTCGATGCCGGCTTCGACGGCAGCGGCTGCTTCGTCGCGCGTCATCGCCGGACCCTCCGCGATGTTGGCCGTGCCGGGGCGCACTTTCCTGCCGATGACTCCCTCGATCTCGAGGGGGACGGCGACGCCGACGTCTACCACCCGCACCTCACAGCCGCTGTGGCGCGCCAGCACGTTGATGCCGGCTCCGCCGGCGGCGAAGTTGGCCACCATCTGCGGCGTCACTTCCTGCGGGAAAGCGCTGACGCCCTCGGCGACGATGCCGTGGTCGCCGGCCATGACGATGATCACCTTCCTGCCGATCGCGGGCTTCTCGGTGCCCTGGATGCCGGCCAGCTGCAGCGACAGCTGCTCGAGCACCCCCAGGCTGCCCTGTGGCTTGGTCAGCTGATCCTGGCGTTCGCGGGCCCGCTGGACCGCTTCGCTGTCGAGCGGTTTGATAGCTGCGATTGTCTGCTTGAGCTTGTCCATTGGCACTCCTGGAAGTTCTGTCAATTTGTAATTGGCAATGTCTTACCAGCGGGGCCGGCAGCGCGTGATCGCCAGCGTTAGCGCGGCCGCCGAGACGACCGACTGCGCCAGCAGGGGGGCTCGCCACTGCGGCGCGCCGGGCAGCGGGATCGAGTGCAGCGCAGGCCTGTGCGTCAGGAACCAGCGCCGGCGGCCACGCTTGGGGTCTGTCCAGGGCAGCACCTGTTCCACGTCAGGAAGGACACCGCCTATGGCGCACCAGAAAGCGCTGGAAGTCCATCCGCAGCTGCTGCCGATCAGGCCCAGCATCAGTGCCACCGCCAGGCCTTCCGCCTTGTGGGCGGAGATATCCTTGTGCGGCGTCAGGTCAAGCACCGCGTGGCCGGCGACGCCGACGGCGAACGCGCTAAGCGGGTTGTCGATCAGTCTGCCCACGGCAGCGTTCACGCAGGCGTGGGGAACGAGCATCATCGGGGAAGCATCTCCTTACTGGAGGCGGGACACCGCAATCCGCAGCGGCCGCCCGAATCCGTTTGCAACGCAATATTCTCAGTTATTTCCCGGATAAAAGCAAACAGCGGCTGGCGGGTCCGGGTTAATGAAAAAGGAATCGTCACCGATAATAGTTAAGCAGAAATCCCACTGCGGCAATTTGAGGTAAGGACAAAATTCGATCATCGGCATGCTTTCCACCGCGGCAGCGTCCATCGCCATTCGGGCGCCCGGTCGCTGCCGGTTCTCCTTTAAGGCTTTATAAAAACGGAATTGCCGGGAGGTGATTTTATGACAGGTTCTTTTCGTATCATGCTGGCGCTTAGCCTGGCTCTGGCGCTGCTGCTTTCAGTGAGCGTCATCGCTTATGCCAGTGCTGACACCGACGATGCTGCCGGCGCGCAGTACCACGGCCACGGCACGGTCCACGGTTCGGGTGACCATGGCAAATCCACCGACCATGCGTCCGAAAGGGTAAAGCCAGGTGAAGAAGAGTATGGCCATGGCGATGGACATCATCATCATGATGATGATGACTAAAAAGCCAGATGGCGTTTTGGGGTTCATCAACTGAACCCTTCAGGAAATACATTAAAGGATCGGAGTCCAGGCGGCTCCGGTCCTTTAATGTTGATACCACAAATCAGGGAAAACCCTGACGAGTCTGGTTTGCATCCAGCCATGTTTATGGTCCAAAATAAAAACAGGGTTTAAAGAACCTAAATACTCTTTGAAGTGTTATTTGCCGCCGCTCGGTTGGGCGGGTTTTTTCGGGTTTTAAGGGATTATGGGTGAGAAGGGAGGTGGTTAGATGACACGTTCGTTCCGCGTTGCAATCGCTCTCTGTCTTGGTCTGGTTCTCATGCTCTCAGTCAGCGTCATCGCATTTGCGGGCGACAGCCCCGGTGCGGCCGCCTTCCAGCAGTACTGCGCGGCATGTCATGGCAGCAACGGGCAGGGAACCGCTTATGCTCCCAATATCCAGGGCGAATCAGCCGGCGATGTGATCGACACGGCGCGCCATGGAGATGACGGGATGCCTGCCTTCTCGGCAACGGCCATCAGTGATTCGACGTTGCATGCCGTCGGCACTTACGTTTCCGGCCTGGGCCATTCGGGCCAGCGGGAGTACAGTGGCGGCGATGATGGCGGCGGCCATAGCGCCAGCGGCAGTCAGTACGGCAATCATGGCGGCGGCGATCACGAAAGCAATCATGACGGCAATCACAATCAGGGTCGTCACGAGAGCGACGATTAGGATTGTCACCAGGGATCCTGGATCGTCAGGGGCGCCCTCCGGGGCGCCTCTTCGTTTGTGCGGATGGGCGTCACACCGCTATCGCGGATGCAGGAAGAGGAGACGCCAGCCTGCTATCGCGGAAACAGGAACTTTAGGAAAACAACGTCCCCATCCTGACACTCTAATTTGCCGGCGTGAACGGCATCAGGGCAACAGTTGCCAGGCTGGAGGGACAGAGCGGCTCGATGACGCAATCGTTGCACCGCGGCCTGGCTGCCTTGCAGATCTGGCGCCCGTGCCGGACCAGGTTGACATGGAAGCTGTAAACGTCATCCGGCGGCGTGATCGCCCCCAGGATCCGGTGGGCGCTCTGGCGTGTCGCTTTGACATCCAGGAAATCCAGCCGTTTGGCAACACGAAACACATGGGTATCAACCGGCATCGCCGGCCGTCCGAGGGCGAACAGCAGCACGCAGGAGGCGGTCTTGACGCCGATGCCGGTGAAGGAGGTCAGATAGGTGATTGCCTCGCGGTCGCTCATCTGATCCAGAAATCCAAAGGACAGGTCCCCCTGCGCGGCGAGGATGCCGGCGAGGGCGCCCTTGATATAGCGCGCCTTGGCATCGGCCAGGCCACCGGAGCGGATGGCCGCGGCAATGCTGCGCTCCCCGGCGCTGGCGGCATCCTGCCAGCGGGGAAAGCGATCGCGCAGCGAGTCGAGCGCCCGCTGCGCGTTTGTGTCAGTAGTGTTTTGTGACAGGATAGTGAACACCAGCTCCTCCACCGGGGAGAAGCGCGGTTGCCACCGGGGGCGGCCGTAGTGGCGTTCCAGGCGTTTGATGATTACGGGCAGCCGGGCGGGTGTTATCAAGCAAAATCCTTCCCGGTGCAGACGCGCAGCGCCCGCGGGGCCACCGCGATGCTCATCGGCAGCTCGCCGATCAGTTCCCCGTCGGTCTGCACCGGCACCGGCTTGCCTGACGGGCAGGAGACATCCACCCGCTTGGCGCGGAAATAATCGGCCAGCGAGGCGTCGACGTGGTTTCGTCTCAGGGCCGCCACCCAGAAATTGAGCATCTCCTGGATGCTCTTCCCCTTCAGTACGCACACATCGAGCTGACCGTCGGTCATGCTTGCTTGCGGCGTTGGGCCGAATTTGCCACCGTAGTAGCGTGAATTGGCGACCACGACGAAATAGCCTTCACAGCGCCGCTCCGCGGTTTCAACCTGGAGCGGCAGGAGTTCCTGCTGCAGGAGCGTGACCAGTCCCGTGACGGGAAATGCGGCGCGCCTGATCGACCGTTTCAGCACCGGGATGATGTTCTTGATTACCAGTGCGTCAAACCCGATGCCTGCCATCAGGGCGAAGTAGCGGCTGCCGGCGACGCCCAGATCAATCGCCTTGCTCTGGCCGGCGCAGGCCAGCTCGCAGGCTTCGCGCAGCTGCAGCGGGATGTCCAGCTCGAGGGCCAGCACGTTGGCGGTGCCGGCGGGTATGATCGCCAGCTCCGTGCCGCTGCCCGCCATGCCGTTAATGACCTCGTTGACCGTGCCATCGCCACCAGCCGCCACCAGCCGCCGTGCGCCGCTGGCAACCACACGCCGGGCCAGGCTCGTAGCTGAGCCGGAGCCCGAGGTGGGCAAAAGCTCGGTTCGGCAGCCCAGCTCCGCGAGCGCTCTCTCCGCCCGGCGCATCCGGCGCTCGCTGCCGCCACCGGCGATCGGGTTGTAGATGATGGGAAGTGTCGCGCTCATCGGTCTGCTCTGTGCCCGGACCTAGGGCAGCGGCCGCGGTATCCGTTGCCGGCCCGCGAAACCAACGAAGTCCTTGTAGCCGGCGGCGCGGGCATGCCGCAGCAACAGGTCGAAATCCTGGCCTACCTGCGCCGGCTTGTGGGAATCGGAGCCGAACGTGATCGGCACGCGGTGCTCATGCATGATCTCCAGCAGCTCCAGACCGGGATAGATCTCTTCCACCGGCTTGCGCAGGCCGGAGGAGTTGAGCTCGATGGCGACGTTGCTCTTTGCCAGCGTGGCGCCGACCTCGTGGTACAGCTCAGACAGGTCGCGCGTGGGCCGGTGGCCATACTTTTTGACCACATCCAGATGTGTCATGACATCGAAGAGCCCGGTGCGCGCCGCCGCCATCACGTGCTCGAAGTAGAGGCGGTAGACGTCATTGATGTCACGCCGCTCGAACTCATATTTGAAGCGTGACTGATCGATGCCCCACTCGCCGATGAAATGCACCGAACCATAAACATAATCAAAGGGGTAAAGCGCCAGCAGCCGGGCGACATCGTCCAGGTGCTGGACTATATAGTCGGCTTCGATTCCCAGGCGGATGGGAAATCCCGGGTTCGCTTCCTGCAGCGCAAGGACACGCTCGACATAGACTGGCAGGTCCGCGTGGCACATTGCCAGAGTCGGATCGTCGATGTGAAACAGCGGCAGGTGGTCGGCGAATCCCATCTCCGGCATGCCGCTGCTGACCGCTGCTGCCACGTACTGCTCCATCTCGCCGCCGGCATGACCGCAGAACGGCGTGTGGATATGGTAATCGGGCAGATGTGGTTCCTGTATCAAGCAGCACTCCCGTTCGTTCGCGAACATCATCCCGCCAAGCCGGCTCTGGCCGGAACCCTAATTATAACCTGTGCCGCTTCCGACTGAACTCCGAGGGACGTGAACTCCGGGGGACGTTGCTTTCCTAAAGTTCCAACTTTGCTGCGTCCCCTCGCTGGCATTGCACTATGCCTGAAGGTTCGTTCCCGGTTCTTCAGGAATAGAAGGCATCTCTCCGGGCAAAACCATCCAACTTGCATAATTTAGGAACTCTAGGAAAGCAACGTCCCCCTTGCATTAGGTGATTCGACTATTTACTATAATACTAGCCTAACTATTTTTGGGCGACAAATTTTATTCGGATTAAGTGACAAATTTACTCGAGGAGGGGCAGTATGCCTAATGCGATCACCCCCGCAGTTGAGGAATACCTTGAGGCAATCTACAAGATGTCCCTGGAGGGACAGGTAATAGCGGCGCGTCTGGCCGAGCGGATGAATGTTTCGCCGCCGACGGTAGCCGACATGCTCAGGCGCCTGACCGAGAACGGCTTCGTCAAGGTCAGCCGCCGTGAGGGAGTGCAGCTGACCCGGAAAGGCAACGAGACGGCGGAATCGCTGGTGCGGCGCCACCGCCTCTGGGAGCGCTTTCTTACGGATGTTCTCGGGCTGGACTGGGGCGAGGTACATGAGGAAGCCTGCCGGCTGGAGCATGCCATGAGTCCGCAAGTGGAGGAGAAGCTCGCCCAGATCCTCGGCAACCCCGAGACATGTCCCCATGGTTTCCCGATCCCGGGCACGAAGAAAGCCAGGCAGCGCGACCGCGATGCGGTGCCGCTGTCGCAGCTGTGTGTGGGCGACGAAGGCGTCATCGAACGCGTCACCGAAGAGGAGCCGAAGCTGCTGCAGTATCTGGCCACGCTGGGTCTGTTCCCCGACGCGCGCGTCAAGGTCAAGGAGATCGCCCCCTTCAAGGGACCCATGCTGGTCAGGGTCGCGGGCAGCCAGTACGCGCTGGGCCAGGAAGTCGCCTCCAAGATCATGGTCAAGGGCAGCAAGTAAACTGGCCGGCGGCGATACGAGAGTGAGTTTCACGGGTGCAATTTTCCTGCCATAGCGCGATCCACAAGCTGCGCGGCGAGACCGATCTGACGATCGCGCTGGCCGGCAACCCCAACGTGGGCAAGTCGAGCATCTTCAACAGCCTGACGGGGATGGGGGTGGACACGGCCAACTATCCCGGCAAGACCGTCGAGATCAACATGGCCGTCACCTCCCAGAACGGCACCCGCATCGGCATCATCGACCTGCCCGGCACCTACGCGCTCGGCGCGGTCTCCGAGGACCAGTGGGTGGCGCGCCAGGGTGTGCTGGACGGCAATCCCGATGCCGTTATCATGGTCGTCGACGCCACCAACCTTTCGCGCAACCTGTATATGGTGTTGCAGTTCCTCGAACTGGGCTATCCGCTCGTCATCGCCCTCAACGTGCTGGATCTGTTGCGGCGCCAGGGACGCGACATCGACATCGACAGGCTTTCAGCGCACCTGGGGGCGCCGGTCATCCCCACGGTGGCCAACCGCGGCGAAGGGCTCGACGAGCTGGTGCTGGCGGCCGAGCGCGTCGCCCGCACGCGCAAAAAACCGGAGCCACCCAACCTGACCTTCGGCCGCGACGTGGAAAGAGTCATTGGCGAGCTGACCGCCGCCATCGCTGTCTCCGGCGTGGAGGAGCCCTACGGGCTGCCGCACCGGGCGATGGCGCTGCTGCTGCTGGAGAACGATCCCGAATTCGTGGAGATCGCGGCATCGATGCAGGGCTGGCAGCGGTTGCTGGAACTGGCCGCGAAGCTGCGGCAGCGGATCTCCGAGGAGCACGGCCAGCCGTCTGGCAGCCGCGTCGCCGGTGAGCGGCACCTGCTGGCCGCGGCCATTGCCGAGGAAGTGGAAAGCACCTCTGCGGCTCAGCCGCAGCAGAACCTGGGTGAACGCTTGTGGCGTTATACCACCGGGCCGGTCAGCGGTGTTCCCATCCTGCTGGCGATACTGGCCTTCATTTTCGTGCTGATGTATTTCGCCGGCAACAATCTGGCAAATGTGCTCAGCGACATCTGGGAAGTCTATGTCGTGCCGCCGCTGCAAAGCGGACTGTTCGCGATGATCGGCGACAATGCCGTCAGCCGCTCGCTGATGTGGATCCCGCAGGGATTTGAAGCAGCTCTTACCATCGGTGTCCCCTTCGTGCTGGTGTTCTACTTTGTGCTGGCCTTTCTGGAGGATACCGGCTACCTGAACTCCGTCGCCTTCCTCACCGACTCGGTCATGCATAAATTCGGCCTGCACGGCCGGGCGATGATCCCCATCGTCGCCGGCGCGGGCTGCAATGTGCCGGCGATCATCGGTACGCGGGTGCTGACCACCAGGCGGGAGCGCCTGCTTGCCGGGACACTGATCGCTCTGGTGCCGTGCAGCGCCCGTACGGCGGTGATCTTCGGCGCCGTCGCTTTCTATGCCGGCTGGCAGGCGGCGCTTGGCCTTTATCTGATCGTCATGGTGATCTGGGTGCTGGCCGGCCTGGGGCTGAACAAGATCATGCCGGGGGAGTCGACCGGGCTGGTGATGGAGATGTTCTCCTTCCGCCGGCCGCATCTTAAAACCATGCTCAAAAAGACCTGGTTCCGCTTCAAGGCGTTCGTGATGATGGCGGCGCCGATCATCGCCATCGGCAGCCTGGGGCTGGGCGCGCTTTACCAAAGCGGCTACCTGTTCGACCTGGTGCGGCCGCTGTCGCCGGTGGTGGAGACGTGGATGGGCCTGCCGCCGGTAGCCGGCCTGGCGCTGGTTATGGGTGTGCTGCGCAAGGAGCTGGCCCTGCAGCTGCTGGTGACCCTGGCGATCGCCATGGGCGCCGGCGCCGGCGTGGAGCATAACCTCAACCTGATTATGACCAACTCGCAGCTGTTCGTCTTCGCGCTGGTGACGGCCATCTACATCCCCTGCGCCGCCACCGTTGCGGTGCTGGGCAAAGAGCTGGGCTGGAAAGGGGCCGCGGCCATCAGCCTTTTCACGGTCACGCTGGCGGTTTTGGCCGGCGGGCTTGTTAACCAGCTGTTTCATGTGGTGGGATAGTCATGTCTCTGGCTGGCTGGGCTGTCAAGTTCTCAGCTGCATTTCCCGATAATATGCGCGGTTTTCGGGGCTAGACTCACATCGAGGGGAGGTGACCGCAAATGGCGACCGACGCCAGGGTCAAGACGCAGCCCGTCAGGGCGAAGATCCTCACGGACGAGTACGAGATCGAGGGCAACGTGCATCTGAAGCCGGGCAATCACCAGGGGCGGGTGTCCGACATCCTCAACGCACCCGAGGTCGAATTCATCCCGGTGACGCAGGCAACCTGCACCAGCCGTTCTTCCGATTCGCGGCCGGTGCAGACCGATTGCACCATCGTGCAGGTGAAGACGATCAGGATGGTCTTTCCGTTCGAGGATTCATAAGCGCAGACAAGAGCTTCTTTGTCCACAATGTACAAAAAAAGCATAATTTTATTGTACAATGGGACAGGGCTTGTGCGGTCCTTTGGGCCTAATATTTGATTGAAATCGGCCCGCTGAGGACAATTTACTCCACAAGTCCAAAAAAGGAGCACCGTGGGATTGCGCGTTTCAGAGATCATTAAACTCCCTTTGCTGGAGGACGCCAGGCTGCTGGCGGGGCGCAAGGGTCTGGACCGGGAAGTCTCGCAGGTGACTGTGGGCGAGGTTCCGGACATCGGCGACTGGCTCACCGGCGGCGAGCTGGTGCTCTCGACTTTTTTCGCCGCGGCCCAGGATCCTGAGGCGCAGGTGGAGTTCACCCGCAAGATCATCAAATCCGGCGCGGCCGGGTTGCTGGTCAAGCCTGGGCGGTTTGTCAAAACAGTGGCGCCGGAGCTGGTCGCGCTGGGCAACCGCCATCATTTCCCCATCGTCGAGATCCCCGACGAGGTTCGCTGGACACACATCATCGCCGAGATCTCGGAGCGCATCGTGGGCGAACACGTTTCGCTGCTGAGGCGCTCGCAGGAGATCCACCGGCGGTTGCTGGACGTGGTCATCGACGGCGGCGGCTGGCAGTCGATCGCCGACACCACCGCGGAGCTGCTGGGCCTGCCGGTCGTCCTCGAGGACGCTTTCCACGAAATCCTGGCCAGATCGGTGCCTGCGGACGCCGGCACCGGGATGGTTGACAAGTTTATTGCATTAAGGCATATGGAGCCGGCGCGGAGGCGGGTGGAGGCGCGCGGCCGCACGCAGCGCTATCAGCGCATCCCGCTCGATGCCGACAGCGAGTATCCCGCGGCGATCACGGTGCCGATCACCGTCAGCCGCGACGTCCAGGGCTACGTCTCCAGCTTCGAATCCGGGGCGCCGTTTAACGACATGGACCTGGTGGCGCTGGAGAGCGCCGCCACGGTGGCTGCCGTGGCGATGGGGCGCGAGCTGGCGCGACTGGAGGCGGAGACGCGCTTGCGCGGCGACTTTGTCGACGACCTGCTGGCGGGCGAGTTCGATTCCGGGCCGGCGATCCTGCAGCGGGCCAGCTTCCTCGGTGGCGACCTGAGCCACGGCTGTCTGGTGCTGATCGCCGACATCGATTCCTTCGGCGACTACGTCTCCGGCCGGAAGCTGAAGGAGCAGGAAGTGCAGCAAATCAAGAACCGGTTTTTCAGCGGCGTCAAGCAGGTGATCCGCTCATATCATCAGAACGCGCTGCTGACGCCCAAGAGCGATAACGTCATCGCCTTTCTGCCGCCGCTTGGCGATGGCGGGGAAAAACTGATGTCGGTAGCCAAGTCAACCGCCGCCCTGATTCGGCAGACCTGCAGGGAGCTGCTGCCGGACCTGACCGTGTCCATCGGCCTCGGGCGTTTTCACGCCGGTCCCGCGGAGACCCGGCGCGCCTACCGCGAGGCGCAATCCGCCCTGCAGGTGAGCCAGCGGCTGGGGGAGACCGCCGCCATCGTCACCTACGATGACATGGGCGTCTACAAGCTGCTGCTGGGCGCGCTGGAAGAGGATCCGGAAGAGGTGCGCAACTTTTATGGTGAGACCATCGCCCGCGTGGAGGAATACGACCGCAAGCACAACACCGACCTCGTCGGCACGCTGGAGGCCTACCTGGCCAATGACCGCAGCGTCGCTTCCACCGCCGACGCGCTCTTTACCCACCGGCATACCATCCGCTACCGGCTGGGGCGCATCAACGACCTCACCGGCCTGGATGTGCACCGCAGCGACGACCAGGAGAAGCTCGGCTTCGGCCTGAAAGCGATGCGGCTGCTCCGGCGCTGACTCCCGTCCCGGCGCGGGCTTTTACTCCAACTGTACAAACGCGGTGCCAATCAGGCGTCATTATGCAATAATAAGCGACCTGTGCGCTACCGGGCGGGAGCCTGGCGGCGGGCAGGGTGGCCAGGCGCCCGCGGGCTTTGAGCGGCGCAGGCTTATTGTATAATTAAAGGCGGACACCGGTTCCGGTGCTCCCGGAGGAAGTCCTTCCTTTAGGAAATTCCGCTTTTTTGTTAGCAGCACGACGCGGCCGGTGGCCGCCGTCAGGCAGACAGGTGACAGATCATGTGCCGACTTAGCGCCATCACATCATCTGAATATTTTTCGCCCATGGAGAACGTCATGGCCCTCAACACGATGAAGGAAGGCCACGACGGCTCCGGCCTGGGCCTGGTCCTGAAGGACCTGGGCGGCGAGTTTGAAAAATTCAAGGGGCTGCCGATCTTTTCGGGCATCGCTTCGTCGGAGGGCATGCGCGACCTCGACAATTATATGTATGCCCAGGGCTTCGAAGAGGTCCACATGTGGCAGCCGAACATTGATGAGTCGGCGCCCGAGCCGGAGACCGGCCGCCGCGATCATTACTTCGCCAAGGTCTACCAGTATCCACAGCTGTTCCGTGACCGGTCGCAGGCGACGCAGGAGGAGCTGCTGCTCAAGACGCGTCTGGCGCTGCGCGAGCTGGGAGAGGAGGAGGAGTCGATTTTCGCCTTCTCGTTCTATCCCGATATCGTCACGCTCAAGGAAGTGGGCGACCCGCTGGATCTGGGCCATTTCTTCAATCTCGATGACGGTTCGCTCCAGGCGAAAGTCATCCTGGCCCAGGGCCGCCAGAACACCAACTATGACATCTACCTGTACGCCTGCCATCCTTTTTTCCTGCAGGGGTACTGCACGATGACCAACGGCGAGAACACTGCTTTCGTGCCGATCATGGAGTTCCTCACCAGCCGCGGCTTCCCCGGCTACATGGGCTACAATTCCGATTCGGAGGTGTTCGCGCACATCCTGCACTACACGCAGCGGCAGCTGGGTTATCCCTTGACATATTACAAGGATGTGATAACGCCGCTGTCGGAAAAGGAAATCGATTCCCGGAAGGATGGGGAGGCGCTGAGGCTGATCCGGCGGTCGCTGCGGCCGCTGTGCATTGACGGGCCCAACTGCGTCATCGGTTTCACGCCCGACGGTTCCGTATTCATGGTGCAGGACGCCAAGAAGCTCAGGCCCGGCATCGTCGGCGGCGTGCCCGGCAAGTATGCGCTGATGAGCGAGGAATGCGGTCTGGACGAGGCTATCCCCGACCGTGACCGGACCAGTGACTTCTCGCCGATGAAGTACGACATGGCGATCATCTCTCCCGGTGCGGGTGAGATGATCCGCTGGAACCAGCTGCGGGGACGTTCCTTTCCTAACGTTCCCAAAATTATAAAGTAGTAATTATTGATGGAAAATTAGGAACGTTAGGAAAGGAACGTCCCCGGACTGATATGAAACCGGCAACCAGACTAGACCAGAATCATGAGCTCTCGCTGCGGGAGTTCCCATATATCATCCGCTGGCGCGACGACCGCTGCACCCGCTGTGGCCGCTGCACGGCGGTCTGCCCGGTGAATGCCATCGAGGCGGCGCCGCATGTGCACCGGCGGGTGTTCTC
Source organism: Actinomycetes bacterium (assembly GCA_021791195.1). Lineage (GTDB taxonomy): Bacteria > Actinomycetota > Thermoleophilia > BMS3ABIN01 > BMS3ABIN01 > JACWAD01. The sequence continues at coordinate 165,301 of JAJYXB010000019.1, read as the reverse complement.
CGAAGGCGGCGTGCCCAACCCCCAGGCGCAGCGCGAGGTCGTGCATGTCGTCCGGCAGGTGACCGACATCGACCGTTACTGCACCGGTTGCGGCTCCTGCACGCTGGTCTGCCCCAATGAGGCGATCGAGCCGGAGTACAACGAGCGCAACAAGTTTCTCACCTACAAGAACAGGGGCGGCGTGCCCTTCCGCCGCGGCGGCCGGCGCAACGATCCCACGCCTTCGACTGTGGATCAACTTAAATTTACGCGGATCTCGATGCTCACCGATCCGGCGCTGGATGCCGGCCGGCATGAATTCCGCATCCGCACCCTGCTGGGACGCAACCTGCCGGCGGAAGCGCTGCCGCTGAAGCGGCGCGGCGACTGGCTGCTGGTCAGCCAGGCCGGCGGCGACGGTTTCATCCCGCCGGTGCGCGAGATCTACCCCATCCGCATCGGCAGCATGAGCATCGGCGCTCTCTCGCCGCACATGTGGGAGGGGCTGGCGATGGGCGTTGCCTACCTGAATGAAGTGGAAGGCATGCCTGTGGTGATGGCGACCGGTGAGGGCGGCATCCCGCCACGCCTCTTAAAGAGCCGTTTCGCCAAATATTTCATCCTCCAGATCGCTTCCGGCTATTTCGGCTGGGACGAGATCGTGCACGCCATTCCGGAGATGACCGAGGATCCGGCCGCCATCGAGATCAAGTACGGTCAGGGGGCGAAGCCCGGCGATGGCGGATTGCTGATGGCCTACAAGGTTTTGAAGCTGATCGCCCAGATCCGCGGCGTGCCCGAGTTCGTCGACCTGGCCTCGCCGCCGACGCACCAGACCAAGTATTCCATCGAGGAAGCCGTCGCCAAGATGATCCAGTCGATGTCGATGGCCTGGGGCTTCCGCGTGCCGGTCTATCCCAAGATATCCGGCACCAAGACGGCGATGGCGGTGCTCAACAACCTGGCGCGCAATCCGTACGCCGGCGCGCTGTGTATCGACGGCGAGGACGGCGGCACCGGCGCCGCCTACAACGTTTCCATGGACAAGATGGGGCATCCGATCGCGTCCAACATCCGCGACTGTTACCTCGACCTGGTGGCGCAGGGCAAGCAGAACGAGCTGCCGCTGATCGCCGCCGGCGGTATGGGCAAGACCGGCAACCTGGCGGCCAACGCCGCCGCCATGATCATGCTGGGCGCCTCTGCGGTGGACACGGGCAAGCACATCATGCAGGCCGCCGCCTGGTGCTTCGGCGACGAGTACAACCGCTGCAATCTGTGCAATACTGGCCGCTGCCCGCGCGGCATCACCACGCAGGACCCCAAGCTCTACCGCCGGCTCGACCCCGACAAGGTGGCCGAGCGCGTGGTAGAGGTATTCAAGAGCGCCGACGTGGAGCTGCGCAAGATCTTCGCGCCGCTGGGCCGAAGCACCGAGCTGCCGATCGGCATGTCCGACGCCCTCGGCGTCGCCGACAGGGAGATCGCCGAGCGGCTGGGTATCAGTCATGTGGTCTGAAAAAACCGGAGACACCTTACATTTTTTAAGTCCCGGCTGGATTAAAAAGATTAAAAAGCAAGGTGTCCCGGGTTAAAAAGCAAGGTGTCCCCGGTTAAAAATATGATTATTAACGGAAAAATCAAAGGCGAGCGCGTCTCTTCCCGGCAGCTGGAGGAACAGATCCAGGCTGCCGTCAGGCAGGGCGAGCGCCAGGTCACGGTCCATGCCGACGGCCAGCATGGCATCGGCGGGCGCATCTGGCCGCAGGGCAAAAAGGTGAAGATCACCGTCGACGGTCCTGTCGGCCAGCGGCTGGGCAGCATGGGCATGGCCGGCACCGAGATCGTGGTCAAGGGCAGCGCCTCGGACGACGCCGGCTGGATCAACTGCGGCGCCAGGATCACCGTGCTCGGGGACGTCACCAACGGCGCCCACAACGCCGGCGCCCAGGGGATCCTCTACGTGCAGGGCGGCGGCGGCGCCCGCTGTGAGACGATGACGAAGTTCAATCCGCGCTTCGAGCCGCTGCAGTCATGGTATTTCCGCGACGTGGGCGACTCCTTCGCCGAATTCAAGGCCGGCGGCATCGCCGTGGTCTGCGGCGTGGAGCCGCGCAATCCGGATAACATCCTCGGCTACCGTCCCTGCGTCGGCATGGTCGGCGGCACGATATATTTCCGCGGTCCCATCCAGGGCTACAGCGAGGGCGACGTCAAGCTGATCGAGCTCGCCGACGCCGACTGGAAATGGCTCACTACCAATATCAAACCTTATCTCAAAGCCATCGACCGCATGGATCACCTCAGGGAGCTTACCGCCGACCGGAGCCAGTGGCGCCAGCTGATCGCGCTGACGCCGGAGGAGAAGGCCGCGCGGCGCGGTTTCCGCATGTCGGCGGCCGAGTTCCGCAAAGAAATCTGGGAGCCGGCAGTCGGCCAGGGAGGCATCTTCGGCGAATACATCACGCATCCGCGCACGATCCTGCCGTATATCACCACCGGTGAGGAACGGCGCTTCCGGCCGGTCTGGTACAACGAGAAATATCTGCCGCCGTGCGCTTATGCCTGCCCGTCGCGCATCCCGTCGCACAAGCGCGCTTCGCTCATCCGTCAGGGGCGGCTGGAGGAAGCGCTGGCGCTGGTGCTGGAGTACAGCCCCTTCCCGGCGAGCGTCTGCGGCCAGGTGTGCCCCAATCTTTGCATGGACGCCTGCACCCGCGGACTCTTTGTTGACAAGCCGCATGACATCAGGAAGATGGGCTCGCTCAGCCTCGAAGTGCCGGCGCCGAAAAAGGCGCGTTCGACCGGCAAGAAGGTGGCGGTCATCGGCGGCGGCCCCGGCGGCCTCTCCGTCGCCTGGCAGCTGGGCCTGCGCGGTCACCAGATCGATCTGTACGAAGCCGCCGGCAAGCTGGGCGGCAAGATGGAGCTGGCCATCCCGCGTGAGCGGCTGCCGCAGGAGGTTCTGGAGAAGGAACTGTCGCGCTTTGCCGAGATCGGCGTCGCCGTCCATCTGAACACCAGGGTCAACCGCAAGCTTTTCGGCCGGATTTACCAGGAGCACGACATCGTCGTCGTCGCCAGCGGCGCGCACGAGGCGCGGCTGATCAAGTTCCCCGGCTGGGAGGACGTCACGCCCGGCATCGAGTTTCTCAAGGCGGTCAACTTCGGCGAGGCGGGGGACCTCGCGGGCCAGCAGGTTGTCGTCATCGGCGCCGGCAATGTCGGCATGGACATCGCCTGCCAGGCGTGGAACCTGGGCGCCGCCAGGGTCACGGCCGTGGACATCCAGCCGCCCGCCAGCTTTGGCAAGGAGCGGGAGCTGGCCGAATCGCGCGGCACCACGGTCGCCTGGCCGAAGATCACCGAACGCTATGATGCCAAAAAGAAGAAGATTTACTTCCAGGACGGCAGCAGCATGGCCGCCGACAAGGTGATCATCTCCATCGGCGAGATCCCGGTGCTCGACTTCCTGCCCGCCGGCATGGATATCGAGCGCGGCTACCTGGTAGTCAACGATACCGGCCAGACCTCCGATCCGAAGATCTTCGCCGTGGGCGATACCACGCGGCCGGGCCTGATCACCAACGCCATCGGCCAGGGGCGCATCACCGCCGAGGCGGTGCACAACCTGATGATGGAAGTTGATATCGTTCCCGAAATGAAACAGGTCATCCCCTACGAGCGCATCCGCACGGTTTATTATGAGGGCGGTGCGCGGGATATCGTTCCCACCGGCGCGATGGCGGCCGACATGCGGGCGACGGATGTGCCCGAACCGGGCATCCGGGTGGAAGGCTCGACCGATCTGGAGCCTGGCGATCTGCCCGGCGGGGGCGTGGCGCCGGAAGGCGGCGCCGCGGGCGGGGCAGCAGCTGGGACCGGTGAGGCCGCCGAGCGTGAAGCGGAAGCTGTGGGCGTCCCGGAACGGGAGGCGCAGACCTGCATGTCCTGCGGGCTGTGCCGTGACTGCGGCATGTGCCAGGCGGTCTGCTACTACGGCGCCATCAGCCGCATCGAGCGCGACGGCGAATGGGAGTATGTGGTCGACGCGGAGAAATGCATCGGCTGCGGCTTCTGTGCCGGCACCTGCCCCTGCGGCGTGTGGGAGATGGTGGAGAACGTTTGACAGATAGCGATTCCATCAGGATTCGCCCGGGCGGCCCGCTGGCCACCCTTCTCTCAGGAAAAATAAACCATACGGAGGCAATCCATGGCAACAGCAAGCGCAAGGCATATACTCGTTGACAGCGAGACAGAATGTGAGCAGCTCAAGCAGGAGATCGCGGCGGGCGCCGACTTTGCCGAGATGGCGCGGCAGCATTCCAGCTGCCCGTCAGGCAAACAGGGCGGCGAGCTGGGCGAGTTCGGCCGCGGACAGATGGTGCGCGAGTTCGACGAAGTGGTCTTCACCGGCGAGCTGAACACCGTCCACGGTCCGGTGAAAACCCAGTTCGGCTACCACCTGATCGAGATCACCAGCCGCACGGAATAGTCCGCCCCGCGGCGGATGAAAGTCATAATCCGGCCGGCCGCCTGATAACGGGCCGAATCCTTTTTCCTTTTTCAGAGTCGAAAGCTTTCATACTGCGCGTTTTTGCACGACTCCTCGCAGACGAACGCACCGCGGCGGTATTCTGACCTGGAACAAGCAAGGAAGAAGGAGAGGTACGCATGAGGTTTGGCGGTTTTTTCAATCAGGGTTACGGCTGGCAGCAGGGAGGGTTCGGCTCCGCGCCGGCCAGCTGCCGGCAGATAGATTCGATGCAGGCGCATGAGCTTATCCGCGACGGGAACGCGCTCGTGGTCGATGTGCGCGAGCCGCACGAGTTCGCGGCGGGTCGCATCCCCGAGGCGCAGCTGATCCCGCTGGGGCAGATCGCCCACCATGTCGACACCCTGAAGCAGCACGGCGAGCGGCCGATCATCCTCAGCTGCCGCACGGGCAGCCGCTCGGAGATGGTCTGCAGGTTTCTCCACGAGCAGGGGTTTGAGAATATCTACAATCTCGCCGGCGGCGTGATGGGCTGGCAGATGGCGAACCTGCCGCTGGACCAGTAGGCGCGAGGCGCCGGCCGGCCCGCGGCGCTAGCCGATCTTAAGCAGGACTTTCAGCGCGCCTGGCTGGCCGGCGCGTTCGAGTGCTTCCAGGCCCTGCTCCAGCCTGAAACTGGCGCCGATCATGCCGCTGACATCCACCTGCCCGGATGCCAGCGCCTCGATCGCCGGTTCGAACGGACCGCAGCGCGAGCCGGTCAGGGTGATCTCATCGATGACCAGCCGGTTGAGGTCCAGCCCGCGGGCGCCGGCGATGGTGGATTTCAGCACCACAGTGCCTCGCGGCCTGACCAGATCCATCGCCAGCTCCAGACCCGGAGCGGAGCCGCTGCATTCGACGACGATGTCAAACCTGCCGGCGGCCGCGATGGTTTCGGCGGCAGCGGTGGTCCCGGCCGCGGGAGCCAGCGCCGTATGAATGCCGCGCCGCTTTAGCAGCGCCAGATTTTCCGGATGGTGGCCGAGGACCAGCAAATCCCGCGTACGCGCGGCCAGTACCTGCGCCGCCAGCAGGCCGAGGCGGCCGTCGCCGATAACGCACACGGCGCTGCCGGCGCCGATGTTGACCTGCTCGACGATCTCGAATGCGGCTGCCAGCGGCTCGATGAAGACGGCCTCCTCGTCGGAGATGGTCCCGGGAAGCGGGTGCAGGTTCTGCTCCGGCAGCGTCAGGTACTCGGCAAAGGCGCCGCTGCGCCCGGCGATGCCCAGCACCGTGCGCGCGGAGCAGTGGCGCGGGAGGCCGGCGGCACACAGTTCGCAGCTGCCGCAGGCGGCGTTGATCTCGCCGGCGACGCGCCGTCCGGAGAGTGCCGGGTCGGAGGCCTGCTCCACGACGCCGGCGAATTCGTGCCCGGGGATGCCTTCGAAGCCCATATATCCTTTGATGATCTCCAGATCCGTGGCACAGATGCCCGCGAGCCGGACGCGCACCAGCGCCTCGCCCGCGGCGGGCACCGGCACAGGGTAGTCTTCCGCCAGCCGCAGCCGGCCGTTTTCGAATACGAGCGCTTTCATGATCGCAGGCCCCATATTAATATGGAGGCGCGGGCTTTGCGAGGGAGTTGTGAGGCGAATGCCACAACCCGGGCCGGCGGCATGAGTTCGCGGCCTGAAGAATCGACGGTGAGGAAGCAAGCCGGTGCGATACGAAATCAATGGCAGGATCCTGGAGCTGATCGAGGGCGACATCACCGCCCAGACTGCTGACGCGATCGTCAATGCGGCCAATTCAGGCCTGCGGGGCGGCGCCGGCGTGGACGGCGCCATCCACCGCGCCGGCGGCCCCGAGATCATGCGGGAGTGCCGGCAACTGGGCGGCTGCCAGACCGGCTCGGCCTGCATCACGACGGCCGGCCGTCTGCGGGCGGGGTATGTCATCCACGCGGTCGGTCCCGTCTGGCGGGGCGGCGACCAGGGTGAGGCCGAGCTGCTGGCGGGCGCCTATCGCCGCTCGTTGGAGCTTGCCGCGGAGAAGGGCCTGGAGTCGATCGCGTTTCCGTCGATCAGCACCGGCGCCTACCGCTATCCGCTGGCAGAGGCAGCGGCGGTCGCGCTCGCCGCGGTGATGGAACACCTCAGCGGCGAGACTTCCCTGGGCAGGGTCAGCTTCGTCCTCTTCAACGGTGAGATCCATGAGGTCTACCGCGGGGTTCTTGAACAGCAAATCCGGAATGGAGGCAATTAGAAATGCACGATAAACCGATCGCGGCCGGAAGAAGCAGTTTTGATTTTGTTGACACGGAAGCGGTTTTCCGCGCCCTGGAGCTGGATCAGGGCACGGTGCTGCTCGACCTTGCCAGCGGCGCTGGGAATTACAGCCTGGCCATCGCCGGCTCGGAAGGTTCCGGGAGCGTCATCCATGCCTTCGACCTCTGGGAGGAGGGAATCGCCCAGCTGAAGCAGCGCGTCGCCGAGGCGGGGCTTACCAACATCACCGCCGCGGTCGCCGATGTCACCAAAACAATCCCCATGGGGGACGGCTCCGCCGATGTCTGCCTCATCGCCACGGCGCTGCACGACCTGGTGCAGGAGCAGGGAGGAGAAGGAGTGCTGCGGGAGATCGCCCGCGTACTGAAGCCTGCCGGCCGCCTGGTGATAGTCGAGTTCGTCAAGGCTGACGGGCCGCCGGGACCGCCGAAGCACATCCGGCTTTCGCCTGAGGAGCTGGACGCGCTGGTGCTGCCGTTCGGCTTCGCCAGGCAGCGCACGGCGCCCGCCGGAGATTATTTTTATCTGACGGTCTACACCAGGAACTAGCCGAAGCCTGACTGGCTGCCGGCTTCAGGCAGGCCTCAGGCGCGCAGCCGCCGGATGAACATCAGGCCCAGCAGCGCCCCGGCGATCATCCCGGTCAGGGTGATGCGCGTCTTGTCGATCACCGGCTCCACGCGCACGCCTTCCGGCGAGGCGACTACCGCCGCCACCGGCCGCGACATCGACCGGCCACCGCCACCGCTGCCGCCGCCCTCACCGGTATTGCCGGCCTCTTCGCCGCGCCCCTGCCGCCCAGAGCCGAAGCCGGCGCCGAAACCCATGCCGCCCATCACCTGCGCCGTGGGAATGATCACGTTCTCGCCGGCCTTGACCGGTTCGCCGAAGACGGCGCTGACGTTGACCGTCTTGATGAACCTGTCGAGCGTCTCCTCGGTCATCTGCATCGGTTTCATCCGTTTCTCGTCCAGCGTGGCTGTAGCTGATTTATCGTTCATCGGACCGCCCTCCTGTTACATTGTTTACGTTATCCCCGGCCTGGTGCCGGCCAGCATTCCCTGCTGTCACCGGATCGCGCCTCCCTGCTGTCACCGGATCGCGCCCTGCGCCGCCCGGTCGCGCCGGACCCGCCGCTTCCGTCCCAGCAGCCCGCCCGCCAGCAGTGTCAGCGCCAGCTGGATGAACACGGTCCGCCGGGCGCGGTCGGTCTCATCCCGGATCGGGACGAGGTATTCCTCCCGGCCGGGCTCTTCCACCAGCACCGCCGCCGGCCTGCCGATCACCAGCGCCCGGTTCCGGCCCGGCATGCGGATGATCGTCCGCTTCGCCTGCGGAATTATCGTCCTGCCGCTGGCGCTGACCGGCTTGCCCGTGATCAGCTCGCTTTCATAGAATCGCATCGCACTCCCCCTGTCGGACGATCGGCCCTCTTCCGGCCGCCTTCTGTCTTTTCTTCACGTTAGGCACGCAAACTAAACTCCTTCCACCCGCGCGGAAGGCGACAAAATATGAAAGAATTAGCTCCGGATGAATACCACTCCGGCAGCAAGGAGAATGTTTATGTCAGAACTGAAGCAGATGTACAAAACCATCATGGAGGATGATTTCCCCGGCGACATGACCATAAGCTTCGGCGGCCAGACGCTGGTCTACCGCAAGCGCACCTGGAAGATCGCCGACGCCGGAACCGGCGAGCTGGTGGAGAAAGGCCTGCGCTACGGCGAGAACCCCGACCAGCAGGCCGTCCTCTACCAGCTGGTCAACGGCAACCTGGTGCTGGGTGGCTGCCGCTACATCGAGCCCGGCAACGGGCTGGTGAGCAGCATCACCGAGGCGGAGATGATCCAGGCGGGCAAGCACCCCGGCAAGACCAACCTCACCGATCTGGACAATTCCCTCAACGTGCTCAAGTATCTTTCCGCCCGCCCGGCGGCGATCATCGTCAAGCATAACAACCCCTGCGGCGTCGCCCACGGGCAGTCGGTCGCCGAGGCCTACGAGCGCGCCAACATGGCCGATCGCATCGCCGCCTTCGGCGGCTGCCTTGTGGTCAACCGGACGCTGGACCGCGAGACCGCCGAAGCGGTGAGCGCCAACTATCTCGAGGTGGTGGCGGCGCCCGACTTCGAGGAAGGCGCGGTCGACATCCTTGCCCGGCGCAAGAGCCTGCGCATCGTCCAGATCGCCGCCATTGACCGGCTCCAGGATTTCCGCGACAAGCGCTTCGTCGATTTCAAATGCCTGATCGATGGCGGCATCATCGCGCAGCAGTCGCCGGTCAACAGGATCAGGACCAGGGATGATTTCCTGCCGGCCCGGGCGGAGTATCAGGGGCAGGAATATGCCATCGAGCGGCGGCCGACCGAAGCCGAGTACGAGGATATGCTCTTCGGCTGGAACGTGGAGCAGGGAATTACATCAAATTCGGTGATTTACGTCAAGGACGGCGTGACGGTCGGCATCGGCACCGGCGAGCAGGACCGCGTCGGCGTCGCCGAGATCGCCGTTTTCAAGGCCTATACCAAGTATGCCGATGCGCTCTGCTGGCGCGAGCACGGCGTCCCCTATGCCACCTTCGAACTCGAGGCCGGGCAGGGCAAGCGCGACATCGAGGTGCTGCGCGAGATCGACGCGCGCACCCGGGAGGCGCATGGCGGTCTCACCGGCGCCACGATGGTCTCCGACGCTTTCTTCCCCTTCCGGGACGGGGTGGATGCCGGCATCAAGGAGGGCATCAGCGCTATCGTGCAGCCGGGCGGCTCGGAGCGCGACTTCGAATCGATCCAGGCCTGCAACGAGGCCAGCCCGCAGGTGACGATGCTCTACACCGGCCAGCGCGCCTTCAAACACTAGGACAGGCCGCCGGACGTCCATAAACCTTGAACGAGACAGGCCGCCGGACGCCGGCGGACGTCCATAAACCTTGAACGGTATCAAAGGAGTCACCATGGCTGATAAAAAACGACCGCCGCTTGTGGCTTACGAGAACCGCAAGTTTCTCAACCAGCGCGCCGGCCGCCCCCTGAGGATCCTCTCGGAGTATCTGGAGCCGCAGAGCCGGTTTGACCAACATCATATTTCTGACACGATTGTCTTCATGGGCTCGGCGCGCTTCATCCCGCGCGAGCAGGCGGAGGCGGAGCTGCAGGCGGCCACCGGCGAAGAGGCAAAAAGGCGGGCGCGGATGCATCTGGAGATGTCGCGCTACTATGAGGCCGCCAGCGAGCTGGCCGAGCGGCTGACCATCTGGTCGAAAGAGCTGGGCGACGATGAGCACCGCTATGTCGTCTGCACCGGCGGCGGCCCCGGCATCATGGAGGCCGCCAACCGGGGCGCCTCCGAAGCGCGCGGCATGAACATCGGCATGTCGATCTCCATCCCCAGCGAGCAGACATTCAACCAGTACATCACGCGCGAGTTCGCTTTCCACTTCCATTACTTTTTCATGCGCAAGTTCTGGCTGGCCTATCTCGCCAAGGCGGTCATCTTCTTTCCTGGAGGCTACGGCACCATGGATGAGATGTTCGAGCTGCTGACGCTGCTGAAGACCAGCAAGATCACCAAGCATCTGCCGGTTGTGCTCTTCGGCAGCGATTACTGGAACGAGGTCATCAATTTCGAGGCGCTGATCCGGCACTGCACCATCGACGCCAGCGACCTGGACATCTTCATCACCACCGATTCCGTCGATGAGGCGTTCGACTATGTCACCGCCGAGCTGAAGAAAGTGACGCCGGCGGAGAAAGGCCCCACGCTTTAGAGGCAGGGCCGCCGATCAAATACGGAGGCAGGCATGAAAAAATCCCTGGGAGCCAAGACGATATCCCGGAAAAATGCTCCGGCTGCAAACCTGATTTGCAGGTAAATCGATCCGGCGGCCCTCGCACGCTTACTTATCTCCATTCCCGGGAAAGCTTTCAGGAAGCAACCGATTTCGGGGGAAGGAGAAACAATGGAGGTCCGCACAAAACAGGGAGCGTTCAGCTGGAACGAACTGTTGACCAGGGATGTCGAGGCCGCGACGCGTTTCTATACAGAGCTGTTCGGCTGGGCGCCGGAGAAATCCACCGTGCCCGGCTATGGCGAGTACACGGTGTTCAAGGTGGGCGGCGAACCGGTCGCCGGCCTGATGCAGCTGCCCGAGGCGGCGGAAAAAGCCGGCGCGCCACCTTACTGGGGAGCGTACGTCACTGTTGACAGTGTCGACGAGGCGGTGAAAAAGGCGCAGGGAATGGGCGCAACCGTGCTGGTGCCGCCCATGGACATCCCCGGCACCGGCAGATTCGCGACCATTCAGGATCCTCAGGGCGCGGTGCTCTCGTTCATCACTTACGAGGAGATGTAGATTCAGGCCGGCGCCTGCGCATCGATAGGGCAACGAAAACGGCGCCCCTGCCAAGGCGCCGTTTTCTTAAGGAATGCGAAGGATGAGTGAAGGATGAACTCATTCCGTTGAAAGCATTATCCCATGTGCATATGAATTTAAGATGAATTCAATGTTACGGAAAGTTAAGCCGGGAAGATCGCGCCGCGCCGGGTGACGCCACGGTTTCAGTGGGAAAGGAAGCTGCCGGGGACGTTGTCGCACATCTCCAGGAAGCGCCCGGCCGGGATGGAGAACGACACGGCGCCGGGCGGCAGGTAAGCCCTCACCGTCGGGTCCAGCGAGCCCACCACGGCGCGCGCCTGCGGACGCTGCTTTTCCTTGAAGGGCAGCGTCCAGATGCTCTGACAGCCTGAGGCGAATGGCATAATGACGCTTTGGTTGTCATCCCGGTCGTAATTTGCCAGCGCATGCAGATTCGACAGCGAGGAGGCGTCAACCCAGAGGTTGACGATCTCGACTTCAACTCTAATGTCAACTTTATCCAGCCGTTGAAAGACCAGAAACTTTGACGCGGCCAGCAGCGGCTGCACGTCCTGGTAGAACGCCGCCGCGAGGCGGACATCCTTTTTCAGACGCTCCATTTTGGAGAGGTAGAATGCCGCGGGCGCCACAGGCAGGTCATTGAATCCCAGGTAGCAGGAGGCGCCGAGGCAGCCGGGCGCAGCGGCAGAGAACGCGGCGCTGCCGCCCGCCTGGATCTTTTTCATCAGGGCGAACATGCAGGTCCAGGATTCAGTCCCGGGAACGAAGGCCTGCTCCGGCGCCGCCGCGGCGAAGAACAGGGCGGTGGGGGACAGCAGGAAGCCGACGCGGGCTTCCAGCCTGGCGGCGGCCTGTTGCAGTCTGGTTATGGAAACGGGATGAGGCATCTTGGCATCATTCTTATTTCCGCTGGCGCCGGAATTGAATCATTTGGCGCAGTGGCGCTCCCGTGGCGGCGCCACGAAATAACCGGCGTCTGCGCCGGCGCCGGTTATTTCGGTTGATACAAGGTAGATTTTGCGAGTCGCCCTCCCTGGATGACCCAGTTTATTCTTCGGAAGGGGGCGGTAATTTCTTGAATACGGAGCCAGGCGGCAAATGAAGCCGGCCGGTGAATGTGGGATACTGGAAAGGTCGCGGTCGGAACAGGGAAGCAATCACGAGGAGGCGCGGCCATGAGCGGAAAAGAGATGCCTCGCTGGCTGGAATGGGCCCGGGAGATCCAGGGACTCTGCCAGACCGGCCTGGCGTTTGCCACCACCAGTTACGAGACTGAACGTTACACGCGTCTGAACGGGATCGCCGCGGAGATCGTGGCCAGCCATACCGGACTGCCGGCCGGCGAACTGGCGCAGAATTTCTCGGCGCAGCCGGGATACGCCACCGCCAAGATCGACGTGCGCGGCGCCGTTATCCGGGACGGCCGGATCCTGCTTGTCCAGGAGCGCCGCGACCAGTGCTGGTGCATGCCCGGCGGCTGGGCTGACGTCGGCGATCTGCCTTCGGCAATGGTGGCGCGTGAAGTCTGGGAGGAGAGTGGCTTCGAGGTGGTTCCGCGCAAGGTGATCGGCGTCTTTGACGCCAACCGCGGCGGCCGGCCGCTGGAGTTCTTCCATGCCTACAAGATCATCTTCCTCTGCGACATCACCGGCGGCGCCGCCCGCTCCAGCGACGAGACGATGGACGCCCGCTTCTTCGATTTTGACGAATTACCCGAACTGTCATGGCAGCGCACCAACGGGAAGCACTTGGCCGAGGTGCGGGCGCATCTGGCCGATGAGCACCGCCCGCCGGCGTTCGACTGACCTGCTCAACCGGCGATCTCCCCCCGCTCCAGCAGGCGGATGAACGCCTCGACCACGCGGGGATCGAACTGGCTGCCGGCGCAGGTGATCAGCTCCTCGAGTGCGGCCCGCCGCGAGACCGGCTCCTTGTAGACCCGCTGGTCGACCATGGCGCTGAAAGCATCGGCCACCGCCAGGATGCGGGCGCCGACCGGAATCTCTTCGCCGGCGAGCCCGGACGGATAGCCGTGGCCGTCGAAGCGCTCGTGGTGGTGGCGGACGATGAGGGCGGCGTTCTTCAGCTGGGGCACCGGCTTGAGGATCTGGGCGCCGATGTCCGGATGCCGGCGCATCCGCTCCCATTCCTCGTCCGTGAGGCTGCCGCGCTTCTGCAGGATGGAATCGTCCACGCCGATCTTGCCGACGTCGTGCAGGATGGCGCCGCGGTGGAGGCTGTCGAGCTCTTCGTCCTCCAGGCCGAGCTCGCGGCCCACGGCGACAGCGATGGCCGACAGTTTCTCGGCGTGCCCGGCCGTATAGGCGTCTTTCGCCTCCACTGCCGTTGCCAGTGACAGCACGGTCTCCAGGTATGAACGCTGCAGCTTCTCGAACAGCTCCGCCCTGTTGAGGGCGCTGGATGTCTGATCGCCGATGCTGCGCGCCAGCCGCAGTTTCTCAGTCGTGAACGGCTCCCGTTCCCCGCTGCGCGCTTCAGCCAGGATGAGCAGGCCGAAGTTGCGCTCCGAAGTCCTGATGGGCGCCAGGCAGAGAGAGCGGGCGATGTGAGAAAAGTCGCTTTTTTGCAGGATGTCCTCGAAGCCGGGCATGGAGCGGTCGATCACCCGCGGTTCGCCATCCTCGATGATCTCCAGGCAGATGCCAGGACTGGACTCGCAGACGTTACAGAGATTCAGATCGCCCTCGATGGTGCGTAGTGGATGGCAGGTCCGGACCGTATAGCGCTGTGCCGCATCCGCGAGCGCGATGCAGGCGAAGGTGACATGGATCTTCTCCGCGGCGTGCCGGACAACGATGTCGAGGATCGCCTCGACGTCAGGCGGAGCGTTCGCCAGCGCCTGGGACAGTTCATAAAGCGCCGCAAGCTCTTCGCGCCGCAAATGTTCCTGCCGGAAGAGTTGCGCCTCATCCATCGCCAGCGACACCTGCGCCGCAAGCAGGTCCAGTACCTGGATCTCGTCTCTTTGCCATACCCGTGGCTCTTTGTCAAAAACAATCAGCGCGCCCTGCGCCTGTTCCCCGGTCGCCAGCGGCGAGCAGACCAGCGAAGTTATCCCCCTGGCGGTGAGGAACCGGTCCGGCTCAGGCGCCATCATGCTTTCCAGCCGGCCGCACAATTGCTCGGAAAGCAGCCCCGTGGCCGCATCCGCGGCATCGATAACCTCAACGTCCTCCAGCAGTCCCGTGAGCCATCGGCCCGCCTCCTCGGGGTCATCGATGCCGATGCTGGTGGTGACTTGTATGCTGCCGGCGTCACCCATGGCAATCAGGCCCATGGGGGCATGCAGCAGTTCGGTGGCGCGGCGGCAGATGCGCTGGAGGATCAGCGGCTGAGAGCCGCCGGCATCGATCAGTTCCCGGTCGATCTCGGTCAGCGACTCCAGGACCGCGGCTTTTTGGCGGCGTTCCCGGGACCGCTCCCTGATGCTGAGACCGAGGTCGTTATGCGCGGTGCGCAGCTGCCGCTGCGAAGCTTCCAGCGAGGCCAGCATCTCGTTGATGTTGCCGGCCAGGTATGACAGTTCATCGCTGCCGTCCATGCTGATGCGGGCGGCGGCGTCGCCGCTGGCCGCGATGCCGCTGATGTCGCCGCTCAGGCGGGTGGTGCGCGAGAGCACCCACTTCTCCAGCAGCAGCACGGTGCCGATGCCGGCGAACAGCCCCCCCGCGGCGATGGCGGCGGTCAGGTAACGGATGACCGTCCGGCTCTGGGCATAGATCGTCCGCGGCTGCGTCTCGCGCAGCAGCGCCGCCGGTTTGCCGTGGATGTCATTGATGAGCGCATAGCCGGCGATGGTGTCTTCATCGAGCGGCCGGACCGCGATCGGGTTGCTCGCCGAGACGCTGGCGAGGGCTGCCCGCATATCGGACGGCAGGCCCGGCGTGCGCACCGGCTCGATTGTCAGCGACAGATGTGTCGCCTCTGACAGTTTGCCGGTCTCGTATGCGTCAAGGCTGCGTCCCCAAAGCAGTGTCCCCCGCACGGGCCCGGTGCCGTCGCTGGTGAGGATGGGCTGGGCGGCGATCAGCATCAGGCCCTGCGGCAGGGACATGACTCCATGCATGCTCTGGCCCGGCGACGTGTGGCCGGTCAGCAGGCTGTCGCCTGCCAGCGTACTTTTCAGACCATCCGGAATGATGAGATCGTGTTCGGCGCCCAGGTCGTAGCCTTTGGCAAATATGACCTGATGCTGCGCGTTGATGAACAGCATCAGGCTGACCTGGAGATTCCTGAAACTCGTGTCCGGCTGGAGGTTCGAACGGATGTAAGTGCTGTTCCCGTCAGCGATGAAGGCGTAGGTGTCGTTCCAGCTGGCCCAGTCGCGGGCGAAGTCGTTCAGTGTGGCGGCCTGATCATTCAGGGTTTCGACTGCTCGCTGTGTGCTGTCGCGTACATCGGCGCTTTCCGTATCGCCGAACCGGCTCATCAGGATCGAAGGCAGCGCCAGGTAAGCCGCCAATGTCAGGCAGACGAAGGCGATGCCCACGATGATGATCGTTTTCTTGCGTATGCTCACGGCGCGCCTTTATTGACAACGCCGACACAATACCCTTAATCAGGGAAAAGTAGCGTCGCCTGCAGCCTTGCGGCCAGCTTTGTTCAGAGCCGCTTCGTTGCCGCCAGGCCCCAGAAGCTCGCATACCTCTGGTCCCGCCGGGTTATCCCTGATCGCCGCCGGCGGGCCGGCTTGCGCCACCCTGCCGCCGGAGTAGATAAAAACCATGTCCGCCAGCTCTTCCACTTCACGAAATGAGTGCGTCACCAGGATTACCGGAATCGAGAACTGCGCCTGCGCCTCCTTGATGATTTCCCGCATTCGCAGCCGGTCAGGCAGGTCGAGTGCCGAAAGCGGCTCATCCAGCAGCAGCATTCGCGGCCGGCCGATCAGCGCTCGCGCCAGCGCCACCCGTTGCTGCTGGCCGCCGGAGATCTCGGCTGGCATTGCCCTTTCCAGTCCCTCGAGGCGGAAAAGGGAGATTATCTGCCGGAGCCGGTCCGCTCTCGTGTGGCGGTCACCGGTAGTGAGGCCAAAAGCGATGTTGCGTCTTATCGTCATGTGGGGGAAAAGGCTCTGATTCTGGAAGACGTAACCCAGCTGCCGGCGTCCTGTTTTGACATCGACCCCGGCGTCACTGTCAAACAGGGTGTCGCCGTCCAGGCGCACGTAGCCGCGGTCAGGTCTTTCAAGTCCGGCAATCTGCCGGAGCGTCATCGTCTTTCCCGAACCAGAGAAACCAAAGAGCGCCACCAGGCCCGTTTCTGCCGACCATTCGACGTCCAGTCTGAAACCGGTGACATTTTTCTCCAGGCTCAACTCGATGGCCATCAGATGATCCTGGCATTCAGCTTAACGGCGACATAGAGGAACAGGGCGGAGATCGCGGTGAAAAGCAGCACCAGGCTGTTGGCTCGCGGCCAGTCGCCGCTGCTGGCATATGTATAGATCGCGAGAGGGGCCGTGCTGGTCTTGCCGGGGATGTTTCCGGCCAGCATCAGTGTGGCGCCAAACTCGCCCAGCGCCCGGGCAAAAGAGAGTGTAGCACCGGCGAACAGCCCTCTGCGTGCAAGGGGCAGGGTCACGTGGAAGAAGGTGGCGGCTCCGCTATGGCCGAGTGTTTCGGATGTTTCGATCAGATTGCGTTCGACTGACTCGAATGCAGCTCTGGCGGTCTTGACCATCAGCGGCATGGCCACCACAGAGGAGGCCAGTACCGCCGCCTCCCAGGTAAACATGATCGACCAGCCGGTGTGAGAATATATTAAGCCGCCGAGAGGACCGTTGCGGCCCAGCACGATCACCAGGTAGTAGCCGGTGACCGTGGGGGGCATTACCAGGGGCAGTGTCAGGATTATATCCAGCAGATCCCTGCCTCTGAAGCTTCTGCGGGCAAGCAGATAAGCCAGACCGATGCCTGCGGGAACGACAAGAGCGGTCGCGGCCAGCGCCACCTGCAGCGACAGCCTCAAGGAAAAGAGGGACAGGGCGTTCACTTACGGTGACCTGAAACCGTATTTTTCAAAAACGGGCAGCGCCTCGCTTGAGCCGAGATAAGCAAGAAACTGCCTGGCCAGCGATGCCTGCTGCGAGCTGGTGACCACCGCCATGGGATAGACGACCGGCTTGTGGCTTGCCGCCGGCGCGGTCAGGAGCACCTTGACGTCGGCCGTCCGGGTGCGGGCATCGGTAGCATAGACGATCCCCGCATCAACCTCGTCGCGCGCAACATAGTCTAGCACCTGGCGCACGCTCTCGCCGTAGATGAGCCGGGGCTTGACGGTGTCCCAGACGCCGGAACGGGTGAGCACGTCGCGGGCGTAACGGCCGGCGGGCACCGTGTCCGGATTGCCGATGGCAATCTTGCCGAAACGGCCCTGGGCCAGATCCGTGAAGGTGGTGGCCTGATTTGCCGAAGCCGCCGGCACCACCAGTACGACATCGTTGGTCACCGGCTGGATTAGCGTGCTTTTATCTATCCTGCCTTGCTGGCCCAGCTCATCGGTTTCTTTTGACGATGCCGAAGCGAAGATATCGACCGGGGCGCCGCCGATGATCTGCTGTTCCAGATCGCCCGAGGCGCCGAAGTTGAACTTGACTTCAACCCCGGGATGAGCCGCCTGGTAATCCCGGCCCAGTTCGGTAAACACATCCTTTAGACTGATGGCGGCCGAAACCGTCAGCGTCTGTTGCTGGCCTGTACCTTGTGCCTGGCCGCTGCCGCAGCCCAGGGCAGTTATGACCGTGCCTGTCAATAAAAGCAGGAGCCCCGTTATAGCAATTAGTTTTGTTGACAATCGGGATGATAACAAGGATAGTCCTCTCCGGTAGTGCATGCTCTATAAGCGAGCGCATTTCTTGTTGACGTTTCTGCTCTCACCGGCCGGAGCGCATTCTTCTGTCGAAACCGGCTGCTCATGCCCGATCAGTCCGGCTGCATCTGCGCGGCAGCGGGCGCAGTGGCTCATCTGCGGCAGATGCTCCCGGGCCTGAGCCCGCAGCGCCCTCATTTCACTGCCGGTTGGCGGCCGTATATGGGCAAACGGCGTTCCCTCGACAGGGAACAGCGGCATGGCGTTGAAGACATCGACCGACAGCGCCGCCATCTTTTCCGCGACAGCCGTGACGTGAACATCGTTGACGCCGGGGATCATCACGGTATTGACCTTGACCACCATACCGGCACGCTTTAGCAGCTGGATCGCTTCCAGCTGCCGTTCCAGCAGTGTGCCGGCTGCCTCGATCCCGGTATACATCCTGCTTCCAAGCCTCACCCATTGATATATGCGGGCGCCGATCCCGGCGTCTACGGCATTGATCGTCAGGGTGATGTGGCTGACTGCGCCCAGGATCTCCCTCAGGAAAGGGACTGCCATCAGCCCGTTGGTAGAAAGGCACAGTAGCAACTGTGGATATTTACGTCGCACCAGTTCCAGCGTCCGGAAAGTGGCATCCGGGTTGGCAAGAGGATCGCCGGGCCCGGCGATGCCTGCTACCGAGATGGGCACTGGCCCCGACATGGCTGCTTCCAGGCGTCTCAGCGCTTCCATAGGACTCAGCAGGCGGCTGGTCACGCCCGGCCGGCCTTCATTGGCGCAGTCGAACCGGCGGTTGCAGTAGTTGCAGCGGATGTTGCATCCGGGGGCGACGGCCAGGTGCACCCGGCCGTAGTGCTTACTGACACCCTGGTTGAAACAGGGGTGATCCGCGTGGTTGAAGGTTTCTTTCATCAAAGGCTCCTACATGTAGCTGTAACCGTTGCCATACTCATCCTGCTGCTGGGCGATGATCGTGTTCGTCAACCGGTCCAGCAGGTTTATCGTCCCCTGGTAACCGATGTGCAGCAGCCGCTGGGCGCCGATGCGGTCGTGGATCGGGAAGCCCAGCCGCAACAGGGGGATATCCAGTCGGCGGGCGATGTGATTCCCCTTGCTGCTGCCGACCAGCAGCTCGGCGCCGGCTTCGGTGGCACCGCTGCCGATGCGGTCGAAATCCGTCTCGGTCAGGACCGCCGGCCGTGTCTCCAGTCCGGCGGTCGCTTCACTGATGCGCCGGGTGAATTCCGCCCCATCGCCGCTGCTGGCGCAGACCACAGGGACAAGTCCCACGTCAACCATAAAGCCGGTCAGCGCAAGCACCATATCGGCGTCGCCGTAGACTGCAACTTTTTTGCCGAACAGATACTTGTGGGCGTCTACCATCGCGTCCAGCAGCCGGGCGCGTTCCTCCTTATAACGGGCAGGCACTGGCGTCAGGGTCATGTCGCTCAGCGCCTGGAAGAAGAAATCGCAGTTGCGCAGGCCGATGGGAAGCGGCAGGCGCTCGCCGGAGACATCGGCCAATGATTCCAGCAGCGCGGAGCTCGACTGGCGCTCGGGGCTGGTGACGTTGAACTCGATCGAGAAAGCGGCGCCGGCCATCTGCCCGATCTGCTCCAGACTTGTTCCCCCGACAGGGATGCGGCGGTAGACATCGCTGATGCCGCCATCCAGCGTCTGCGAAAAATCTGGCAGGATGATCGCCGGCGTCTGGAAATCCGCCAGGATCCGCCCGAGATGCCTGATGTCGGCGGGCGAGATGAATCCCGGAAAAATATTGATGGCGCCATTATTGGGGATGGGCCGGCTGGCCAGGCGCTCGAGAATCGCCACGCAGGAATCATGGAAACCGTCCATGTGGCTACCGCTGTAGCTCGGAGCGGACACCGGCACAATCAGTACTTCCCGCAGCGACGGTTCTTCGACGAGCAGCGCCGCAATGATCTGCCGAACGTCATCGCCGATGGTCTCGGTCAGGCAGGTGGTGACCACGCCGAGCACTGAAGGCGAATAGCGGGCCACCACGTTGCGAATGCCCTGCTTGAGGTTGGCTGCGCCGCCGTACACGGCGCTCTTCTCGCTCAGGGAAGAGGAAGCGATGTCAACCGGCTCGTTGAAGTGGCTGGAGATGTAGCGGCGCATGTAGGTGCTGCAGCCCTGGGAGCCGTGCAGCAGCACCATCGAATTCGCAATGCCGCGAAAGGCCAGGCAGGCGCCCATCGGCCGGCACATGCGGCAGGGGTTCGTGGTCGAGACATGCGAGCTGGCGGAGCTTTTCATCACGATCCCTCCGCCGCGGCGGCGCGCGGCACCCACTGCCAGACGGGACTGGCGATGGAGCTGTAGACTTCGCGGGCGAAGTTGACCATACCGGCGAAGCCCTCCAGCGGCCGCTTGCGCTCGTGGTTGTGGTCGCAGAAGGCGACGCCCAGTTTGTACGCCACTGGCCGTTCCTTGACGCCGCCGACGAAAATGTCGACACCCAGGCGGTTCATCAGCTGCGCCAGCTCCAGCGGATTGGCATCGTCGATGATCACGGTGCCGGGGTCGGCTACGGCCCTGACTTGCGCGTAGTCGTCGGCCTTCCCTGTCTGCGAACCCACCATCGCCACCTGCATCCCCAGGGCGCGAAACGCCTTGATCAGGGAAACCGCCTTGAAGGCGCCGCCGACATATACCGCCGCCTTCCGGCCCTTGAGCCGTTCGCGGTAATACTCCAGCTCCGGAGCGAGCGCCGCGATCTCGCTGGCAATCAGCTCTTCCGTACGTGTCTGGACGGTCTTGTCTTTGAAAAATCCGGCGATGTCGAGCAGGCTGTCGGCCATATCATCCGTGCCCACATAAGAAACCCGGAGGAACGGCATACCGTAATGCTGTTCCATCATCCTGGCCAGATGGGTCATGGAACCGGCGCACTGCACCACGTTCAGGGCGGCGCTGGCGGCTTTTTCGATGTCGGCTACCCGCCCGTCGCCGCTGATGTTGGCCACAACTCGCAGACCCATCTTTTCGAAGTAGCCGCGGATCATCCACAGTTCGCCTGCGAGGTTGAAATCGCCCAGGATGTTGACCGAGAGCGGGACCGTCTCGCCGCGAGGCGCGCGGTCGATCAGGGAAAACAGCGCCTGGCAGGCAGCCTTGTAACCTTCATTCTTGTTGCCCTTGAAGCCCTCGGACCTTACCGGGATGACCGGGATGCCCCGCTCCTTTTCCACCCGGGCGCACACAGCCTTGAGGTCGTCGCCGATCACGCCGACGATGCAGGTCGAATAGACGAACGCGGCCCGGGGTTCATGCTTTTCGATCAGCTCCGAGAGCGCATGGTAAAGCTTGGGCTCGCCGCCGAAGATGACGTCCTTTTCGCGCAGGTCGGTGGAAAAGCTCAGGCGGTGCAGTTCCGGTCCGGACGACAGGCTGCCGCGGATGTCCCAGGTATAGGTCGAGCAGCCGATGGGGCCGTGGATCAGGTGAAGCGCGTCGGCGATGGGATTGAGCACCACGCGCGCGCCGCAAAAGACACAGGCGCGCTGGCTGACGGCTCCGGCCATGCTTTCCCGGTTGCAGGCGATGTCGGGGCCGGACTGGCCGGCCGGCTTCACCGTTTCAGCGCTGGCACCGGCGTCCTTGCGGCAGATGTGGCCTTCCCTTCCGGGGATGACTTCGATCCCGATCCTTTTGTCAGATTTCATTGTTTGTCACCTCGCGGCTGTCGTGTTTCCCACTATTTCTAAAGCAGTAGTTCGTAGCGCTCCTCGGGAGCGTCGCGGTCCAGGCGGTCGAGCAACGTGTTGCCGATCCGTTCGACCATGCGTGCTGCTCCGGCATAACCCATCACCGGGAATTGATGCAGGTTGGCCCGGTCGGAGATGGGAAAGCCGATGCGGATCAGCGGCAGGTCCTCGGCCCGGGCGATGTATTTGCAGTGGCTGTTGCCCAGCAGCAGGTCGACCGGCTCGTTCTTGATCAGCTGATGCAGCGTGAACAGGTCGCCTCCGTTGACGGCGTTGGCTCGGGGGAAGTCCTGGAGCAGACGCGCACTCTCCCGCTCGAAGGCGGCGCTCCTGGTGCCGGAAAGGATGTGAACCGGCTCCATCCCCAGACCGACGGCGAGACTGGTCATGCCGCTGACGATATCGGGATCGCCGGCAATGGCCACGCGCTTGCCGTGGAAATGCGGATGCGCATCATGCATCATGTCAACCAGCCTGCCGCGCTCGGTTTCCAGCTCTACCGGCACCGTACTGCCGGTGATCTCGGCCAGCTTCATGATGAAGGTGTCGGTGTCGGCGATGCCGACCGGCGTCGGCAGCAGCACCGCCGGCACTCCGCATTTCCTTTCCAGCGCCGCCGCCGCGAGTTCGCCGGAATCGCGGCAAATGACAAAGGTGGCCCGTGAGCCGCCGGTTTGCCGCAACTCATCGATGGTGGTGCCGCCCTCCGGATACAGGCCGGCAGTGCCGGTCAGCGGCGCGCCGAAAGCATCGCTAGTATCCGGGAAGAGGATGAAGTCGATCTGCATCAGCGCCAGGATGCGCTTAATCTCGCGGATGTCGCCCGGCTCGGCGTTGAAGCCGGGGATGACGTTGATGCGCTGTTTTTTTGTATCTTCATCTGCGGTGGCGAAGGCGTTAACCATCGACTCCACCATGCGCGCATAGCCGAGGATGTGCGTGCCGACATAACTGGGGGTGCTGGCGGCGATCACCGCCACCTCTTCGGGGATATCACCGCTCTTTTCCATGGCGTCGATGATGCTGCGAACGTCGTCGCCGATGGTCTCGGCGACGCAGGTCGTGTGCACAGCGATCACCTCAGGCTTATAGATGGCGATGATGTTGCGGATCGCCTGCTTCAGATTGCCGCCGCCGCCGAAGACGGCGGTATCCTCGGAGAACGAGCTGCTGGTGCCCATCACCGGTTCGCGATAATGCCGGGTCAGCTGCGTGCGCAGATATGAGGAGCAGCCCTGCGAACCGTGGCTGTGGGGCATACAGTTTCGCAGGCCGGCGGCGGCAAAAGCGGCGCCGATCGGCTGGCAGATGTTGACCGGATTGATCTTGACGGCGCTGCGCTCCCTGATTTCCTGTGGCGTATGGTCAAGCATGGGCGGCCTCCTTGCCATTCACGCTTTCGTTGTCCTGGTCTGCCTGGCGCCACGGCGGCGTCATGAAACGGATGGTGGGGGTGCTCACCGCCATGTCGATGTCCCTGGCAAAAGTGATCGCCCCCTCAAAGCCTGTGTACGGACCGCTGTAGTCATAGGAATGCAGCTGGCGCGAGGGCACGCCCATCTTTTCAACCACGTACTTATCCTTGATGCCCGAGCAGAATACGTCCGGCTTCAGCCGGCGGATGGCTATCCCGGTCTCGTAGTGGTTGAGGTCGTCGACGATGAAGGCGCCCTGGCTCATATCGCCGATCATGCCTTCATATTTCATCAAGTGCTCGAGTTCGGCCTGTTTCGCGCTGACCTCGGCCTCACTTAGGCGGGGCTTAAAGCCGGCCTCCAGCTCGAACTGGAGGTCCTTGACCACCTTGCTGAGGCCGGAATCCTTTATCTCATCCAGGACCTGGCGGCCTTCGTAGTCATCGCGGTGGGCGAACTCGTACCCGGCCATGATAATCTCCATCCCCAGCTCCTCGCACAGGTGCTGGAAGTGGTGGGCGCGCGAGCCGCCGACGAACAGGATGATGCGTTTGCCGGTCAGCCGCCGGCGGTAATGTTCCAGCTCCGGCTGGATGCGTTCCATCTCCGTGGCGATCACCTGCTCGGTACGGGCGGCAAGGCCGTCGTCGCCAAAGAAAGCGGCGATCTCCCGCAGTGACTGCGCTGTCTGCTCGAAGCCGATGTAGTTGACTTTCAGCCAGGGAAGACGGTACTTGTCCCAGAACATCTGCGTTGCATAGTTGATAGAGCGGTGACACATTAGCAGCGTCAGTTTTGCCGCTGGCGCGCGGGCGATGTCATGGATGGAAGCATCGCCGGTGTAAGTGGAGATGACGTTGTAGCCGATGCGCTCCAGCAGCGGACGGATGTTCCACAGGTCGCCGCCGATGTTGTACTCGCCGAAGATGTTGAGATCGAAGTCCGTCGTCTTATCCGGCGCCTCTGTGCCGACTACGTTTTCCATCAAGGTGTTGCAGGCGATGTGATGCCCGACCGACTGGCTGACGCCTTTGTAGCCCTCGCAGTTGGCGGCGAAGACCTTGATGCCCAGCTCCGCCTCGGCGTCGCGGGCGACACTGGCGATGTCATCACCGATCAGTCCGACCGGGCAAGTGGCGCTGATGGCGATGGCCTCGGGGTCGAGTGTCTCCTTGACTTCACGAAGGGCCTGCATCAGCTTTTTCTCGCCACCGAAGACGATGTCGCTCTCCTGCATGTCGGTAGTGGCGCAATACTGCAGGAAGTTCTTGCCGCTGTCGCTCGGGCGGGCAAAATTGCGCCGCGTCAGCCAGGAATAATAGGAACAGCCAACGGGGCCGTGCACCAGGTTGACGATATCCTTGATTGGACCGAGCACCACGCCCTTGCAGCCGGCAAAGGCACAGCCGCGGGTGGTGATGATCCCCGGCAGGGTGCGGGAGTTGGCGTCGATGGCCGGCTGGGCGTCGCAGCCCTTCACCAGCAGGTGCCGTTTACGGTTGCGGCCGACCTTCTCCGGATAGGATTCGACGATCTCGTCTCTGAGCCGGCAAAGCTCGGCGATCTCCTGTTTTGTTTCTGACATTGGTATCTCCTTCTTACATGAGCGCGGACTCGCCGCTTTCGCCGGTTCTGATCCGGAGGGCGCCGCCGACCGGCGAGATGATGATCTTGCCGTCGCCCACGTTGCCTGTTTGGTTGACATTGATGATCAGTTCTACCAATTGCGCGACTTCGCTGTCCGCTACCACGAGCGTCAGCATCCGCTTGGGGATGAAACTGACAGGGGCGAAATCGGTGTCTTCACCGGGCCGGGGCAGTTCATGGCAGAATTCGTGCTGCAGCCCCCGCTGCTTGCCCCGGCCGAGCACTTCCTTGACGGTGATGGACGGGTAGCCGGCGGCTGCGAGGGCGTCCTTGATCCGCTGGATCTTGTTGGGTCTGATGATGGCCGTGATCTCTTTCATGGCTCAGAGACCCGGCTCGCCGGTGCGGATCGTATAGACGGCATCGACCGGCGTGATGAAGATCTTGCCGTCGCCGAAGTTGCCGGTGCCGGCCGTCTTCATAATGGTATCCAGCAGCCGCTGGCTGTCACGCTTGTTGACGACGAACATCAGCATTGTTTTGGGCAGTTCATCGTACTGGACTTCGCCGACCTTGATTCCCTTCTGCTTGCCGCGGCCGTAGACGCCGATCTTGGTCATCGAGACAAAACCGGCTTCCTCCAGGGCGCAGGCGACCTTGTCCGCCAGCCCCGGCCTGATAATGGCCCTGATCATTTCCATATGCGCTCCTCCGTGGGAACGTTGCTTTCCTAACGTTCCTAAAAAAGGGTAAGTTTTTTCCGTATCGGAACTAGGAACGTTTGGAAAGCAACGTCCCTGAGTTTCTGGGTTAGCTAGGCCGCTTCCAGGATGCCGAACTCCATCATCATCGCTTCCAGTTCGTCCGGGGTCATGGTGTTGGGGACGACGAACATGTCGTTGCCGTCGATCTTGCTTGCCAGCTGCCGGTATTCGTCCGCTTGGGCGCATTCGGGCTCGTATTCGATGACCGTCTTCTTGTTGATCTCGGCGCGCTGGACGATGTTGTCCCGGGGGACGAAATGTATCAGCTGGCTGCCCAGGCGCTCTGCGAACGCGGTCAGCAGTTCCAGCTCGCCGTCCACCTTGCGGCTGTTGCAGATGATGCCCGCCAGGCGGGCGCCGCCGGTGTCGGCATACTTCTTGATGCCCTTGCAGATGTTGTTGGCGGCGTACATTGCCATCAGCTCGCCGGACGCCACTATATAGATCTCCTGCGCCTTGCCTTCGCGGATCGGCATGGCGAAGCCGCCGCAGACTACGTCGCCGAGCACGTCGTAAAAGACATAATCGAGATCGCGCTCGTAGGCGCCCAGGTTCTCGAGGATGCCGATCGAAGTGATAATGCCGCGGCCGGCGCAGCCGACTCCCGGCTCGGGGCCGCCGGATTCCACGCAGCTGATCTGGTGGACGCCGCTCTTCATCACGTCATCAAGCTCGACTCCATCGGCCCCTTCCTCCCGGAGAGTGTCCAGCACGGTCTGCTGCGCGAGTCCCCCTAGTAGCATGCGCGTCGAATCAGCCTTGGGGTCGCAGCCGACCACCATGATCTTCTTGCCCATCTCGCCGAGGGCCGAGGTCAGATTCTGGGTCGTCGTCGACTTGCCGATACCACCTTTTCCATATATAGCAACCTGCCGCATCTGTCTCACTCCTTTGTCTGGATGATGTTGACAGAAGTTTAGAAAAGCAGCAGCTGGCACGATAGCGACAGCGGTCCAAACTTGGGCGGCGGCGCTTGTGACGCATGGAAAAAATCCGTCTCCGGCTGTCATCCAGCCGCCTGTGCGAAACGCCGCCCCGCGGGCGCTGCCCGGCGGTGGCTGTAGCGAAAACACAAAACACCGGCCGGTAAGATTCTCCACCTGGATAAGAAAATGCCCACAAAAAACTGTTCGGCTATCAAGGGATAATTACCACCTCCGGATTTTGTACCAGGGGACAGCGTTTCCCGGACGCCGCGTGGCTATTATCTGAACATGGCCGCCGGGCCAAAAAGGAGGTGAGAAAAACCGAACGGCCCCGGGAGGTTGGAGCAAGCTTTTGGGGACGGCGATGCGTATCGGGCGGCCGGCCCCGGAACTATCAATCAAGGAGGATCCATTGAGCAGGACAGTCAAGATATTTCTCATCGTGATGATGTTGGCGGCGTTATTTACGCTTGGAGGGAGCGCGCTGGCGCAGGCGCAGACGGCGGCGCCGACGACCGACCCCACCGGCAGCGCCACCGGCAGCGCCTCTGACCTGTCGCCGGCGGCGCAGGGCAGCAACCTGACGCTGCAGAGCCTGGCCGATGAGGTCGGGCACAACAAGGTGGCCACCAGCTTCATCTGGCTGATGGTCGGTTTCGCGCTGGTCTTCTTCATGCAGGCCGGTTTCGCGCTGCTGGAGACCGGCTTCACCCGCGCCAAGAACGCCGTCCACACGATGTCGATGAATATCGTCGTCTTCTTCATCGGCGTGGTCGGTTTTTACCTGGTTGGCTTTCCGCTGATGTTTGGCGGTGTCGGCCATCTGGCGACGCTGGGCAGCATCGGCAACCTCGACGGCATGCTGCAGGTCGCCAAGGGCTGGGGCATCCTCGGCTACAAGGGTTTCGGCGGCGCCGGCCTCTATGACGTCGGCATCCTCGCCTTCTTCCTTTTCCAGCTGGTGTTCATGGACACGGCGGCGACCATCCCCACGGGAGCGATGGCTGAACGCTGGAAGTTCTCTTCGTTTGTGGTCTTCGGCTTCTTCATGTCGATGTTCCTCTACCCGCTGTTCGGCAACTGGGTCTGGGGCGGCGGCTGGCTGGCGTCGCTGGGCGCCAATCTCGGCCTGGGCAACGGCTATCTCGACTTTGCCGGCTCCTCGGTGGTGCACGCCATGGGCGGTTTCACGGCTCTGGCCGGCGCCATCGTGCTGGGCCCCCGCATCGGCAAGTTCAACAAGGACGGCAGCCCCAACGCCATCCCCGGCCACCACATCCCGATGGCGGTGCTGGGCACGCTCTTTCTCGCCTTCGGCTGGATCGGCTTCAACGGCGCCAGCACGCTGGCGGGCGGCGACTTCCGCCTGGCGGTGATCATCACCAACACCTTCCTGGCGGCGGCCACCGGCGGTCTGACTGCGATGTTCATCATGTGGAAGCTCTACAAGAAGCCTGACATCTCGATGACGGCCAACGGCGCCCTCGCCGGCCTGGTCGCCATCACCGCTCCCTGCGCCTTTGTGGCACCTTGGGCGGCGCTGCTGATCGGCGTGGTCGCCGGCGCGCTGGTGATCGGGGGCGTGTTCTTCGTCGAGCGCGTGCTCAAGGTCGATGACCCGGTGGGCGCGGTCGCGGTGCACGGCTTCAACGGCCTCTGGGGCGTGCTGGCGCTGGGTATCTTCGCTGACGGCACCTATGGCGCCGGGGACAACGGCGTCGCCAGCGCGGTCAGGGGCCTGCTCTACGGCGGCGGCGGCCAGTTCGTCGCCCAGATGATCGGCGCCGGCACGGTCGTGGCCGTGGCGCTGGGCCTGGGCTATGCCTTCTTCAAGGTGATGGACCTGGTGTTCGGCCTGCGCGTCACCGCCGAGGAAGAGATCCAGGGTCTCGACCTGCCGCAGATGGGCACACTTGCTTATCCGGACTTCTCCGGCTCGGCTCCCGACTGGGTGGCGCCGCATCCCTCGGGCCTGGGTGCGCCCCCCGGCAAGCCGGTGCCGGCGGCGATGGCCTCCCTCCCCGTGGAGAAAGGAGCAGGCGCATGAAAAAGGTAGAAGCGATCATCCGGCACATCAAACTGGACGACGTCAAGACCGCCCTGGATGGAATCGGCATCCGCGGCATGACGGTCACCGACGTCAAGGGCGCCGGCAAGCAGAAGGGCTACACGGAGCAGTGGCGGGGAAGCAAGCTGAACGTCTTCCTCAACCCCAAGCTCGAGCTGAAGATAGTCGTCCCGGACGACATGGTCGAGAGTGTGATCGATACCATCGTCGAGACTGCCAGAACCGGCGAGATCGGCGACGGCAAGATCTTCGTCACCAACATCGAGGAAGCCGTGGCCATCCGCTCCGGCATCAGAGGGGATGAAGCCCTCTAGCGCCCGCTCCGGACCGGCATAACACTTGGCTACTACACAAGCCAAAGCCCCGCCGGAATGAATGGCGGGGCTTTTTTATCACTCTTTTTCCCGAAGCGGAAATCTGGTGCGAATCGGCTGAAAGATAAATACCCCCCGGCCTGAAGCAATGTTGGAATAATTGACAACACCTGGACCTGTTGGTATCATGGCCGACATGAATGCAATATTGCTGCTTAACGAGCGGCATGTGATCTCAGAAGACGCTTTCGCGGAGCTCGTGGTGTGGCATTTACCATCGCCAGTAAAAGGGAGCCGGCACGTCAAGTGCACGACACCGGAAGCCTTGCTCGAAGATTTCTGGACAGAAGTTGACAATTGGAGGTATTGATGAATACCGTCACCCTGGTAATATCTTCTCGCAAAGACGCTGACCGCCGGTTTCTTCAGGCAGCCGCTGGCAAGGCTCAGGGTAATCTGATCAGCTTCGAATCTCCGCAGCTTCTTTTTAAAGTGCTTACCGGCAAACGATGGGAATTGCTGAAAATGATGACGGGCTCGGGGCCGATGTCCATCCGCGAGGCGGCGCGCCGCCTGGAGCGTGATGTAAAAGCAGTCCACAGTGATGTGCGCCTGCTCCTGAACACTGGCATATTGCAAAAAACAGAAAACGGCCAGATCGAGTTCCCCTTTGAGGCTGTTCACGTTGACTTTACCTTAAGGGCTGCCTGACCGCCTGCACCCATTTGTTTATCCAATGCTCTAAACTTTCCGGCGTCTTTTTTCCTGTTTCTTCCCGCCAGTTTCACTGCCTCTTCTCCGCCTGTATAACCGCACACTGATTTTTTCCTCCCTGCGGCCAAAGAGCTTTCCCGCCGCTCTCTCTACACTCCAACAGTACAAAGACAAAAGTACAGGCCAGGCGTGAACGGCTTGTCCGTTTGAACCATTCCGGGAGGTGAACAGCGTATGAAGAAGGTTGAGGCATTTATCCGCCACGAGAAAGTGGAGGAAGTGCGTGACGCCCTGTCTTCGATCGGCATCGAGGGCATGAGCTTCACGGAGATCAAGGGTTTCGGCCGCCAGAAAGGTTACACCGAGACCTACCGCGGCGCCCGCGTGACCATCCACCTGCGTCCCAAGGTAAAGGTGGAGGCCGTGGTCGATGACAGCGCCGTGGACAGAGTGATCGCGGCTATCGGGGAGTCTGCCCGCACCGGCGACATCGGCGACGGCAAAATTTTTGTGATCCCGGTCGAGTATGCCCAGAGGATCCGGACCGGCGAGACCGGGCCGGAGGTGCTCTAGGGTTCCGGCCAGAAGGAGGAAACACTGGTGACAGATTTTACGCAGAAACTGAGAAGAAGGACGGCGATGCTGGCGCTGAGCGTCCTGCTGGGCGGGCTGGGGATGCTGGTGATCCCCTCGCTGGCGTTCGCGCAGAGCAGCGCCCCGTCGCCCGAATCGGTCGCGGTCGATACTGTCTGGGTAGTCCTGGCGACCTTCCTGGTATTTTTCATGCAGGCCGGCTTCTTCACTCTCGAGATCGGCTTCACCCGCGCCAAGAACGCCGGTCACATCGCCTGGAAGATCCTGGTCAACATGTCGATCTCGGCGATCGTCTTCTGGGCTGTCGGCTTCGCCATCGCCTTCGGCACAGGCAACGGCTTTGCCGGCTCCGGCGGCTGGTTCATGAACGTGGCGCCGGACAAGGTCAACAGCGTCTTCTCGTCGCTGGCTTACAGCAACGTGCCCATCTCGGCCAAGTTCATGTTCGAGTTCGCTTTCGCGGCGGTCTCGCTGGCGATCGTCTGGGGGGCGCTGCTGGAACGCACTAAGATGATCGTCTACTTCGTCTTCGGTGTCGTCTTCATCGGCTTTATCTATCCGGTGGTCGGCCACTGGATCTGGGGCGGCGGCTGGCTGGGCCAGCTGGGCATGCAGGATTTCGCCGGCTCCACGGTGGTCCATCTGCTGGGCGCCACCTCGGCCTTTGTCGGCACGCTGGCGCTCGGTCCCCGGATAGGGAAATATTCCAGGCGGGACGGCCGCCCCAAGCCTATCCCCGGCCACAGCATGCCGTTGGCGCTGCTGGGCGTGATCATCCTCTGGCTGGGCTGGTTCGGCTTCAACCCCGGCAGCACCCTGAACGCGATGGACCTGAGCTTCGCCAACATCGCCCTGGTGACCAACATGGCCGCCGCCGCCGGCGTGCTGTCGGCGATGTTCACCGCCTGGCTGCTGTTGGGCAAGCCTGACATCGGCATGACCGCCAACGGCGCCATCGCGGCGCTGGTGGCCATCACCGCCGGCTCCGGTTTCGTGGAGCCGTGGGCGGCGCTGGTCATCGGCGGCGTGGCCGGCGCGCTTATGGTCGTGATGGTGCTGGCGATCGACCGCATCCACATCGACGATCCCATCGGCGCCCTGTCGTGCCACGGCATCTCCGGCATCTGGGGGACGCTGGCCACCGGACTGTTCGCGGCGCCGAGCATCGTGTCCCGGCTCAAGGTGGGCACGCCCGGCCTGTTCTACGGCGGCGGCTTCCATCAGCTGGGTGTGCAGGCACTGGGCATCGCCGCGGTGTTTGCCTTCGTGCTGGTGACCTCCGGTATCGTGTTCTACGGCCTGAAGGCTCTGGTGGGCATCCGCCTGAGTCCCGAGCAGGAGCTGGCCGGTTCGGACTTTGCCGAGCACGGCATGTGGGGCTATCCGGAGCACTTCGTCGGTCCGGATGACGGCACCGACGGCACGGCGCTGGCCGACCGACTTCAGGGTGCCCCGCCGGTCGGGCATGGCGGCAAGCCGGAGCCGGCCAGGGCCTGAACCTGGTAAAGCAAAGAAATCCCGCTCTCGCAGCGGGCGAGCTGGCAAAACGCAAGGGCGGCCCTCCGGACCGCCCTTTTTCTGCGTGCGCCCATCGAAAAAGTGAATCCGCGCATGTAAATGGCCAGGAATGCCTGCCGCTGGCACAAGTACCGGGAGCAGCATCAAATAGCCAGCTTATCCATCGGTACAAACTCAATCGCAGCGATTATATCCAGCTGGACAATCATTCTTCGCACATCCCTTTGTACAATCGGCCTCATACCTTTGGAGCAAACCACCGCGCCGGAAATTGTACCGATGCACAAAGGCTTGGCACGCCCGGCGCCACAGGCAGTCAAGGAGCCGCCCATGAACGCCCCGACCGGTCTCACCGACATTGTCAACGCCGGCAATGTCTTCTTCCTGCTCTGGGGGGCAGTGCTGATCTTCTCGATGCACGCCGGGTTCGCCTTTCTGGAAGCCGGCAGCGTCAGAAAAAAGAACATCGTCAATGCGCTGACGAAGATTCCCACCGACTGGGCCGTCTCCACTGTCGTCTACTTCATCGTCGGCTTTCCCATCTCTTACGGCATCACTTTCCTGGGCAACGCCAGCGGCCTGCTTGCCAATAACAACGGCTATAACCTGGCCCATTTCTTCTTTCTGCTCTGCTTCGCCGCGGTCATCCCCGCGATCATCAGCGGCGGTGTGGCCGAACGGATGAAGTTCGGCCCCCAGGTGCTTGCCGGGGCCATCTTTGTCGGCTTCGCCTATCCCTTTTTCGAGGGGCTGGTGTGGGGCCGGTTCAACGTGCTGGGCTCCTCCACCGGCTGGCTGGCGAGCGCCTTCGGCGCCGGCTTCCACGATTACGCCGGCTCGGTCGTCGTGCACGCCATGGGCGGCTGGCTGGCGCTGCCCGGCATTCTTCTGCTCGGACCGCGCATGGGGCGTTACGTCAACGGCATCAGCCGTCCGCTGCAGATCCACAGCGTTCCCTTCGTGGCGCTGGGCAGCTGGCTGCTGATGGTGGGATGGTTCGGGTTCAACGTCGCCTCGGCGGCGACGCTGCCGGCGATCTCCGGGCTGGTGGCGGCCAACTCGCTGCTGGCGATGGGCGGCGGCCTGATCGCGGCGGTGCTCGTGTCCAAACGGGACAGCGTCTTCGTCTACAACGGCGCCCTCGCGGGGCTGGTGGCGGTCTGCGCCGGCTCGGACGTCATGCATCCGCTGGCGGCACTGGTGACTGGCGCCATCGCCGGCATCATCTTCGTCAAGGGATTCCTGTGGGCGAACGAGAAGCTGAAGATCGACGACGTGCTCGGCGTCTGGCCGCTGCACGGCCTCTGCGGCGCCTGGGGCGGGATCGCCGCCGGCATCTTCGGGTACAAGGCGCTGGGCGGGCTGGGCGGCGTCAATTTCCTGTCGCAGCTGGTCGGCACCGTGGCCTGCATCGCCGTGGCGCTGGCCTCGTCCTTCATCGTCTACGGCGCCATCAAGAAGATCTACGGCATCAGGCTCACCCCGCAGGAGGAGCTGCTGGGCTCCGACCTGGTCGTCCATGCCGGCAAGGCATATCCCGAGGAGCTGATATAGATGACAGACGGCAAGATGACAATGATCCAGTGCGTCTTCAAGGGCGAGCGGCTCTATGAAGTGCAGCATGCGATGGAAGAGATCGGCGTGGTCGGCATGACCATCTGGGAAGTGAAGGGCCATGGCCGCCAGAAGGGCCACATCGAGCACTACCGCGGCCTGGAGACCAGGGTCAACCTGCTGCCCAAGCTGATGCTGGAGATCGTGGTGCACGAAGGGGACGTCGAGCGCATCGTCGGCAAGCTGATGAAGGCCGCCCGCACCGGTGAGTTCGGCGACGGCAAGATCTTCCTCCTGCCGGTCATGGATACCATCCGCGTGCGGACCGGAGAGCGGGGGGAAGAGGCGATCTGACGCCTTTCGCGGGCGCCGGCGGTCTTTGGCCGCGAGTACAAAAAGCAGCTGCGAAAAACATTCCCGCCGGTATTGCTACGCGGGGTCTAAAGGGCATAGAATCTGCAGGCTGCAATAAATCTTAAAGCGCTCGGAAATGTATTTTTTGACCTAAGGAGGAAAAAAACCAGATGGACAAGGACCAGGTAATCAAGGCTGTCAGGGATGAGGATGTGAAGTTCATCCGACTCTGGTTCACCGACATGGTGGGCCAGTTGAAGAGCTTCGCGGTCACGGCCGCGGAGATCGAGACGGCGCTCAATAATGGCATGGGCTTCGACGGCTCATCGATCACGGGCTATCAGGACATCGAGGAGAGCGACATGATCGCCATGCCCGATCCGTCCACCTTCAAGATCCTCCCCTGGCGCCCCCAGGAGAAAAAGGTCGCGCGCATGATCTGCGACGTGCTCAATCCGGACGGCACTCCGTACGAGGGCGACCCCCGCTACGTGCTGCGCCGGGCGCTGAAACGCGCCGCTGACATGGGCTACGATCATTACTACGTCGGCCCGGAGCTCGAGTTCTTCTACTTCAAGAACTCCGAAGGCACCGAGATCCTCGACCGCGGCGGCTATTTCGACCTGACGCCGCTGGACATCGCCAGCGACCTGCGGCGTGACACGGTGCTGGCCTGTGAGGACATGGGCATCCGCATCGAGTACAGCCATCACGAGGTCGGCCCCTCCCAGCACGAGATTGACATGCGCTTCGACGACGCCCTGAAGATGGCCGACGACGCCATGACATACCGCCTGATCGTCAAGGAGATCGCCGAGCAGTACGGCGTCTATGCCACCTTCATGCCGAAGCCGCTCTTCGGCGAGAACGGCAGCGGCATGCACACGCACCAGTCGCTGTTCAGCGGCGAGAACAACGCCTTCTTCGACGGCAAGGATGAGTTCTTTCTCAGCGACGCCGCCAAAGGCTACATCGCCGGCCTGCTGAAGCACGCCAGCGAGATCAGTCTGGTTTTCGCCCAGTGGGTCAACTCCTACAAGCGCCTGGTGCCGGGTTATGAGGCTCCGGTCTACAAGGCCTGGTCGCGGCGCAACCGCTCGGCGCTCATCCGCGTGCCGATGTACCATCCCGGCCAGGAGAGGGCCACCCGCTGCGAGTTCCGCAGCCCCGACCCGGCCTGCAACCCGTACCTCACCTTCGCGGTCATGCTCCATGCCGGCCTCGACGGCATCGAGAAGGGCTACGCGCTGGAGGATCCCAAGGAGATGAACCTCTTCGAGGTCTCCGATGCGGAGCTCAAGGAGCTCGGCGTTGACACCCTGCCCGAGAACCTGGGCGAGGCGATCAAGTTCGCCGAGGGCAGCGAGCTGCTGAAAAAGGCGCTCGGCGACCACATCTTCGGCCGCCTGCTCGAAGTGAAGAAGAAGGAGTGGGACGACTACCGCGTGCAGCTCACCCAGTGGGAGATGGACCGCTACCTCTCCATCCTCTAGGGATTCTGCATCGAATCAGATGTTGACGGGCCCGGGCTTTGCCCGGGCCCTTTCCATCCTTGGTGCCAAGCGTTTATCTGTGATATTGTTTCGTACCCCCGTCGCTTCCAGGCACCAAGCGGCTGGAATCCTTCGCCAAAGTGGGGGCAGCTTTTCTTTTTGACCATGAATTCATTCATTTGTCTGAGCCCAAGCTTCTTGCTCTTTGTACTGCTGACCTTCAGCTGGTTTGAAAATGGACAGCCGGCGCAGTTCATCCGCGACAACCTGATGTGGCTAATCCTCCCGATTATCTTTTTCATGTATCTTCTTTATCGGGGAGCCAGAATCAGGTTTCTTGCGCCGGCGATCATCGGCGCCGGCTTGCTGCCGCTGGCACTGAACGTTGTCTACGTGCAGACTTTCGTCAGCCGCTAGACCTGGGGAGGTTCAGAACACGAATTTCTTGCGCAGGCCGAAGTTCCACATCATGGTGATGGCGATGGAGATCAGTTTGGCCAACAGGTAGAAGATTGACATGATGGAGACCAGACTGTACATGATCGCCTCGTTGAGGAGGAGGGCGCTGAACCCGATCAGCAGGAAGAGCAGGATCTCCTTCTTCAGCTGGCCAGTGGTGCGGAACACCCACAGGATGCTGAGCAAGTAGTTGGTGGCGATTCCCAGCAGAAAGGCGATGGCGGCGGAAACAAGATAGTAGAGGCCGGCGCGGGACGTGAGAAAATAAAGCGAACCGACGTCGACCACTGCGGCGGTGCCGCCCACAAACAGATAGCGGAAAAACTGGATGTAGACGTTGTCGCTTTTTTGCAACAGAAACGTGCCGACTATGTCCCTGTTTTTTTCCATGGCCAGCATTATATTGTATTTTTCGTGATCATTTAATCCTCCGGACTGTTCGAGCCGGAAGGGTTCGGAGGAAACTTCCAGAGGTAGCCAGTGCAGCCAGGCCAAGTCGAGAACGAATCCGCATCCGGCCCTTCAGGGGTCCCGGTCCGGGTGGGCGATCTCGGTGGGCGCTCCGGACGGCGGGGGCGCGTCCGGCGTCCGGGCGGGCCTCCGGGCTCGACCGGCGGGTTTTACGGTGCTCTGGCCGCGCTCGGCTTCTTCCTGGCGGCCGCGTTTGCCGGTTACTGGACCATTCTGAACAACACTTTCGTCGCTGACGATTTCTGGAACACGGAGGAGTCGGGCAGGGTGCCGCTGTCGCACATCTGGCAGCTCATTTACGTGCAGTCGCCTACATTTCTGCGGCCGCTGCCGTATCTGACCTGGTGGTTACACTACAACCTGCTTGGGTTTGACGCCTGGCCGGGGCACGTGTTCAACGTGGCTCTGCACGGCGGCAGCGCTTTTATATTCTATCTGCTGCTGAAACGGCTGGGCGCCGCGCGCATCACTGCGTTTCTGGCGGCGCTGCTATTCGCCGTGACGCCGATCGGCCCGGAGGCGGTCACTTACATCGGCGGCCGGCCGGATGTGATGGCGCTGTTTTTCGTCCTGCTGTCGCTGCTGCTCTACGTTGCCGCGGTTGAGAAAAACAGCCGCGGCGTGCTGGCGGGCTCGATGGTGGCGGCAGCAGCGGCGCTACTCAGCAAGGAGAATGCCGCTGTCCTGGTGGTGCTGATTCCGTTGCTTGAGCTTCTTCTCTACCGCCGGGGTACGCACAGGCAGGCAGGCTCGCGGCTGCTGATGTTCGCGTCGGTGTTCGTCTTTTATGCGCTCCTGCGCTATATCGCCCTCGGCGGCGTTGGCGGCTACTCCGGCTCTCCCTTGTTGGGCGTCGCAACGTGGGAATCGGTGAAGGTGACGGCGGGAACGATGCTGGCGCCGCTGAACTCCTTCTTTTTCCCCGCTTCCACGATCCATGCCGTGCTGTTGTACACCGGGGCGCTTTTGTTGCTATCCATCATTTTTGTCATATTCAGGTGGCGGCGCGTTTCCGGGCAGGCCCGCCGGCTGTGGATCTTCGTGGTCTCTTTTTTCCTCGTTTCCGTGGTCTCGGCCTATCCCTACACTTTCCTGGTCAAGGGGGGCGTCAGAAGGGACATGGACGCCAGCCGCTACCTCTATTTCGCGGCAATGGGACTGATTGCCATCATCGTGGTGGGGCTGCTGGAGTTCGGCTTGAAAAAGCGGGGCGCACGCATGGCGCTGGTAGCCATGCTGGCGGTACTGGCGCCGGCTTACCTCTGGGGGCTTCAGCACAATGACCGGCCCTGGGAGCAGGCCGCCGCCATCACCTACTCGGTACCCCGTCAGGTGCAGGCGCTGCTGCCCGATCCGCCGGCCCACGCCGACCTGTATTTCCTGCAAAACCTGCCCTACTGGGCCAATGGGGCATATATCTTCATCGACGGGTTGCCGCAGGCGCTGCGCTACCAGTACGGCCGTAACGACCTGACGGTGCGCTCGGTGGCCGCGGCCGCCGATCCCAGAATGGCGGATGGCGAATATGTTTCCTTCATCCACGGTGACCCCGTGGACGGCCAGCAGGTAGGGCTGGCGATTCCTCCGGATGACACCAGCGCCCTGGCCCAGGGATACCTGTTCTCGTATGACCGCAGTACCGGCATCCTCAGTCTGGTGCACGGGCCGACGGTCTGCTCGCTCACCGAAAACCCGCGAAAACCGGGGACACCTTGACTTTTTTACATTTTTTAGAAGCTCCTTCAGAAACCATCGCACCGGAAAAATGTAAAAAAGTCAAGGTGTCCCCGGTTCCCCCCGGTCCCCGAACAGAGAAAAGCGGCCACTTTGGCGGCCGCTTTTTCTCTGTTGCCGGGCGGATTTTTTTCCGTCCGGCCCTGGCAACAAGCCCTGTGAAAACATTTGGTAGCCTTGCCTTCCGGTAGCCTCCCTACCCGGTTGTCAAGACGCCTTGGATGTCACGAAGGTCAATCGACTGAGCCGCATCCGCGACCAGGTTCGCCCTGTTGCCGGCTTCATGCGAGGTCCCACATATCTCGCAGAAACCAAACCTGTTCACCGACCCTGCCGATTGACAAACATCGCAATATCCCATCAGGACCTCCTGCCCCCGCCCGCCGGTTTTCGGCGAGCATAGTGCGAAGTTTATCGGCGGCGAGTCCGGGGACTTTAGCGATTTTTTCGAGAAGCATGAGTCGATATCCGCCCGCCCGGGGCCGGTTGGTAGAAGGTAGAAGAACCGGTCCGCGGGCAAACCCGGCAAAAAGCGGGCACGGAAGGCCTGCAAAACCTGCTGGAGCCATATTGCAGGCCTTCCGCTTGGGGAGGCTGAAGGTCAACAGCCAGTTAACATATTAGCAGGGCAAGATTAAGTTGAGGTTAAGTCCTCTTTAAGAGGAAGTTAATCAACGCAAAAGGCAGGCGCCGCCCGGAAGCGCGGAAACCGCGCGAAAGACGGCTTCGCTGGCTCAGATCTCGCTCTTTTCGCCGTGAAAACCGGTCTGGCCGCTCTGCACAGAGTGGGGGGAATCCTCGTGCATCCCCGGCCAGCAATCGTTTGCCAGCGAGCAAACGCGGCAGGAGCGGCGCAGGTACTCTTCCCTCAGCGCCACGACGCAGAAGTCGTGAGGGAGCCAGTCGCCGCACAGATTCGGATTGCCTGACCAGATGTTCATGCCGGCAGTGCGGTTGCAGGGAAATGGGAAGCGATGGCCAAATCGAAAGGTTAGCGGTAGCGCGATCGCTTTTTAGCGCCGCCGGTCGGTTCCGGCAAAGGCAGCATGGGCCACGCGCCGGTTGATCAGGATGTGGCGGCCGTTTTCGCCGCCCTGCAGCTCCTCATATCTGTCGATCAGGTCTGGCAGCTGGCTGTCGATGATGAGGCAGCAGCTGGGACCGGAATCGATCCGGGCGGAACTGTAACCGCAGGCCGGGCACGACTGGAATCTTTCCGGATTCCGGGTTTCGATGTCAGAGTCACAATATGGACACGCGATCCTGTTCATAAAAAAAGGATAACCTTCCGGCCAAACCGCGTCAAACACGCCGTATTGATACATTTATACCGATGAAGTAGCATTAAGCGCAAGGGGCAGGGCAAATCGGGTGTGAGCGCATCAGGCAGACAAGCGACTTTAGAGGATAGCGAATTGTTCGTCACAGTGTTCTTTCTTATCTCGTTGATTGCGGGCCTGTTTTGCATGGGTGGCTTCCTGTGGAGCACCATGGAAGGCAAGCCGAAAAGTATCTGGCTGATCGGCGCCGGCGCCACGATCGTGGTGGGCATCGCCGGCCTGGTTCTTCACAGCCATTCCTGAAAGCAGCCGGCTGCGCCTGGCGCCGCGGGCCTAAGAGCTAGCCCCAGAGCCTCCTGGCTTGCTTCGGGGCCTAGGGGTAATCAAGCCAGTGCTTGCCCAGCGGCCAGGCATCGTTAGGCACATGGTCCCCGCCCTGCTGTGCCTGTCGTGCCACTGCCGTGGCGGCGATGTCATCGGAATAAGCAGTCCATTTGAAGTTTGCGGGGGAACCGAACGCGGACTGGTTGATTGTCAGTGTCAGGGTGGAGCCATCGCGCGAGAAGCTGCCGGGGAACTGCTTGTCCGCCTGGCGCGCCTTGGTGCTCTGGTTGTACAGGCCGTACGACCAGCCGTTCTGGCCAGGGGGGAGCTCGGCATACACGCCCCAGTCGGGCTTGCCGTCGCCGTTGGTATCGAGCAGGAATCCCCATTCGGCGGCGCCGGTGTCAGCCGGACGGGTGTTGGGCAGCCGGCCGGAAACTTCCATCGTGAACTTCAGGTTCTGGCCATCCTTGGAGACAGACGCATCCGTGATGTCGACCTCGCGCGGGGCGGAAACCGGATTGCCGTTTGGATCTACCGTGTCGCCCATGCCGTCGATCGCTTCCACCACGCCCGCTGAGGGCCGGGACTCCACGTTCAACGCGGGCGAAGTCGCGTTCTGGCCTGATTGCGCATCAGACGAACTACCGCAACCGGCTGCCGCTGCGGTAGCAAAGATGACAAGAACCGCAACGCCCGGGAGGATCAGGCGCCTGCGTCTGGTTTTCCCCTGAATGATGGTATTGTTCCGGTGCAATGTCGCTCGCGAAGATTCAACGCCAATAAACTGTAGCAGGATGAGGCCTTTGTTGCAAAGGTTACGTTAGGGGCCGCCGGCAGATATCTGGCAGAGGGAAATGCTCCAGCCGGCTGCCGGGACCGCCGCGGCTTTTTGTTACAATCGTGCCATGGACAGGAACAGTGAAACCGGCGCCCGCGTGCTTCTGGTCGAAGACGACGAAAGCATCGCCGAGAGCATCGAATACAACCTGAAGAAGCAGGGATTTTCTCCTCTGCGCGCCGGCGATGGCCTGGAAGGCCTCAGGCTGCTCAGGCGCATGAAGCCCGACCTGCTGATCCTGGACCTGATGCTGCCCTCGCTGGACGGCTGGAAGCTTTGCGAGCAGGCGCGGCAGGAAGGCTTCGATCTGCCGATCATCATCCTCAGCGCCCGCACCAGCGAGTTCGACAAGGTGCAGTGCCTGTCGCTGGGCGCCGATGACTACATGACCAAGCCGTTCGGAATGCAGGAGCTGCTGGCCCGCGTCCGCGCGCATTTGCGCCGGGCTCGCAGCGGTCCGGCGGAGCCTGCCGGCCGCCTGGAAGCGGGGCCGATCACCATCGATCCTTCCCGCAAGGAAGCTTTCACCGGCGGCGTCTCCCTGGGGCTGACCCCCAAGGAGTTTGCGCTGCTTCTTCTGCTGGTGCGGAAATCGCCGGCGCCGGTCTCACGCGAACAGATTTATCGCGGCGTCTGGGGCTATGAGATGCTGCACGGCGACCGGGCGGTGGATGTTTTTGTGCGCCGGCTGCGGAAAAAGCTGGCCGAGCGGCTGCCAGAGTACAGGTTCCTGCATACCCACCACGGCTTCGGCTACCGCTTCGAAGTAAAATCCTAGGGACGTTGCTTTCCTAAAGTTCCTGATTCGCGCCAGCGGTCAGCCGGACTGCCTGCCTGCCGCCAGCGGCAGCCGGAAGGAGATCTCGGTGCCGAACCCTTCGCGGCTTTCGGCCCGGATCTGGCCGCCGGCGCTTTCTATCACATGTTTGACGATTGACAAACCCAGGCCGGTGCCGCCCAGATGCCGGCTGCGCGACTTGTCGACGCGGTAGAAGCGCTCGAAGATGTGGGGCAGGTGTTCGGCGTCGATGCCGATGCCGTCATCCTTCACCGTGATATTGACCGTGGTCGCTTCCCGCTGGGCGTTCACGCTCACCCGCGAGCCGCGGCCGCTGTACTTGACGGCGTTCTCCATCAGGTTGCCCATCACCGTGCTGGCCATCCGCTCCGGCAGGGGGATCTGCAGGCCGGCGGGAATGCCGATCTCGAGGCGGACGCCAAAGCGCCGCGTCTGCGGCTCCAGCTTCTCCATCACCTTTTCGATCACGGACCTCAGATCGGATACGCCCTGGATCTCGGCGCCGCCGGATTCGAGCGACGAGAGGAAGAGGATGTCATCGATCAGCTGCCCCAGGCGGCTGGTCTCGTGATCGAGGCGTTCGAGGAACCGGCTGGCGTCTTCCGCACCGATGTCCGGATCGCGCAGGCTCTCCACCAGCGCCCGGATGCCGGCCAGCGGCGTGCGCAGCTCGTGGGAGACAGTGGCGGCGAACTGTGAGCGCAACTCGCCGAACTCCACGGTGGCGGCCGCATTCTGCAGGAAGATCAGGCATTCATGCCGGGGACCGTTGCGGTAGGGGTAGAGTTGCGCTACAAAGGACCGGCGTCCCTTGGCGTAGAGTCTCACCGTCAGCTGCGATGGTTTCAGGGACGTCAGCGCCTGGCTGGCGGCTTCATCCAGCTCATGGCTACCCAGGGTCTCCAGCAGCCCGCGGCGGATGCGCGGCTGATCCAGCTCTTCCTCGGCCGAAGCGCTCAGGGCGACGATCTCGCGCGCCTCATCGACCAGCAGCACCGGCATCGGCGAGTTGATCACCAGCTGGCTCAGGCGTTGCTCGGCGCGGTCGCAGCGCTCCGCGGCGGCTGCCGCTTCATGCAGCTGGCGCGCCGTTTCCAGCAGCAACTCCGGCCGAGGGGGATCCAGGACCGCGACCAGTCCCGAGCGCTCCTTCAGCAGCCGCAGCAGGAAAGCTGCCAGCAGCGCCGCCGCCAGCAGCAGCGCCGCCGTGATTGCAATCAGAAAGAGTGACAAGCTGCTCATCCAGACCATCCCGCCGTGGTTGCCCCGGACGCCCTGTTCTTCCCGGCGGCCGCTATCACAGTCTCATCGGCGCTATTCGCCAAACTGCCGGTTGAGATCCGGCTCCGGCCGGTCAAAGTACTGGCCGTCCAGCTGGCCGGTGACCAGGAAGGCGACCCGGCCTCCCATGTCCACCACCTGATCGGCGATGCGCTCGATGTAACGGCTGGCAAGCGCGATGTGCGTCGCCCACTCCGCCGAGGTTTCCTCCTTGGTCACCTCGGGATGCAGCAGCCGCGACAGGATCTCCTTGAACATCTCGTCGATCGGCTCATCGATCGTCTCCAGTGAATTCGCCAGTCCGACATCGCGGTCGGCAAAAGCCTTGATACCCTGC
Organism: Actinomycetes bacterium; assembly: GCA_021791195.1. Classification (GTDB taxonomy): domain Bacteria; phylum Actinomycetota; class Thermoleophilia; order BMS3ABIN01; family BMS3ABIN01; genus JACWAD01. The sequence continues at coordinate 122,787 of JAJYXB010000019.1, read as the reverse complement.
CGGAGCACCTCGAGCGCCTGCGCTGACATCTTCCTCAGCAGGTCGAAATACGGCTCGGCGGCGCTGGTGCGCTCCAGCCGCTTGGCGATCTTGGCGATGTTCACCGCCAGGTCGCCGATCCGCTCCAGATGCAGGCTGACCAGCAGGCAGACGTGCAGCAGCCGCAGATCCTTGGCCACCGGCTGCTGGCGGGCCTGCAGCGCCAGGCACTGCCCCTCGATCCGCAGGGTCAGCTCGTTGATGTCATCGTCGCCGGCGATGACGCTGTTGGCCAGCTTCCGGTCTCCGTTGAAAAGGGACTGGGTGGAAAGGTCGACCGCTTCCACCACCAGGCTGCCCAGATGCAGCACTTCCTGGTTTAGCTGGTTGAGGCCTTCATGAAACGTTTGCCGCGTCATTGCTAGCCGAACCTCCCCGTGATGTAATTTTCCGTTTCCTTCCGGTCGGGCATGGTGAAGATCTTGTTCGTGAGGCCGAACTCGATCATGCGTCCCGGCTCGCCCATCTCGGTGGACAGCATGAAGCCGGTCATGTCGGAGACGCGCGCCGCCTGCTGCATGTTGTGCGTGACGATGACGATGGTGTAATCCTTCTTCAGCTTCTCCATCGTATCCTCTATCTTCTGCGTCGAGGCGGGGTCCAGCGCCGAGCAGGGCTCGTCCATGAGGATGATGTCCGGCTCCACCGCCAGCGCCCGGGCGATGCACAGCCGCTGCTGCTGGCCGCCGGAGAGGCTGCCACCCGGTTTATGCAGCTTGTTCTTGACCTCGTCCCACAAAGCTGACAGTCGCAGGCTGCGCTCAACGATCTCGGCGACCTTGGCCTTGCGCATCCTGCCGCCGGCCAGCCTGAGGCCCGCGCTGACGTTGTCCTCAATCGACATCAGGGGGAACGGGTTCGGCTTCTGGAAGACCATGCCGATGCCGCGCCGCACCAGGGTGGCGTCCATCTCCGGGGCATAGATGTTGCGGCCATCCCAGGAGACTTCGCCAGTTACCCTGGCGCCCGGGACGAGTTCGTGCATCCGGTTGAGGCAGCGCAGGAATGTGGATTTGCCGCAGCCGGAGGGGCCGATGATCGCCGTGACCTTGTTGGCCATGATCTCGACCGAGACATCTTCGATCGCGTGGATATCGCCGAAGGAAGCGCTCAGATGTTTTGTGGTAATGCATCCTGCCATTAGTGACTCACTCTCTTATCTTGCTCTCTGCATTTTTCTGCCAAAGTAAAGCTTTGATCCGACGCTCAATATTAGCACCATCAGCACCAGCACCAGCGAGCCCGCCCACGCCTGCTGATGCCAGGCGTCAAACGGCGAGATGGCGTACTGATATATCTGCACTGGCAGCGAAGCCACCGGCTTGTCGATGCCGGTGGGCCAGGTGCGGCTGTTGAGCGCCGTGAACAGCAGCGGCGCCGTCTCGCCGGCGATGCGCGCGATCGCTAGCATCACGCCGGTCATGATGCCGCCGCCGGCGGTCTTGATGATGACGCTGATGATCGTGCGCCAGCGGGGGATGCCCAGCGCCAGCGAGGCTTCCCGCAGCGAGTCGGGCACCATCCGCAGCATCTCCTCGGTGGTGCGCGCGACGGTGGGGAGCATCAGAATGCCCAGCGCCAGGCCGCCGGCCAGCGCCGAGAACTGTTTGAAGGTCAGCACCAGCAGTGTATAGACAAACACGCCGACGATGATGGAAGGCACGCCGCTTAGGATGTCAGCCAGCAGCCGCACGAACCAGCTCAGCCGCGGGCTGCGGAACTCTGCCAGGAAGGTCCCGGCCAGCACGCCCACCGGCAGACCGATGACGGCGGCGATGCCCATCAGCATCAGCGAGCCGACGATGGCGTTGCCCATGCCGCCGCCGGGTTCGCCTACCGGCTTGGGCAGCTGCGTGATGAAATCGAGGTTGAGGGCGCCGGCGCCCTGGTAAATGACATAAAAAAGAATTAGCACAAGCGGGATCATCGCGATAAGCGTTGACAGGGCGCAGAGGATATGCGCCAGGTCGCTGCGGATGATGCGGCTGCGGCGGTGCAGCTCGCTATGCCGGCGCAGCTCGCCGTCGCGGCCAAGCGCGCCACGCTCCTGCGGCTCCTGCTCCGGCTCCCGCGGAGCCGTCAGCGCATCGTCCGGTGCTGCCTCCACGGCGGACGGTTCGGTCGCGGCCGCTGTTTCCGGCTCCGGATCGGCCGCGCGCACTTCTTCCCCCGGATCCCGGTTCAGGTTCAGGTTCATGACCGCCCTCTGGACTTGAGCGCCCGGCCGCCCGTTTTCTGGATCAGCAGGCGCGCCAGCAGGTTGAGCATCAGGGTGATCACCAGCAAGATGAGCGCCATCTCGATCAGCGCCGCCATATGCACGCCCGCTGTCACCTCCTGGAACTCGCTGGCGATAACGCTGGCGATCGAGTAGGCGGGCGCGAAGATCGACGCGGAGATCTTGGGGCTGTTGCCGATCAGCATCGTCACCGCCATCGTCTCGCCCAGTGCGCGTCCCAGCCCCAGGATGACCGCGCCGATGATGCCCGGCCGCGACAGCGGCAGCACCGCCATCTTCACTGTCTCCCAGGGCGTCGCCCCCAGCGCCTGCGCCGCCTCTTTTTGATCGCGGGAAACGTTGAGCATCGACTCGCGGGAGATTGCCGAGATCGTGGGAATGATCATGATCGCGAGCACCACCGAGGCGGCGAACAGGCCGACGCCGTAGACCGGGCCGGCGAAAAATGGGATGCTGCCCAGATGGCCGGAGAGAAAAGGCTCCACCGTCCGGCCCAGAAAGGGAGCCAGCACGAAGATCCCCCAGAGGCCGTAGACGACGCTGGGAATGGCCGCCAGCAGCTCGACCACGAATCCCAGTGGCGAGCGGAGCCATTTGGGCGCGAACTGGCTCAGATAGATCGCGATCCCCAGGCTCAGCGGCACCGCCATCAGCAGCGCCAGCAGCGACGAGACGACCGTGCCGAAAATGAACGGCAGGGCGCCGTAGATATTGTTTACCGGATCCCAGTTGGTCGAGATCAGGAAGCCGGCGCCGAAAGCCCGGATCGCCGGCAGCGCCTGCTGCACCAGTTCGTAGATCAACAGCGCCATCAGGATGATGATGGTGGCTACTGCCAGCAGTGTGATGGCGGCGAAAAGTGAATCACCCAGGCGGCCGCGCGCCGGCTTTACCGCCGAGGCGAGTTTGCCGCGGATGCCGCTGGTGGTTGTTGGCGTGCTGTCAGTTATGGGATGCCTTTCCGGCGAGTCAGGTCCGTCCCGCCTGCGTCTGGTTTTCCTTGCTCTGTCAGGGATGGATAAACCAGGAAAATGGGGAACAGGCCGCTGCAGCCGTTCCCGGCCGGGGACTTTAGCCAACCGTAACAGATTGGCGCCGGATACAGGTTACAGAGCGGTTAAAAAGTTGTTACAAAAATGTGAACGCGCGAACGGGGACGTTGCTTTCCTACCGATCCTACTTTCAGCTGCCGTCCCTCTTCATCATGCCTGCAGTAGGGGCGAAAACCTGGGCTTGGGAGGGTGGACAATGCGGAGTGCGGCGAAACTTGCCATATGGAAAGAAGTTTGGAACTGGCTGACGGATGGCCGATCAATCGGTGGCAGGTCTTGCCCGGCCACGGGAACGTCCCCTCCCTGCGGGGGACGTTCGTGAACGGCGCCGCCGGCATTGCGCGAAGCTGCATGCCGTCCGGACACAGCACTGTCCGGGACGCTGCGCGGCCGTCTAGGCAATGAACACGGCCTGGCTGCTACAGCGGGCGCGGTGGATGTAACCGCCGCCGGTTTCCGCGGAACCGAACGGTCCTTCCAGCTCGTCCAGCTCGCGCTCGACTTTCTCCAGCGGCAGGCCGGTGCTCTCGACGATCTCATCGAGCCGGACCGGCTCGTCCTGGTGAGCCAGCAGACAGCAGATGATCTCCAGCTTGCTGTTTGTGTGGACGCCCTTCATCTCCTCAAAGACGGTATTCAAATGCATCCCTCCTTTCATCATCCGGATTGAATGTCGCTGCCATGCTAGCAACATTTATCTGCGCCGGTGTTAAAAAATAGGGACATTTATGTTGCTTTTTTGTTGAGAAGGGATGGTGCGCGGATACTGTGGCTGCCGTGCCTTGAGGATGGGCGAGTCCGTGTTCCAGGATGAGGCCTATTTAGGATCGTTAGGAAAGCAACGTCCCTCAATGTCCGCATCCCGGGGCGTTAACCTTTTGTTCACAAATTATTTACCACTTTGTAACCTGCGGAGTTCTTCGTTCTGCTAGCCTGATGCCGTCAAAGGAAAAAATATCAAGTTCAGGAGGATTGATCGGTTTGAAAAACAAGGGAATTATCAAAATCATTGCGGTGGTCGCGGCCCTGCTCTCCGCGATCGGGGTGATCGCGGTGGCTGCGGGATGCGGCAGCAGCGGCAGCTCCACGGGCGGCGGCTCCGACAGCGCCCAGCTGACTGGCGCCGGCTCGACGTTTGCCTACCCGATTTATTCGAAGTGGTTTGATGAATACAGCAAGGTGCAGCCCGGCGTGACCATCAATTATCAGTCGATCGGCAGCGGCGCCGGCATCCAGCAGTTCACCGCCGAGACGGTCGACTGGGGCGCCACGGATGCTCCCATGACCGACTCGCAGATCGCCAAGGCGCCGCGGGAAGTGCTGCATATCCCCACGGTCGCTGGCGCGGTCGCCATCACTTACAACGTCAAGGGCGTGCCCAACAAGCTGAAGCTCTCCCCGGATGTGCTGTCCAGGATCTATCTGGGCCAGATCAAGAACTGGAACGATCCGGCGCTCAAGGCGGACAACCCCGGTGTCAACTTCCCCGATGAGCCCATCGTCACCGTGCACCGTTCTGACGGCAGCGGCACCACCAACATCTACACCAGCTATCTCTCCGCGGTCAGTCCCGACTGGAAGAGCCAGGTCGGCGCCAGCACCGATGTGAAGTGGCCGGTGGGCCTGGGCGGCAAGGGCAGCGAGGGCGTTACGGGCCAGGTGAAGCAGTCAGAGGGCTCGATCGGCTATGTGGAGCTGTCATATGCCAAGCAGAACAACCTGCCCTATGCGTTGATCAAGAACAAGGCCGGCAACTTTGTCGAGCCGACGCTGGACAACACCAAGGCGGCGATCCAGACCGCGGTGGCCAACATGCCGGCCGACTTCCGGTCGGGCTCGGTCGGCAACCCGGACGGCGCCAACGCCTATCCCATCTCCGGCTTCACCTACATCCTGGTGTACAAGGACCAGCAGGATCAGGCCAAGGGCAAAGCGCTGGTCGACTTCCTCTGGTGGGGCATCCATGACGGCCAGCAGTTCGGGGCCAGCCTCGATTACGTGGCCCAGCCGCCGCAAATGGTGACCAAGGTGGAGGCGCAGATCCGCAAGATCAATTACAAAGGCCAGAGCCTGGCACCCGCTTCGTAGAACAATCACGATTCATGGCGTACGTCAAGCCAGACCTGGTCGCGGGCCCGCCACATCGGCGGGCCCGTGCCCGTTATTCCGGCAACAAGGAAAGGGTGTGATGATGACATTGCAGCCACAGCATCAACCTGCGCGGGTGCTGCTGGTGGAGGACGATGAAATCATCTCGGAAGCCATCGTCTATAACCTGAAGCGGCAGGGCTACCTGTGCCGTACGGCGCTGGACGGGCTGGAGGGCCTGCGCCAGGTCCGGCGCCAGGACCCCGACCTGCTCATCCTCGACCTGATGCTGCCGCTACTGGACGGGTGGAAGCTTTGTGAGCAGATCCGCCGCGAGGATTACCGCTTCCCTATCATCATCTGCAGCGCCAGGACGGCCGAATCCGACAAGGTGACGGGCCTGTCGCTGGGAGCCGACGATTTCATCACCAAGCCGTTTGGCATGGCCGAGCTGGTGGCGCGGGTGGGCGCCAATCTGAGGCGGGCCCGCGGCGAGCGTGAGCCTGCGGCGGCTGAGCGGATTGTCGCCGCGCCGCTGGTCATCGACCCCGGCAGCAGGGAGGTGCTGGCGGATGGCGAGGCGGTCGAGTTAACCCGCAAGGAATTCGCGATTCTCCACCACCTGGCTGCCTGTTCGCCGCGAATCGTGCCGCGCGACGAGATCTATCGCACGGTCTGGGGCTATGAGTTCATGCCGGGCGACCGGTCAGTGGATGTCTTCGTCCGCCGGCTGCGGAAAAAACTGAAGGCGAAGCTGCCACAGTATAAATTCCTGCACACCTCTTACGGCTTCGGCTACAAATTCCAGGCCATCCGGCGCGAAGCCGCCGGCAAATGGGAGTAAAATCAGGGCATGCCGCTGACGGTCAATGAGATATTTCAGTCTTTGCAGGGGGAAGGGCCGGCACTGGGGGCACCGGCCACTTTCGTTCGCCTGGCCGGCTGCAATCTGGACTGCTCTTACTGCGATACCGCGCATGAAAGCGGCCGGCCGATGGCGACCGGCGCCGTTCTGGCGGCGGCGGCCGGCGGTCCCGGCAGGGTGGTGATCACCGGCGGCGAACCTATGCTGGCCGGCGAGCAGCTGGTCGAGCTGGCGCGGGCCATCCGCGGCAGCGGCGGCCGGGTGGACATCGAGACCAACGGTACGATCGCTCCGCCCGCGGGGCTGGCGGAATTGGTGGAAAACTTCGTCATCTCGCCCAAGCTGTCAAATTCCGGTGTGCCGGCCTCCCGGCGCGAGTTGGCGCCGGGGTTGCCGCCGGGGCCGCTGAAGTTCGCGGTGGATACGGTTGAGGATCTGGATGAAATCGCGTGGCTGGCGGGGCTGCATCCCGGCCGCGACGTCATCGTCATGCCGCTGGGCACTGATGCGCGGCTGATGCTGGAAAAGATGGCGCTGCTGGCGGAGCCGGTGCGGGCACGCGGCTGGCGGCTGCTGCCGCGGCTGCAGGTGCTGCTGGGGATCCGCTAGCCCGGCGGCGTCCGCCGGGCAGGCTTAAAGTTCTTTTTCCCCGACCAGCACCGTGGTCTCGATCCCGCCCCGGATGCCGGCGGTGATCACCAGCCGGCAGACCACCGGCTTGACCACATCGCAAAATTCGGTATAAATTCGCGCCGCCAGGTGTTCGTGCGAGATCGGCAGATCGGCAAAGCCGAAGTAATACAGCTTCAGCGACTTCAGCTCCGGCAGCAGGTTGCCGGGGATGAAATCGATCTTCGCCCGGTAGAAATCCAGATAGCCTGTCACCGGGCAGCGCGCCACCAGCTCGGCAAAGTCGTAGCTGACAACCTGGGAGACCTTGCCGGCATAGGGGATGGTCCGGATCGGATAGGCGTTCTCGAAGCTCATGGCGGCCTCGATGCGCTCCTGAAGCTGCGCGTCGGTCATATCTTCGATCCTGTTTTCAAATTGCCAGTCTTCGGTCATCTCCTTCTCCCTCAGGTCAGTGTCATTAACAGTCAAAGCGCCGCTGTTGTTCAGGCCGGGCTGTCTGGCCCTGCCCCAGCGGTCCGATCAGCCTGCTGCCGCTGCCAGCGCCTCGGCCCGCTCCACGCAGGTGCCGCAGCGGCCGCACGGCTCGGCGCCGCCCTCGTAGCAGCTCCAGGTATCGCGCTCGTAGTCTATACCCAGCTTCAGCCCCAGGCGCACAATATCAGTCTTCGTCCAGCCGGTAAAAGGCGCGTAGACCGCTACCGGCTCATAGTTGCCTGACCTGAGCGCCGCTTCGAAATTGCGGATAAATTCCGGCCGGCAGTCGGGATAGACTGCGTGGTCGCCGGCGTGCACCGCCACTGCCAGCCGGTCGCAGCCGCGGGCGACGGCATAGCCGCCGGCGATCGCCATCATGATCATGTTGCGGTTGGGAACGACTGTCACACGCATCGACTCGTCCTGATAGTGGCCGTGCGGGACCGCGACGCTGCCTGATGTCAGCGCGTTGCCCTGCAGCAGCCCGCTGACGGCGCTGATATCGGTGATCCGGTGTTCGATTTCCAGGCGGGCAGCGGTGCGCGCGGCGAACTCCAGTTCCTTGCGGTGCCGCTGGCCGTAGTCGAATGAGACTGCCAGCACTTCGTCACCTGCGTCAAACAGCTGATAAAGCAGCGTGGTGGAATCCATGCCGCCGGAAAAAACGCAGACCGTCCTACGAGGCATCAGCAACTCCCGCGCCGCCACCTTCGCCGCCGGGGCCGTCATAAACGCAGCCGGCGCTGGCGGTCTCCTGGACAACGATGCGGCAAAGTCCCGGCAGGCTCGGCGCCAGCCGCTCCCAGATCCAGCGGGCGATGTTCTCGCTGGTGGGATTTTCCAGCCCGGCGACGTCGTTCAGGCAGCGATGGTCCAGCTGCTCGTAAAGCGGCCGGAAAGCCTCCTTGATGAAAGCGAAATCGACCACCCAGCCGCTGCCGGCGCCGATATCACCGCTGAGGTGGATCTCGACCCGGAATGAATGGCCGTGCAGCCGCCGGCACTTGTGTTCCTCCGGCAGGTTCGGCAGGTAATGGGCTGCCTCGATGGAAAAAGCCTTGAAAATCCGCATGTCCGTCTCACAAAAATTTAGCAGTGGCGCTGCAGAAGATTGTACCTCATCGAGCTGGAAGAAACGTCGTGCGGACGGCTCCTCCTGCAACCGATATGCCACGAACGCGATCATGGTCTCATCGAGCTGGAAGAAATGTCGTCCGGACGGCTTCTCCTGCTATCCGGCGGAATCCAGAAATCGGGAAAGTCAGCTGTGCCGGCCTCGGAAGGAGCCAGTCCAAGGAGCCAGTCCCGACAGGCTACGAAACGGTTAGGAAACAGCATCGTCCCGCACCCGCAGCAGCCCTGGCCGCAGGAACTGGTAGCCGGCGTAAACCATCAGCAGGGCGGCGCCGGCGCCGATGGCCAGCGGTACGCCGATGACCTCGCCCAGCGAGCCGAAGCCGAGCGCCGAGAACGGCTGGATGCCGGCGAAGCAGAGCACGAACAGCGCCATCACCCGGCCGCGCAGCCGCGCCGGCGTGGTCGCCTGCAGGCCGGTAGTGCTGGCCGACATCCCCACCAGGAACGAGAAACCCGCCGCCGCCACGAATACCAGCGACAGGTAGAAGCTGCGCGAGATCGAGAACAGCAGCAGCGACGCGCCCATCCCCATCAGCCCGGAGCGCAGCAAAAGGTCGCGGCCGACACTGGCCGGGCAACTGGCGACGAACAGCGCGCCGCCCACGGCGCCGAGGCCGCCGGCCGCCATCAGCATCGAATAGCCGGAGGCGCCCCGGCCGAGCACCTCGGCGGCCATCACCGGCATCAGCGTCACGTACGGCATTCCCAGCAGGGAGAGCATGAAGGCGCTGATCAGCATCCAGCCGATGTGGATGTTCTCGCGCGCGTAGCGCACGCCCGCCGTCAGCGTCGCCAGGGCGCCCTGGCCGCTGGGCCGGTGCCGCTCCTGCCGCGGATGGATGAGCGCCAGCGCCCAGATGACGAACAGGAAACTGACGCCGTTGATGTAGAAGACTTCGGCAGCGCCCCAGCGGGCGAACACCAGCCCGCCTAGCAGCGGGCCCAGCAGCCGGGCGCTGTTGAACTGCGCGGCGTTGAGGGCGATGGCGTTCATCAGCGACCGCTTCGGCACGATGTCCGGCATCATCGCCTGCCAGGCGGGGAAAACGAAGGCGGTGAAGATGCCGCCCAGCAAGGCCAGCGCGCCGATGATCATCACCGTGGCCGCGCCCACCTGTGTCAGCCGCGCCAGCACGAAAGCCTGCAACATCAGCAGCACCTGCGAGATGACGATGAGCCGCTTGCGGTCGAAGCGGTCGGCGATGACGCCGGCGAACAGGGTCAGCACGGTCATGGGGATGAGGGTCAGGAAGTTGATCACGCCCAGCGCCAGCGACGGGTCGCCGTTGCGGGTGAGGTCGAAGACCACCCAGCCGATGCCGACGTTCTGCATCCAGGTGCCGACGTTGGAGACCAGCGCCCCCATCCAGAAATAACGGTAGTCGCGGTGCCGGAGCGAGGCGAACGGATTGCCGCGCCGCGCCGGCGCCGTCTCGGTTTCGGCCTCGAGGGTGAAGGTGTCGTCGCTGGCGTTCTCCGGTCTGTCCATGGGGATGACTATATAGGCGAACCGGTGCTTTTCAAACCAGGGAAGCGTATCATCCAAACAGCGAGCCATACTGAATCGGCCGGGTTTATCGAAGGCCAAGGTCGGGAAATATCCATGGAAATGAAAGACATTTGTCGTTATAATGTATGACAAATGACGTAAGCCGGTGGGAAGGTGTGATTCAGATGAGTTACGCTCACGTAGAAGAAATACTTGGTGGCGAAGAAGTTTTAGGGCGGAAGATAAAGAGCATCAATGACTTTATTGAGCTCGGCAGGCAGGGAATCAAAAAGAGCGCTGTGCGGCATCTTGCTGCCAGTATGTCGCTCACCTGGCGAGACATGGCAAAACTATTGCCAATTACCGAGAGAACCCTGCAACGATATCAAACGCAGAAATTAATGAATCAGATTGTCAGTGAGCAGGCGCTGCAGTTGGCTGAAGTGGTGGCAATTGGTATAGATGTATTTGCAGATCGCGGTAATTTTCTCACCTGGTTGTCGATGCCGTCCACTGCGCTCGGAGGCCGAAAGCCAATCGAGTTACTAAGCTCCCGGTTTGGCATAGAACTGGTTGTTGACGAACTGGGACGGATTGCTCACGGCATCCCCGCATAGTGAAATTCTTCCGGATAGCCAAGGCCGGGCACATCGGGGATTTAACCGGCGAGGGCGCGCGCGTCAACGGCGGCCGCTGGAATGAAAAAGGCATCTCCGTTATTTACACCGCGGAGAGTCTCTCACTGGCCGCGCTGGAGTATCTTGTCCATTTGCCGCTGGTGTTAGCCCCGCCTGACCTGAAATATCGCAGCTTCAGCGTTCCTGACGATACAAGGGTTACGAATCTCCCCCGAACGGCCCTGTCACCCGGTTGGGACGCCATGCCTTTCCAGGCTGAAACAGTCCGGATCGGCAGCGAGTGGGCCAGGTCTGCCAGAACCCTGATCCTGCGCGTGCCTTCAGTGATCGTGCCGGGGGAATATAATTTCATCATCAACCCCCTTCAGGCTGCCTTCAGGAAGGTCAGGGCCAGCCGGCCACTGCCCTTTAATTTCGACGACCGTATTCTGAAGCGAAAGCAGTAGGCGGGCATTAGCCCCTGCGCCGGAGTAGTGCGGTTGGAGTTACCCGTTGCCGTGGAAACAGGAGCTCTGGCATTTATGCCGTCCCCCGGCCGGTAGGTCGATTACAAAGGAGTTACCCCCTTGGCGTCGAAACACGAGCTTAGGCCTCATTCGCTCCGGTGTTACCGAGATCCTCTACAAGCGGAGCAAAGCCTATCTGGCGCCGGCCATGGACGACAACAGCCGCAAGGCGCTCGGCAGGCAGGTGGCCGTCGCAAGGAGGAGGGGGGCCCCACCTTTGCCCAGGCAGACACCGAACAGGAGGTGATAGAACTTATCGATCAGGCCATGAGCGCCCGCAACGAGGACCGGCTCCACTCGGCGCTTGACTATCTGAACCCCAATGCGTATATCAACAATATTGGAAAACAGGAGCAACAACCGAACCACTCTTTGGCCATGGCCGAACTGGTGCGGGGAAATGGGCGCAGCGCCAAACCCCCGTTTTCCTTGACAATAACTTGTCATGGATGTCCATTTTTACCAGGCCACGTCAAGCGAGAGAAACACTGTCGGAAAGCGAATTTACAGCACGGTTGGGACTTGATCTTTTATGCCCGTGGTGTTAAATATTTGTTAAATATTGTGTGGTATGTCGGGATATGATAGGGTTCGAAACCAGAGGATAAGAGGAATAAAAAATTAAGAATAAATAATAAAGATTGGAGGATTATGGCGCTGGGGTCTTAAGCTTAATAATTGTGGGTTAAATAACCTGAATGAATGGAGGACTATTTATGGAGAGAGTTATTAAATTAGGGCCCGCCTTGGTGGGACTTGCGGTAGTTTTGGTTTTACTAATTGCCGGGATATCCATGGGTTTGGCATCCAGTCCGGTTAACAGTGCGATCAGTGGGGGCGACACCCTCATTTCTGCTCAGGTCGACACTGCTCCGGCAATGACTGGTACCGGAACAGACCCTGCCTGGGCAGCCGCGACTCCGCTGACTTTGACCACGCCGGGCGCCACTTTGAAATCGGTATTTACCGGCGGTAGGGTATACTTCCTGGCTACCGTACCGGATACGACGGCCAGCTTCACGGGCTCAGCCTGGTCACTGGCTGGCACCGGCACGCAGGCCACGGCAACGACTACCCTGCAAGCCACCTCCGTCAGTTCGTTCACGATTGTGAACGGGGGCAGCTCGTACTCCGGCGCACTTACCTGCACCGTAGTTAAAGACCCCGCGGATACGATCACAACAACCGCCACGTGCACCGCCCACCAAACCGGTGGTGTGATCGACAGCGTCACTGTTAGTCCTGGCGGCGCCGGCTCCGGCTATCACATGGAACCGACCGTCACCGTTACCGGCGCCGGGGGCGGTACCGGTTTTAAGGGTACAGTGAATCTGGCGGCTACCGGACTCGTTACGGCAGCCACTATCACGCAGGCGGGGACGGGTTACACCGCCGTTCCTGCTTGTACAGTCACGGGCGGCGGCGGCACTGGTGCTACCTGTACAGCCACGATAGGCGGCGGCGCAGTTTCGGGTGTCACTGTTACCAGCGGGAACTCTGACTACACCACGGTTCCCACGATCACCCTGGGACCCCCGACTACCGGCTCCACCGCTACGGCAACGGCCGTGCTGGCCAAGCCGGGTGTCAATGATGCGAACGTATTTGGGACCTCGTATACCGTCACTAATGCGGGCACAGGTTATCCGGATGGTACTGGTGCGTGTACCGTAGTTAACGACCCCGCGGACACTACCGGCACAGGCGCTACGTGCACCGGCACCTTCGCCGGCGGCAGCCTTACGGCCATCACCGTAACGAATCCGGGTTCCAACTACTCGGCAAACCCGCACTTCACCTTCCCTGGCGGCACCACAGCAGCCACCGCAACGGGTACGCTGAAAACAACCAGCATAGCTAGCCTGACGCTTACATACGGCGGCTCCGGTTATGTCTCCGCCCCTGCAGTCACTATCGCTCCGCCGGCCAGCGGTACTACCGCTCTGGCTACATCAACCATCACCGGTGGTGTGGTTACAGGACTCACGCTTACTAACGGTGGCTCTGGCTACGACTATCTCGCTGGCCCTCCCACTGTCACTATCAGCCAATGGGCACGGGTTCAGGGTCAAAACCAGGATCGGCTGGGATGGATGTGGAGCATGGGTACGCCGGGCTTTGACACCAGCGGCTGCGGGACCAAATGCCACGCAGGCGATAGTACTTCCTGGCTGGCTGATGGCACGGCAGATCTGTGGAGTGGAAAAGCAGCACAATTCCTGCCTGTCACCACCCGCGGCGAGACTCCCCCGCTGACAGTTGATCCGAATACTCATGCGGTGACTGCTGGGAAAATCACGTTCACCGGATTCTCAGATGACAACTGGGTCGGGCCAAACACCCCTACTGGCGGTATCCATCCTGACGGCGGAAATGACGCCACCGCCAGCAACGTTGTTGCCGCGACGGGAGCGCCCAAATACATCAAACCGGCTCCGGCTAACTTTGTAGATGCCATGACTATCACGCAGAGTGATATAACTGGTGGTTCTGCTGTGCTGGTTAGTAGCTTGACCCCGGCTGCTCTACAGGCCGCATGGAAAAACTACACCGACCTGAAAGCAGTTGTGCCGGAAAGCATCCTGATGAATGCTGCTGGTTCTGAAGGCCCCAAAGGCCCCTCGGGCAGCAGGTCTGACGTGATAATGTCTGCGACCTGGAAAGACGGGGTCTGGACGTATGAATACAGCCGCGCCCTGGACACGGGGAATCCTGCCGAGGATGTCATCTTCTCACCAGGTTCCTCCTACGGGAGCAACAATGGACCGTATGATTTCGGTCTTTCCTATGCGGACAACGCAAGTGGAGCCGGGCATCTGACGAGCGGTCTCCTCAAGCTGATATTCCAGCCGACGGCAATGACCGATACGACCCCGCCGACAGTGACCGGTATTCAGCCGAACCAGTACGACACCGTTACCAGCGCGAGTACTGTGGTATACGCCAACTTTAGCGACAATGTTGGCGGCAGTGGTATCAATACCGGAACGGCAGTTATCAAGGTCGATTCAGTGCCGCTGTCTGGCTGCACGGTAACGGCAACCAGTATCAGCTGTACGGCTACTGGCCTTACCAACGGCAAGCACGATGTCGAGGTTGATGTCAAGGATAACGCCGGGAACCTCGGCCAAGGTTATGACTGGTTCACGGTCAATACCACTGGCACTGTCGGTGACAGGTACTACTACACCCCATGGTACGACTCCACGGCAGCCGCTGGCTTGCAAGCCTGGATCGTCATGAGCAACCAGAGCAATCACAGCATCACTGCTGAGATTGTGGCCGGCGGGGTGTCTCAGGGCAACGTGACGATTCCGGCTGGTAATGTGTCGGTTAAGTCGTGGCCAGATCTCAGAGGCGGGCCGGTATACGTTAGAATACCGAATGGCCTGACCAACGGTGACAAACTGACCGTATCTGAGCGTACGACGTACAAGAAGTCGTTCAACGAGACGAACTTCCTGGACTCGACTATGGCCGCAACGGCATATGCCTGGTCCTGGTATGACAATTCCAGCGCCGGAATGAACGGAGACTGGATTGCCATCGCCAACGTTGACAGCGACAACGCACAGGTGGAGATCTACGTCGGAGCAAATCTGGAAGCCACAAAGACGATTGCTCCTGGAGCAGTGGACGCGTTCCAGATCAATCCGGCAATGATGGGTGGACCGGTGAAGGTTGTGTCCACTAACGGCAAGAAGATAATCGCGACGCAGAGGACACTGTACTACGACAGCTTCAATGAGGTATTCGGTAACCCGATTACCTAAGCTGACAGAAAGACCGCGGTTCTGGCGAAAGTAAGGACAGCGGTGAGAATAAAGAGAGGGGCGTGGCGCCTACGGCGCCACGCCCCTCGCGCTTTACCCGGCCGGGTCAAATCGACCCTAATAAGAGCATCGAGCATGACCTCATAGCCCAGCCGCCTTCCTGCCCCTGACCACAAGCAGATCCAGCTCCGCGCAGATGAGGCAAGGTAGGACCGGGGAAATCCGCCTCGCAACCACAGCCGCCGGTGGTTTGCAATGCCGACCTCGTCCAGGGAAAACCCCTTGAACTCATGATAAACGATGCGGCCGCCCAGCGATTCGGAACCCGGCGCAGAAGTTCGGGAGAAGCGCTGCCCAGAACCAGAATGCTGGAAGAAACCCTTGGGCGGTCCACAAGCACCCTGAGGATAAAGTTTAGAATAATAAAAACTTGAAAATATATCATATATGACATAAAATCTACCGGTGACTGGAGTTGAAAAACCCTTGGTCTGGTTGCATGGCGAAGTCCGGACTCCGCCATTTTCACAAGACGCCAGAGTGGAGGCGGGACATTACCTAAGACTGCTCCAGAAAGGAAAAAATCTTTCCCTGCCGATGTCAAGACCTATGCCTAACATTGGCACAAGGTGTCATGAGATAAAAATAAATGATGAGGATGTAACATGGCGAATCGTCTACCGTATCGATAATGATGCAATTCTGATTTTAGAAGTATTCTCCAAGAAGACACAGCAAACGCCAAAGAATATTATTGATATTTGTAAGAAAAGAATTGGGCAATACGACCATTTATCTTAAGTTAGGGGCTGAAACCCGAATGGATAAGAACAAAAGGAAAGCACTGGAAGCGAAGGGCTGGAAGATTGGCAGCACCCAGGATTTTCTGGAACTTTCTGACGAAGAGATGGCCTACGTTGACACGAAACTCGAGCTTGCTCAGAGTTTAAAGGAGCGGAGGCAGGGAAAGCATTTCACCCAGGCTAAACTGGCAAAAATGCTGAAATCCAGCCAGTCACGGGTTGCCAAGATGGAGGCGGGGGATCCATCTGTTTCAATCGATCTTTTGGTTCGAGCTCTCTTTGTGCTTGGTGCGTCGCGGATGGATCTAGCTAAGACACTTGCGGCCCCAAAACGGCGGCAGAAAGAAAAGATTGCCTCTTGAACAGGCCGGTCTAATCCGACGCGCTTTCAAGTTCTTCCGTAATATCTTCAACCCCCAAATCCATCGCAATCTCCTTAAACTGCACTAACGCCGCCTCAAGATCAGCCACAATCTCCTGAGCTATCACGCCCGGCTCGGGCAAGTTATCAGAATCTTCCAGGCTTTCATCCCGCAGCCAGAAGATATCCAGGCTGGCTTTATCGCGCGCGACGATCTCGTCATAGGAAAAGCCGCGCCAGCGCCCTTTATATTCGGTCTGCCCAGGTGAAAGTTCTTTCAAGTCCACTGACCACGTATCCTTGCGCCGCGCCCGAGCATCAGTCTTATAGCACTTCACAAAATCATCAAGATCAGACCGCTTGAGCGGATTCGTCTTCAGCGTAAAGTGCATGTTAGTCCGCAGATCATATATCCACAGTTTCCGCGTCCACGGCTCCTCGCTCGCGGGCTTCTTGTCAAAGAACAAGACATTAGCCTTCACGCCCTGCGCATAAAACAGCCCTGTCGGCAACCGCAGCAGCGTATGCACATCGCACTCATCCAGCAGGCGCCGCCGGATCGTCTCACCAGCACCGCCCTCAAACAGCACGTTATCCGGCACCACAACCGCGGCCCGCCCGTTGATAGCCAGCAGAGTCTTCACATGCTGCAAAAAGTTGAGCTGCTTGTTGGAGGTCGTGGTCCAGAAATCATCACGCTCGTAACTCTCGCGCTCTTTCGCGGCCCGGCCGTCCTCGCCAACAATGGTGACGCTGCTTTTCTTGCCGAAAGGCGGATTGGTGAGCACCAGCTGGAAGCGCTCCTGGGGGTCGGCCGCGAGCGAGTCGCTCACCACGACCGGCTCATACTCCGGGCTGCCGATGCCGTGCAGGAGCATGTTCATGGCGCAAAGGCGCGCCACGCCCGGCACCAGCTCGCAGCCCTTGAAGGTGTTCTCCTTGAGCTTTTTCTTCTCGGCGCTGGTGAGGTGTTCGTTGTTGGCGACGATATAGTCGTGCGCGGCGAGCAGGAAGCCGCCGGTACCGCAGGCCGGGTCGCAGATCTGCTCGCCGGGCTGGGGCGCCACGGCATCGACGATAGCGCGGATGAGCGGGCGCGGGGTGAAGTATTGCCCCGCTCCCTTGGGCGACTCCACGGCGTTTTTGTTGAGGAGCCCCTCGTAGGCATCGCCCTTGACGTCCGCGCTCATGCGCGACCAGTTCTCCTTGTCGATGAGATCGACGATCAGCCGACGAAGCTTGGCGGGGTCCTGGAACTTGTTCTGGGACTTGCCAAAGATAAGGCCGAGCAATCCCTTCTCACGGCCCAGGGCTTCGAGGATGTGGCGGTAGTGATCGAAAAGCTCGTCACCGTCGCGCTTGATGAGACTCTGCCAACTGTACTCATCCGGAACGATGCTCTTTTGTTTATAGGGTTTCTGCGTGCGCTCGTCCGCCATTTTGAGGAAGAGCAGATAGGTGAGCTGCTCGACGTAATCGCCGTAGCTCATGCCGTCGTCGCGGAGGACGTTACAGTAGTTCCAGAGTTTTTGGACGATGGAGGCGGGATTCATAATCAGTATATGGTATCAACCAATGTACCGGTTCGGAAAGAACCTGAACATCTGTTGCCGTATTGGTCATTGTGTTTGTTCAACCTTGTGCCTCTTTTCTTCCTTGTGAATTTCTTTCCGCAGTAAGGACATTCAATCACGTATCTAGGTCCGCTGCTGACGGTGCGCCGGGTGCGAGTACCTCGCGAGCGATATGGCAAACCCAAGGTTAGCCGATTTTGCACGGGCGGAGCCGCCATCGAACCGGCAGGCGTAAGCTCAACAGCGTATTTTGGAATAAATGCCTCTTGTGATACTTCGGCGCCATGGATGCGATCGACTCGGTATGCCCTTATCTCGCCGGTTCCGTGCTTGACTGCATATAAGAGAAGATTCCCTGCCCTTGTTCGCCTGAGGGAGTATGGTTCTATCAGACGGGTGCTGCCTTGATAAGCCAACGTGACACAGAGCCGGTTGGCTGCCGCAAAACGAATTATCTCCAGCGGCGCGGTGGTGTGCCAGGCCTGCGCCATTGAAGGAGGCCGCCACGTTTCATCAATATTATTGCCTACCGCTACAGATAGTTTCGCGACCTTCGCAGCCGCGCCTTGCAACCAGTCAAAAACTGCCGGCAGTTCATTCCAGAATTGTTCAAAAGGGGGAAGTGCAGGTAATTGATGTCCTAGCATATTCTCCCATTCAGCTTCCAGTTCGGCTCGCGCTGGCTGTGCTTCCAAAGCGGCGAAAGTTGGCATGGGAATTCCTTTAAAAGAGCATTTTTTCTCCAAGGTGTTAAAGACAATTTCTCGATCTGGTGTTAGCTCGTCGTGGCGATGGAGATGCACGACATCATATAGGTCACGAGGTCGTTCTCGTTCCGCCAATGCCCGAACCTTTTCAGCGAAAACTTCCTCAAATGAGTAGCAGGAGATTCTAATCCCTTCGGCGGGTCCGTCGGAATATGGGTGGTGAACAGCTCTTGCAGATGGTTCCAGGACCAGGATTTCGTTTGCAGTGAGATCGAGTTTGATTCGCGGAGCGTCGCCCCGTCGCTGCAAGGGACCCCGATATCCAATTCGCCCTTCAACCGATTCGCCGCCATGAGAGTTTTTATAGACCTTGAAGCGAAGTGTGTCTTGTGGTATTTCAATGCCTGCTTGATCATAAACCCAGTCAGCGATTGTTGGGAAAGTCTCACCAAGGAATTCCGCATTTATATGCGCGGGGTCAGTTAACGTGAAATCCAGGTCTTCCGAGAAGCGATAGGTTTCAAAGTAGCATTTCTTAAGACAGGTTCCGCCTTTGAATATCCATGTGGATCTGAGCCCATCATGGCTGGCGATACCCGCAAGGATCCAGCCCAGAACGTAATCCTTTTCAATAACGTGCGGATCCAGTGAAAATTCCCGTGCGAACTCCAGCACTTCCTGTTTATCTATCAACCGGAATCTCTTTCAGCCACCGCTCCGGAACCCATAGCCGCCACCTGGTAACCAGCCTCTCGGCTGGCAGGCTGGTATCCAGCTTGGCATAACCTGTCGTCAGCTTTTCCTGACATCTGTTGATGATTGCTTCATCCCCACAGCCGAGTCCTTCCAGAAGAAACCCCATTCTTTTGAAAACAGCGCCGTTGCCCGATTGCTCTGCATAATTAACCAGCAGGTCGAGGTCTTTTTTTTCAGATTTCAAATAAGCCACAAACATATCTGTGACAGAACGGATGCCGCCACCCAGTTTGGGCTCACCAAGCATGTCGATAATTGTACGTGCCGGGTCGGACAGATTAACTTTGACTTGCCCTCGCCAGACAGGTTTTAGGCCAAAGAGCGCCTTGTCAGAAACCGTTCGCAGGAGAAAGTCCGTTCCCTTAATCTTTGTTTTTCTTTGCCGGGGTTTCCGGGTTGTCATAACCAGAACAGTGCGAAATATTTGCTCGGTAAGATCCCAATACTCGGCCGCGCTCCAACCGCCGATATAGCAGGGCTCATAAAGACGGGCGGCAACTGTCCACGGATCTTCCAAGGGGATATCCGCCGTGCGTGATTCTAGGGAAACAGGAACATACAGACCACGGCGAATGCGTGACAACCAGCCAGCCTGCGCCCAGCGGGACAGCATCTTGGCCGCAATATTTGCAGGGACGCCCAAAAGCTCGGCCGCCTCGCTAACCGAGACTGTACCTTTTGTGCCACGCAAAACCAGCGCCAGGCGGGCGCGATCAGTTTTTCCAAGGCCAGCTAGTGTATTCATGCTATATTCTAAGAGTCATATTTCATATTTTATAAGAATTAATGCACAGATTATATACTAAGTTAGAAAGAAAACTATATTATATGCGTAAATTTTCCTATTTTGGCGGAATTATTACGCTAATTATGTAGTTGAGGAAGATCCGCTGGTGGCCCAGAGTTTATTTTTTCTATCAGCCAAATGAAGGTTTCATTATCGTCCAATTGAAAGTTATGCCATCGGCTAATTTAAGCCGTGAGAAATTGGCGACTGGCCAGCCGTAACGATGCTCTGCACATGCGGTCTTCCGCCTTTGAGGAAGAGCAGATATGTGAGCTGCTCGACGTAATCGCCGTAGCTCATCCCGTCGTCACGGAGGACATTGCAGTAGATCCAGAGTTCTTGGACGATTTGAGGCGTGATTGAACCCTTATCTTAAACTATTTAATGAATTTACTGGCAGATCCCATTGGCTTAAAAATGATTCAAAGGAGCTAGAATTAACTACATAAACTGTTCTCTCTGACGCTGTTGATACATGCGCTATGTTTCCAGCAGATAGAAGTTTTGAAGCTCTTATCGAAAATGCTTTTCTAAAACGAAGGAAAGGAACTGTTACAAATTCGGCATCTAAAAGGTCGCCATTATCGATATCGATTTTTGCGAGATCAAATTTGCAAACTTTTAACTCTGCAGTGGTTATTATGGTCGGAAAATATGTTCTGGCGCTCCAAAATTCCTTTCCATGGAGTTGATATATTTGCATTTCTTCTCTCGCTAACGCTTCAGTGGCATCAATTAGCTGCGATGCTACTTTTTCAAGCATTGGTCTACTTTTTGCATCTTGTCCAGCAACAATACAGAATGCCGCTTCTGGCGAGTTGGGTTCAGTTTGGATATCGTGCCAGTCAAATATGCGCCGTGCCTCTGGGCTCTTTTTCCAAGAAACCCAGGCGTTCGTATGTGTTCTGGATTCCTCACCCGGCGGGATTAAAAAAATCCATTCGGTATCACGAACTCTTTTACATTCGATCACCATTATTCCCACTTGGTGGATATCCTCGATGACAAGGTCTATAAAACCATTCGTTTTAGATTCTTCGTAATTCCATGGATACTCTGAAACAAGTGAATGCCAATGGCGCCGACCAGGATTTTTTTGAAGCAGATATTCCAGACCAATCTGAAGCGGAAATCCTGACCTATTCACTCTTTCAAGATGCTTCTGAGTATCATTTATGTCATCAGTCATTTTGTCTTCAATCCCGTAATGAGTTTTTCATACTTGCTCTTTAGGTTGCCCGAAAAGGCTTTATTGAGGATTGATTGGCGTAATATTTCAATTTCTTGCAAGTTACTGGAAGTATAAGTTTCTAATTTATCAATAATCGATATTTTATAATTGACATCCTGCATGATTCTGTCTTGTTCAGCTTCTGAACATAGAGGAATAGGAAGTGAGCGCAAAATATTTTGATTTAAGTTACTCATTGTTGTTCCAATGCTATTTTCACCCAAGTAATCTCGAATCACTTTTGAACTTAGAAAATGACTGTAAAACAAAGAGTTCATATGTGGTATAAGCCTGATGAATAGACTACCTGTTCCGCAAAGCCATCCATCCTGTTTTTCCGAAACCGATGCACAACGCCCCATTTCACCCCTTCGTCCCATTACGATATCACCCATCTCCATCCTGTATTTACTTAGGGAGTTTGCCTTATTCGGAAGAACTGTTAGATCCCAATCTGCGAGTATACGCTGGCCACTAATATGGGTAGGATTTACCAGAGGTACACCACGTTTGACATATTCTTCTTTATGTAGTAGAGAACCAAATGGACCAGTTTGTATTTTTACCGCCACTGTTAAAAGTGATACCCACATCCATTCGCTCGGTAGTTCTTGTAGATGTTCCGTATCGGTGATAATTGGCTCTTTATATCTTGCCTTCCACTTATCATCCTTCGGCTCTTTGCCTTTCGCGCGCATTTTGGCGAGCTCGGCTTCTTCCCATTTTTGGCGGCGTTCGATGAGGATGCGTTTTAGGAGTTCGGTGGCGGGTTCGACGTCGGGGTGTTGTTTGCGCCACTCTTCCGTCAGCTTGCCTTCGACGGCGGCTTTGAGGAAGGCGGCTTTGTAGCGTTTGAGGTTGGCTTTGGCTCTCTTTAGGCTGGTGACAGCCTCGTCGAGCCGGGAGAATTGTATTTCGATTTCGGCGATAACATTTGCTTGCACTTCTTTAGGAGCAATAGGAACGGGGATTTCTTTGGCTTGTGATAGAGGAAGAGATGGCAATGTTGTTGCGTGAGCCAATTGGTTAAAGTCTATGACTTTCAACCAATAATAAAGCCATTCGCTCAAAATTGTATCGCTTGGAATCGCAGCGGCAATATGGCTCACAACGTACATATCACGCGCGAGTATTGCTCTTTGATTCAGGAGCGTTGATGCGCCACTTTTTGTGAATAAAACGCTCCCGGCCGGAAACAGCTTCAACTTTGGTATAGCTGTCTCATTCACTCGATCATGTGTATCAGTCATGCGTACCTGTGTTCCAAGGCGGCCCATATCTTGCACGCGGACAAATGGATAAGTTCCGTTCTCAAAAAATTGCTCACCCTGCGGCGCTGGATTACCTGCTACGATATCAGCAACATCTCCGAGCTTAGACCATTGCCATTCCGCCGGTAATTCTTGCTTTGGCAATTTGGCGATTGTTTTTATATTCACGCCACCAACGCCTCACTCAATTCCTCAATAATCTCATCCAGCTCATCTCCGAACACTTCATACACTTGACTGAGACCGCCCTGCTGTATAAACGGCACATCCTCGAAGTCGTCGCGTGTAATACTCAGATTGGCAGCGATATGATCCCTGATCATTTCCAGCCAGCGCCGCTGCTCATCCGTGAACTTGCGGCCACCCTGCTCTTGGCTGGCGAGCCATGCGCTATAGTTGGCGTCCACGCGCTCGGGGAATGGCACCAGTTCGTTATCCTGGTGAATGGCGAAGCGGACTAGCGACACCAGGTCGGTGAGTATCCGCTTGCCACTGGCGCCTTTCACTTTCGATTTATCCAGCGCCGCATAAGCTTGCCAGAGCTGGGATTCACTCCACAGATATGGCGGTCGCTCAATAGCTTCCGCCAGGTCTCGCACATCCTCGAACTTCAACCGCGCCCGATAGGGCTTGCTGTATAAAACCTGCAGGGCGGTGATCTCGTCCTTGTTATCCTCGATGAACTTCTCGAAAGACTCCACGACGCCGCGGGCGCGGTCCAGCGCGTCCAGGCTAAACCCCGCCTCGATCACCTGATCCTGGCTCACGTGGTCGATGGTGATCTCGTTCTTCTTCTTTATCTCAACCAGCAGGCCGCGCAGAGCTGGGTCATGCAGCGGAGTCACGGCTGCCTCGATCAGTTTCTTTGCCGCTTCCTGCACCGCATCAGCGCTCACCGGTTCCTCTGAATCTGGCGCCAGGCCGGCATCGGCCCGCGCCTGCGCCAGCTGCAGATCGGGGTTCACGGCATCGACCAGCCGGTGGCTTATATCCCTAACCGTCAGGCCGCCGCTCACTTCGTGGATGCGCCGCTCGTCCTCCTCGCTTAGCCGGTGCTCCATGCGGGCCAGGCGCCCGGCGATGGTGGTGAGCACATCTTCCTCGACGTTCCCGAAAGCAACGGCCTGCAGCAGGCTTTCAAAGGCGACGCTGGGCTTCTTCTCCATGGGACGCGAATCGGTCTTGTCCTGCTCGCAGACGCCCACGGCATCTACAATCACGAAGTGGTCCTTGAGGATGGCGTCGGGGGTGACGGCCTTGAGGTCATCCGGCCGGATCACGCGCACGCCGCGTCCCTTCATCTGCTCAAAGAACGAGCGGGACTTGACCGCGCGCATGAAAAACACTATCTCCACCGGCTTGATGTCGGTGCCGGTGGCGACCATGTCCACGGTGACGGCGATGCGCGGGTTGTAGCTGTTGCGAAACGCCTTGATCAGATCCTTGGGGTTGGCGCCGGTGGTGCGATAGGTGATCTTCTGGGCGAAGTCGTTGCCCTTGCCGAACTCCTCACGGATGATCTCGACGATGGTCTCGGCATGGTTGTCATCCTTGGCGAAAATAAGTGTCTTCGGCACTTCGGTGCGTCCGGGGAAAATCTCGCCAAACAGATTGTCGCGAAAGGTCTGCACGATCTTGCGGATCTGGTCGGGCGCGACCACGTCGCGGTCCAGCTGGTTGGGGTCGTACTGGAAGTCTTCGTCCAACTCCTCCCAGCGGGTTTGGCGGGTCTCGCGGTCGCGCTTCTCCACGTAGTAGCCGGCGTCTACCCGGGAGCCGGCCTCGGTGATATTGGTGCGGATGCGGTAGACATCGTAATTGACATTGACGTTGTCGGCCACGGCGGCCTCGTGCGGATACTCCATCACCAGGTTCTGGTTGAAGAAGCCGAAGGTCTGTTTGTTGGGCGTGGCGGTGAGCCCGATCAGCCTGGCGTCGAAGTAGTCCAGCACCTGCGCCCAGAGGTTATAGATAGAGCGGTGGCACTCGTCGGTGATGATGATATCGAAGGTCTCGATAGGTATAGCCGGGTTGTACTCGATCAGCTCGGGCTCCCGAGGGAGAGGGCCCATGTCATCGAGCGGCGTCTCCTCATCTTCCTCGGCCAGCTCGCGGCCCTTGAGCATGGAGTACATGCGCTGCAGGGTGCAGATGCAGACGCGGGCAGTGGTGTCGATTGTGTTGCTGGTCAGGCGCTGGATGATGTACTCCTCGCTGAACTTGAAGTTGTTGTACGGCGAGACGTACTGCTGAAATTCCTTGAGCGTCTGATCGGCGAGGTTGCCGCGGTCTACCAGAAAGAGGACGCGGCGGGCGCCGGCGAACTTGATCAGTCTATATATGGAAGTGATGGCGGTGAAAGTTTTGCCAGAGCCGGTCGCCATCTGGATGAGCGAGCGGGGGCGGTTGTCGGCGAGCGAGAGCTCCAGATTTTGGATGGCGGTGATCTGGGCGGGCCAGAGGCCTTGCGTTTCGAGGGGCGGCAATTGACGGAGCCGTTCGAGGATGGGACCAGATGCCAGGTACTCAACTTTACCATCGGCGACTTTGTCACTTCCTGTGGCGCTTAAGATCTCGAGCCAATCGGCGAGCATTTCCGGCCGGTGAAACGCAAAAACCAGATGCGACCTGGCGTCGGGCTCCAGCCCATTGGTGAATCTGGTTTCAACGCCGGTGGACTCGTAAGAGAAAGGCAGTGGATTTCGCCAGGTGGGAAGGCTTTCAGGTAGCCCCTTGGTGTATTTGTCTGACTGGGTCTCCACGCCAATAAGCGTGGCGCCCTTTTTCTTGGCCTCAATGACACCGGCCGCTTTGCCGTCCACGTAAAGCAGATAATCCGCATGCCCGTGACCCGACTTCAGCGGGAACTCGCGGATGGCGACGCCCAGGCCAGCATTTATGCTGACTTCCTTCGCGTTTTGTACCAGCCAGCCTGCCGCCGTCAGCAGCTCATCAATCTTCTCTCGCGCCTCTTGTTCAGAGGTCAGGTTCGGCATATGGAGTGGGGTTATATTGTTATCTTGGCGTGCTTCGCAGGGATCATTTTATTAGAAAAGGCGGGGTTTTACACAGGGAGATATTTTTGGTGGGAAAGTTTTTCCGTCCGCCGCATCTGATATATTCGCTTCGAGCTTCCCCACCTCGCCATTTCTCCCACTCCGGCGACTCGCGGAGGTGGCGATAATTGAGCAAGAAGAAAAGTTCCCGAGCAAGGATTGGGAAGGAACCGGCCGGGACTTCGCGTGTCGGGACAGCGGCTGCAGGATTCCCCCAAGACCAATCAGAAGAGCTCCTCACCGACTTGCGAACTCCGCGCTAACACCTTCATAAACGTTACCATGTGCGGTAACATATAATGACAAAGGTCAGGCGGGGTGGTTATGTATTCCTTGAATGGAAGGGCGACCATTCTCCCAGGCATGTACATGTATACCGTGACGGCAAACTGGTTCTCAAGTGGGATATGGAGAACCGGAAATCCATGCTGGGGAGCGGGACGCGGAGGCTCATCGGATTGATCGACGAACTCGAATCGGAAGGCAAGCTGTGAAAATCAGGTCTGTAAAACCGAACAAGCACAAACGCGCTTTCGAGGTAAGCACCTGGCGCGACAAATATATATTCCCGTATGTCAGGGCCGAGCCCGTGCCAACCGCCGCGGACGCCGTCGTGTCCGTTTTGGTGGATGGCGAACTTGGCCGTGAAGCTTTCTCATATGTGCTGGAATCGGGTCGGGAAGGCACGGTGCACGTCGAGCAGGTGCTTGAGTATAACGAGGATCCAGCCTATATGCGCGACCTGCTGCTTTACAAACTGACGCTGGAAGCGCAGCAACGCCTGGAGGCGAGCCCACTTTCCAAAAGGGAGATCATTCGGCGCCTCAATACCTCCCCGGCGCAGTTTTACCGCCTTTTGGATCAGACCAATTATCGCAAATCACTTGATAAATTGCTGCTTCTGCTCAGGGTCCTCGACTGCGAAGTAGACCTGGTTGTAAGGGCAAAGGGAGCGTAAATGTCACGAGAAGCAGCGAAGCTGGCGGGGCGGCATGAAGACAACAACCTATTTTGAAACGCTTTCTTTGACCGGAGGGTTAAGCCGTGAAAATGGAGTACTTTGAAGATACCGATACGCTGTATATCGAATTTCGCAAGCCGCAGCCGGCAATGGTAAAAAAAACACTGGTGTCGGAGGGGGGACTTGAACCCCCATGAGCTATTAGCTCACTAGGCCCTCAACCTAGCGCGTCTACCAAATTCCGCCACTCCGACGGGGGATGAACGGGGCTTCTGCCCGAGATTGGATTATAGGGAAAGCGCGTGCCGTGGGCAAGATAACTGGTTTCAGCAGACCGGACACGGACGAAAGCGGACTTGGCAACATCTGTGCCTCCTGTTCGTAACTGGGCCGGGGAATGCCCCTTTGCGATTGCGACGCCGCCGGCGTCCCGGAAGTTTCAGGGTGGCGCCCGGGGGATCCCCTGAAATTCCCGCAAGGATGTTTTTCCGCCAGCGGGAATACATCTGGCATGAGAATTATCTGGAAGCTAATCCAGCGCGCCCGTAGTGACGGGGCTACCGGCCTGGCCGGCATGATTGCCTACAATTTCTTCCTGGCGCTGCCGATCGTGCTGATCCTGGTTGCTTCCGTGCTGGCGCTGCTGCCCGTGGGCGACATCGTCGACGAGATTACAAAGCAGCTTTCCGTCCTGGTGCCGGGCGACGTGCTCAGCCTGCTGACGCGCGTGCTGCGGCAGTCTCTCCGGCAGGGATCGGAGACGGTGCCGACGGTGCTGCTGTCGCTGCTGGGCGCTCTGTACGTCATGAACAACGGTTACGCGGGGCTGATCAGCTCGCTCAACCGCATCTACGGGTTTGATGAGAACCGCGGTTGGCTGCGGGTGCGCCTGCAGGCGCTGATCCTGAGTGTTATCGCCGCCTTTTTCATCATCTCCGCCCTCGCGATGGCGCTGGTAGCGCCGCTGATCGTGAACGCGCTCACCGACGACAAGGGATTCAATCTCACCGCCGGCCTGTGGCTGGGCCGGCTGCGCTGGCCGGCCATCGTCGTCCTGGCGCTGCTGGGTATCGAAAGCACTTACCGCTATGCGCCCTGCGGCCGGCTGAAGTTCGGCCTGCTCAGTCCGGGGACGCTGTTCGCTACGGCGTCGTGGCTGATCGCGACGTTGGGATTCGGGTATTATGTCAACAATTTCAGCTCCTATCAGAATATCTATGGCAGCCTGGGGTCGGTGATCGTGCTGCTGACGTGGATGTGGATCAGCGCCATAACCTTCCTCATCGGCGCGGAGATCAACATCATGTGGCGCGAGTGGCGTGACGGCCGGCTCAAACATCCCGAGCGGGTGGACTTGCCGGCGCCCGATGTCTAGCCGGTGCAATCGAACCGGGCGGGCTTGCCGGCGCCGGAAGCCAGCCGGTGCAACCCGGGTGTTTAATCATCCTGCTCAGGCTGGTAAAATATAGATGCAGGCCGAGCGGCCGCCCCGTCATTTGTTTTTTGGCTCCCTTTTTAGGTGGAGGCTAGATTTATCAGAGTGGATGACGGGGAGGAAAGTCCGGACACCAAAGAGCAGGGTGCTGGGTAACGCCCAGTCGGGGAAACCCGCAGGCAAGTGCCACAGAAAGCAAACCGCCTGCTCGGCGGCGCGGGGCAGGTCCCGGGATTCCCGGGACCGGGTTCCGCGGCGCTGGCGGGTAAGGGTGAAAGGGTGCGGTAAGAGCGCACCGGAGGCGTGGTGACACGTCTGCCAGGTAAACCCCACCCGGTGCAAGGCCAAATAGGAGGGCGCAATCGGGTTGCTCGCCCGGCCCTCGGGTAGGCTGCTTGAGGGGCGCGGCAACGCGCTCCCTAGATGGATGGTCGCATAAAACAGAATCCGGCTTACGGGCCTGCCGCCCTTGGCTCCTTCGGGAGCCTTTGGCGTTTCAGGAATGTTTGGCGCGATTTACGGGTACCGTCTTTACCGCTCCACTGTTTTTGCATTAGAATCAGTCGTTCGGCCGGGTTCGTCCGGCGGAGGATCTCTTACCGCCTGCATTCGGGGCTGCGCGGGAAAGGCAACCAGGCATACAGGAGGGGTCTTGGCAGAAAAAGACGACCGCATCAACAACGAGACTGAAGAAACAGGGAACGGTAGCAGGCGTGCGGACAGGCGCAGAAGCTGGTACAAAAACCCCTTCCTGCTCGTGGGGCTGGCGGCATTTCTGATCGTCATCGCGGCGGCCGGCGTGCTGGCGGTGAAACTGCGCGGTTCTACCGGCAGTGATGCGCAGGCGGCAGTCACGACTGGCACCGGCACCACCTCGGACAACATTGTCGACTCTCCTTTCTCCTCAACCAGTCAGCAGATCGCGGCGATGTCGGTGGAAGAGAAAGTCGGCCAGATGATGATGGTCGGCTTCAGCGGCAAGAGCGTCGATGATTCCCTCCGGAAGCTGATTACCGCCGATCATGTCGGCAATGTGGTAATCGACGCCGGTAACGTCGATTCGGACCAGCAGGTCGCGGCCCTGGCCGCATCGTTGCAGCAGCTGGCGGTTTCCGCCAACCAGCCAGCCAGGATGATGATCGCCGCTGCGCAGGAAGGCGGCAAGACGCGCCTGTTTCAGAATATCGGTCCAAACTATTCCGAGCCGTTCATCGGCAACATGCGCGGCGGAGCCGGCGCGATCGCGTCGCAACAGACCGCATCGGAGGCGGCGCGCCAGCTGAAGCGGATCGGCATCAACACCGACCTGACGCCGGACGCGGACGTTACCATCGGCTGGCAATCGATCATCGATACGCGCAGCTACGGCAACGACCCCCAGGTGGTGGCCGAGCTGACCGGCGCCGCCGTCAAGGGATACAACAATGCCACTACCATTTCATGCACCAAGTATTTCCCGGGGCTGGGATCGGCTGAGACCAGCCCAGAGAAGAAGCTGCCGACGATTCACTCCGACCGCGCCACGATCGACAGCCAGGATCTGCCCCCCTTCAGGGAAGCGATCAAGGACGGCGCGCCGATGATCATGGTGGCGGACGTCGCCTATCCGGCGCTGGATCCGTCCAGGACGCCGGCTTCGCTGTCGCGGCCAATCATGACAGATCTGCTGCGCGGTCAGCTTGGATTTCAGGGCGTGATCATCACCGATGACCTGGGGATGGCCGCCATCAGCCAGAAGCCGGGCGACGCTGCCGTGGCGGCCATCGCCGCCGGCGCCGACATCGTCATGTTCGCCGAT
Organism: Actinomycetes bacterium; assembly: GCA_021791195.1. Taxonomy (GTDB): domain Bacteria; phylum Actinomycetota; class Thermoleophilia; order BMS3ABIN01; family BMS3ABIN01; genus JACWAD01. The sequence continues at coordinate 93,114 of JAJYXB010000019.1, read as the reverse complement.
ACGCCGGACAAGCAGCAGCAGGCTTACGATGCCATCGTCGCCGCGGTCAGGTCCGGCAAGCTGAGTGAGGATCAGATCAACAAGTCGGTCGAGCGGATCCTGGACATGAAGAAAAAGTACCGGCTGGAACGGCCGGAGGCATCCGCCGGCATAAACACGGGGACAAGCACTGGCGCTGGCGGTCAGTGAGCGGTTCCGGCCATTATTACCAAGGGTTTCCGTTGTTGTCAACGTAAGTGACGCGGCCGCCCGATTTGCGGATGGTGTAGACCGTTCTCCCGGAGTCGCTGGCGGTGACGCTGATCTGGTAACCGCCGGCGTCGCCGCTGATGACGCTTACCTGGGGACTCAGCCGGGGATCGGCGCTCCTGAGTTGTGCGGCGGTGGCGGGATACGCGCCGTGCGCGGCGAAGTATGATTCCTCTCCCGCCTGGGTATTCCTGAGCAGTGTCTGGGCCGCCAGCTGTGCGGCCGCATCGTCCGTACCGAAGGTGGAAGTTGCGGCGGCGGGCGTAACCGTCTGGGTCTGCTGGCCGGCGCCGCTGCCGCAGCCAGCGGGCAGACATGCTGCGACCGCGACGGCTGCCATTGCCAGCGCCGGCAGATATCTTGCTTTCATTTAATAAAACTCCGGGATTTGTTATATAACGATACGTTCCGGCTTTACGGATTATTTCGCCGGCGCGCGGCCGGAGTCCTGTCCGGCGGGGTTGCGGGCGCATCCGCGCCGTACTGATCGCAACCGGCGGCGCGCGGCGCCTTGCAGGCTCCCGCTGAACCGCCGCTGACCGGGCCGGCCGGCGGCGATCCTTCAATTGGCGGCAGGCCGGCGCCCGCCTCCAGGCTGCTGCCCACTTTCAGGCCGCTGCCCTCCTTCCGGGAAACCGCTGGCGGGCCGGCCTTGAAGCCGGGAATGCCGATGTCCGGCGGAGCGCCGCTTATAGAAAGCACAAGATCGGTGTTGCGAATGACGTCATACCAGGAAATGCTGGTAACGGGCATGTTGCCGGAACTGTTTCCGGCGCTGTCGGAAGCCGACACCGTGAACATGCCGACGGTCAAGCCATTGGCGGCGTCGAACAGGTAGCTGCCATCGTTGCCGGCGTAAACGGTCAGCGCCGCCCCGCCGTCCAGCGGCGTCAACACCACCGCCGCGCCAGCCGCGGGGCTGCCGTCGGTCTCGGTCACCCTGCCGGAGAGCTCGATCGGCAGGCCGAAGTCTTGCGGCACCGTGATGTTGATGCCGGTGAGCACGCCGTACCAGTCCAGAGCCACCTCCGCGGAACAGTACCGGTGAGGCTGCGAACCGGAGCCGTCTTCCACACAGAGCTGATAGGCGCCGGCCGCCAGCGACTGGTAACCGCTGAAAGCATATTTCCCCTCTTTCTGCGAATAGGTGCCCGGAGCGTAGGTGTCGCCGGGGTAGCGCTCGGCCGTCACATGCGCCCAGGGGACGGCCGTCCCGTCGGGCCGGAGGACCCGTCCGCTGACGCTGGCGCCGGGAGGATAGGCGCGGAAATCAACCGCGCTTGTAGCAGGGTGGACGGTGCCGGCAATCCCGCTGCCGGTGGCGGAGTACCACAGTGTGTGCCCGTTGCCGGGCAGGGTGCACTCCAGCTTGTATCCCTGCGGGGGCAGGTTGGTGAAATCGAAGGAATAGTCATTGGCCGAGGTGGTCTGGCTGGCCAGCACCGTGTCCGGGTCGTCAGCGGCTACCAGCGAGATGACGGTGCCGGGCGCCGGCGGCAGGCCGCCGACCGTGAGGGAGCCGAAGATGCTCGCGGCCGCCGGGGGCTGCGAGGGCAGCAGCCGCAGCCGGACGCTGATCGTCCCCGCCGCGGGCACGTGGATTATCCTGGCCGCGCTCCAGCTGGCCGCCCGGTCGTACCAGGTCGGCCGCGGCAGGACGTCCGGCCCATTCTGGTTGTGCCCGGGGACCGCCACCAGCTTGTAATCCCCCGGAGCGAGATTGAAGGAGAAGGTTGCCGGCCCGCCACCGGGACAGCCGGTGCCGCACTCGGTGCTGCTGGCGATCGCCTGCGGGCGGTCGGCGCGAAATACGGTGATGTCAGCGCTGGCGGCGCTGCCGGTCACCGTTCCCACCAGCGACCCTGAGGGCACCAGCACAGCGTTGACGCTGCTGGAGCCGGCGGTCACCGGCCACGCGTCTTTCTGGCTTGAGACATCGTTGTACCATTCACTGCGGGCCGCGAAGCCGTCGACGTTACCCGTGAAATAAAGCAGATGCGGGCCGGAGAGCGGGACATGGAGCTCGCTCTTGCTGCCGGCATCCCAGACCGAGGTGAAGGCGACGGAATAGTATCCCTGGGCGTCGGTGACGGCATCCGGGGTCCCATCGACGCAGCCGCCCTGGCCACAGGTCCGCCGGTATGCGTCGACATAGATCCTGACTCCGGGCGCGCCATTTCCCCAGGGATCGGTTACCCGGCCGGAAATGGGACCATTGCCACTGCCCCGCTGGATGCTGTTGTCTGGCCGGTCAGTCCAGGTCTGCTCGCCGGCGCCCAGCGGCGGCTGTCCGTCGCCAGGGGGCGTCGCCGGCGGCGCTGGTGGATTCTGTCCCTGAGCGGGCGCACCGGATTGTCCGGTCGTGTTTCCGCCCACGGCGAAGTAGGCGGCCAGGGCGCCGCCGCCGGTCAGCAGCGGCGTGGTGAGGGAACCGGACCCGGTGGCAGGCTGCTGGTCCTGGCCGGAGTCTGAAGTTGCGGGTGCGGAGGGAGCGGGAGCTGAAGGCGTCCCGGGCGTGCCCGTGAAGTTCGAGCCGGCGGTGGCCGACAGCTCCCGGCCCGGGCCGTTGCCTGTGCCGACGAACGCGACCAAGGCCAGAAGGCCGGCCAGCACCAGCGCCAGCATGAAAACCAGGGAGACGAAGATGTTTTTCTGTCCCGCACTCATAAGTCACTCCGGATCGTGACCTGGCGCCGAACAGCCGCGCCATGGTTTATTCCCTGAAGCTCTGCCTGATTCTGCCTAATTATAGATCGCGGCGGGCCTGGAAAGGTAGTTTTTTCGCCGGTTGTCAACATGCCGGGCTCCCCTGGACTGAAGTGATGCGGGTTGAGATCCCATATGTGCAGGCGATATGTCGATGAAATCGTCGCGGTCGACATCCCTGACGGGCGGCTGCCGGGGGTGCTGAAACCGGAACGCGTTTCAGCTGTGGATGAGCGTCAGGCGATCCGGCGGGCGGTCGAATCCCCGGAGGTGGCTGCTGACCGTGGACCAGAAAAATCACGGATATTGCATGAAATGCGGGTCCCTCCCTAAGCAAATATACAACCAAAGTTTGATGGCAAGATCGTCCCGTGATGATAGGTTGGCCCCGAACATGCCGGGCAAACCCGCTGCCGAAGAGGAGGTGAACGACAGAAGATCACAAAACCGAATATTGCCGGACCGATCGCCTGGTCTGGCCAGCAAGCATTCTTGTGGAGATTCCGGTTCGAGTGAATTCGAGTGGATATGCGAGCGTTGATGCGGAAAGCGAGGAGCGATGCGGAGGCTATTGTTTGAAAGCGATGGGGCATTTCCGAGGGGACGGACCGCGCCGGGTGAAATATTCGCGCGGGGCACAAATCTAAGGCTTAAGTTAACGTTTAGTGTATTGATTGCGACGGCGCTGTTTTGCTGGTTTTTTCCGGGCGAATCCAGGGCTGATGCCGCCTTGCCCTGGCGGCTCACGGAGACGCCGGTCGCTACCGGGCCGGGTGACCAGATGTTGCCCGCTCTGGACGGCGATCAGGTCGTATTTCTGGACCGGGGCGCCACGGGCGACAGCGTGATCACGAAAAACCTGGGCAGCGGCGAAGTCCAGGAGTTGCTTTCGGAGGCCACCGTGTGGGCCGGTCCGGCCATCGATGACGGCAGGGTGGCGTGGCAGACGTCCGGCGGGCAGGCCTGCCTGCGCGAACTAAGTGGGGCGGCCGAACGGTGCATCGCCGCGCCGCAGGCCGAGGCGCTGTCGCTGTCTGGCGGCAAGGCTCTCATCCACGACAGTGGCAGCACCATCAGGTTGCTGGACTTCGATGTGATGCGCAGCCGCATGCTCGACAGCTACGATCTTCCCGACATGCGCTTTGATCCTGTCATCGACGGCGGCCAGGCGGTGTGGGTCAAGGAGCGCGGCTATGCCGGAAAGTACTATGAACCCCTGATCACCTCATATGACCTGGCCAGCAGCGCCAGCGCCTACCTGACCGCGACGGGCGGAGGCACATCGTCGGGAGGCGGCAGCAGGTATCTTCGCCGGCATCCCAGCCTGAGCGGCGGCCGCGTGCTATATCAGCAAAAGCTCAACGAAGCCGGGGAGCAATGGGATATCTATAGCGCCGATGTCGCGACTTTCGGGGTTCCGGTGGTGCAGGAACAGGGCGATCAGGTCAATCCCTCCCTGAGCGGCGACCTTGTCGCCTATCAGGATAATCGCAACGGGCATTTCGATGAAACCGGCAAATGGGTCGATGACTGGAACATCTACGTCAAGGACCTGACCACCGGCGGCGAGCAGCCGGTCTGCACCGCGGCGGGCGATCAGGTCAATCCCGTGTTGAAAGGCAACACCGTGGTCTGGCAGGACAACCGCGGTGGCGATTGGGATGTCTATTCGGCCGAGCTCGAGACCGCTGAAGTCATGCCCGAGCTGACTCTCTCAATCGAAGATGTTTACTGGGGGAGCCTGGCTGAATTCGAGGCCGGCTCTCTGAGTGTGAGATACATGGTCGCGAACCCGGGCGACGGGGCAGCGACGGAAGTATCGCTGAACGAGGTGGTCAGCAGCCCTTCGCAAGTCGCGGTCACGGATGCGCTGCCGTTGTCGATGCCGGCGATCGAGCCCGGAGGCAGCACCGAACTGCTGTTGCACTATCAGGTTCCCAGCGGTGTCACCCGGTTCAGCACCACCCTCTATGCCGGCTGCAAGGACGGCTCCGGCTCACAGGTCTGGTTTCCCGAGCAGCCGCCTGGCTAGCTGCTGTCAAGGCAGCCGCCAGCCGGGCCGCCCTTGATGCGTCTGGCGCCATGATCTCGCCGGGCTCCGGCCGGATGTTGTCCCGATGTCCACGGGCACGGCATTTGATATCCTGCTGTGTGAGAAGAGCATCGGTCTTTTCTTGCCGCAAATAATCACCGATATCAAATGCTGCCGCTTAAAGACAACATTCCCACGATCCGGTTCCCGGTTATCACGGTGATGCTGATCGTCGCAAATGTAGCGGTATTTCTTTACGAGCAGTCGCTCGGTCCAGTGATGGACCGGTTCATGGCGCAGTACGGCATGACGCCATATGAGGTCACGCATGGGGTGACGCTCTATCCGCGCGGCGGGCTGCCGATCCTGCTGACGGTCTTCACCTCGATGTTCGTTCATGCCGGCTGGCTGCACGTGGGAGGCAACATGCTCTTCCTCTGGATCTTCGGAAACAACGTGGAGGATTCCATGGGCCGGCCGCGGTTTATCGCCTTTTATTTATTGTGCGGGCTGGCGGCCACCGCCGCCCAGATCGCCGTCATGCCTTCATCGCCCATCCCCAACGTCGGCGCCAGCGGCGCCATCGCCGGGGTGCTCGGCGCCTATCTGCTCCTGTTCCCGCGGGCGCGGGTGTTGACCCTGATCTTTCTGGGAATATTCGTCACGTTCGTAGAGCTGCCCGCCGTGGCCGTGCTTGTGTTCTGGATAGGCATTCAGGTAGTCTCGGGAGCGTTGGGCATCAGCGGCGCCACTAGCGGTGGCATCGCCTATTTTGCCCACATCGGCGGATTCGCCCTGGGGCTGCTCACGATTCGAATGTTTACCATGGGGCGGTCGTGCGTAAACGATAAGCAGCGCTACTGCCGCTCAGCGCGGACAGGGCCCAGGCCCCTGTAAAAAAAGTCCTCTAAATTATAGGATTTTTGTGGGCCCGGGGGTGCCATCGCAGCCCTGGTTTTACTTGCGGCTCTTTTTGGCCGTGTGATATAATCTCGTTAAACTGCGAGGTTCATTCCGGGAGTGGGTTCGAGAACCCACTTTTTATTTGCAGCGCAGTGGATAAGACAAGCACAATCACCGATGTTGAGAAGACCCTGGCGGAGAACCTGCCCGAGGTCGATGTTGTGGATGTCGAGGTGGGGGGCGCTGGTGGAAACCGCATATTGCGGGTTTTCATCGACCACCCGGAGGGCGTCGATCACGATTTGTGTGTCCGGGTAACAGGCCTGCTCGGCCGTTACCAGGAAGATCACAGAATCGAGGTCTCATCGCCGGGTTTGGAGAGACGGCTGCGCAAACCTGAACATTTTCAGGCCGCCGCCGGAAAAAAGATCATCGTTAGAACTTTCAGCCCGGTGCAAGGACAGCGCAACTTCACCGGTTTTTTAGTCTCGTCAGACAGGCAGTCGCTGACTCTGGAGGACGAGGGGCGCGTGGTGACGATTCCGCTAAAAGAAGTATCGCGGGCTCGCACCGTATTCGAATTTGAAAAGCAGGGCCCGCGCAAGGGCGGCGCAGCGAAAAAGAAAAAGCCGCGGAAAAGGGCGGGCTGATGATTAAAGGAGTCCATCGTGAGCAGGGAAATCGTAGAAGCCCTCAGGCTTCTGGAAGAAGAGAAGGGAATCGACTTCAAGGTGCTGCTGGCAGCCCTGGAGGATGCTCTTCTGTCTGCCTACAAGAAGACTCCGGATGCGGTTCAGCATGCCAGGGTGGAGATCGATCCGGACGACGGGGAGATCAGAATCTATGAGCTGATCCTGCCGGAGCGCCCGGCCGCCGCAATCGCGGCGGAAGCCGAGGCGGGCGAAGCTGGCGGGACGGCAGAAGCAGAGGCAGGCGCAGAGGCAACCGCCGAGGCAGGCGCTGCAGAAGCCGCGGCGGCTGAGGAAGAGAAAGAGGAAGAGGAATTCGACCTCTCCATGTACGACGAGAGCGAGATCGAGAAGGTGCCGATCGAGACGCCGGAGGATTTCGGCCGCATCGCGGCACAGACGGCGAAGCAGGTCATCTTCCAGCGTATTCGCGAAGCCGAGCGCGACATGATGTACGACGAGTATGCCGGCCGCGTCGGCGAGATCATCACGGGCATCGTTCAGCAGAGCGACCAGCGTTACACTCTCGTGGACCTGGGTAAGGTAGAGGCGTTGCTTCCCGAGAGTGAGCAGGTCGACCACGAGCGTTACGACCACGGTTCCCGCATCAAGGCAGTGATCGTCGATGTGCGGGAGCATACCAAGGGGCCGCAGGTTATCGTGTCCAGACGCAGCGACGAATTGATCCGCAAGCTTTTCGAGCTCGAAGTTCCCGAGGTCGCCGACGGGCTGGTCGTCATCAGAAACGTCGCCCGCGAGCCGGGCTTCCGTTCCAAGATCGCCGTAGAGTCCAAGGAAGATGGCATCGATCCGGTGGGCGCCTGCGTCGGCCCGCGGGGCTCCCGCGTGCGCATGGTCGTCAGCGAGCTGCGCGGCGAGAAGATCGACATCATCCCTTACAACGACGAGCCAGCGCGGTTTGTCGCCAAGGCGCTCAGCCCGGCGATGGTGCGCGAGGTTCTTGTTGACGATGAGGAAAAATCTGCTACTGTCGTGGTGCCCGACGACCAGCTGTCGCTGGCCATTGGCAAGGAGGGCCAGAACGCCCGCCTGGCGAACAAGCTGACCGGGTGGCGCATCGACATCAAGAGCGAAAGCCAGATGTCGGAGGAAGAGTCGGCGATGGTCTTCTCCGACGAGGAGGCCGAAGAGCTGGCGGGACGCTGCTGCGCGCTGACCAAGGGCGGCAAGCGCTGTCCCAACGCGGCGCTGCCTGGCTCCAGGTTCTGCGGCATTCCGTCACACCAGAAGTTGGCGGAGGAAGAAGCAGCGGCGGCGCTGGCCGGTGAGGAAGCTGAAGCCGGGGATGAATCTGGCGGGGAAGCTGAAGCCGGGAATGAATCCGGAGGGGAAGCTGCCGACGACTCAACCGCGGAAACCTCATCCGCCGAAGAAACGGCCGCGGATGGCGGCACGGAAGGGTCCGGGGGATCCGGGACCGATGCGGCCCGATCGGAGGCGGCCAAGTCGGGGTCTTGAGTTTGGGCGGCCGCGGCCATGTGCCGCTGCGGATGTGTGCGGGCTGCGGCGGCAGATTTGCCAAAGGCTCGCTGGTTCGCTTTACTGTGTTTGAGCAAAGTTCCGGCCGGACGGTCGTGCTGGACCGCAGTGGCTCCCGGGGGCGAGGCGCCTACACCTGTCTAAATCCTGACTGCCTCGAGAAGGCCATCAAGAAGCGGGCGCTTGTCAGCAGGTTGAGGGCGGCGGCCGTCTCTCCAAATCTAATGGAAGAATTTCAGCGGGTGCTTGAGGAACGCGCCCGGGGGTAACGATAAACATGGCAAAAAAGAGAGTCTACGAAATAGCAAAAGAGAATAACCTGGCCAGCGCCGAGGTGGTCGAGCGTCTGCGGGCAGCTGGCGTCGAAGTCAGCGGCAATTTCGCCAGTGTCGAGGAAACGCAGGCCCGGAAGGTGCTTGCGGGAGCCGCGCCGGACACCGGAAAAGTATCCGGTAACGGAAAAGATTCCGGCAAGGCCGGCGGCGGCAAGAAGACCGCTGCGGCGAAGAACGTCAAGGCGGGCAAGGCTGCGCCGGCAACCGCGGCTGCGGTGGCGAAAAAGCCGGCAGCTGAGCGGGCTGCCAGGAAACCAGGCGCCAAGCCGGCCGCGAAGCCTCCGGCCGCGGGTTCCCCGGCCGCCGGCTCCGCACCGAAGCCGGGCGCCGGGCCTGCCGTAGGCAAGGAGAGCGCCAAACCGAAGGCGGATGCCCCAAAAGCAGGCGGAAATGTCAAGCATGAAGTGACCCAGGGCGCGCCGCCGAAGAAGCTGCGCAAGGCGCCGGTGGCGCCGGCCGCTCAGGGCAAGCGCCGCCGTGTGATCATCGATCCGAGTGCGGCCAAACGGCGGAGCTTCGTGCCTTCCGGCCGCCATCAGCGCGTGCGCCACAAGGGCGGCCGCAAGGATGCCGCCGCCGTCGCCGAGCGACCGGTGGAGGCGCCCGTAGCGACCGACGAAGTCGTCAAGGTAAATTCCGGCGTCACCGTCAAGGAGCTCTCGTCACTGCTGGGGGCGTCCACCGCCGACATCATGAAGCGGCTGATGAGTTATGGCGAGATGGCCACCATTACCCAGTCGCTGGGCGATGAAGCCGTCTCCACGCTGGCCGACGACATGGGCCGTAAGGTCGAGATCGTCCACGCCGCCGACGAGGAGGAGCAGGTCGAAGCCGTCGACCGGCCAGAGGATCTGGTTCCCCGGGCGCCGGTGGTCACGATCATGGGTCACGTCGACCACGGCAAGACCTCGCTGCTGGACGCCATCCGCGAGACTGAAGTCACGGCCACCGAGGTGGGCGGCATCACGCAGCACATCGGCGCCTACCAGGTCGAGCACAAGGGCAAGCGGATCACTTTCCTGGATACTCCCGGCCATGAGGCCTTTACCGCCATGCGCGCCCGCGGCGCCAAGGTGACCGACGTCGCCGTGCTGGTCGTGGCCGCCGATGACGGCGTCATGCCGCAGACCATCGAGGCCATCGACCATTCCAAGGCCGCCGGCGTCCCTGTTGTCGTAGCGGTCAACAAGATCGACAAGCCCGAGGCCAACCCCGACCGGGTGCGTCAGGAACTTTCAGAGCAGGGGCTCATCCCGGAAAGCTGGGGTGGCGAGACGATTTTCGTCGACGTCAGCGCCAAGCAGCGTATCGGCCTCGACAGTCTGATGGAGATGATCCTGCTGGTGGCCGAGGTACAGGAGCTCAAGGCCAATTCCGAAGCTCATGCCAGCGGCGTCGTCATCGAGTCGAAGCTGGACCCCGGCCGCGGCGTGGTTGCCACCGTGCTCATCAACCGCGGCACGATGCATGTGGGAGACGCCATCGTCGCCGGCCAGGCGGCTGGCAAGGTGAAAGCGATGAACGACTTCAAAGGCCGGCCGCTCAAGGCGGCCGGGCCCTCGGTGCCGGTCGAGATCCTCGGCTTTGATTCGATCCCGCAGGCGGGCGAGTACTGCCGCGTGGTTGAGGACGAACGCCGCGCCCGCACCCTCGCCAGCCAGCGCGCCGATCGCCTCAAGGCGGAGATGCTGGCCAAGCGCCGCGCCATCACGCTCGACGACGTCTTCGCCAAGATCAAGGAAGGCGAGGTCAAGGACCTCAATCTGATCATCAAGGCGGATGTGGCCGGCTCGGTCGAGGCGCTGGAGGAGGCGCTCCGGCAGATCAAGCACGCGGAAGTAAAGGTCAACATCATCCACAGCGGCGTCGGCGCCATCAACGAGTCCGACGTGATGCTGGCGGCCGCCTCGCAGGCGATCGTCATCGGTTTCAATGTGCGGCCCAATTCGGCCGCCAAGACCGTCGCTGACCTGGAGGGCGTCGATGTGCGCACCTACGGCATCATCTACAAGGTGACCGAGGACGTGAAGGCGGCGCTTATCGGCATGCTGGCGCCCACGTATGTGGAAGAAGAGCTGGGCGAGGCGGAGGTGCGCCAGATTTTCAAGGCCTCCAAGCTGGGCACCATTGCCGGCTGCTACGTTACGCGCGGCAAGGCCACCCGCAACGCGCAGGTGCGTGTCGTGCGCGATGGTACGATCGTCTGGAACGGCAGGCTGGGCTCACTGAAACGGTTTAAGGAAGATTCGCGTGAAGTCGAGGAGGGCTACGAATGTGGCATCCTCCTGGAAGACTTCAATGACATCAAAGAGGGCGACGTCCTTGAGTTCTACGAGACGAAAGAAGTCAAGCCAAGCTGACGGCTATGTCGGAATCCTGGCGGCAGATATCCACTTTCCGGAAAACGGTTCCCTCAAGGACAAACGCCAGTATCTCCGCAGTCTGAAGGCGGGCCTGGCCCGCCGCCTGGGCGCGTCCGTCGCCGAAGTCGGCTACCATGACATGTGGCAGCGTTCGCGCCTGGTGCTCTCCGTCTGCTCCCCATCCTTTCCCGAGGTCGAGCGCGCGCTGGATCTTGCTGTCCGCTTTCTCGAAGCGCGCGACCTGATGCTGGCGGGCGTGCACCGCGAGATCGTCAAGGTGGGCGGTGGCGAGGCGTGCGGCTATCCCGGCGAGACAGAGCGGTTCTGGCGGGATGACCTTGCCGCCGCGGGAGGCGAGTGACATGGCCGGTCAGCGGATGCGGCGGGTCAACGAAGCCGTGCGCGAGGTGCTCAGCGAGGCAATCGCCGAAGGGCTGAAAGACCCGCGTATCGGTTTTGTCACGGTCACCTCAGTTGATACTGCCGCCGATCTGCGGACAGCCAAGGTCTATGTCAGTGTGCTGGGCGGCGAAGAGGAGACCGAGGAGACGCTGGCGGGCCTGGAATGCTCGCACGGCTTTCTGCAGTCGCTGATCGCCCGGCAGCTGACGCTGAAGCGCACGCCGCAGCTCACCTTCATCCGCGACGAGAGCATCGACTACGGGTTTCACATCGAAAAGATCCTGAAAGACATCGAGGATGAATAGCGCGGCCGTCTGCGGCGTGATACTGGTTGACAAGCAGGCCGGCATGACCTCTCATGATGTGGTGGCGGCGGTGCGGCGGCTCACCGGCATCCGCAAGGTCGGTCACGGCGGCACCCTCGACCCCTTCGCCACCGGCCTGTTGCTGATACTGGTTGGCCGGGCCACGCGCCTGTTCGATCTGCTGATAACGCTGAGGAAGGAATACCGGGTCACAGTCAGGTTCGGCGCCGTGTCGACCACCGGAGACAGCGACGGCGAAGTAACGCCGGCCGTCAGCGCGCCGGCAGTGACCCGCGCGGCGCTGGAAGCGGTGCTGCCGGATTTCAGCGGCGAGATCGAGCAGCGGGTGCCGGCCTACTCGGCCGTGAAGCAGGGAGGCGAGCGGCTTTACCGCAAGGCGCGGCGGGGTGAAAGCGTCGTGGCGCCACTGCGGCGGGTGCGGATCCACCGGCTCCAGCTTCTGGCTTTCGACGCCGCCTCGCAGCAGGCAGAGCTACTGGTCAGCTGCTCGAAGGGGACGTACATCCGCGCTCTTTGCGAGGATATCGGCCGTGTTCTGGGCAGCGGCGCTTATGCCGCCGCGCTCAGGCGCACCGCGGTCGGTGAATTCACTGTGAGCCGGGCAGCATCGCTTGACAGCCTGTCTGACTTAAGCCCGGCGGATCTGCCGGGGCCGGCCAGTCCGTCTTTCCTTTCCTGTTTGAGTGCGCTATATTTCCTTCCCGTGAGAGAATTAGATCCAAGAGAGGCCGCTGCAGTCGGCAACGGCCGTTTTATTGCGGGTGAAGCTGAGGGACCGGTCAGGCTGGCGAGTGGCGGCAGGCTGCTGGCGGTCTACGGACCCGCCGCGGAAGCGGGACAGCTGCGGCCGCTGGTGGTGCTTTCATGAGGGTGTACCGCAGCATAGACGAGGTTCCCGCCGACGCGCGGGTGGTGGCGATCGGCACCTTCGACGGCGTTCACGTCGGCCATCAGCACATCATCGGCGATGCGGTCGACGCGGCTCGCAAGCAGGGCCTCCGCAGCATGGTCATCACCTTCCATCCGCATCCGCTGTGCGTCATCGCGCCGGATAAATGTCCGCCGATCCTGACGCCGCTGAACGTCAAGACCGACCTGATCGGGCAGCTGGATGTCGATGAGCTGCTGATCATCCCCTTCACGGATGAATTTTCCCACCTGCCCCGCGAGCAGTTCTGCGCGATGCTGTTCTCCTCGAACCTGGGCGCCAGGGAAGTGATCGTCGGCAGCAACTTCCGTTTCGGCTTCAAGGCCGGCGGCGATACCGATTACCTGCGCGAGTATGGCAGGCAGCAGGGCATGGAGGTGAGGGCCGAGCCGCTGATCACCGCCGGCGGCAAGCCGATATCCTCCACGCGCATCCGCAATCTGCTGGTCGAGGGCAGCCTCGAAGAGGTGCGGGAGATTCTCAGCCGGCCGCCGTCGACGCATGGCAAGGTTGTCCATGGCGACAAACGCGGCCGCACCATGGGAGTGCGGACGGCCAACGTAGAGGCGATGGTGGAGTGCATCTTTCCCGGCCGCGGCGTCTATCTGGCCGATCTCTATATCGGCAACGACGCCTATGCCTGCCTGGTGAACATCGGCCACAACCCCACTTTTTGCTCAACTGACGAAGACGTGAAGGAAAAGATGCGCATCGAGGCGCACATCCTCGATTTCGACCGCAATCTCTATGGCTTCAACGTCCGCATCGATTTTCTCAAGCGCCTGCGTGATGAGATGAAATTCGACGATCCCCAGGATCTGATCGCGCAGATAAAGCAGGATATCGCTGCCGCACGCGCGTATGACGGATTTGCGGTTCGCCGCGGGCAGGAGCTGGCGCGGGGTTAAACGGGCAGGGGGCGAAGGAACGTCCCCAAATTCAGGCCACGTGGCGCTCGGTGAGCGCACAGCTGTTGACTGGCAGCACCACGATGAAAGTCGAGCCGGCGCCCGGCTCGGACTCCACCCTGATCTCACCGCCATGCTCGCTGACGAAGCGATGTGAGACCGACAGGCCCAGGCCGGTGCCCTCGCCCACGCGCTTGGTCGTATAGAACGGGTCGAAGATACGGGCCATCGCCGCGTCATCCATGCCGCAGCCGGTATCCTTGAATCTGATCTCCACCGTCTTGCCGCCTCCCCGCATGGTTGACACAATAGCTGTAATGTCAAGTTCGCCGTCCGCGGACATCGACTGCACGGCGTTGTGAATGATGTTGAGGAAGACCTGTTTTAGCTTGTTGGCGTCCACCGCCAGCTCCGGTATTCCGGCGGCAAAATGGGTGCGCACCTGGATGCGCGAGAGGTCCGTCTGGTGACGCACGAGGAAGAGCGTGTTCTCAATCAGTTGCCGGATGGACGTCGGCGCTGTCTTCATATGGTTCCCCTGGCGGGCGAAGTCCAGCAGCCCGCGGACAATATCGCGCGCCCGCATCGTCTCGCTCTCGATCACCGAAAGGCGCTTCTGCAGCTCCTCGTTCGCGGGATCGATTGACTTCAGTAGCATGGCGCTGCCGAGGATGCCGGTGAGCGGGTTGTTGATCTCGTGCGCCACACCCGCGGCGAGCTCGCCGACGGCCGCCAGCTTGGATGAACTGAACAGGCGCCGCTGCAGCTCTTCCTGTTCCTTAACGCGCTGCTCCAGCATCGCCATCATATTGTTGAACGTCTCACCCATGAGCGTGATCTTGTCGGGGCAGGCCCGCATGAATACCGCGCACTTTTCGCAGCGGCCCAGCTTCTGCGCGAACAGGCCGTGCTCCTCGCAGTCGCAATGGGTACCGGCTATCTGCCAGCAGCGCAGGTTTGTGGAGCCGTATGCCGGGCATTCCCTGGACTGGCAACGTTTGACTTCCCAGCACTTGACCAGATTTTGGTTTTGGTATCTGGTGCCGAAACTCTTGTGCGATTCGGCTTCCGAGAAGAGGCTGGCGATTTCCGCGGTCGCTTCGGCCAGCTCCCTGTTGGTGGTCTCCATCTGCTTGAACAGGCGCGCGTTCTCGATCGCCACCGCCACTTCGCTGCCGATGGCGGATAGCAGTTCGAACTTCTCCGGCGAGAACTCATGCCGCGTGATCGTCAGGCACAGCGCCCCCCGCAGGCTGTCTTCGAACTTCAGCGGCACACAGACGACGGAGTCAAAGCTCTTGTCACCTTCCTGGGAATAGTCCAGGACTACCGTTTCGCCGGATGTCATCGCCATGCCGGCCGCGTGCTCGAAGACCCCGTCGGAATCGCCGCCGTTGCTGACGCGGCAGATGACGGGTTCGAGCTTGCCGCCCTTTCCCATCAGCAGCACGCAGCCCATCACCGAACCGTTGATAACCAGGGCCTTGTCCAGAGCCTTGTCCAGCAGCTGGTTCGGATCGCGCGCTTCTGACATGGCGTGGGCGATTTCGTAGAGCACCTGCAGGTCGCGGTTGCGTTTGTTTACCTCCACCGCGCGCGCCTGTAGCAAGTTGGCCATGTTGTTGATCGTCGCCGCCAGCTCCCCGAGTTCGTCTTCGCTGTCGGTCTCGACGCGGAAATCGAGGTCGCCCTCGCCGATGCGACGGGCGCCTTCCTGCAAAGTGCGGATCGGCCCGACTACGCTGGCGGCGAAGAAATATCCCAGCGCCAGCGCCACGGCCAGGCCATAGCCGGCGTCTATCAGCGAATGCACTTCGGTCTGATGCAGCAGGTCGTCGCGCCGCTGGGAAGAGATCTTGCCGGCGTTGACCAGCTGCTGCAGGTCGTTGCCAAATAAACTGTAGCTCCTGAGACCGAGGATGGTGATGGGCACCAGGGCCACGATCACGAAGACGACCGCGGTTTTGCGGAAGATGCTTCTCCTGCGCTTTAAGGAGAGCTTCACGGAATCCTCGCAACGATAGCAGCCGCACCGGGGCAAACAGGAAGGCGATGCTCGCGACGGCCCAGCCGGCCGGTGCCGCGGCGGACTCCCGGCAGCTTCGTGCCCGGCAGAATAATCAGATAGAATGAGGTCATGCTCGGCAGCGCGCCCGGTCCGAAATCCGTCAGGATCCGGCGCAATGATAGATGGTTGCCGGTAGTCGCATTCGCGTCTGCCATGGTCGTGCTCATCTTGAATCCCCTGGTAGCTGCAGTGGAAATAACATCGGCAGTTTCAACGGTTAATAAAGGGAAAGGAGTCGCCGGACTGACGGCGGCCCTGTTCGCGTTTTAAACGCCAAATATGATAAGCTTTGACGGAAGTTGGTTTCCCCACGTCAAGTGTTTAAAAGGAGGTGACAGCTTGACACTGAGCAAGGAAGACAAGGGACAGGTCATCGGCAAATACAGCTCCCATGAGAAGGACACCGGTTCTCCGGAGGTGCAGATCGCACTGCTGACGGAGCGCATCAACGGCCTGACCGAACATCTGAAAACCCACAAGAAAGATCATCATTCACGCAGAGGGTTGTTGAAGATGGTGGGGAAGAGGCGCCGTTTGCTTACCTATCTGCAGAATAAGGAAGTGACCCGCTACCGCGCTTTGGTCAAGGAGCTGGGTCTGAGGAAGTAAGCGGATACGGTTCGACCTTCTTCTTGCGCTTCGGCGCAGAAACGCTTGCCGTGCCTGGAACCAAGCACTCTAGGCCTGAGGCTGAGGATCCGTCTTGTTCCTGCAGAATCTCCCCCATTAACCGGACTGGCTTTCCCGAGCCATCAAATCTCCGGATGAAGGGAATACAACGGATTCTGAGCCTTGAGCCTAGAGCGGGCCACGGGAGTGTTGTCAGCCCGTGGCCTTTTTGCATGCGCGGCGCGAAGTTTGCTCCGGTTCTTGACCCGGACAATGATTAAATCACGCCCATGCGGGAAAAAACCCCAATGCGGGCAACCTCGCCGGAACCGCACCGCGGTTACCGGACATTACATCGGAGGGGCAATCTGGCCCCTGATCCTAAGGAGAACAATAACTTGACTGTTATCAACAAGAGTATCGAGATCGGCGGCAAGACGATATCGCTGGAGACGGGCCGGCTGGCCAAACAGGCCAACGGTGCCGTCCTGGTGCGCTGGGGCGACACGATGGTGCTGGTCACCGCCACCGCCCGCACCGAGGCCAGGGAAGGGATCGACTTCTTCCCCCTCACGGTCGACATCGAGGAAAGAATGTATGCCGCCGGCAAGATCCCGGGCGGTTTCATCAAGCGCGAGGCACGGCCGAGCGAGAAGGCCATCCTGACCGCGCGCCTGATCGACCGGCCGGTGCGGCCGCGCTTCCCCAAGGGCTTTTCCAACGAAGTGCAGCTGATCGCCACCATCCTGTCAACCGATCAGGAAAATGCCTACGACATCCTGGCGCTCAATGGCGCCTCGGCGGCGCTGACGATCTCGGAGGTCCCGTTCCAGGGACCGATCGCGGCGGTCCGCGTCGGCAGCATCGGCGGCGAGCTGATCCTCAACCCGACAATGCAGCAGTTGCATGATCCCGCCTGTGAGCTCGACCTGATCATCGCTGGCACTTCGGATTCGATCCTGATGCTGGAGGCCGGCGCCAATGAGGTTAGCGAGGAGCTGGCGATGCAGGCGGTGGAGATGGCGCGTGAGCCGATCCGTCAGCTCTGCCAGCTGCAGGAAGAATTCCGCGAGGCCGCCGGCAAGGAAAAGTGGCCCTTCGAGGAGCCAAAGCCGGACAGGGAGCTGGCTGCCAAGGTCGATCAACTGGCGCGGGCGGGCCTGGAGGAAGCCAACCGCATTACCGACAAGCTGGAGCGCACCGCCCGCATCGAAAAGGTGCGCGCTGTTGTGCGCGAGCAGCTGGTCACCGAGGAATCCAGCGATGAATTCGCCCGCGAGGTGCTGGCGCTGGTCAAGGCTGTGGAGAAGGACGTGGTCCGGCGCAGCATCGTGCTGGACAGGCTGCGTCCCGACGGCCGCGGCAACGAAGAGGTGCGCGAGATCAGCTGCGAGGTGGGCGTGGCGCCGCGCACGCACGGCTCGGCTCTTTTCACCCGGGGGCAGACGCAGGCGATGACCCTGCTGACCCTGGGCGCCGTCGGCGACGAGCAGCGCATCGATGGCCTCGGCCTCGAAGAGAGCAAGCGCTACATCCACCATTACAACTTCCCGCCGTTCTCGGTGGGTGAGACCGGCTTCATGCGCGGTCCCAAGCGGCGCGACATCGGTCACGGCGCCCTGGCGGAGAAGGCGCTCCGGCCGATGATCCCGGACGAGAAGGACTTCCCCTACACCATCCGCCTGGTGAGCGAGATCATGGAGAGCAACGGCTCTTCCTCGATGGCCAGCACCTGCGGCTCGAGCCTGGCGCTGATGGACGCGGGCGTTCAGATCAAGGCGCCGGTGGGCGGTATCGCCTGTGGCCTGATTGTGCACAGTACCTGCAGGAGCTGCGGCAACGTTGGCGTCTTCCTGCGCCGTTGCCTGGAGTGCGGTTCGGAGGAAGTCGACCGCAATTACGTCATCCTCACCGACATCGCCGGCGTCGAGGACCATCTCGGCGACATGGATTTCAAGGTGGCGGGTTCGGCCAACGGCATCACCGCCATCCAGATGGACCTGAAGATCAAGGAAGGCATTACTCCCGACATCATGGCGGAGGTGCTCCGGCAGTCACGCCGCGGCCGCGAGTTCGTGCTAGGCAAGATGCGCGAGGTCATGCCTGAGGCGCGCGCCGAGCTGTCCGAATACGCGCCGCGCATCCTCACCATCCAGATCAATCCCGACAAGATCGGAGCCCTCATCGGCAAGGGCGGCGAGACGATTCGCGGCCTGGTCGAGGAGTTCGACGTCAACATCGACGTCGAGGAGGACGGCACCGTCTACATCACCAGCCCCGGCGGCGCCAATGCCGAGGGCGTCATCGCCCGCATCAACGCGCTGACCAAGGACGTCGAGGTGGGCGATGTGTTCGTCGGCAAGGTCGTCAAGACCACTGATTTCGGCGCCTTCGTCGAGCTGAAGCGGGGCACCGACGGCCTGGTGCACATCTCCAACCTGTCAGACAAGCGGGTGGAAAAAGTCGAAGATGTGGTCCGGCGAGGCCAGATGGTAGAGGTCAAGGTCATGGAGGTCAAGGAAGACCGCGGCAAGCAGCGGATCGGACTGAAGGTGGTTGACCTAAATCCAAAAATATGAGCTAGAACAGTTGCCCGGCGGCGGGCGGGTGGTCAGTGAAAAGCTGCCATCCGTCCGCTCCGTATCTCTCGGGCTCTGGATCGGAGCCGGGTCCCGCTATGAGCAGCCCGAGGAAAGCGGCATCAGTCACTTCATCGAGCATCTGCTGTTCAAGGGCAGCTCCCGCTACGGCGCCACCGAGATCGCCCAGATCTTCGACTCTTTCGGCGGCGAGCTGAATGCGGCCACGGCGCGCGAATACACCGTCGTGCACGCCCGTTTCCTCGACCAGCATCTGGAGGAAGCTTTTGACGTGATCGCCGACATGGTGCTTAAACCCGCGTTCGCCGACATCGATCCCGAGCGCGAGGTTGTGGTGGAGGAGATCGCCATGTACGAGGACTCGCCCTCGGAGCTGATCGTGGACAACCTGACGCAGACCATCTTCGGCTCGCACCCGCTGGGCAAGAGCGTGCTGGGGACATCGGCCATCATCAGTTCGGTGACGCCGGAGCGGATCAGCGCCTATCACCAGGGGCACTACACCCTGCCGAACATGGTGATCGCCGCTGCCGGCAACGTCGAGCAGGCACAACTGGTCGGACTGTCCGGCAAGCACCTGCGGGGCGGCAACGGCTCGCAGCCACTGGCCCGGTCGATGGAGCCGCCATCGGCGCCTGTCGCCCAGAGCGGCGCCAGTTTTTACGTCAAGGAGACGCAGCAGTATCATGTCTGTTTTGGCGGGCTGGGGATGTCGCGGCATGCGCCGGAGCGGTTTGCGCTGTCGATACTGGATACGGTCCTGGGCGGCACCGCCAGCTCGCGCCTGTTTCAGGAGGTGCGGGAGAAGCGCGGCCTGGCCTATTCGGTATATTCTTTTTCGACGCTTTACTCCGACACCGGGCTGGTGGGCGTATATTTCGGCTGTCGCGGCGACAGCGTCGATGAAGTCTCCGGCATCGTCGCCGGGCAGCTGAGGCTGCTGTGCGAGCAGCCCATCGGCGAGGACGAGCTCATCCGCGCCAAGGAGAACGCCAAGGGCCGGGTCGTACTGGGGATGGAAACCACCCACAGCCGCATGAGCCGGCTGGGCAAGCTGACCGTGACTGGCACGGAGATTCTTGACATCGACGAGATCATTGAGAAGATAGACAGCGTCACGGCGGCGGATGTGATGGCGCTGGCGGAGCGGTATTACCGGCCCGAGAATCTGACCGCGGTGGCAATTGGCTCCGAGTCCGCGGTATTCGAAAAGGCGCTGGGCGCGCTCGGCGGCGGCCGGGAGCTGCTGCTCAGGGCAGGCTAGCGCTTTCGGGGACGTTCCTTTCCTAACGTTCCTAATTTACGAAAAGGACAGGTTATGCAGGGAAATTCAAAAATTAGGAACGTTAGGAAAGGAACGTCCCCGCTCGAGCCACTTGAAGAGAAAGTGCGGGCCGGCGAGCGGCTTACTTTCGAAGATGGCCTGGCGCTGCTCGAGTCTAGCGACCTGCTTGCCATCGGCGCCATGGCCGATCTGGCCCGGCAGCGCAGCGCCGGCGACCGCGTTTACTTCATCAATAATCGTCACATCAATCACACCAACGTCTGCGGCAACAGCTGCAAGTTCTGCGCCTTCAGCGCCAGGGAAGGGGCTCCCGGCGCCTATACGATGACGATGGATGAGATCCTGGCGGCGGCGCGCGAGTCGCTGGCCGAGGGCATCACCGAGCTGCATATCGTCGGCGGCGAACATCCGTCGCTGCCCTATGAATATTATCTGGAGATGATCAGCTCACTGCGCGAGCTGGACCCCGACGTGCACATCCAGGCTTTCACTGCCAGCGAGATCGCTTTCTTCGCCCGCCGCACAAAACGCAGCGTCGAAGAGGTGCTGTTGGAGCTGAAGGAGGCGGGCCTGGGCTCGCTGCCCGGAGGCGGCGCCGAGATCTTCTCCGAGCGCGTGCGCGGGCTGGTGTGCAGCCGCAAGATTTCCGGCGACGGCTGGCTGGAGGTGATGCGCACGGCGCACAAAGCGGGGATCAGATCAAATGCGACCATGCTGTACGGCCATGTCGAGACGCCGGCGGAGCGCATCGACCATCTCATCCGCCTGCGGGAACTGCAGGACGAGACCGGCGGCTTCGGCAGCTTCATCCCGTTGGCTTTCCATCCCGCCAACACCGGCCTCGCGGAGCTGCCTGGCCCCACCGGCGTCGAGGATCTGAAGATGCTGGCGGTGGGCCGCCTCATGCTCGACAATTTCACCAATATCAAGGCTTTCTGGATCATGCTCGGCATCAAGGTGGCGCAGATCTCACTCAATTTCGGCGTCAACGACATCGACGGCACCGTCGTCGAGGAGAAGATCACCCATGCCGCCGGCGCCCAGACCGGGCAGGCGCTCTCGCGCGCCGAGCTCATCGGGCTGATCAGGAGCGCCGGCCGCATCCCCGTGGAACGCGACACGCTCTACAACGTCATCAGGGTCCATGATTGATGGGCGCGACATTCCCGGCGATGATGGCTCCACCGCCCCGCAGGCGGATATTCCCGGGCCGGGCGCTGGCCAGGCAACCGGCGCGGGGCAGGGCGTGGCCATGGCCGGCAAGGCTCCGGCGGGCGGCATCCGCATCGGCCACTTCGAGTTCCTCAACGGCTATCCTCTGTACTACGGCCTGGAGAAGAACGAGGGCTGGGGCTGCTTCGAGCTGGTGCGGGGTGTACCCACTTATCTGAACGGGCTGCTGCTCGCGGGGGAGCTGGATATCAGCCCGGTCTCGTCGATCGAGTACGCCGCCCACGCGGCTGATCTGATTCTGCTGCCGAGTATCTCCATCACTGCCGACGGGGCTGTGGACAGCATCCGCCTGATCTCGCGCAAGCCGATCGAAGCGGTGCGCACGGTCGCGCTCACCGGCCAGAGCGCCACCTCGGTGGTGCTGCTGAAGATCCTGCTCAGCCAGCGTTACGGCCTGGAGCCCGAATATTCGCCACTTGCCGGCAGCGTCGCCGAGGCGCTGGACGGCGGCAGCGACGCCGTGCTGCTGATCGGCGACCAGGCGCTGGAAGCTTTTTACAGGCAGGAGTGGGAGTTAAGCTACGACCTCGGGGAGCTGTGGAAAGAGCTGACCGGGCTGCCGATGGTGTTCGCGGTCTGGGCTGTGCGCCGCCGCTTTTTCCAGGAACGGCCCGACGAGACCCTCGAGTTCCAGGACCGGATGCTTTATTCCCTCGATTACTGCCGCGGCCACTGGGACGAGGTGGTCGAGGCTGCAGCCGCGGTCTACCCCTTTGAGCGGGAGCTGCTGCGCTCCTATTTCGGCAAGCTGCGTTACGACCTGGGCGCGGAATTCCGCCGCGGCCTGGAAGAATTCTACCGGCGCGCGGTTGCGGTCGGCGCCGCCCCCGAGGCGCCTCACCTGGAGTTCATCCGCTGATGAGCCGGGAAAGCAGCGCAGGCGCGGTCCTGGCGGCGGTGCTGGGGAAAGCGGAAGCCGGCGAGCGGATCGACGAGGCCGAGGCGCTTGCCGTGTTCGAGAGCGGCGGGCTGCTCGAGGCCGGACAGGCCGCCGCGGCCGTGCGCCGGCACCTCAAGCCCGGCAGCGACGTCACTTTCGTCATCGACCGCAATATCAACTACACCAATGTCTGCATCGCCGGCTGCGATTTCTGCGCTTTCCACCGCAAACCCGGCTCAGACGAGGGCTACCTGCTTTCCCATGACGAGATCTTCCGCAAGATCGAGGAGACGATGGCGCTGGGAGGCACCGGCATCATGATGCAGGGAGGGCTGCATCCCAAACTTGATATAGATTATTATTGTGATATGTTGCGGGCGATCAAGGAGCGATACCCGATCTACATCCATTCGTTCTCGCCGCCGGAGATCCACCATTTCGCGCGCGTCAGCCACATCCCGGTTGAGGAGGTGCTGCGGCGGCTGAAGGAGGCGGGCCTGGATTCGCTGCCCGGCGGCGGCGCCGAGATCCTCGTCGACCGCGTGCGACAGCGTGTCAGCCCGCGCAAGATCGGCGCCGATGTCTGGCTGGAGACGATGCGCGCCGCGCATCTGGCCGGCCTCCGGGGGACGGCGACGATGATGTTCGGCGGCGTTGAGACATTCGCCGACCGCATCGAGCACATGCGCCGCATCCGCGAGCTGCAGGACGAAACCGGCGGCCTGACGGCGTTCATTCCCTGGACCTTCCAGGATTCGCATACCCGCCTCGAGGGTGAGAGCAGCTCCGACGGCATCGACTATCTC
Source organism: Actinomycetes bacterium (assembly GCA_021791195.1). Classification (GTDB taxonomy): domain Bacteria; phylum Actinomycetota; class Thermoleophilia; order BMS3ABIN01; family BMS3ABIN01; genus JACWAD01. Next base: position 70,292 of record JAJYXB010000019.1, on the reverse strand, counting down.
ATGACTGTGGCCGTCAGCCGCATCTATCTGGACAACGTGCCCAACATCCAGGCTTCCTGGGTGACGCAGGGGCTGAAAGTAGCGCAGATCTCGCTGGCGTTCGGCGCCAATGACATGGGCAGCACCATGATTGAGGAAAACGTGGTGGCCGCCGCCGGCGTCAGCTACCGGGTAGGCAAGGACGAGCTGGTGCACGCCATCCGCGCCGCCGGCCTGCGCCCGGTGCAGCGCGACAACGCCTATAAATTGATTGACTTTCCCTAGGATGGGCTGATAGACTGCAAAACAATAGCTGTTAAAACTTTCACAAAATAATTTACGAGCTCGACGGCCTGCCAAGGCAAAGGGGATTTGAGGTTTTTGCCGTAGGGAATTGGCGCCGGCGGGTTTTTTGTTTTTTTTCTCAAGGGTGCAGCGGAGGCTGGCACATGATCAATCTTTCCAGAACAGTGACGGAAGGCGCACCCCTTGTTGCCGAGATCGAGCGGCGCAGCGGGCAGAGGGTCTCGGCCTGCCTGCAATGCGGCCGCTGCACCTCCACCTGCGTCGCCGCCCATGCCTTCGACTTTCCGCCGCACCGGCTGATGCACATGCTTCAGATCGGCCTGGTTCAGGAAGTGCTTGCCTCCAGGACGGCGCAGCTGTGCCTCGACTGCATGACCTGTTCGATGCGCTGTCCGATGAAGATCGACGTCGCCGGCGTCATCGAGACCGCCAAGGCGGTCGCCGACGAAGCCGGCCTGCGTGACACCGAGCGCGACCTGCGGCTGTTCCGCCGCGAATTCCTGAGGAACGTGCGCCGGCACGGCCGCCTGCACGAGACCAGCATGCTGCTCCGGTACAACTTCGCGACCAGGAAGCTGACCAACGACATCTCACTGGTGCCGCTGATCCTGCGCAAGCGAAAGGTGCACCTGTTCCCGCCCAAAGTGAAGAATCTGCGTCAGATGCGACGGATCTTCCGCGAGATCAACGGCGACGCCCGGCCGGCGCCGGAGCCTGAAACCGGGGCGGGCGAATGACGACTTATTCCTACTTCCCCGGCTGCTCGCTTTCCAGCAGCGCCATCGAATACGACACCTCTTTCCGCCTGGTGGCCAGAGAGTTCGGCATCGGCATCGACGAGCTCGAGGACTGGAACTGCTGCGGGGCCTCGCCGGCGCCGCACCATTGGGGCGGGGCGCTGGGGATCCTGCTGCCGGCCCGGAACCTGCACATCGCCGGCGCCAGCCATCCCTCGGTGGTGGCGCCGTGCGCCGGCTGCTTCAACCGGCTCAAGTACGCCCAGCATGAGCTGGGCCGCAATCCGGCGCTGCGCCAGTTGACCGAGCGGGCGCTGCATGAGCCGGTCAGGTACGACACCGAGGTGATCAATGCCGTCGAGCTGCTCAACCGCGAGATCGCTCCGGAGGAGATGGCGGCGCGGGCGCAGGGGCGCCTGGAGGGCATCTCCCTGGGCACATATTACGGCTGCGTGCTGGTCCGCCCGCCCGAAGTCGTCCAGTATGACGATCCCAACGACCCCGTGGAGATGGAGCCGCTGCTTAAGGCAACCGGCGCCGAGATCCCCCATTTCCCGTTCAAGACCGAGTGCTGCGGCTCCTACATGGGCCTGCCCAAGAAAGAGATCGTGCTCAAGGCCAGCCAGCGCGTGATCGAGTCGGCGCTGGAGTCGGGCATCGACGCGCTGGTGACCGTCTGCCCGCTCTGCCACCAGAACCTCGACCTGCGCCAGGGGCAGATCAACGCCGCCTTCGGCACTGATTACCACCTGCCGGTGCTCTACCTGACGCAGGCGATCGGCCTGGCGCTGGGGCACTCACCCGAGGATCTCGGCATCGACGCCCATGCGGTAGATGCCGGGGCGCTAATCAGCAGGATCCGGGGGCGGAGGGCGGCGTCATGAGCAGCGCCGGCGGCCGGCGGCCGGAGTTATTGATAAAAAGAATATTTGTGATAAGGCAGGCCGTACGATGAGGATCGGTGTTTTCGTCTGCCAGTGCGGCACCAACATCGCCGCCACCGTGGCCACCGACAGGGTGGTGGAGGCGGCGCGCGCGATGCTGGGCGTGATCCACGCCGAGAGCATCCAGTACACCTGTTCCGATCCCGGGCAGCGGGCGATCATCGACGCCATCCAGCAGAAGGATCTGACGCGGGTGGTGATGGCCGGCTGCTCGCCGCGGATGCACGAAACCACCTTCCGGCGGGCGGTGCAGCGCGGCGGCATGAACCCGTTCATGCTGGAGATGGTCAACATCCGCGAGCACTGCTCCTGGATCCATCCCGATATCGACCAGGGCACCCTGAAGGCGATCGACCTGGTGCGCAAGGGCGTGGCGCGGGTCCGCCGCCAGGCGCCGCTGAGCGGCAGCACCGTGCCGGTGACCAGGGCGGCGCTGGTGATCGGCGGCGGCGTGGCCGGCATCCAGGCCGCGCTGGACATGGCCGACGCCGGCATCCCCGTGACGCTGGTGGAGAAGGGTCCCACCATCGGCGGCAACATGGCGCGGCTGGACAAGACCTTCCCGACACTGGACTGCTCTTCCTGCATCCTCACGCCGAGGATGGTCGAGGTGAAGAATCATGACAATATCAAACTCATTGTCAACGCGGAGGTCGATCAGGTGCGTGGCCATATCGGCAGTTTCGAGGTCGATATCCGCCGCAAGGCCACCTGCGTCATCGAGCAGAAGTGCACCGGCTGCATGATCTGCCAGGAGAAGTGCCCCAGCCGGGCGCCGGATGAGTTCAACGCCGGCATGGGCGAGTCGAAAGCGATCTCGATCGCCTTCCCGCAGGCGGTGCCACTGGTGGCCGGCCTGCGCAAGGAGCACTGCCGCCAGTTCGTCAAGGGCAGGTGCGGCGTCTGCCAGAAGGTCTGCCCGGCGGACGCCATCGATTACGAGCAGGAGGACGAGATCGTCAGCGGCGCCTTCGGCGCCGTGGTCGTCGCCACCGGCTACGACCTTTATGACTGGACCGGCTCCTATCCGACCTACGGCATGGGGCGCTACCCGGACGTGATCACCTCGATGCAGTACGAGCGGCTGCTGTCGGCCTCGGGGCCGACCGGCGGCCACGTGCGGCGCCCGTCCGATGGCGCTGAGCCGCAGCAGGTGGTCTTCATCTCCTGCATCGGTTCGCGGGATGAGTCGGTGGGCCGGCCGCAGTGCTGCAGCGTCGGCTGCATGTACACCGCCAAGCAGGCGATTTTGACCAAGGAACATATACCTGATTCTCAGTCTTACATCTTTTATATCGACATCAGGGCCGCGGGCAAGGGCTACGACGAGTTCTCCCGCCGCGCCCAGACGGAGTTCGGCGCACTTTACATCCGCGGCCGCGTGGGCAAGATCTATCCGCGGGGCGGCAAGCTGATCGTGATGGGCACCGACACGCTGGCCGGGGAGCAGGTCGAGATCGAAGCCGATCTGGTGGTGCTGGCCACCGGCCTTACCGCCGCCCGCGGCGCCGGCGAACTGGCGCGCAAGCTCAACATCTCCTACGACGGGTACGAGTTCTTTACCGAAGGGCATCCGAAGCTGAAACCGGTGGAGACCAATACCGGCGGTGTTTTCCTCGCGGGCGCCTGCCAGGGTCCCAAGGACATCCCCGCCACGGTGGCGCAGGCCAGCGCTGCCGCCGCCAAGGTGATCGGCCTGCTCTCACGCGGCGAGCTGGAAACCAGCCCGGTTGTGGCGGCGGTCGACCGGAACAGGTGCGTCGGCTGTTTCAAATGCCGTGACGTCTGCCCCTATGGCGCGGTCGAGCAGGAGCAGCTGCCGGGCGGGCGCGCGGTGGCGCATGTGATCGACTCGCTCTGCCAGGGCTGCGGGCTGTGCAACGTCGCCTGCCCACCCTCCACGATATCACTGAAAGGATACACAGACAACCAGCTGATCGCCGAAGTGGTGGAGGTGCTGCGCTAGGTCGCGGGTCGCGATGTCCAAAGAAAACGTCAAGATAGTCGGATTCCTCTGTAACTGGTGCTCATACGCCGGCGCCGACATGGCCGGTACGGCCAGGATACGGCAGCCTGCCCAGCTGCGGATCGTGCGCCTGCCGTGCACGGGCCGGGTAGACCCGCTGCTGATCCTGAAGGCTTTCCAGGAGGGCGCCGACGGCGTGCTGGTGAGCGGCTGCCATCCGGGCGATTGCCATTATAATGAGGGCAACTACCATGCCCGGCGGCGGCTGGAAGTGCTCGCGCGGATGCTGCCGGCACTGGGCATCGACCCCGCGCGGTTCCATTACACCTGGGTGAGCGCCTCCGAGGGCGCCCGCTGGGCTGAGGTAGTCGAGAGCTTCACCGGCCAGGTAAAGCAGGCGGTGGGAGGCGGCAGCGTCAGCCAGACAAATGAAGTTGACAAGATGGTTTAAATTTTAATGGATGATCTGATCGCGACAATCAAACAGGTGCTTGCGGAGACGGATATGGTGCTCGGCTGGACGCGCTCGGCGGCCGCGGGCGTGGCCGTGCCGGCGCGCTTTCATACCCCCCGGGAAGCCGAAGCGGCCGTGTTTGATTCCACCTGCGTCCATAACCTCGCCGTCCACCTGCCGCGGCTGAAGGACCGCCGGGTGGGGATCGTGGCCAAGGGCTGTGATGTCAAAAGCATCGTGCAGCTGATCGCCGAGCGCGAGATCGAGCGTGACCGCGTCCGGGTGATCGGCGTGCGCTGCCCCGGCATGGTCGACGTGAAAAAGGCCTGGCGCTGTTTCGGCTTCGGCAAAAAGGTGGAGGACGCCGGCGGCCAGGTGGCGATGGAGGGCAAGACCGTGGCGCGCGAAGAGATCCTGCTGGCCAAGTGCCGCGGCTGCCGCGACGCGGTGCCGGTGATCCGGGATGCCGCTGTGGGCGGCGTCCAGGGCCAGAGTGTGGCCGCTGCCGGCGAGCTGGCCGGCATCCGCAAGCGCTTTGCCTCCATGAGCGTCGACGAGCGGCGGCGGTTCTGGCGCGACCAGTTCTCGCGTTGCATCCGCTGCTACGCCTGCCGCGAGGCCTGCCCGCTCTGCTTCTGCCGCGACGTCTGCGCGATGCAGACGCGCGAGCCGCACTGGACCGGTGGCGGCGTCGACGCCCGCCAGTCCGAGATGGCGCAGCTGATCCGCATCAGCCACATGGCGGGCCGCTGCACCGGCTGCGAGGAATGCGAGCGCGCCTGTCCGGTAGGCATCCCGCTGATGCTGCTGCTGGAGGAGCAGAACGCGCTCATCGAGGAGCTCTTCGGCTACCGCGCCGGCACTGACCCGGAGGCCACTCCGCCGCTGCTGACTTTTGACGCCGGGAAGGATGCCGGAGGTGGCGGGCTATGAGGTTCATCGCCAGCGACGGCCTGCCGCGGCTGCTGGAGCGGCTGCGTGAGGACGGCGCCGAGGTTTGGGCTCCGCGCGTGGTCAGGGACACGCTCAATACGGTGCTGTTCTCCCCCTGGAGCGAAGGCGACGAGATCGAGACCGGCGCCTACAGTACGCTGTCAGCCAAGCAGCTGGTGCTGCCGGCGACCGAGCGCCTGTTTGCCTATCGCTACCGTCTTACCGCTGAAGGCGAGAAGATCGAGATCGAGGCGGCCGGGCCCGGGATGCACGCGGGCGAGACGGTCGTCTTCGGCGCGCGCGCCTGTGACGCCAAAGCGCTGGGCGTGCTGGACGCCCTCTTCCTTTCCACCCCGGGCCAATCCTACAACGACCCGCATTACCGGACCCGACGCGCCGGGCTGACGGTGATCACGCTGGCCTGCACCACCTGTGACAGCGCCTGTTTCTGCTCTTCCTTCGGTGCGGGCCCGGCGGAAACGGCCGGCTCCGATCTCATCCTCTATCCGGTCGGCGGCGGATATCTGGCGGAGGGCTTCAGCGACCGCGGCCGCGAGCTGGCGGCGCTTGACATTTTTGAAGATTCCAGCCAGGAAAAGCCGGCGCTGGCCGAGACCGCGGTGCTGGAACTGGCAGGATTGGAACAGAAGCTGCTTGACATTTTTGACGATCTTGATTTCTGGCGCGGCGCGACTGAGCAGTGCCTGTCGTGCGGTTACTGCACCTATGCCTGTCCCACCTGCCATTGCTTCAATATTTTCGATGAGATGCAGGGGGACCGGGACGGCGAGCGCTGCCGCAGCTGGGACGCCTGCATGTTCTACACCTATACGCTCGAGACTTCTGGCCATAACCCGCGGCCGGAGATCGCTCACCGCTACCGCAATCGCATGGGCCACAAGTTCAGCTACTATCCGGCCAACCAGGGAGAGATACTCTGCACCGGGTGCGGCCGCTGCATCCGCGGCTGCCCCGCAGGTGTGGACATCCGCGAGGTTCTGAAGGCGGCGGCGGCGCGTCCGGCCACGCCAGGCGGCGCCCTCCAGCAGGAAACAGAGTCATGAGCACAATACCAAAAAAAGGCATTAACGCAACAACTCCCCTCGTGCCGGAGCCGGCTACCGTGGTGGCGGTGATCCAGGAGACTCCGGCCATCCGCACCTACCGGCTGGTATTTGACGACCCGGCGCTGATGGCGGCCTTTATGTTTGCGCCGGGCCAGATTGGCCTGATCAGCATCTTCGGCGCCGGCGAGTCTACCTTCGCCATCTCCTCACCGCCGTCGCAAAAGGATTACATCCAGTTCTCCGTGATGAGGACCGGCGCGGTCACCAGCGCCATCCACGAGCTGGCTGAAGGGGACCGGGTGGCGCTGCGGGCGCCGCTGGGCTGCGCCTTTCCGGTCGATTCCTGGAAGGAGAAGGATGTCATCATCGCTGGCGGCGGCATCGGCATGGCGCCGCTCAGGTCGTTGCTAATGCACCTGCTTGATAACCGCGGCGACTTTGGCCGCATCCAGGCTTTCTACGGTGCGCGCACGCCCGCCGACCTCTGCTACGCGGAGGACCGCGCCGCCTGGGAAGCGCGCGCCGACGTCGATTTCATCGCCGCCATCGACGCCGCGCACCCGGACTGGTCCGGCAGGGTGGGGCTGCTGCCGGGCGTCCTGGAGGAGGAGCAGCCGCCGGCCGCGGGCGCGGTGGCGGTCATCTGCGGTCCGCCGGTGATGATAAAGTTCACGCTGCAGAGTCTCGAGCGCCTCGGCTTTGGCGATCAGCAGATCTTCACCACGCTGGAGCGGCGGATGAAATGTGGTATCGGCCTCTGCGGCCGTTGCAATGTGGGCCCGAAGTACGTCTGCACCGATGGGCCGGTGTTCACCCTCGACGAACTGCGCCGGCTGCCGGCCGAGCTTTAAGGCTGGGCGGCAGCCGCCGTCCCGGGGCGGTTCCTTGCCGGCTCACGCCGGAATGGCGGGCCGGTTCTCTTATTGCGGCCGCGGCGGCTGTTTTAGACTCGGGCCTCTGGATAGAAACAATATATGCGCGGCTGGCGATGCCAGCGTCGACAGGCAGCTCCGAACGGCAGGAGATAAAGTCAGATGAAGATCGAATGGATAGGACACAGCTGCTTCCTGATCACGGGGGATTCCGGCGCTACGCTGCTGACGGATCCTTACGATGCGGAAGCTTACCAGGGGACTTTGCTTTACCGCCAGGTGGATTTAAGCCCCGACGTCGTCACCATCAGCCATGCCCATGCCGACCACGCCGGCGTCAGGCATCTGGGCGGCGCCCCGCGCATCCTTGACTCAACGGGGGAATATGACATCGACGGGTTTAATATCCGCGGCGTCGCCACTTTTCATGACAGCTCCCAGGGATCGCAGCGAGGCAGCAACACGGTTTTCGTCGTCCGGGCAGACGGCGTCACCGTGGCCCACCTGGGCGATCTCGGCCATGAGCTCAGCAGCCGTCAGGTGGACGAGATCGGTCCGCTGGACATCGTGCTGCTGCCGGTCGGCGGCGTTTTTACCATCGACGCCGCCCGGGCCACCCGGGTCTGGCAGCAGTTGGGTCCGCCGGCGGTGGCTATCCCCATGCATTTCCGCAATGACAAGTGCCATTTCAGCATCGAAGGCGTCTCCGCTTTCCTGGAAGGCAAGAGCCGGGTCGAGACGCCGGGTGTCAGCGAGCTTGAACCGGTAAAGGAAAATCTTTCCGGCGGACCGAAAATAGTAGTGCTTGATCCGGCCTACTAGCGGCTTGCGGGAGTCTGTTTGATCCTCACAATCATCTTACTGTTCATCATCGGCGCCATCATCGGCAGTTTTCTCAATGTCTGCATCTACCGCCTGCCGCGGCACGAGTCGATCGTGTCGCCGGGTTCGCACTGTCCCAACTGCGATATGCCGGTCAGCTGGTATGACAACATTCCCCTGGTCAGCTACCTGCTGCTCGGAGGCCGCTGCCGCCGCTGCGGCGACCCGATCTCGTTCTGGTATCCGGCGGTCGAGCTGCTGACAGCGGTGCTGTTTGCGCTGGCGGGCTGGAAATTCGGCCCCAATGTGGAGCTGCTGCCGGCGCTGCTGCTGATCGCGGCGCTGATCGTCATCTTCTTCATCGACCTGGAGCATTACATCATCCCCAACGTGGTCGTGCTGCCGGTCGCGGTCATCGGCCTGGGCGCGATGATCGCCATTTCGCCTGACCGCTGGCTGGAGCTGCTGGCCGCCGGTCTGATCAGCGGCGTTTTCTTTTTCGCGATCGTGCTGATCTTCCCCAAGGGGATGGGGCTGGGCGACGCCAAGATGGCGATGATGCTGGGGTTCTTCCTCGGCTGGTCGGTGGTGGTGGCTCTGTTCGCGGCGTTTCTGTTGGGGGCGCTGGTCGGTGTGGCGCTGATCGTGGCAGGAGTGAAGGGGCGCAAGAGCCGGCTGCCTTTCGGTCCCTTCCTGGCGGTGGGCGCCATGCTGGCGTTGTTCTACGGCCCAACCCTGCTGGACAAGTATCTCAGACTGGTCGGCTTTTAGGAAAACCGGCGGGGGCCGGCGCCGCGCCAGGTTCAGCCGGCGGGCGATGCCGATGGCGCCGGGGCGTCTACGCCAGCTTCAGCCGGCGGGCGATGCCGATGAGGAAATCCAGGACCGGATCGAAGACCTTGCGCACCCGCCAGACCACAAGGCCGCAGACAAGTCCGATGAGCGCGCCGCCGATGACGTCGCCTGGGTAGTGCAATCCTGTGAACACGCGCGAAAAGGCCACGAGGCAGGCAAAGGCGATGGCGGCGATACCCCAGCGTCGATTCTCCAGCAGAATCACGCCTGCCAGTCCGAAGGAAAACAGCGCGTGATCGGAAGGGAACGAAGGATCACCGGAGTGGTTGACCAGCTGGTTGACGGTGTGCACCATAAAGGGCCGCGGCCGCATGTAAATGTGGGTGATCACCTGGCCGGCCAGGAGCGCGATGGCCATGGCCAGCATCGCCAGCAGCGCTGCCTTCTTGCCGCTGATGCCGCCCCGGAACCAGAGAAAGAGCAACGGCACGGCGAACATCACCACGCCGTATTTCGCCGTTGCTTTCATAAGGCTGTCCAGGAGGGCATAATGCCCGGCCAGCTGGTTGATCATGTGAAAGGCAGAATAATCCATGCGAGCTTACCGGGATTGAATTTTACCAGATTGGACCGGGCTTTGCGGTCCGGAAGTTATTTTTTGGATTTCACTCCCTGTTTGCGCCCGATTTGAGTATAATAAGCGCAGCTGTTCCTCCCGGAGGTAACTCTTGAAGTTCAAGTCATATTATTGGGCGATTTTTGCCGCTGTCGGTGTGGTAGTCGTCCTCATCTTTGTCCTGCCGCGGGTATTCGGCGGCTCCAGCGCCAGCGGCACCGATCCGCATTCGCAGGAACAGCAGCCCGATTACACGCCGCAGATCGAGGCTTACCAGGATCTGCTCAAGGCCAACCCCAAGGACGCCGTGGCTCTCTCCGGCCTGGGAGACGTCTACATGGGCCAGGGAAATTATTCCCAGGCAAAGGACCTGTTCGAGCAGGCCACCTCGATTGATCCCGGCAACGCGCTTTACCACGGCCGGCTGGGGGAGGCGTATTACGGCCTGAACATGATCGACGTGGCGTTGCGGGAGCTGAATACCGGCCTTTCCATCGATCCCAGGAACCAGGCGATCATGATCGATATCGGCCTGATCGACAGCCACACCAATCAGTCGGCTCAGGCCAGGCAGATGTGGCAGAAGGCGATCGACATCAACCCGAACAACAGGATGGCGCATACGGCCAAGGAACTGATCTCGCAGCAGAATAATCCCGGCTCGACCACCACCGCGCCGCCGCTGCAGCAGCAACATGGTCCCTAGGATGTCAGGCGGCCGCGCGTCCCTGAATCGCCGATGATGTATGAACGAGACCTTGTCCGGGAACTGGACAGGTTTTCCCGCGAGTCCGGGCCGCTGCGGATGGACGCGGATTACCTCGAGACCCTCTCGGGCCTGCTGACAGAAGATTCGGTTGTCCTGGACGCGGGGTGCGGTCATGAAGGCATCTTCTCCCGAAGCGAGCTGAACTCCCGGGCGCGGCGGAAAACGGTCATCGGCGTCGACTCTGGCGCTGACAGGAATCCCTACATGGACGAGCAGCACGTCGCGGACCTGGCCGCTCTCCCGTTTCCTGATAACACATTTGATATCATTGTCAGCGAATGGGTCGCAGAGCATGTCGCCGAGCCGGTCAAGGTGTTCGCCGAATTCAGCAGGGTGCTCAGGGACGGCGGACATGTGGTGCTCCTGACGCCCAACAGGAACAACCCCCTGGTCTGGCTCGGCGGGGCGATTCCGTCGGCGTTCAAGGATTGGCTGCTGAGGAGCATGCTGAAGAAGGACGATCGCGACCTGTTCCCCGTATATCTGCGGATGAACACGCCCGCGGCCATCCACAGGCATGCGAAAACAGCCGGGTTTGATGAATTATTCCTGAAGACCTATCCGAACCCGGAATATTTCATGTGGAACTCCAGGCTCCTGCAGCTTGTCCTCCGGCTGGAACAGCGGATGATCGCCTGGCAGTGGCCAAGAAGATTCAACATGTATATCCTCGCGGCATACAGCAAACCCCTAGGAAAATAAGTTTCCCCACCATCCCCCCCGCGGATAACGCTGCAAGCCGAAGTAACACCTTCCCGCGCTGCTCCTGTTTTTCGCAGCGCCCAGCCTGAAACCACCTGTTTGCAACGCAAACTGCGCGACTCGGGGCGGATTTCCACCTTTTTTCGGTGAATCCCCCTATTTTTTGGCCTGGATCTGCTTGCTCGGTGGGGAAAAGTGGTATAAAGTGGGGGACAAATTATGGCTGCTGCAACGTACAAATTCTGGGGACAGTTTTCACACTCACTTGATTCGAAGAATCGGGTGGCTATTCCTGCAAAGTTCCGGCAGCAGCTGAAGGACGGCAAGGTGGTCGTCCGGGAGAACTTCGAGGAATGCCTCACGGTGCAGCCGGCGGCCGAATGGGAGAAGAACATTGCGGCCCGGATCGCCGGGCTGGATGAGATTGATAGCAAGAAGAACCGCGATATCAAGCGGATGATGTTCGGCTCGGTAGTCGAGTGCGAGCTCGACAAGCAGGGCCGGATCTGTATCACGCCGGATCATATCCGCAATGCCGGCATCGGCAAGGAGGTGGTGTTCAGGGGCATGCACGACAGTTTTGAGATCTGGGACCGCAGGAAGTGGGAGGCTTACAGGAAAGTCTACCGGAAACAATGGGAGGAAGCGGAATAGCGCGCGGCTGACCGCGGCGCCGTGACTCCCCCGCTTCAGGGAGAAGGGAATGCAGCTCAACAACAGCATAAAGGAAGATTGGGAAAACGCCGGGTCGCACGTACCGGTGCTGGCGGATGAGCTGACCGAGCTGCTCGACCCGCAGCCGCAGGACACCATCATCGACGGCACTTTCGGCGCCGGTGGCCATGCCCGCCGGCTGGCGCAACGCCTCGGCCAGGACGCGCTGTTCATCGGCATCGATCGCGATCCGGTCGCGGGCCGCTATTTCGAGCTGTTCGCGCAGTACCAGCCATTCCGTTGCCGCTTCATCCAGGGAAATTTTGCCGACGCCTTCCAGGAACTGGCCGACAAGGAGTTCGAGGCGGATCTCATCTATCTCGACCTGGGCGTCTCTTCGATGCAGCTGGACAGGCCCGAGCGCGGTTTTTCCTACAGTTATAACGCGCCGCTTGACATGCGCATGGATCCTGACAGCAAGGTCACGGCCAGGCAGATTGTCAATGAATGGCCGCCCGAGGAGCTGGCGCGCATCTTCAAGGCTTTCGGCGAGGAACGTTACGCCCGGCAGATCGCCAGACGGATAGCCAGCGAGCGGCAGCAGGCCCCGCTGGAAACGACGCTGCAGCTGGTCGACACGATCAAGGCCGCCATCCCCACGCCGGCCCGCTTCGGCGCCGGCCATCCGGCGCGCCGCATTTTCCAGGCGCTGCGCATCGCCGTCAACGACGAGCTCTCCTCGCTATCGCAAGGGCTGGAAAATGCTTTCGAGGTGCTGGCGCCCGGTGGCCGCATGGCCGTAATCAGCTTCCACTCGCTGGAAGACAGGATCGTCAAGAAATTTTTCGCAGCCAGGATCGGCAAGTGTACCTGCCCGCCTGACCTGCCCAAATGCGTCTGCAAGGCGAAAGCGCAACTGCGTATCATCACGCGGCGGCCGGTGACGCCGTCCGTGGCAGAGATGTCTGCCAATCCCCGCTCGCAATCGGCCAAGCTTCGTGTAGTCGAGAAGCTCCGCTAGCGGGACCGGACAGCAGCAGGCTATTAGAGGAAGGGGAACATGGCTGGAGCCGCACAGCAGGATTGGGGTTTTACCGAGATCACCCGCAAGTTCGAGCGCCAGTCGAAGCCGTCCCGGCGGCGCAGGCAGGCGCCGCGGCCGCGCTGGACACCAGCGCCCGCGCGCAGCGCCATGCACGCCGGCGTCTGGGTCGGTGTCATCGCGCTGCTGTTGATGGGGCTGGTGGGGCTGCGCGTCAGCCTGCTTTACAAGAATATCCAGTACAACGATCTCATCGCGCAGAAGAACACCCTGCAGGTCCAGAACGACAGCCTCTCCCGCGACGTATCGGCGCTCTCCTCGCCGCAACGCATCGAGCAGATCGCCGAGGGAAAGCTGGGGATGGTTTCCACCGACAAGGTACAGTACGTCTATATCGATCCTCCTGACGGACAGCAGTACGCTGACCTGAGCCAGGCCGGCCGGCCGGATGGAAGGACGGCTTCGCACTAGATGCCTAAGCTGGGCAATCCCGACAAAAGGATTCGCTGGACCCTGCTGTTCTTCATCGTTACCTTTGTCATCATCGCCGGCAAGGCGGCGCTGCTGCAGACGGTAAACGCGGCCGACCTCTCAAAGCACGACATCAGCATCAAGCACGTGGAGGAGATAGTCACACCGGCCCACCGCGGCACCATTTATGACCGCAACGGCAACGAGCTGGCGGTGGGTATCCAGGTGAAGACCGTGATCGCAAATCCACTGCAGGTGCAGGATCCCGTGAAGACCGCCAGCCTGCTGGCGCCGCTGCTGAAAATGGATCCCTACGCGCTGCAGCAGACGCTGACCAGCGGCAAGGCTGCCGGCACCGGTTTCCTCTACCTCGCCCGCAAGATCGACGCATCCGTAGGCGACCAGGTTGACCAGCTGGTGGAAAAAGAACATCTGCCGGGGATCTCCACCCGGCGGGAGGAAAAGCGCGTCTATCCCCAGAACCAGCTGGCGGCGCAGGTGATCGGCTACGCCGGCACCGACAACAACGGCCTGGCCGGGATGGAGCTGCAGCTGGATAAAGTACTCAGGGGCACCGAGGGCAAGCAGCAGGTGATCATGGCTGCCGACGGCAGCCAGATCGATACGCTTAGCCTCCAGGACGGCGTGCCGGGCAAGGATGTCTGGCTGACGCTGGACGAGTCGATCCAGTATGAAACGGAGAAGGTGCTGAGCGACACCGTCAAGCAGTGGCACGCCAAGGGCGCCGAGGCGGTGGTGATGAATCCCAGGACAGGCGCCATCTACGCCATGGCCAGCGTGCCCACCGTGGACGCCAACAATTATCCCAACCTTACCAACGCCGAGCGCCGCAACCGGCCGGTGACCGACAGCTACGAGCCCGGCTCGATCTTCAAGGCGGTCACCTCGGCGGCGGCGCTGGAGGAGAAGACCATCACTCCCACCGAGTCGTTCTACCTGCCGCCAGAACTCGATATGGGCGGCTACACCATCAAGGATGCCGTCGATCGCGGTCCGGTCAACTGGGATCTGGGGACGATCCTGATCCATTCCAGCAACATCGGTGCGATCAAGGTTGGCATGAGCGTCGGCAAGGACAAGCTGAGCGACTGGATCAACCGGTTTGGCTTCGGCGTGCCTACCGGGATCGATTTCCCCGGCGAGACCGGCGGCATCGTCATCCCGCCGAACCGGTGGACCGCCTCCACGATCGGCAACGTGCCGATTGGCCAGGGCATCTCGACGACGCCGCTGCAGATGGCGACGGCATACGCGACCATCGCCAACGGCGGCATCCGCCCGCAGCCGCATCTGCTCAGGCAGGAAGGCGACCGGCAGATCGCCGAGCCCACCGGTCAGCGGATCATCTCGGCGGATATAGCCGGTGAGCTGACCAAGCTGCTGGTGGGAGTCGTCGCTGACGGCGGCGCGCCGGAGGCCCAGATCGACGGCTTCAAGATCGCCGGCAAGACCGGCACGGCGCAGAAGATCGATCCCGACGGGCGTTACTCCAACGAGAATTACATCGGCTCTTTTGTCGGCTACCTGCCGGCCGACGATCCGCAGCTGCTGGTGCTGGTAAAGGTCGACGAGCCCCATCCGTTCGGCGGCGGCAGCACGGTGGCGGCGCCGGCATTCCAGAAGATCACCAAGTTCGCAATCGGCAAGCTAGGCATCACCCCGTGAGGGGGACGTTGCTTTCCTAACGTTCCTAATTATGAAAAGAACGCTGATATGCAGGGAAAACTGAAAATTAGGAACGTTAGGAAAGCAACGTCCCCAGCGCCCGGCTGGCAATTTCGGCGTCACTCTCGTAGAATAATGCCTCGATGAAGGCGGACTACTACTTCACCCTTCTCGACGGCCTGCTGGCCACCGCGGTCTATCATCCCCAAAATCCAAAGTCCCTGGCACGTTGCTGGTCGGTGCCGATCAACCGTGTTTCCTGGGCTCCGGTGATCTCCCTCAGTACAACGGTCACCTGGTTTCAGATGCCGGCCCGAAGAAATTTGGGAATCGCCGGGGAAAAGGGGATGCGAACTTCGGCGACGCGGGTATGTGGATACAGACAATCCCTGCATGGCTAGCGGGCGATGGCGGTTTCGACACTAAAACAGATTGAAGAAGTGATTACTCTTACAGCTCAAGAGATTTGTGATGCGTGCTCTGGCGAGCTGCTGGCCGGCAACGGCGCGACGCCAGTCATCCGCGTTTGCACCGACACCCGCGAGGATTTGACAGGAAGTTTTTTTGTAGGATTGCGGGGCGAGCGCTTCGACGGCGGTGTGTTCGCCGCGGATGCGCTCGGCAGTGGCGCCGCCGGCGTCGTGGTGGAAAGCGAAGCCGCGCTGGCGCTGGCGGCCGGGCTGGCTGCCGGTGGCGATCCGGCGCAAGCGGCAAGCGCCGACGGCGGTTTCAGGGACCAGGTGGTCATTTCGGTAGCAGATTCCGGACAGGCGCTCAAGCAGATTGCGACGCTGGTGGCGGGGCGCAGCGACGCCCCCGTGGTAGCGATCACAGGCAGCACCGGCAAGACTTCCACCAAGGACATCCTTTTCAGCCTGCTCGGATCGCAGTTGAGCGCCGTGGCCAGCAAGGCCAGCTTCAACAATGAGGTCGGTGTGCCCCTGACGCTGCTGTCGATCGCCCGCGATACGCAGGTGGCGGTAGTGGAGATGGGCATGCAGGCGCCCGGCGAGATCGCCGAACTTTGCGCGGTGGCGGCGCCCCAGATTGCCATCATCACGAACATCGGTCCGGCGCATCTGGAGTTTGCCGGCAGCCTGGACAACATCGCCCGCGGCAAGGCGGAGATCGCCGCAGCGCTGCCCGCCGGGGGCGCCCTGGTGCTGCCCTACGGCGAGGAGCTGCTGGAGCCGCATCTGCGCGGGCTCGCCGCCCGCCGCGTGACTTTCGGCTTCGACCAGGCGGCTGACATCCACACCATCAACCACGGGCATCTGGAAGACGGGCGGCTGTGCTGCACACTTTCCTGCCTGGGAGAGGAGATCGACATCTGTTTTAATTTTGCCGCCCGCCATCATCTGCTGAACGCCATGGCGGCAATCGGCGCCTACGGGCTGCTGGGGCTGCCGCTGGAAGCGGTGCCCGCGGCGGCGTGGGAGCTGCATCTGCCCAGCATGCGCGGTGAAGCGCTGCCGCTGCCCGGCGGAGGCACTCTGCTAAATGACTGCTATAACGCCAATCCATTGTCGATGCGCTCATCACTCGACTACCTGATCGCGGCTGCGGGCGGCGGGCGCACGGTTGCGGTGCTGGGCGATATGGGCGAGCTGGGCCCGGAGTCGGACCGTTACCATCGTCAGGTCGGCGCGGCCGCGGCCGAACTGGGCGTCGATTGCATCGTCGGTGTCGGCAGGCAAGCGGCGGGTTACGTCGAGGGCGCTAGCGAAGCCGGCTCCGGCTGCGAGCTCTTCCACTATGGCGATCGTGAGGCCGCCATCGACGGCCGGCACGAGTTTGTCAGACCGGGTGACATAATCCTGGTCAAGGCATCGCGTTTCATGCGGCTGGAGGAGCTCAGCGCGGCGCTCACCGGCTCCGGGTCAGACGGCGGGAACGCGGACAATGGTTTCCAAGGCTGGGGCTCCGGACCAGTGGGAGAGACCCGCTAGGCATGTTTCAACTCCTCGCCGCCGGACTGGCCTCGATGCTCATCACCCTTTTTCTGGGGCCGAAATTCATCGCGTTCCTGCGGCGGAACGAATTCGGGCAGCAGATCCGCGAAGAGGGACCGCAGGAGCACCACAACACCAAGAAGGGGATCCCTTCGCTCGGAGGCCTGCTGATCATGGCGGGCATGACGGTTCCCTTCCTCATTCTCAGCGACCGCAGCATCCCCGGCGTGCTGGTGCTGCTGACGGCGCTGGGCTGTGCCGCCATCGGTTTTGCCGACGACCTTGCCAAGATCCGCATGAAGCGCTCGCTGGGGCTGCGGGCCCGCGGCAAGATCGGCCTGCAGCTGGTGCTGGCGGTGATCGTCGGTCTGGTGGCGGTTCATTATGGCGGCCTGGCGGAATCGATCAGGATTCCGCTGAGCAATACCGTGGTCAACGTCAGCTACGCTTATTATCTCATCATCTTTTTGGTGATCGTGGGCACATCCAACGCCGTCAATCTGACCGACGGTCTTGACGGCCTCGCCGCCGGCCTGGTGACGGTGACGATGCTCACCTATACCGCCATCGCCTTCATCGCCGGCCAGACAGACCTGGGCATTATCTCCGCGTGCATCGGCGGCGCCTGCGTCGGCTTCCTCTGGTTTAACTCGTTTCCCGCGGAGGTGTTCATGGGCGATACCGGCTCGCTCGGCCTGGGCGGCGCCATCGCCGCGCTGGCGGTGATGACCCGCACCGAGATCCTGCTGGTGATAATCGGCGGCATCTTTGTCGCTGAGGCGCTTTCGGTGATCATCCAGGTGCTGAGCTTCAAGTCGCTGGGAAAACGTGTCTTCTTGATGACGCCGATCCATCATCATTTTGAGCTGATGGACTGGTCGGAGTCGAAGATCATCATGCGTTTCTGGATCATCGGCTCCATCTTTGCCTCGACCGGATTTACCATGTATTACCTGTCGATCGGGAGATGAGGCCGGCTGAAAGCCCATGACAAGAGCCTGCCGCCTGAGATCGGCGCGGGCAGCGTGCTGATCGTTGGCGCCGCCCGCTCGGGAGCCGCGGCGGCGGCGCTGGCCCGGCGGACGCTGCCCCAGGCGCCGGTCGTCATCTGTGACCGCGACCCGGGCGCTTTGAGTGCCGAGGCCGCGGCCGAACTCGAGGCCGCCGGCGTCCGGATGCGGCTGGGAGATCAGGATACGGCGCTGCTGGACGGCGCCAGCCTGGTGATCAAGAGCCCCGGAGTGCCGCGGACTATCCCGCTGCTTCAGGAAGCGCGCCGGCGCGGCATCGCGGTCTGGGGCGAGATCGAGTTTGCCTGGCGGCTGCTGGAGAATCCCGTGGTCGGCGTCACCGGCACCAACGGCAAGACCACCACCACGGAGCTGATCGGCCACATCCTGCGCGAGGCCGGCCGGCCCTGCCGAGTGGCCGGCAACGTGGGCACGGCCTTGTCGTCGCTGGCCGGGACGATAGCTGCGGATGAGATCCTGGTGCTGGAGCTTTCCAGCTTCCAGCTGGAGGACGGTATCGATTTCAGGGCCGACGTGGCAGTCCTGCTCAATCTGAGTGAAGACCACCGCGACCGTCATCCCGAACCGGAGAGCTATGCCGCGGCCAAGATGCGGATCTTCGCCAACCAGGGCCCGGAAGACGTGGCCGTACTCAACGCCGGTGATGTGGCCGTCCGCAGCGCGCACATCCCCGGAGAGGCGGCGCAGGTCTGGTTTGGCGCGGCGGAAAACGGGGCCGCCCCGGGCGGGCAAGCAGGCAGCAGCGTGGACGCCCCGGCGGCCGGAGGTACAGGCAATGACGTGGACGCCCCGGCACCCGGAGGCACGGGCAATGACGTGGACGCCCCGGCGGCCGGAGGCACGAGCAGCAGCGTGACTGTGCTGGCGGTTTTTTCCCGGGACGACTGGCTTAAGTTCCGGCCGGCCGGCTTGCCGGCCGCTCTGCAGGCTGTCGCCGGCAGGAATGCCAACCGGCGCGGCGAAGAATCAGAGGGACCGGTCCAGGACATCATCTTCTGGCCGGAGGCGGCGCTGAAGGGTGAGCACAACCGCGAGAACGCTCTGGCGGCCGCGGCGGTCTGCCTCAGCCTGGGGCTTACCGCCACGGAGGTGGCAGCCGGCATCCGCAGCTTTCCCGGGGTGCCGCACAGGCTGCAGCCGGTGGCCCGGATCCGCGGGGTCACTTATGTTAACGACTCGAAGGCAACGAACGTGGATGCGGCCATCAAGGCGCTGACGGCGTTTTCCGGCGGCATCCACCTGATCCTCGGTGGCAGCCTCAAGGGCTGTTCGTTCGACGAGCTGGCGCGGGCCGCCGCGGGTGACAAAGTCAGGCAGGTGCTTGTCATCGGTCAGGCAGCGGACGAGATTGCTGCCAGTTTCGGGCGCGCCGGGCGCGGGGTGGAACGGGCCGGCGGTCTGGAGGAGGCCGTCCGCGCCGCCGCGGACAGCGCCGGGCCCGGCGACACCGTGCTGCTGGCGCCGGCATGCGCCAGCTACGACCAGTACGAAAATTTTGAAAAACGCGGCGAGCATTTCATTGCGCTGGTGGAGCGGATGCGGACCGCGGATAAAGCTCGAGAATGAAGCCGGAGCATAATTGAGGATATTTTCCAGGAAAGCAAATAGAGGCGGGGGCGCGGGCCGCAAAGGCGCACCCGGAGGCAAGGGCGCGCGGCGGGCGCCGCGCGGCTCGACCGAATACGCGGCGCTGCTGGTGCTGACGATGATCCTGCTGGCGTTCGGGATCGTCATGGTGTTCAGCGCCAGCTGGGCGAGTTCATATATGGGCGAGACGCAGGATAGCCTTTTTTACCTGAAGCGGGAACTGATCTTCGCCGGCATGGGCCTGGGCCTGATGTTCTTCCTGGCGCGCTTCGATTATGGCCGCCTGCGCAAGATAGCGCCGCTGCTGATGGTCGTCTCGCTGGTACTGCTCCTGGCCGTGCTGATCCCGGGTATCGGCGTGTCCGCCAAGGGCGCCCGCCGCTGGCTCAGCATCGGCTTTCTCGGTTTCCAGCCGCAGCCGGCCGAACTGGCGAAGCTGGCGGTCATCCTGTTTGCCGCCTCGGTGGTCGCGGCGCGTCCGCGTCTGCTGGGCAGTTTTCGCGACATGCTGGCGCCGCTGCTGCTGATGCCCGTGGCCGCCTGCGCCCTGGTGCTGGTGGAGCCGGACATGGGCACCGCCATCACCATCTGTCTCACGCTGGGGGCGATCCTGATCGTGGCCGGCATCCAGCTGAGGTTGCTGGTGTTGCCGGTGATGGGCGGCGGCCTGCTGGCGGCGCTTTCGGTGCTGGTGTCGCCGCATCAGGCGGCTCGTATCACTTCATTTCTGGACCCCTGGAAGGATGCTCAGGGCGCCGGCTATCAGGTGATCCAGTCGTGGGTGGCGCTGGCTTCGGGCGGACTCTTCGGGGTAGGAATCGGCAACAGCGTCCAGAAGTACGACTGGCTGCCGGAGCATCATACCGACATGATCCTGTCGATCGTCGGCGAGGAGCTGGGGCTGATCGGTGTGCTGGCGGTGCTGTTCGCCTTCATCGGCTTCGCCTTCATCGGCTTCCGGATCGCCCTGAAATGCCGCGATCCTTTCGGGAAATATCTGGCCGCCGGCATCACCACGCTGGTGGTAAGCCAGGCGGCGGTCAATTTTTGCGCGGTCACCGGCTTGCTGCCGCTGACCGGCGTGCCGCTGCCGGTGATTAGTTACGGCGGCAGCAGCCTTGTGATAATATTGGCAAGTGTAGGCATATTGCTCAACATCTCGGTCAGCAAACGGAGTCAGGTTGCCGCTTCCGGCACAAGAAAACTCAAAGCAATTGAAGGTGGTAATCGCGGCCGGCGGGACGGCCGGGCATCTGGTGCCCGCGCTCGCGCTCGCCGGAGCGCTCACGCGTAAGGGAGCGGCGGTCTCCTTCATCGGCACCGGCCGCGGTCTGGAGACAAAGCTGGTCCCGGAAGCAGGTTACGAACTCGACCTCGCCGATCTGCGCGGGCTCGAAAGACGGCTCTCGCCCCGGACCCTCCTTTTCTTCTGGTCGCTGCTCGCAGGCAGCCTGGATTGCCTGCGCATCCTCAGGCGCCGCCGTCCGGACGTTGTCGTCGGCGGCGGCGGATATGTCAGCGCCGTGCCGGTGTTTCTGGCGGCGCTGAGGCGCCGGCCGGCGCTGACGGTCGAGCTTGACTCCTACATGGGGCTGGCCAACCGTTTCCTGGCGCCGCTGGTGGACAGGGTCTGCCTCAGCTTTCCCATCGCCGGCCGCCAGGGCGGAAAATACGTCGTGACCGGGCGGCCGCTGCCGGCCGCGCTGCTGGAAGCCACGGCGGCGGAGGGCCGCCGCCTGCTCGCCCTGCGCGAGGGCAGGCCGGTGGTGCTGGTCAGCGGCGGCAGCCTTGGGGCCCGCTCGATCAATCTGGCCTGCGCCCGGGCTTTCGGACGGGGAAAGCTGGAAAACCTGCAGCTGGTGCACGTCAGCGGCAAGCGCGACCATGAGATGATCCGCGCCATCTTGCAGGAGCAGGGCGCCGACCCGGAGAATTATCATTTGTTAGACTATACGAACTCTTTGCCGCAGCTGATGGCGGCCGCCGACCTGGTGGTGGGCCGCGCCGGGGCTTCCGTGATGGAGGTGGCGGCGCTGGGCAAGCCGGCGCTGCTGGTGCCCTACCCGCACGCTACCGCGGATCACCAGCTGCACAACGCGCAGTGGATGGCGGATGCGGGCGCGGCGGAGATCATTCCCGACTGGCAGCTGACCGCCGAGGTGCTCAAGGACAGGATCACGTCGCTGCTGTGCGCCCCGGAGCGTCTGCGGGAAATGGCCGCTGCCAGCGCCGCGCTCGGCAGGCGCGACGGCGCCGGGCGCATCGCGCGGGAAATATTCACGCTCGCTGGCCGGGATTAGTTTTTCCGCATGCGGATAAAAGGAGGCCACCTCCGCGGGCGGCCGGAACCCCGGCGATGGCATGCCGGCGGCGGATTTGCGGAGGCGGTTTTCCACGAAAGCCAGAATGGATTTTTATAATTGAAAGCCAGTAAAAAATTGCATTTCATCGGTATCGGCGGCGCCGGCATGAGCGGCATCGCCCAGGTTTCGCGCAGCCTCGGCTATGAGGTGAGCGGCTCGGATCTGAAGCGGTCCCGTTATACGCGCATGCTCAATGCCATCGGCATCGAGGTTGCGTTCGGCCATGATCCGGCCAATCTGAGGCAGCCGGGCGGGCAGCCGGACGCAGTCGTGGTATCTTCGGCGATCTCCTCCCAGAACGTGGAGCTCAACGCAGCGCTTGACCTCGGCATCCCGGTCTATCACCGGGCGCAGATGCTGGCCGAGCTGATGGGCATGAAGCGCGGCATCGCCATCGCCGGCACCCACGGCAAGACCACCACCACCTCGATGGTGGCGCACACGATGGAGCTGCTGGGCCTGGAGCCGTCCTATGTGGTCGGCGGCGAACTCAATGACGTGGGCAGCAACGCCCGCGCCGGCAGCGGCGACTGGCTGGTGGCCGAGGCGGATGAGAGCGACGGCTCGCTGCTGTACCTGCATCCGGAGATAGCAGTTATCACAAATGTAGAACTTGATCACCATTCTCATTATTCGTCCATCGAGCAGGTGGTTGAGGTCTTTGAAAGATTTGTTGCCGGCCTGCCGGCCGACGGCGCGTTGGTGATCTGGGATACACCGCAGCTGCGGCGGCTGGCCGCATCCACTAAAGCCAGAGTCATTACTTATGGTCTGAATGGCGATTCCGACTATCGCGCTGAGAACATCCTCGTGACCAGGGATGGAACCAGCTTCCTGCTGTCGCTGCCGCAGGGCGAGGGGGCTTCCGGGCGCGAGCAGGTGGTACTGTCAGTACGGGGCAGCCACAACGTCCTCAATGCCATGGCCGCCCTGGCGGTGCTGGACCAGCTGGGCGCCGCGCCGGCAACCGCCGCGCCGGCGCTGACCAGGTTCAGCGGCGCGGCCCGCCGTTTCGAGATCAAGGGCGAAGCCGGTGGCGTCACCATCGTCGACGACTACGCCCATCATCCCACCGAGATCCAGGCGACGCTGGAGGCGGCGCGGGCCGCCGGCTGGTCGCGGATCATCGGCGCTTTCCAGCCGCATCTCTATTCACGCACCCGGTATCTTCATGATGAATTCGGCCGCGCACTCAACCTGTGCGATCTTGCCATCGTCACCGATGTCTTTGGCGCCCGCGAGGAGCCCGAACCCGGAATCAGCGGCAAGCTGATCGTTGATTCCGCGCTCAAGTGGGAGCCGGAAGCAAACATCGCCTATATTCCCAAGGCACGTGACATCGTGCCGCTGCTCCTGGACGAGTTGCGCCCCGGCGATCTGGTGTTGACTCTGGGGGCGGGTGATATCTTCAAGGTTGGCGAGGAACTGCTGGCCGCCCTCGAGAGGCAGGCAAGCCTTGTCTGAGGCGGCCCTGCTTGAGGCGGCGGCCAAGGCCGACCTTGAGCAGGCCGCCGGACGCGCCGGAGTCGCGGACGCCGGGCTGGGCAGTCTGACAACCATCGGCTGCGGCGGGACGGCGGCGCTGATGATCGAGGCCGTCGATGCCGTGCATCTGTCAGCCATCCTGGCGGCAATCCAGCGTCATTCCCTGCCCTGGTTCGTGCTCGGTCTGGGCTCGAATCTGCTGGTGGCTGATGCGGGCTGGCCGGGAGTGGTCATTAAGTTGACTGATGATCTGAAGTCTGTCAGCATCCGCGGGAACCGGCTGCGGTGCGGCGCCGGAGCGGCGCTGTCCATGACGACCGCGGCGGCGCGGAGCGCCGGGCTCACGGGTCTGGAACCGCTGGCCGGCATCCCGGGGACGGTCGGCGGGGCCGTGGCCATGAACGCGGGCGCCTTCGGCGCCAGCATCGGCGCTCTGGTCGAGTCGCTGGAGATCTGCCTTCCGGGAGAAGCAATCACACAAAACAGGGACATGCTCAAGTTTGGTTATCGCAGCGCGGCGCTGCCGCCCGGGGGCGTCGTCAGCCGCGCGGTGTTGCTGCTCACGCCGGCTGATCCCGCGGCGGTAGCCGCGCGCATGCGCGAAGTGCGCGCCAGGCGTGAAACGTCGCAGCCGGCGGGCCGCAGTTGCGGCAGCGTCTTCAGGAACCCCGGACCGGATGCCGGCGCCGGTCTGAGCGCCGGGCAACTGCTGGATGAGGCCGGCTGCAAGGGGATGACCCAGGGCGGCGCGGCCGTTTCCAGCAGGCACGCCAATTTCATCGTCAACGCCGGCGGCGCCCGCACGGCTGACGTCCTGGAGCTGATGAACCGCTGCCGCCGCCGCGTCTTCGAGCGCACCGGCATCGTGCTGGAGCCTGAAGTCCGCCTGGTCGGCCCGATCGGGCTGGAGCCGCTGTCATGAGCACCGGTTCCCGCTGGATATGGCGGCTGAGCCTGGTAGTGCTGATCGTGGGTATCGGCGCCGGCGGGTTTTTCGGCCTCAGCCAATCGTCGCTGCTCGCGATCGACAACATCACCGTGGATGGAAACCATGCGGTCGCCACGGACCAGATACTGGCAACGGTCACGCCGCTGCTCAAGGGCCGCAGCCTGCTGAGCTTCTCCTTCGATGACGCCGGCCGCGCGCTCTCGCAGTTCCCGTTTATCGAGCGCGTCGACGTCCAGCGAGATTTTCCGCACACGATCCATCTGCATGTGGAGGAGCGGCAGCCGCTGGCGTATCTGGCCACCGGTGGCGGCAACCTGTTCCTGTCGGCTGACGGCTACGTGCTGGCGTCGAAGCCGGCGCCAGACCCGGCATTCCCGCTGCTTACGGTAAAGGGACCGTGCGCTGCGGATCCCGGCCAGAAGATCGACTGTCCGGATGTCAACCAGGGAGTGCGGTTCCTGGGGAACATCCCGGTTGATTTCGACCAGCAGATTGCCTCCGCCAACGTATATGACGGCGATATCAGTGCCAGGACAAAGGCAAACATCAACATCCATTTTGGCACGCTTGATAATTACAATTTCAAGTTCGAGGTGCTCAAGCAGCTGATCGCCCGGTCGGTTGCCGGAGGATCGATCGACGTATCCGTGCCGGACCGTCCGGTCACAAAACAGCCATCCTGATGCCTGCCCGGGATTGGCCGGAGGCGGCACAGGTAATTGATTGGCATGGAATTGCCGAAGGCGAAGCCGTTAGTGCTTAAATCGCGGAGATAGCCGGACGGCGCGCGTCGATGCCGGCCTCACATCATGAAAAAACCTAAAGACAGAAACACAGCCAGAAACAGTGACGGCAGCCGGAGGCGGCGGCAGGCCGCGCGCGGGGACAATCGGCCTGCGCGAGAGGACGTGCCGCCCGCCCGTGAGGGCAATCGGCCCGCCCGCGGGGAAAAGCCGCCCGCGCGTGGGGACAGGCAGGCTGCCCGTGGTCGCAGGCAGGCTGCGCGCGAATACCCGCCGGTCATCGCCCTGGACGTGGGCACGACCAAGATCGCCTGCCTGCACGGAGAACTGGATGGCGAGGGCAACCTCATCGCCGTTACCGGGATCGCCAGTGTGCCCGCTCGCGGGATGCACAAGGGAGTAGTCGTGGACATGGCCGAAGCGTCAGAGTCGATCAGGGCCGCGGCGGAGGCGGCTGCCGCGGCAGCCGCCGAGGATGAGCAGGATGAGACGGCGGCGGCGGCCGGTGTCTTCGTGGGCGTCGCCGGCTCGCATGTCGTCTCGATGAACCGCAGGGTCTCGATCACCAATCCCAACCCCGACCATCGCATCACCAGGGCGGAACGCCAGGAGCTGCTGCGCAAGCTGAAGGAAGTTGACGTATCGCCAGATCTTAAGTTGATACACGCCTTGCCGCGCGAGTACATGCTAGACGGCCAGGACGGCATCAAGCGGCCGGTAGGCATGTACGCCACCAATATCGAGATGGAGGGCCACCTGGTCTTCGGCGCGGTCAACTCCGTGCAGAATCTGGTGGGCGCCGTCGAGCACGGCGGGCTGCGCGTCGACGACATCATCCTCGAACCGCTGGCTTCCAGCCGGGCCTGCTTGAGCGAACAGGACATGCGTTCCGGGACGCTGCTGGTGGACATCGGTGGCGGTACCACTGACATCGCCCTGTTCGTCTCCGGACGCCTGGCGCACTCGGCGGTGCTGCCGGTGGGCGGAAACCACATCACCAGGGATATCTCTGTGGGGCTGAAGGTGCCACTGGCCGCAGCGGAAAAGATCAAACTGGAGTTCGGCCACGCGCAGAGCCACCTGGTGGAGGACATCGAGATGGCCCGGGTAATGGTGGAGGAGCCGGGAGATGCCGGGGAGCGTCCGGTGACCTTTTCGCGCAAATTCCTGGCGCGCATCATCGAGGCGCGCGTGGCGGAGATTTTCTCACTGGTTTTGCAGCAGGCGAAAGACAGCGGCTATCTCTCGAGCGTTGCTTCAGGGATTGTGGTCACGGGGGGTTCAAGTCAGCTTGAGGGTATCTGTGGGCTGGCGGAGCTGGTGACAGAATTTCCCTGCAGGATTGGTTATCCCGCCGTGGCCGGGAGCATTGTTGACATCCCCAGTAATCCCGTTTATGCTACCGCCGTAGGCTTGCTTTTGTTTGGAAGCGAGAGAGTTTTTGCGCGGGGGCCGAGTCAGCCGCCAGAACCATTGACCAGTACTTTAGGGTTGTGGGAAGAGGTTATGGCGAAAGTTAAGGGTTGGTTTGGGCTGCGTAACAAAACCTAGACCCTGGAGGTTTTGACCATCATGTTGGATCCTGGCAGCAGTTACCTGGCAGTCATAAGAGTTGTGGGAGTAGGGGGTGGCGGCACCAACGCGGTAAACCGCATGGTGGACGCAGGCCTCAAGGGGGTCGAGTTTATCGCCGTGAACACCGATGCGCAGGCGCTGCTCATGTGCGACGCCGACGTGAAGCTGCATATCGGCGGCAAGATCACCCAGGGTCTGGGAGCGGGCGCCAACCCCGAAGTGGGCCGGGAAGCCGCTGAGGAGAGCCGCGACGAGATCCGCGAGGCGATCAAGGGTTCCGACATGGTCTTCGTGACCGCCGGCAAGGGCGGCGGCACCGGCACTGGCGCCGCGCCGGTGATCGCCGAGATCGCGAAGGAGCTGGGCGCTCTCACCGTCGGCGTGGTGACACGCCCCTTTTCGTTCGAAGGCAAGCGCCGCAGCGACCAGGCCGAAGAAGGCATCCGCGCCCTCCGCGAGAAGGTCGACACCGTCATCATCATTCCCAACGACCGCCTGCTGCAGGTGGTCGAGAAGCGCACCTCCATCATCGACGCTTTCAAGGTTGCTGACGATGTCCTGCGGCAGGGTGTCCAGGGCATCACCGACCTGATCACAGTTCCGGGACTTATCAATCTGGATTTTGCCGATGTCAAGGCCATCATGAAGGACGCCGGTTCGGCGCTGATGGGCATCGGCGTCGCCAGCGGCGAGAACCGCGCCGCCGAAGCGGCCAAGGCCGCCATCTCTTCGCCGCTGCTGGAAGCGTCGGTGGAAGGCGCGACCGGCATCCTGCTCAACATCACCGGCGGCCCCGACCTGGGGCTGTTCGAGGTGAACGAGTCGGCGGAGGTCATCTCCAGCGCCGCTGACGCCAACTGCAACATCATCTTTGGCGCCGTCATCGACGACACTATCAAGGACGAGGTCAAGGTGACCGTCATCGCCACCGGCTTCGACAAGGCTTCCAGCCGGCTGGGCCGCGGCCGGGAAACGGCGAGCGAGCCGCTGCTGCGGAGGACGGCCAGCGAACCACGCGAGCAGGGCAATGTGCCTGACTTCGAAGTCAACGACGACGTGCTTGACATTCCTACTTTTTTGAGGGATAAGGACTGACGCGCGTCCGCCGCAGCCGCAGCCGGATCTGAAGCGCAAGATGCGAGGCAGGCCTTGACGGGCTTGCCTCTTTTTTTTCAGCCTCGCGGCTTCAGGCCCCGGACCCTGGATGATTGACAAAAAACAAAACCAGTCACAGATATATGACGGTATCAACAGCTACGGATCGTTTGCGAAGATAAACCCGCTGTTGCGGCTGCCGCTGGACTGGCGGTTCACCGCTGCGCCGGCGGGCGTCCGGATCTTTTTCACCATGCGCAGGGGCGGCGTCAGCCCCGCTCCCTACGACTCGCTGAATCTGGGATTCCACGTCGGCGACGACCCCGAGCTCGTGATCCGGAACCGGGTGGCGCTCAGCGAGGCGCATGGCATCGATCCTGCCCTTGTCACGTCGCCGCGGCAGCGGCATACCGCCGTGGTCGAGCTGCTGGAGCACAAAGAGCAGGCTGGCGCCGGCGCCTTCAGCGAGGAGTCGGTTTTCGATCCCTGCGACGGGCTGGCGACTGCGCTCAGGCGCGTCCCCATCCTGCTGCAATTCGCGGATTGTCTGCCGGTGGTCCTGGCGGCCGCAGGCGCCCGGCCGGCGATCGCAGTGCTGCATGGCGGCCGCCAGGGTTTGATGGCTGGCGTGGTGCGAAACGGAGTCTCGATGCTGGCAGAGCGCCTGGGCGCCAGCCCGGAATGCATCACGGCGGCGCTGGGGCCGGCGATCGGTCCGTGCTGCTACGAGGTCGGCCCGGAGATCGCCGCCGCATTCGGGGAAAGGTTCGGCGAGGAAGCGGTAGCCGGTGACGACCGTGTCGATCTGGCCGCCGCCGCCATCGTCGATCTCAAGGCCGCGGGCGTCCGGCCCGCCAACATCCACCTGCTCGACATCTGCACCGCCTGCGACCGTGATTTTTATTCCTACCGCCGCGACGGCGTCACCGGCCGCCACGGCGCGCTGGCCTGGATCGAATAAGGGGGATCGAACCGTGAAGCGCACGCTGAAAACCGCCGCCGACCTCGATGCCGAACGTATCCGCGACAACTACAGCCGCATCCGCGAAGAGGTCGCGGCGGCCTGCTCCCGCGCCGGGCGCGATCCGGCGGCGGTAGAGATCCTCACGGCGACCAAGTACGTCGATGCCAGCGGCCTGGAGAAGCTGTCCGGGGCCGGCATCACGCTCATCGGCGAGAACCGGGCCCAGGACCTGACCGCCAAGCACGCTCTCTACGGCGGCCGCTTCACCTGGGATTTCATCGGCCACCTGCAGAGCAACAAGGTGCGCCAGATCCTGCCGCTGGTGCGGCTGATCCACTCGGTGGATTCGCTCTCGGCGGTGGCGGAGATCGACAGGCACACTCCCGGCCAGACTACAACAAATGTGCTCCTTCAAGTCAATATTGGCCAGGAGGCGGGCAAGTATGGTATCATTCCATCCGAAGTTGACCGCTTCCTTGAGGAGGCTGCAAAATATCTAAAGGTGAACTTCACCGGCCTTATGACAATGCCGCCCCTGGCGGACCCCAAGGTTGTCAAACCTTTCTTCACGGCCGTTCGCCGGCTGGCGTCCGAGCTCTCCCAAAAATGGAATGGCAGATATCTGTTTCATCATCTGTCCATGGGGACCAGCCGCGACTTTGCCGTTGCCGTAGAGGAGGGGGCCACGATCGTGAGGGTCGGGAGCATCGTGTTTGGAACGGAAGGGATAGGGAGCCCAGGGTAGAAAAAGGACAGGATGAGGGAGTGAAGAATTAAGGGCGGGCCAGACACCGCCGCCGGGGGGAACCCTCATCCCCCTCTTGATCCTCGACTCCCGAGTCTCTATATCAACTGGAGGTGATTGCTATCGCAACCAATAATAATATGTGGAACCGGGCGCTGGTTTATTTCGGCCTTGCTGAGGATGGCTTCGACGACAAGGAATTCGATGAGGAGGAGGAGCATCTGGCCGCTCACCGGGAGCTGGAGGAGTCTTACCGGGAGCGCCCCAACGTGCGCAAGCTCAGCCGGCGCGACCGGAAGCACCGGGTGGATTACGATGATATCTATCCGGACGAGAAGAAGGTCGCGCGCGTGCGGCCGCTCAGGGCTGCGCAATCACCGGCAAACGTCAGGGTGCACCTGGTCATGCCCAAGAGCTTCAATGACGCCCAGCAGGTGGCCGACAAGTTCAAGTCCGACGTACCCGTCATCATCAATCTGCAGAACGCCGACACCGATCTGGCCAAGCGGCTGATCGATTTCTCCAGCGGTCTTACATACGCCCTGGACGGCGGCATGCAGCGCGTCGCGGACAAGGTCTTCCTGCTGACTCCGCGCAACGTCGACGTCTCCGCCGAGGAACGGGCGCGCCTGATGGAGAAAGGATTTTTTAACCAGTCATGAGTATCGACAGCATCGGCCTCATAGGCTCGGGCAACATCGCCGGCGCTTTCGTCCGCGGATGGGTCAGGTCTGACCCGGCGATGGCTGGCCGCATCACCGTGGCCGATGCCCGTCCGCAGGCGGCGGAAAAGCTTGCCGATGCGACTGGTGTAGCCGTGGCGAACAGCAACCAGGAGCTGGTCGAAAAGTCGGATCTGGTGCTGCTGGCAGTCAAGCCGCAGGATGTCGAGGCCGCGCTCAAGGGATCGGTGGAGCAGTTCGGCCGGGGCAAGATCCTGGTGTCGTTGGCCGCCGGGCGTACGATCGCCTTTCTGGAGACGATGTTCCCGTTCGATGTCGCCGTTATCCGCCTGATGCCCAACGTTGCCGTCGAGGTCGGCGCCGGCACGATCGCCTTTGCGGCCGGCGGTAACGTCGACCAGGAGGTCGAGGAACAGGTCTGCGAACTGCTGGCGCCTCTGGGCAGGGTGGTACCGCTGCCGGAGAAGCTTTTCGCCGCCGCCACCGCTATCGGCGGCAGCGGCCCCGGTTTCATGGCCCTGATCGTCGACGCCTTCATCGATGCCGGAGTCATGGCCGGCCTGCCCGTCAGCGCCGCCCGCGAACTGACTTACTCGATGCTGACCGGCACCAGCCAGCTGCTTGCCGAGAGCGGCCTTAGCCCGATCGAGCTCAGGCGGCGCGTCACTTCCCCGGCCGGCACGACCGCGGCCGGACTGGCACAGCTGGAGCGTGATGGCGCCCGCTCGGCGATCATCGATGCCGTTCAGGTGGCATATGAACGCGCCTATGAGCTCGGCTAGCCATGAGCAGCACCGGCCTCGCAAATTTTATCAACGCCCTTTTTTGGGTGTATTTCATTCTCATCTTCATCCGGGTGCTGTTCAGCTGGGTGCGGCCTTCCGGCGGTCTGATAACGGTCTACCGGTTTGTCTACGATGTCACCGAACCATACCTGGGGTTGTTCCGACGAATCGTGCCAGTGGCGGGCGGCATTGATTTCAGCCCGATGGTCGGCATGATGGTGTTGTTGATAATTCGGTACTATTTGCTCCAATACATTATTTAGATAACTACAGGGAGGAAGGGCGATGAAGCTGACACCGCTTGACATCAGGCACAAAGAGTTTGCGCGCGCGATGCGCGGCTACAAGGACCTTGAGGTGGATGAGTTCCTCGATGACATCGCGGATGAGTTCGAGCGCCTCTTCAATGAGAACATCGATCATAAAGAGCGCCTGGAGTCTCTGGAAGAGAAGAACGAGCAGTACAAAAACATCGAGGAAACGCTGAAGAAGACGCTGGTCTCGGCGCAGCAGCAGGCGGAGGAGCTGAAGCAGAACGCCAAGAAAGAGGCGGACCTGATCCTGCGCGACGCCGAGCTGAAGGCGCGCAGCATCCTCAACGACTCCTATGCCGAGCGGCAGAAAATCCAGCGTTCGGTGCAGGCGCTGAAGCAGAAGCAGGAAGACCTTAAATATCAGATGAGGTCATTGCTCGATTCCTATACGAACCTGCTTGACCAAGACGGCGAGCTGGCCGGCGGGGAACTGTACGAAGGCGCTGAAGCCAGCGCCGCCCGTGCGCCGCTGAGCACGCCCTACCATGTTCCGCAGGTCGCCCGGGTGACGCCGGGAGTAGAAGCCGCCCTAGCCGCCGAGTTGATGGGCGACGGGTCGGAGCTGCCGCTGCCCCGGAAGCCCGAGGAGCCGCGCGCGGCCGCCGGCCACGAAGCCGGCGAACTGCTGCGGTCCGCCGCGGAACCGGCGCCTGCCCCGGAACCGGCTTCCGCCGCGGAGCCGCCGGTTGTCGATGAGGCGCCGCTTGCCGAACCGGCGCCGCCCAGCTCTGCCGCCATCCGCGGCGATGACGATGATCCTTTTGCCGATGTCGAGAGCGACACCGATGACAGCAGATTCAAATGGTGAGAGGAGCCGGCGGGCAAGCGTTCGCTTGAACTGTAGCTGAAGTTGCTGTTCCCGTCGCCGGATGGAGCCGGTACCCTGCTCAAGGTGCGCGTCATCCCCGGCGCCAGGAAGAACCAGGTGGCCGGAGAGGAGGGCGGCCGCCTGAAAGTGCGGCTGCAGGCGCCGCCTCTCGAAGGCAAGGCGAACGCCGCGCTGCAGAAATTCCTCGCCGCCAGCCTCGGTCTGAAGAAGAATCGCATCCGGCTCGTTTCCGGCCAGCGCTCCCGCGACAAGCTGCTGATGCTGGAAGGCGTCGCCCTCGATGACGCCCTTCAGGTGATAAAATCAACGGTAGAGCGGGAATAATATTGCCGCTGGAGCGGTCCGGCGTGGAAATCCCCCGGCCGTCGATCCACAACCTGCTCCACAGGACAGGAAAAGTGACTCCTAAAACTACCAAAAAACAGACCGAGAGGCTGCTGGCCCTGCGGGCGCAGATCCAGCGCGACATCGAGCGGCTGGAGGAAGACGTCGGCATGGCGCAGCGCGAGATGGCCGAGCAGGCCAACCGCGAGGACCGCATCGCCGAGATCGCGGCGCTGATGCAGAACCAGGAAGCCGACGTCACCCTGGAGGAGCATCTGCGCAAACTGCTGGCGCGGGTCGAGGTGGCGGTCGAGGCCGTCGAGGAAGGCACCTACGGAATCTGTGTCTCCTGCGGAAGGCCGATCCCCGAGGAGCGGCTGGCGGCGGTGCCCTACGCCGACCGCTGCGTGGCCTGCCAGCGGAAACAGGAAAAGAGATAGCCGGCGGTGCATCGCCAATCGGTCAGACTGCTGGCGCGCGTCGCCGTCCTTCTCGGGATCGATCAGATCACCAAGCTGGCCGTGCGGGGGTTCATGAAACCCGGCCAATCGGTCACCATCCTCCCCTTTCTGCACCTGGAGTATCTGCGCAACCCCGGCATTGCCTTCGGGTATCTGGAGGGTCATGCCGTCACCATCATCGCTACCAGCTCGGCGATCGTCGTGATGCTGCTGTTGGCCGCCGTGGTGGTGCGTCACAACCGCCGCTGGCACTGGCCGTTTGCCCTGCTTGGCGCCGGCGCGGTGGGCAATCTGCTGGACCGCGTCTGGATGGGCAGCGTCACCGACTTCATCCGCCTGCCCCACTGGCCGGCGTTCAATTTTGCCGACGTGTTCATCGTCACCGGCGTCTGCCTGCTCATCCTCAACCTCGTGCGCCAGCCGGAAAACGACGGCGGCGAGGCGCTCTGGTTCGAGCAGGATGAATCCGGCTGGGCGGACGGCGAGGGACGCAGCTGGCAGGACGATGATGTGGATGGGCAGGACGAATGGGACCGGCTTGCCATGGCCGGGACCGATTCGGAGCGGACGCCGGTTTGAGGCCGGCGGCCTTTCTTTGAGATGGACTCCGGGTCAGATCAGCAGCCGCTGGAGCTCATCGTGGGGGAGGCTGAAGACGGCGCCCGTCTCGACGTGCTGCTGGCCGGCCTGGCCGCGGTCGGCTCCCGCGCGGCGGCGCAGAAGCTGATCGCCGGCGGCCTGGCGCTGGTGGACGGCGAGCCGCGCGCCAAGAATTTTCGCGTACGCCGCGGGCAGCGGCTGGCGGTGTCAGTGCCGCCACCGCCGGTTTCCGACCTCGTCCCCGAGCCGATGACCTTCGATATCCCCTACGAGGATCCATACCTGCTGGTTGTCGACAAGCCCGCCGGCATTGTGACGCATCCGGCCAAAGGTCACGACAGCGGCACACTGGTGCACGGGCTGCTGGCCCATCAGATCGCCGGCGGCGCCAATCCGCACCGGCCGGGGATCGTGCACCGGCTGGACAAGGAAACCTCCGGCCTGCTGATCGTCGCCAAGGACGAAGAGACGCACCGGCTTCTGGTCGGGATGATGGCGGCCCATGAGGTCAACCGGACTTATCTGGCGCTCGTCCACGGCCTGTTCGAGACCCGCGAGGGCACCGTCGAGGCGCCGGTGGCGCGCGACAGCCGCGTGCGCCAGCGAATGGCGGTCTCGCGCGGCGGGCGCGAGGCGGTTACCCACTTCCGGGTGCTGAAAAGCTGGACCGGCCGCCCGCGGGGCGCGGCGGGGACCCCTGGCGCTGCCGGTGCGCACGGCGGCGGCTTCTCGTTGCTGGAGGTCCAGCTTGAAACCGGGCGCACCCACCAGATCCGCGTCCATCTGGCCGCGATCGGCCATCCGGTCGCCGGCGACAGGGTCTACGGCCAGCGCCGCGACACGCTCGCCGTCGGCCGCCAGTTCCTCCATTCCGCCCGGTTAAACTTTCACCACCCCCGGACCGATGAGATGGTTACAGTGGAGTCGCCGCTGCCCGACGATCTGCGGCAGGTTCTCGACC
The DNA here is from genome assembly GCA_021791195.1 of Actinomycetes bacterium. Lineage (GTDB taxonomy): Bacteria > Actinomycetota > Thermoleophilia > BMS3ABIN01 > BMS3ABIN01 > JACWAD01. The sequence goes on along the minus strand of JAJYXB010000019.1, from coordinate 36,031 downwards.
AACTGGGGTAAACCGGCTTTGCCCGCCCAGGCAGCGGGAAGGCGCTCACGGCGGTTCAGGCCGCAAACATCAATCATCACGCGCCGGGGGACGCGCTCATGCAGGAAAATCCACACAATCCCGGGGACGGTTTCGAGGAACGGGCCGGCCACCCGGATCAGGGCGCGGGCCCAGAGCTGGGCCGCTTCCAGCTGAGCGGCGCAAAAGCGACCGCCATGGCCATGGGGCTGATCTCCCTGGCTGCCGCGCTGGTCTACTCCAATACTTACAAGGTTCCGTTCGTCTTCGACGACGTCAACGTCTACAACAACGTTGCCATCCACAGCTTTCACAACCTTCTGGCCGCGGATAACCATCAGCGGATGCTGGGACTCTTCAGCTTCTTTCTCAACTACAAAATCAGCGGCTTTAACCTCTCAAGCTTTCATCTGGTAAACCTGGCCATCCACGTGGCGACGTCGCTGCTGGTGTTCGCCTTCGTTCGGGTGACGTTCCGGACGCCGTTCTTCCGCAGGTTCATCGGCGGCAGCAGCTCGGCCGCGAACGTCGCGTTCGTGGTCGCCCTGTTCTCCGCCCTGATATTTGCCGTGCACCCGGTGCAGACGCAGGCCGTGACATACATAGTGCAGCGGTACGCTTCGATGGTGGCCATGTTTTATCTGCTGGCGGCCGTGCTGTATGCCAGGTGGCGGCTGGCTTTGCCATCCGGGACCGAAGCAGGCGCTTCCAGGGCCAGGCGCGCCTTTTTCTATGGCGCCGCCCTGCTGGCGGCCGTGGCGGCGATGGCTTCCAAGGAGACGGCATTTACGCTGCCGGCCGCGCTTGCCCTGTGGGAATTTTTCTTCATGAGCGGCACCGGCCGCGGGCTGCGGAAGCGGATAGCCGGCCTGCTGCCGTTCGCGGCCACGACCATTCTGATCCCGCTGAGCCTCCTGGTAAGCAATATCTCCCTGCTTTCCGCGACAGGCGGCACGCCGCCGCCTCCGGCCGTGGACTATCTGATGACCCAGTTCCGCGTCATCGTCACTTACCTGCGCCTGCTGGTCTTCCCGGTCAACCAGAATCTTGACTACGATTATCCGGTTTATCACTCGCTAGCGGATCCCAACGTCTTTCTCTCACTGGCATTTCTGCTGGCGATCGTGGCCGGCGGCGTATATCTGCTGCGCCGCTCGGGCAGGAGCGCCGCCAGCGCGCCGCTCAGGCTGATCGCTTTCGGCATCTTCTGGTTTTTCCTCACGCTCTCCGTGGAATCGAGCATTATCCCGATCGAGGATGTCATCTTCGAACACCGGCTCTACCTGCCCTCGATGGGATTATTCGTCGCCGCCGTGACCGCCCTGACCGCGGGAGCCGCCTATCTCAAGCCGCGGCTGCCGGTGCTGGGCAAGGCGGCGATTCCCGCGTTGACGCTGGTCGTGCTTGTGTTCGGCGGGCTCGCATATGCCCGCAACGTTGTCTGGCACAACACGCTTTCCCTCTGGACCGACACTGTCAGCAAGAGCCCGGGAAAGGCCCGGGTGCACAATGCGCTGGGCGTTGCCCTGATGAACGATGCAGGCGACAACAACATGGCCAGGACCGAGTTTGAGATCGCGGTGGCGCTATACCCCGGATACTACGGCGCCTATTACAACCTGGGCCGCGTCGATGACCAGGCAGGTCAGATCGACAAGGCGATGGCGGAGTACAAGGCGGCGGTGACACTCGACCCGAATTTCGTCAACGCCCACAACGATCTGGGCGTCATGTATGCCGAGAAAAAACAGTTCGATCAGGCGATCGCCGAGTTTCAAAAAGCGGTGCAGCTGCAGCCCGATTTCGTCGAAGCCTACAACAACATGGGGCTGGCGTACAACGCCATGAACAAGCCGGAACAGGCGCTGGCGGCCTTCACGAAGGCCACCGACGGCAATTCGCATTATGCCGGCGCTTTTCTGAATGCCGGCCGCACCGAGATCAAGCTGGGACGCTACCAGAACGCGGTTGAAACGCTTAAGACCGCGGTCGCGCTCGCACCGCAGAACCCGAGCGCCTACGATGCCCTGGGCAGAGCCTACCAGGCGATGGGCAGCGCCGGTCAGGCCGCGGACACATACCGGCATGCCCTCAAGCTGAACCCCAGGGATGAGGATGCCGGCAGCGGCCTGAAATCGCTGGGCGGCTGACGAAGCGCCGTTCGCATCCCTTCCTGCCGCCGGCCGGTTCCGCTGGCGGTTGCCGTCCGGAGTAAATCCCTGCCTTGGTTCGCGCGCGCCTTATCCGTCACCCGGGTTGGATTGAGGTGGTCAGTTTAGTATGTTACTTCCATGGCCGCAAAAGGTGACAGAACCGTACAGGCGCGTGGCGGGCCAGAGGCGCCGTCTGCTTCCGGCGGCATGGCTATCCCCCGGCTTGTCGTCTCGGCTCCCCACCGCAGCTCCGGCAAAACGACGCTGAGCATCGGCCTGTGCGCCGCGCTGGCTGCATCCGGCGTGGCAGTCCAGCCGTTCAAGAAAGGCCCCGATTTCATAGATCCCATGTGGTTGACCGCGGCCGCCGGCCGTGAGTGCCGCAACCTCGATCTTTTCATGATGGGCGAAGAGAACATCCGCGGCTCATTTGTCCGCAACGGCGCCGGCGCCGGGCTGGCGCTGGTCGAGGGCAACATGGGGCTCTACGACAGCATCGAGGTGGAGGGCCGCGGCAGCACCGCCGACATGGCGCGCACGCTGGACGCGCCGGTCATCCTCATCGTCGACACGCGCAACATGACCCGCTCGGTAGCGCCGCTGCTCCAGGGGTTCACCGCCTTCGAGCCGGACATCGACATCGCCGGCGTGGTCCTCAACAAGGTTTCTGGCCCCCGGCACGAGGAAAAACTGCGCGCGGTCATCGAACGCTATACCGACATCAAAGTGCTCGGCGCTGTCCGCCGCCGGCCGGAGATGGGCATCATCATGCGCCATCTGGGCCTGCAGCCGGCGCGGGAATCGCTGGCGCCGGCCGACGTCATCGACCAGATCAGGCAGATCATCGCTGACAGCGTCGATCTGGAGCGCGTCCGCGCCATCGCCGCCGCGGCGCCACCGCTCGCCGGCGGTGAGGAATCCGGCGCCGTGGCCGGGGTGGAACCCTCAGTGCGACTGGGCGTGGCGCGCGACCGGGCGTTTAATTTTTACTATGCCGAGAACCTGGAAGCGCTCGAAGCTGCCGGCGCCGAGCTGGTGCCGTTCAGTCCCGTCAGCGACGCGGCGCTGCCCGCCGGCCTCAACGGCCTGTACATCGGTGGCGGTTTCCCGGAGGTATTCATGGACGAGCTGGAGGCCAATACTTCCATGCGCAGCGCCGTCAGGGAAGCGGTCCAGGCCGGCATGCCGGTCTACGCCGAATGCGGCGGGATGATGTATCTGTCGCGGCGGATGTCCTGGAAAGACAGGTCCCGCGAAATGGCCGGAGCGCTTCCCTGCGATACGGTCATGCACGAGAAGCCCCGGGGCCACGGTTACGTCAAGCTGCGCGCGACTGGGGCCGGCGGCTGGTTTGCCCCCGGCCTGACCATCCGCGGCCATGAGTTCCACTATTCCGAGATCACCGGCATGGGAGACGTCGGCTTCGCCTACGATGTCGTGCGGGGAACCGGCCTGGACCGCCAGCACGACGGCATCGTCTACCGCAACGTCATTGCCTCGTACGCTCACCTGCACGCGCTGGGTTCGCCGGGTTGGGCCGAAGGTTTTGTCAGATTCGTCAAGGAGGCGGCTTTTTAGTGGCAACTTTGCGGAAAGAGATCAAAGACGCTCTCATCGAGGACGATCTGGAACGCATCGCTGCCATGGCGCCGGGCAACAAGCGCGTCTTCGGCGCGATCATGGCGCTAACTTACGACAAGGAGAACGTCATCGCCTGGCGGGCGATCGAGGTGATGGGCCTGGCCGTGGCCACCATTGCCGCCGACAATCCCGGCATGGCGCGCGACATCGTCCGCCGGCTGCTGTGGTCGGTTACCGAGGAGTCCGGCTCCATCGGCTGGAGCGCACCGGAGATGCTGGCGGAGGTAGTTGCCCAAAGCCCCGGCCAGTTCAGCGACCTGCCGCCGATAATCATGTCCCTCTCCGAAGAGCCGCCGTTTCTTCCCGGCGTGCTCTGGGCGATGGGCCGGCTGGCGGAGGCCGGCCTGAGCCTGCCCCGCGATGCGCGGGCGGTGATCACCGCCAGCCTTGCCGCGGCCGAGCCCGGGGTCAGGGGGATGGCGCTTTGGGCCGCGTCCCGCGCCCGGTTTCCGGGCATCGGGCAGCGCGTGGAGGCGATGGAGGCGGATCGTGGAAGCTTCCGGCTGTATCGCAACCGCGCCCTGGAAAGCGTTGCCATCGGCGATCTGGCCCGCCAGGTTTCCGGGGATTTGCAGGCAAAATGATCAGCATACCGGTTTCAATATTTGTTTCGGGAAGCTATTGACAAGTAAAGCAAACGGGTGTAAATTCCCTTTTGCTTCCAATACCTCGTCAGGTATTGGATCCTCCCGGTTAGTAATTCTGGCTTATGTGGGTATTAGTTGACACGTCCGGAGCCGGCGTGTTATCTTTTCGCATACTTACGGGGGTATCTGCTGTTTTAGGCGGTTTTTCTTTCCAAAAATCAGCACGAATGGTTCAAACTTCCTACTGTGAAAGGGACGAAGGGGAAGAAGAATGAGCGGTCTCACTTTGATCTTCGGTCTGTTTTTCTACGTGTCGATTGCGATTTTCCTGGTCGGGTTCATGGCGAAAGTCTGGAAGTACGGTTCTACTCCCGCTCCGCTGAAGATCCCCCAGACGCCGGCGCCGGTGTCGGCACCGGGCGTGGGCGTGCGCTATCTTCAGGAAGTCTTTGTCTTCAAAAGCCTTTTCCGCGGCAACAAGGTGCTGTGGCTCGGAGGATATTTATTCCATCTGGGCCTCCTCTTCGTTTTGCTGAAGCACCTCCGTTTTTTCATCGCTCCGACCTCCTCGATTCTGAGCACGCTGGTAAAGTTTGATGTCTATTCCGGTTTTATCCTCGTCGCGGCGCTGATATTTCTGCTGATCCTGCGCCTGGCCATCGACCGGCATTTTTATATATCGCTGGCGAGTGACTACGCGCTGCTGCTGCTGCTGATCGGCATCGGCGGCACCGGGCTGCTCTCCCGCTTCTGGGAAAACGGCCACGTGCGGCCTTCGGTTCCCGAAGTGAAAAACTTTGTCGCCGGGCTGGTGACGTTTCATCCGGCTTCTGTTCCCGAACACAAGCTGTTTTTGATTCACTTCAGCCTGGTGATGCTGCTGCTGATCTACTTCCCGTTCAGCAAGCTGATGCACGCAGGGGGCGTCTTCTACAGTCCGACCCGCAACCAGATCGACAACCCGCGTGAGAAGCGGTGGGTCAATCCATGGGCGAAGCAGGTGACGGCCGCGGCTGCGGCGCCTGCGGCGGCTCCGGTTGCGGCGGCGGAAGAGCCATCTGAAGGCTAGCGAAGGGCGGGAAGGCACAAACCAGGTTGTGACCCGAAGCTTATTCGAAGCTGGGGAAGGAAACTCGCGAGGTTAAGACAACGGCGAAACCTCGGTCAAAAACCACAAGGAGGAAACAAGATGAGTTTCGAATTTGAAGGAAAGACGTATGAGACGGACGACGACGGTTATCTGCTCGATCTCGACTCTTGGAACCGGGAAGTTGCCGGCCACATCGCCGAGATGGAGGGCGTGGAGATGACGGATGCCCACTGGGAGGTCGTCGACTTTCTCCGCAATTACTATCAGGAGTACAGCATTGCTCCGGCCATCAAGATCCTCATCAAGGAGATGAAGAAGATGTTCGGCCCCGACAAGGGGAACAGTGCTTACCTCTACAACCTGTACCCGGCCGGCCCGGCGCTGCAGGCTTGCAAGATCGCCGGTCTGCCGAAGCCGACTGGTTGCGTCTAATCCGAACCATCGCCGCCGCCGGCCGGGTTTTTCCGGCCGGCCGGCGGCTTTATCCGATCCTTGGGCTGAAAGGATAGCATGCAATGGCAGAGCCACCTGCTGAGAAAACAGCTGTTGAAACAGTAGCCGAATCGGTAATCAATAAAAATTTCAAGGTGCCCGAACTCATCGGGGAGATCAACGTTCCCCGGGTTGAGGACGGCTACCGGCGCAAGGGCGTCACCAGCGCCATCAAGCCGCACATGGCCAAGCCCGCGGTCCAGGCCAAGGTCGGTTTCCCCGAGACTTTGGTGGATAACTGGGAAGAAGCCGCGGTTAAGCGGCTCGGAGAGCTGCTGGAGAAGTACAAGTCGCTTCAGGTTTATCTGGATATCTGTGTGCGGTGCGGCTCCTGCACCGACAAGTGCCAGTTCTTCATCGGTTCCAACGACCCGAACAACATGCCGGTCGCCCGCGCGGAGCTGCTGCGCCGGGTTTACAAGAAATATTTCACCACCGAGGGCAAGATTTTCGGCAAACTGGCTGGAGCCCATCGGCTCGACCTGAACCTGCTCAGCGACTGGTATGCCTATTTTCACCAGTGCTCCCAGTGCCGCCGCTGCTCGGTGTTCTGCCCCTATGGCATCGATACCGCCGAGATCTCGATGGCGGCGCGCGAGATCATGGACAGCATTGGCATCGGCCAGAAGTATGTCAACGAGATCCTGGGCAAGGTCCATGAGATCGGCAACAATCTGGGCATGAACCCCAAGGCGCTTGCCGCCACGCTGGAGTCCACGGAAGAGGACATCGAGGAAGAGGACGGTGTTCCGGTCAAGCTGCCGCTCGACCAGGAAGGCGCCGACGTCCTGCTGGTCACGCCGTCGGCTGACTTCTTCGCTTCGCCTCACATCGAGTCCCTGATTGGTTACGCCAAAGTCTTCCATCAGGCGGGCATCAGCTGGACCTTGAGCACGGCCGCTTCCGAGGCTGGCAACTTCGGCATGTTCATCGGCAGCTACACCCAGCTGGAAAAAGTGGCCGCGAGGGTCCGCAACGCCATCGGCGAACTCAAGCCCAAGCGGCTGGTCGTCGGCGAGTGCGGGCACGCCTGGAGGGTTGCCTACTCCTTCTGGAACACTCTTATTGGCCCGTTTGACACGCTTGATCCGCGCTATCCGGCGCCGCAGCACATCGTCGAGTTCACACTTGACCTCGTGAGGCGCGGCGCGATCAAGCTGGACAAGTCGGCCAACGACGAGTTCACCGTAACCTTCCATGATTCGTGCAACGTTGCGCGCGGCTCGCGCATGGGTGACCGTCCCGGCGGCCAGTTTACGATGCCGCGCGAACTCATCAAGGCCTCATGCAACAAGTATGTGGACATGGATCCCAGCACTACGATGGAAAAGACGTTTTGCTGCGGCGGCGGCGGCGGTCTGCTGACGGACGAGATCCTCGAGATCCGCGTCGCCGGCGCCATGCCGAGGATGCAGGCGCTGCACGCGGTGATGGAAAGCGACGGCGTCAACTTCATGGCGCTCATCTGCGCCATCTGCAAGGCGCAGTTCACCAAGGTATTGCCAAAATATGGAATTCCCATGACCGTGGCCGGCGGCGTGCACCAGCTGGTCGGCAGGGCGATAGAACTGGGGGCCAAAGAATGAAAACACGAGCAGTTATCGCATTCATCATCTTCCTGGCCATCCTGACGCTGCCGTTCTCGATTAACGCCATCAACGGCAACATGTCTTCGGGGGCGCCGCTGCCCCAGCTCGGCAGCGCCCAGAACCAGTATGGCCTGCTCTCCCGCCAGCTGCCCGGAGCGATCCCGGTGCCAAACGACATCATGCAAAATCACATGGTCCATATCGGACTCATTAATCAGTCTTACGGGGGCACGCAGAACTGTTTGAAATGCCATGACAGGACGCAGCTGTGCGACAGATGTCACAGTTACGTCGGGATCAAGCCATCGATCGGGTCGTAGCGGCAGGCAACACCAGACCGGTCGAAGTCATCCTGTGTTTGGCAGCCCCCCGGTTGAACATTCAGCTGTTTGTGCCGTCTGAATGATCGCTCGAATGCAGCAGCAATTAAAAAAGGAGGAGTATTAAATGGCAGATGAGTTAAAAACTCCACTCTTGGACGAGCTGGAAAAGGGTCCCTGGCCCAGTTTCGTCACAGACATCAAGAGCATGGCGGAGACAAAGGAGATGCCGCGCGATCTTCTGCGTCAGCTGGAGAAATCCTACGAGGACAAGCGCGGTTACTGGAAGCACGGCGGCCTTGTCGGCGTCATGGGTTATGGCGGCGGCGTCATCGGGCGCTACTCCGCGCTTCCGGAAGAGTTCCCCGGTGTTTCCCATTTTCATACGGTGCGCGTCAATCAGCCTTCCGGCTGGTTCTACACCTCTGACGCCATGCGGGAGATCATCGACATCTGGGATGCCCACGGCTCGGGCCTGTACAACATGCACGGCTCCACCGGTGACATGGTCCTGCTCGGGACGCGCACCGAGGAGCTGGAGCCGACCTTCCAGGCACTGACCGAGAAGGGCTGGGATCTGGGCGGTTCGGGTTCCGACCTCCGGACGCCGAGCAACTGCGTCGGTCCGGCGCGTTGCGAGAACGCCTGCTATGACACGATGGAGATGGCCTATCAGCTCACCCACAACTACCAGGACGAGCTGCACCGCCCGATGTTCAACTACAAGTTCAAGATCAAGATGTCGGGCTGCCCGAATGACTGCACCGCCTCGATCGCCCGTTCCGACATGGCGGTCATTGGCATCTGGAAAGACGACATCAAGGTCGACAAGGAAGAGTTCGCCAAGTACATCGACGACGGCTTCAACGTGAAGGAGTTCGTAGTTGAGAAGTGCCCCACCCAGTGCATCTCGGTGGAGGGCAAGGAGATCAGCATCGACAACAGCAACTGTGTCAAGTGCATGCACTGCATCAACCGCATGCCGAAGGCGCTGTCCGTCGGCGATGAGAAGGGCTTCGCCATCAACATCGGCGCCAAGGCTCCGATCGTCGAAGGCGCCCTGTTCGCGCAGAGCATCATCCCGTTCATGCAGATCAAGGACGGCGACTATGCCGGGCTCTACGACCTCATCGAGCGCATCTGGGAGTTCTGGGATGAGCACGGCATGGCTCGCGAGCGCATCGGCGAGTTCATCGAGCGCGTCAGCCTGGCTACCTTCCTCGAAGGCGTCGGCCTCGAGCCGCTGCCGACGATGGTCAAGGCTCCGAGAGACAACCCCTACATCTTCTACGAAGAGTATTTTGCGGACGAAGATGCGGGCGAGGGCGAGGAATAGGCAAGTGCAGGGACACGCATTTTGTCCCCGTGGAAATCATTAACCCGATAGGAGGTCGGAAATAAATGGCAACAGAAGCTAAAAGGGTAACGGATATAGGACCGCCACATTTTGAGAAGTTCCTGCATCCGATGATCAAGGAGAACTTCGGCAAGTGGAAGTACCACGAGTCGCTGGCTCCGGGCGTGCTGGCCCACACGGGTCCCGCCGGCACCATCTTCAGCGTCAGGATGTCCTCGGCGCGCCTGGTGTCGTCGAATTTCCTGCGCATGGTCTGCGACCTGGCCGACAAGTACGCGGATGGCTACTTCCGCTTCACCAGCCGCAACAACGTGGAGTTCCTGCTGGCCAACAAGGACAACATCGAGCCGCTCAAGAAAGAGATCACGGACAAGGGCTTCCTGGTAGGCGGCACGAACAACGCCATCTCCAACGTCGTCCACACCCAGGGCTGGGTGCACTGCCATTCGGCGGCAACCGACGCCTCTGGTCTGGTCAAGGTGGTCATGGACGAGCTGGCCGAGTACTTCACTTCGGAGAAGCTGCCGGCCAAGCTGCGCGTCGCCGTGGCCTGCTGCCTGAACATGTGCGGCGCCGTGCACGCTTCCGACATCGCCATCCTCGGCCTGCACCGCACCCCGCCGCGGATCGACAACAAAACGCTGCCGAACCTGTGCGAGATTCCGACCACGGTCGCTTCCTGCCCGAACAACGCCATCCGGCCGACTTCGATCGAAGGCAAGACGACAGTAAAGGTCGACGAAGACAAGTGCATGTACTGCGGCAACTGCTTCACGGTCTGTCCGGCGATGCCGCTGGCCGACCCGCTGAATGACGGTGTTTCCATCTGGGTCGGAGGCAAGATCTCCAACGCCCGGTCAGAACCGATGTTCACCAAGCTGGCTGTACCGTACATCCCCAACAATCCGCCGCGGTGGCCGGAAGTCACCAGCACCGTCAAGCAGATCGTCGAGGTCTACGCCGCCAACGCCAAGCCGTTCGAGCGCGTGGGCGAGTGGATCAACCGCATCGGTTGGCCCAAATTCTTCGACCTGACCGGCATCGAATTCACCAAGTATCATCTTGATGACTTCCGTCACGCGGGCACGACCTACAGAAGGTCTGTCCAAAACAGATACTAGGAGGAGGTTCCCAGATGGGGGATATTTCCGTAGACCAGCTGGCAGAAGACTGCTATGCAATCGTGGCTGAGAACGCCGGGCAGAAGAAGGTCAAGGCCGGCGACCTGCAAAAGGCCATGGCCGCGAAGTATGGCGACCAGATCGGGCGCGCCGACGTCAAGGCTGCCATCAAGCAGCTGATGGATTCCGGCCGCACAGTTTACGGCTACTTCGGCGGCAGCTCGATCGAACTGCCGCACAAGGAAGCTGCTGAAAACCAGTAATCGACAGGGCATCGTCAGGCGGCGCCCTGCTGAATCCGGCATTTGCGTGCCGGCGTCAAAATGGTGGCATGGCAAAGCCTGCGATCCAAAGGAGAACATATGGCGGTAGTACTAAAAACAAGAAAACGGGAGATCGGTGCGGCGACTTACAGTCGCGGCCGTGAGGGATCGCACCTCAGGCCCAGCTACGTTGCCAAGACTCCGCCCTGCCAGAACGCGTGTCCCAGCAGCAACGACATCCGTGGCTTCCTGACGACGATCGCGCAGGGCGAGGGCAACGGTCTCGATATGGCAGCGGCCACCGAGAAGGCATGGCGGGTGCTCACCGAGACCAACCCCATCCCGGCGGTGCTGGGCCGTGTCTGCCCGCATTTCTGCGAGACGGACTGCAACCGGCAGTTCAAGGATGAGGCTCTCTCGATCAACCAGATCGAGCGCTTCATCGGCGATTTCGGCATCAACAACAATCTGGCGCACGAGAAGCTCTCTGACGAGACGCACGCGGAGAAGGTGGCAGTCATCGGTTCCGGTCCCGCCGGTCTCTCCTGCGCGTTCCAGCTGGCTCGCCGCGGCTATCCGGTGACGGTCTTCGAGGCCTTCCCCAAATCCGGCGGCATGCTCCGCTACGGCATCCCCAGCTACCGGCTGCCGGAGGACATCCTGGACGCCGAAGTGGCGGCGCTGGAAGCGCTGGGTGTCGAGTTCAAGTACGATACCCGCGTCGGCGCGGACGTCTCGCTCGACGACATCAAGAAGGACTATGAAGCTGTCTTTCTCGGCATCGGCGCGCACGAGGGCTGGAACCTCGGCATTCCCGGCGAGGAAGGCGAAGGCGTGGAGAACGCGGTCGAGTTCCTCAACAGGGTAAACTCCGGCGAAGCCGTTGACGTGAAGGGCAAGAAGATCCTGATCATCGGCGGCGGCAACAGCGCTGTCGACGCGGCCCGCGTGTCGCTGAGGATGGGCGCTGAGCCGCAAATCGTCTACCGGCGTACCCGGGACGAGATGCCGGCCGAGGCCGAGGAGATCGAGGATACCGAGGCTGAGGGCATTCATATCGAATACCTCGCGGCTCCCGTGGAGGTAGTGCGCGAGGGCGGCAAGGTCACCGGCCTGAAGTGCATCAAGATGGAGCTGGGCGAGCCCGACGAGAGCGGGCGCCGGCGGCCGGAACCCGTTGATGGCTCCGAGTTCGTCATTCCCGCCGACATGGTCCTGCCGGCCATTGGCCAGGGTCCGCAGTTCGGCGGCATTGAGGCCTTCAAGGACGAGAAGGGCTGGATCACGGTCGATGAGGCCAGCGGCCAGACCTCTGAGGAAGGCGTCTACGCCGGCGGCGACGTCACCAACCATCTCGGTACGGTGACCGAGGCAGTCGGCCTGGGCCGTCAGGCCGCCGAGGCGATCGACTACCACATCCGTGGCGAGGAGATCCCGAAGGTCTATCCGGCGAAGATCATCAAGTTCGATGCGATGGCCGCCTCTTACTATCAGCCGGCCGACCGCGCCCAGAAGGTGGCCAAGTCGCCGGAAGAGCGCAAGACCAGTTTCGATGAGGTTGTCTCAACCTTCCAGGACGAGGTTGCTCTGGAAGAGACCAAGCGCTGCCTCAGCTGCGGCATGTGCTTCGACTGCTCGAACTGCTATTCCTTCTGCTCGTATAACGCGATCAAGAAGGTGCCGGCGGAGAACCGCACACACGAGCACGAGTTCTACAAGTTCTACCTCGACTCCTGTGTCGGCTGCTCCAAGTGCGCCGAGGAATGCCCCTGCGGATACATCAACATGGGCTAGACGCGGCGCCGATAATAGCGAGCGACCCAGGGACGCGGCCTCCGGCCGCGTCCCTTTTTGGGGACGTTGCTTTCCTAACGATCCTAATTTCGAAATCAGATTCGTTTTGTACCAGCTCCTGAACTGATTCATCTACATTAAGCAAACTCAATAAGTCTTTCGTACCAGCCGCGCCGCCGCGGCGATATCCGTTTCAAAAGCCTTGCCGGTGGATATCATTCTTTTTAAGCCCGGGTGTCAGGATATCGCACCTATTCGCCGGCGTCGTGACTACATTACGAAAGGGGAATCAGTGCCGGATGACTCAGAAAGTACGTCTGCCGATCTGAAGCTGCCGCTGCTGGACCAGCTGGAGGAAGGGCCCTGGCCCAGCTTCGTCAAGGACCTCAAGCAGCAGGCCAGCCGCCGGCCGCAGGTGGCGCAGCTGCTTCAGCAGCTGGAAGAATCTTACGAAAACCGCTGGGACTACTGGCGGGGAACCGTCCTCAACGTTTCCGGCTATGGCGGCGGCGTCATCGCCCGCTACTCCGACCTGGGCGAGAAGTATCCGGATGTGGCGCAGTTTCACACCATCCGCCTGATCGAGCCGTCCGCATTCGTCTACAACACCGAGTCCTTGCGTCAGCTGGCCGACGCCAGCGAGGAATTCGGCGCCGGCATCCTGCAGCTGCATGGCATGACCGGCGACATCCTGCTGCTCGGCTTCGACAATGAGAAGATGTTCGCGGCCGCCGAGGCCCTGATGGAGCAGGGCTGGGATATCGGCGGCTCCGGCAACGGCATGCGCACGATCCCCTGCTGCGTCGGTCCCGCCCGCTGCGAGATGTCATGCTATGACACGCTCAAACTCACCAGCTTCCTCACGAAGCGGTTCATCGGCGAGCTGCACCGGCCCGAGTTTCCCTACAAATACAAGTTCAAACTCTCGGGCTGCGCCAACGACTGCGCCAACGCGATGACCCGCTCCGACATGCCGGTGATCGGCACCTGGCGCGATGATATCCAGGTGGACGAACAGGCTGTGGCCGACTTCGTCGATCGCCACGGCGAGGAATGGGTCAACGAGAACGTCACCAGCCGCTGCCCAACCCGGTGCATCCACCTGCACGGCAGGAAGATCGAGATCGACAATCACAACTGCGTCCGCTGCATGCACTGCATCAACGTCATGCACGCGGCGCTGGCGCCGGGTAATGATCGCGGCGTGACGCTGCTGATCGGCGGCAAGCGCACTGTCCGCAGCGGTGAGATGGTGAGCACGATGCTGGTGCCCTTCATGGAGATGAAGACCGACGCCGATCGCGAGGCCCTGGCTGATCTGGTGGAGCGCATCTGGGAATTCTGGGGCGAGCACGGGCACGACCATGAGCGCGTTGGCGAGTTCATCGACCGCGTCGGCCTGGGGACTTTCCTCGATGGCGTCGGCATCGAGCCGGACCCGCAGATGGTGCTCAACCCGCGCAGCAACCCCTACATCAAGTTTGAGGAATACACGGCGCCGCGGCTAGAGGGCGAGCCGCAAAAGGCGGCCAACGTGCTGCCGCGTGAACCCGAGGTCACCGAGATCCCCTTTGGAGGCGACTGAGCATGGCCGATCAGAAAAAACCGCTGGCGCCGCGTGACCAGGGAGCGCCTGACTACACCAGGTATCTGCATCCGTCGATGGTGCGCAACTATGGCAAGTGGAAGGACCATCGCGACATCAGGCCCGGCGTGTTCGTGCATGTGTCCGAGGACGGCGATTCGCTCTATACCGTGCGCGCCGGTTCGCCGCGGATGATGAGCGCGCCGCTGCTGCGCAAGGTTTGCGACATCGCCGACAGGCATTGCCAGGGATATCTGCGTTTCACCAGCCGCAACAACATCGAGTTCCAGGTAGAGCAGGAAGAGCAGATCCAGCCGCTGATCGACGATATCGAGCAGACCCTGGGATTCCCCGTCGGCGGCACCGGCCGCTCAGTGCACAACATCATCCATACGCAGGGATGGCTGCACTGCAACCTTCCCGGGACGGACGCCGCCGGCGTGGTCAAGGCGCTGATGGACCGCCTTTACGAAGAGTTCACGCATGAGAACTTTCCCCAGCGGGTAAAGCTCTCGACCTCTTGCTGCACGATCAACTGCGGCGGCCAGACCGACATCGCCGTCAACCTGCAGCATCACCATCCGCCCAGGATTGACCATGACATGATCAACCGCTGCGAGCTGCCCAAGGTGGTGGGAATCTGTCCGGTGCTTGCCGTCCGCCCCGACCGCGTAAATGGTCACGACACCGTGGAGGTCGTGGAGGAGAAGTGCATGTACTGCGGCGCCTGCCATGCCCAGTGCCCGGCGCTGGAGATCCGCGACGGCGACACCGACACGCTGTCGATCTGGGTAGGCGGCAAATCGGCCAACACGCGCTCCGGCCCGTCCTTCATGAAGCTGGCCACCTGGGGGCTGCCGAACAACCCGCCGCGCTGGCCCGAGGTCGGCGAGGCCGTCAGCGCCATCCTGAACGCCTACAAGGGCGGCGCCCGCGAGTTCGAGCGCGTCGGCGAGTGGATCGAGCGCATCGGCTGGAAGAACTTCTTCGAGCAGACCGGCTTCAAGTTCACCAAGTACCACATCGACACGTACCGCTGGTCGCGCACCACCCTCAACGCCTCCTCGCATGTCAGGTTTTAAGGGCGGGGGCGGCATAATATGAGCGCCAGGGAAAGCATGGGTCAGGCGGTGATGCGGGTCAGGACGCCGGACCCTTCCGAGGCCTGTCCGGTCCAGGACAACGACAATTTCGACTGCCCGGTCTACACCCGGCGGGAAGCTCCCTGCAAGGGGGCCTGTCCCAGCAGCGAGGACGCCCGCGGCTACCTGACGGCGATCGCCCAGAGCCTGCAATTCGGCCGCAGTCACGAGGAATCGGTGGAGCAGGCGTGGCACGTCCTCACCGACAAGAATCCTTTCCCGGCGGTTCACGGCCGCATCTGCCCGCATCCTTGCGAGGACGCCTGCAACCGCGGTTTCAAGGATGAGCCGATCGCCATCCACAGTCTGGAGCGCCACATCGGGGATGAGGGCATCAGGCGGGGCTTCCGGCTGCGGATGCTCACCGAAAAGAAGCGCGACCGGCGCGTGGCCGTCATCGGCGCCGGCCCATCGGGGCTCTCCTGCGCCTACCAGCTGGCGCGGCGCGGCTATCCGGTAACCGTTTTCGAGTCGGAGGCAGAGCCGGGCGGCATGCTGCGGGCGGGCATCCCCACCTACCGGCTGCCGCGCGATGTGCTCGCCGCTGAGATTGAGAAGATCATAGACCTGGGAGTAGATCTGCGGTTAAACACGAGCATCGGCCGCGACATCTCCCTGGATGAGCTGCGCAGCAGCCATGACGCTGTCTATCTGGCCGCCGGGCTGCACCGATCCATCCGCATGGGTGTCGAGGGCGATGATCTCCCGGGGGTGGTCCCGGGCATCGACCTGATCAAATCGCTCAACTGCGGCGATGGCGTCGAGCTGGGCAAGCGCGTGCTGGTGATCGGCGGCGGCAATTCCGCCGTGGACGTGGCCCGTGTCTGCCTGCGGCTGGGGCCGGAGGTCGACCTGATCTACCGCCGTACGCAGGTGGAGATGCCGGCGCTGGCCTCCGAGGTGCAAGGGGCGATCGACGAGGGGATCAAGGTTACGTTTCTGGCGGCGCCGGCGAAGATCGCCGCGGCGCCCGCGGGCGCTCCCTACAGGCTGGTGCTCACCTGCATCCTCATGGAGCTGGGCGAGCCGGACAGTAGCGGCCGCCGCCGCCCGCTGCCGATCGAGGGCTCCGAGTTCGAGATCGAAGCCGATACCATCATTGCCGCCATCGGGCAGGAAGCGGATCTCACCGGTCTGGAGGGGCTGGCGGAAGGAAGCTGGGTCCGCGCTGACAGCTACGGCCGGACCGGGATCGAAGGCGTTTTTGCCGGGGGCGATGTACTAATGCCTGGCGTATCCACCATGGCTGTGGGCCGGGGACGCAAAGCGGCGCGCGCCATCGACGTCTACCTCCACGGCGTCGAGTACAAGGAGCCCTACGCGCCCAAGCCGATCGATCACAGCCGCATCAGCCTGGGCTATTATGCCGCCGCGCCGCGCCACAAGCAGCAGGAGCTGCCGATCGCGGAGCGCATCCGCAACTTCGACGAGGTCAATCTGCCGCTGACCGGGGACCAGGCCAGGGAAGAGACCTACCGCTGCATGAGCTGCGGCCTCTGCTTCACCTGCGACCGCTGCCGCGTCTACTGCCCGACGCATGCCATCAGCCGCGATCTGTCCCAACCAGTGGGCCGGATCATGTTCACCGACTACACCAAATGCATCGGCTGCCACGTATGCGCCGACATCTGCCCCTGCGGCTATATCGAGATGGGGATGCAGGGCGCCGGCATCAGCTGATTCCTTCGCTGCTCCAATTTGACAGAAACCCGCGCCGGATATACGATAGCGCGCGGGGTGCGAGGCTGTTATTCTGCGGATTCTTTCCAAAGTTTTTGCCTCTGCCAGGCTTCCGGGCGCATGACCGCGCCCAAAATTATTTTTCAGGAAGGAGTGAAGACACTGTGAAATTCGGAATTTTGATACTCGAAGGCCCCTACCAGCACGAAGCGTCCGACAGCGCGTACAATTTTGCCAAGGCTGCTATCGCCAAGGGACACGAGATCACGCGCGTTTTCTTTTATCAGGACGGCGTGCTTAATGCCACAAAACTGATGGATGTGCAACGGGATGACCGTCACATCCAGGAGCGCTGGACCGAGCTTTCAAAGGAGCACGGCATCGAGTATATCGTCTGCGTCGCCGCCGCCAAGCGCCGCGGCATCGTGGAGGATATCGTCGCGGAGAATTTCAAGATCGGCGGCCTGGGCATGCTGACTGATCTGGCGATCGAAGCCGACCGGCTTGTAACTTTCAGGGCCTAAGGAAAGAGGTGACTGACTTTGAACGATGAAATGGAAAATGAAGGTGCGGCAAAACTCATGATTGTTTTCCGTACAGCGCCATATGGCAGTATCTATGCTTATGAGGGGCTGGAAAACGTGGTGATGACGGCCGCTTACGAGCAGGATCTTACCGTCCTGTTCATTGATGATGGCGTCCTCGCCCTTAAGAAGGGGATGGATAGCTCTGCCACCACCATCAAGGATTTCTCGCCGACTTTCAAGGCGCTGGAGCCTGTGTACGACGTCGAGAAGATATTCATCGACGGCGCCTCGCTGGAGTCACGCGGCCTCACGCTGGAGGATCTGATCATTCAGCCCGAGGTCATCGAGGCCGGCAAGGTCGAGCAGTTGATGGTGGAGCAGCGCAACTTCATGATGTTTTAAGCCAGCCGTCAGCGGCGGCTAAATTTACGAAAACAGCAAAGGAGGACCATGCTTCACATGATCAACAAATCTCCTTTCGAGTCCAAAAGCCTCGAGGATTGCCTCAGGTATGCGTCCGACGGTTCGCGGATCCTGCTTTACGAGGATGGCATCTACGGCGCTCTGGCCGGTTCCTCGCACGAAGCGCGGATGAAGGAGATCATGAGCAGCCACGAGGTCTACGTCCTGAAGGAGGATGTGGCGCTGCGTGGCATCGAGCGGCTGGTGGACGGCGTCAAGGAGATCGACTACTCGGGCTTTGTCGATCTGGTTGAGGAAAGCAACGCGGCTGCCTGGTAGGACGCGGGCATCAAATCAGCTGAACTTGCGGCGGCCCTTCGGGGCCGCTTTTTTGTGCGCCAGGCATCGGCCGTCTTTAATTCTTGCGAAGCAGCGGCAGCAAGACCGCATCCGCCAGATCTACTATCTCCCGGTATAGGCCGCCGCAGCGCTTCGTGGTTGAGAACAGTCTTTTGCGTAGCGCCGCTATCTGCGGGTCCTCTGTCATTAGCGGGCTTAAGGGACCATGACCGAATGCCCGCCGCTCCAGCATCAGCAGACTGGGCGCATCCTCCACGAAAGACGTTACCAGCTCGTTAAGGCGCGCCAGCATCTCGCTGTCGATGCCTCCGGTGGCCGGCCTGTCATCCCTCCTTGCAGCCGCGTCTTTTCCAGCCAGCTCCGCCAGCTGCCGGAGCATGGCGTAGAGCGTGCTGTACTCGATCCCGCGCACGCCGCGACGCCACTGCAGCAGCCAGTCGTTGCGCTGGAACCAGAGGAAGTTACGCCGGCCGAACTCCAGCAGCTGGGCGGCGGCTTCCGCGAGCGAGCCGGCCAGGGCAGCTACATCTGCCTGCGGACCTGTCGCAGCGGCCGCGGCCCTCTCGATGGCGGCTGCGGCTTCGGGGGCGCTCGCAGGCGCAGGCGCCGGAGCGCGCCAGAGTCCGCGTCCCACCGCCGCGCGCGTCTTGACAGCCGCTTTGCTGGCGGCTTCGCGGTCCGCCGGTGCGCCCCGCAGGTAACCGATCATGTTCAGGAGTACCCGGTGGCCGGCCGCGTCGCCGGGGGTTTCGAAGTGCAGGTATGACAGCAGCACCCGCCCTTCGCCGAACGCCGCCTCGATCACCGCCGGTTCGCCCTCGATGCGCTCCGGGTTGAGGTTGATACCGTAGCTCTGCTCCCAGGCGTTCCAGTCCACATGCGGATCGACGGGCAGGTCGGTCACGTAGCTGTCGTTCCCGGGGCGCCCGTAGCGTGCCAGCACGCGCACTTCCGCGTTTTCCGGTCCGAGCGCGAACTGCCCGGGCCACCAGGCATAAAACTCTGTTTCACCGGCGACGCCCTGCCAGGCCGGGTGTGCCCCGTCCTCCAGCCGCAGGCCGATGCGGCCGCTGAAACTGGGGACCCGTATGGAAGCAGGCAGCCGGCCGATCGGCGTGAGCCCCAGACCGCTCTTGTGCGTCAGCGCCAGGCCGGCGCCGCCGCAGAAACCCAGGTAGCCGCCGCCGGCGCGCACAAACTCGCGGATGCGGCGCGCGCCTTCATCCCCAAGCGAGAGGATCTTGTCGCTGGCCCAGCCACCCGGGACAAACAGGACGTCGCTTCCGTCCAGCGCGCCCGTTCTGATCTGCTCCGCGGTCAGCAGCTCGAAGTCGAGGCCCAGATCCGCGAAAGCGCGCCAGGCGATCAGTCCCCAGAGATAGGAATTATCCCAAAAAACTGCAATTTTGCCAAAGTCCTTTTTCATGCCACTGATTATAGATCAGCGATACCGTTTGTGCACGGTTGGACAAACTCGGGTCGACCGGGCGCCGAATCTTTTTACATAAATTTTACGTTCTCATTAAACCTCCTTAACATCGTTTTCGCATAATTAACCTGCACCCGGGAACCGGTAGGCCCCGATACTACCGGTTCCCACGAAAAACCAGATCGTTGGTTTTGTCATTGGAGCGGGCCGTGAGGCCCGCTCCGCCTTTTCCGATCACCCGCCCTCCGTTATACTCGCTCCACCATATCCACCATATCCGCTGATTCCCGCATGCGGCCGGGACACGGCAGGTCGCCGGCAGGACCAGCGGCAGCGCGAAGACAGGGCAGCGCTCAGCGAATTAAGGGTAATCCATGGACAACCAGGACGGCGCCAGCCGGGAAACTGAGGGACGGGAAGCCGCTGCGGTAGCCGTGATCGGCTGCCCGGACTACTCCCGCGAGCACGTGTGCTCGGCGATGCGGGAAGCCGTAAACCGGATCGGCGGCCTCGGCGGCGTGGTCCGGCCGGGCGACAGGGTGCTGCTGAAAACCAATCTGCTGGCGCCCAGCGACCCGGAAGAAGCGGTGACCACCCATCCTGAAGTGGTGCGCGCCGCCGTTGAGCTGGTCAAGGAGGCGGGCGGCGTGCCGCTGGTGGCTGATTCGCCGGGATATTTCTATGCCGGCGGCAAATGCCGGGCGCTGGACAAATGCGGCATCCGCGCCGTGGCCGATGATCTCGGCGCTGAATCGCTGCAGTTCGAAGCGGTCGAGAACGCTTTCATCGAGACCGCCGTCCCGGACGGCGTGCACCTGAAGAGCATTTTCGCCGCGCGGCTGGCGCTCGAGGCCGACGTCATCATCACCTTGCCCAAAATGAAGACCCATGCCAGCACCTGGTATACCGGCGCCATCAAGAACATGTTCGGCGCAGTGGCCACCCACACCAGGAAAGAGGCGCACAAGCTGGCGTCATACGAGAAGTTCAGCGGCTCTCTGGTTGACATATATTCAGTCTTGCGGCCACAGCTGGCGATCATGGACGCGGTCGAGGGGATGGAAGGCGAGGGTCCGCGCCACGGCGGCCGGCGGCACGTTGGCCTGATCCTGGCTGCACGCGATCCGGTGGCGCTTGATGCGGTCGCCTCGCGGATCATGGGGTTCGATCCCATGGAGATATTCACCACGGCGGAAGCGACCAGGCGGGGTCTGGGCAACGGCCGGCTGGAGGAGATCGAAGTGCTGGGGCAGCGCGTCGGCGACGTCGCCGTCGATTTCAAGAAGCCGAGCGGCAGGCGCATCAACGTGCCGCCGCTGGTGATGAAAATGATCGATTGGCTGATCAGGGTGAGGCCGCAGCTGATCCGGGAAAAGTGCGACCGCTGCGCCATCTGCTCGAAGAGCTGTCCCGTGGAAGCCATAAAGATGGACCCGTATCCCGAAATCGACCGCGAGCGCTGCATCGAATGTTATTGCTGCAACGAGATGTGCCCCACCGGCGCCATGGAGATCGGCAAAAACTGGTTGGCGCGGCGGGTGAGCTGAACAAATTCCTGCGCAATCCCCGTCATACTGTCCGGCCCGATTCGCCTGACTGTCACCTGCCGTATTTGCGGGATGGAATGAGCCTGATTTACTGATAATATATTTTGCATCCCTCGTGCGGCTCCCGGGATTCCCGGGCAGATCAATGATTCGGACCGCAGATGGCCTCGCATGCCATCCGGCCTGATCAAGTCGAGAAAAAACAGCGGCAAAAAAAGGAGCGGATCTTGAGCGACAAGAAAAATCCAGACGGCGTCGCCGGGCAAAATACATCCGGCGGCCATGCATCCGGCATCAGCGGCGAGGCGATCGAGAGCCTGCTGCTGGAGAAGCGGCGGTTCGCGCCGCCGGAGGGTTTCAGCTCAGGCGCGCATATAACCAGCATGGATGAATATCAGGCGCTCTATGACCGCTCGATAGAGGATCCGGAGGGATTCTGGGCGCAGATGGCCGAAGAGAACCTTGTCTGGATGCGCCGCTGGGACAGGGTGCTGGAATACGACTTCAGCAAGCCCGAGGTGGCCTGGTTCATCGGCGGCACGCTGAACGCGTCCTCCAACTGTCTGGACCGGCATCTGGGC
Source organism: Actinomycetes bacterium (assembly GCA_021791195.1). Taxonomy (GTDB): domain Bacteria; phylum Actinomycetota; class Thermoleophilia; order BMS3ABIN01; family BMS3ABIN01; genus JACWAD01. Next base: position 14,353 of record JAJYXB010000019.1, on the reverse strand, counting down.
GGTCCCACCCGTGACAAGGCCGCCATCATCTGGGAGGCGGACGGCGGCGAGCACCGCACTTTCACCTACGAACAGCTGGCCCTGGAAGTCAACCGCTTCGCGAATGTGCTGAAAAAGCATGGCATCAACCGCGGCGACCGCGTCAGCATCTATCTGCCGATGATCCCGGAGCTGGTGATCGCGATGCTGGCCTGCGCCCGCATCGGCGCCATCCACAGCATCGTCTTCGGCGGTTTCAGCTCCGGATCGCTCGCCGACCGCATCAACGATTGCGGCGCCCGCATGCTGATCACCTCCGATGGCGGCATGCGCGGCGGCAAGGCGGTGCCGCTCAAGGCCCACGCCGACGACGCGCTCGAGCACTGCCCCACCGTGGAGAAAGTGATCGTCGCCGAACGGTTCGGCGGCCGCTCGGTGCCGATGGAAACCGGACGCGACGAGTGGTGGAGCGACCAGATGGCCCGCGAGGATATCGAGGATTTTTGCCCGCCGGAGGAGATGGGCGCCGAGGATCCCCTGTTCATCCTCTATACCAGCGGCTCCACCGGCCAGCCCAAGGGGGTGCTGCATACCAGCGGCGGCTACATGCTCTACTCTCACTTGACGTTCAAGTGGATCTTTGACTATCAGGCGGAAGACGTCCATTTCTGCACCGCCGACATCGGCTGGATCACCGGCCACACCTACATCGTCTACGGGCCGCTCAGCAACGGCGCCACCTCGCTGATGTTCGAGGGCGTGCCCAGCTATCCGGAGCCGGACCGCTTCTGGCAGATCGTCGACAAGCACCGGGTCAGCATCTTCTACACGGCGCCAACGGCCATCCGGGCGCTGATGCGCGAAGGGGCGGAGTGGGTGCAGAAGCACTCGCTGGAAAGCCTGCGGCTGCTGGGCACGGTTGGCGAGCCGATTAATCCCGAGGCCTGGATGTGGTACTACGAGCATGTCGGACACAACCGCCTGCCGATCGTCGACACCTACTGGCAGACAGAGACCGGCGGCATCATCATCACGCCGCTGCCGGGCGCGATGACGCTCAAGCCTGGGTCGGCCAACCGGCCTTTCCCGGGGGTCGCGCCGCAGGTGGTGCGCGAGGACGGCTCGCCGGCGGCGCGGGGCGAGGGCGGCTACCTGGTCGTGGACAAGCCGTGGCCGGGCATGCTGCGCGGCACCTACGGCGATCCGGAGTACAAGCGCATGCGTGAAGTCTATTTCGATCGCTTTCCTGGTAAATACTTCACCGGCGACGGCGCCGCCGTGGACGAGGACGGCGACTACTGGATGATGGGCCGCATCGACGACGTCATCAACGTCAGCGGCCACCGGCTGGGAACCGCCGAGATCGAATCGGCGCTGGTGTCGCAGGAAGCCGTTGCCGAGGCCGCCGTGGTCGGGTACCCGCACGAGGTCAAGGGCAGCAGCATCTATGCCTACGTCGTGCTGCGCCAGGGCTACGAGGGCAGCGACGACATGTGCCGCCAGCTGACCGCCTTTATCGGCGAGGAGATCGGCCCGATCGCCAAGCCGGAGAAGATCCAGTTCGTCGCCGGCCTGCCGAAGACGCGCAGCGGCAAGATCATGCGCCGCATCCTGCGGAAAGTGGCTGCCGGCGAGACCGAAGAGCTGGGGGATACCTCGACGCTGGCCGATCCGGAGGTGCTTAACGGGATCGTGGCGGGGCGGCTGTAGCCAGGAGGAGCGCCCGGCCCGCAGTTTGCGCTCGCACGATAAATTTCTGCGGGGTTACGGGTTGGCGCTCTGCGTCGCCGTCACCTGCGGCGCCGGCTGGTCGCCACCGGCCGCGTGCGCGATCAGCACCAGCGCGCCGGCGACGATGAAAACGGCGATGATGGACAGGATTATCAGGACGCGCGCCGCCGTCGACTGCGCCCTTTGCGGCGAGCCTTTGCCGCTGGAAGCACGCGGTGCGGGAGGTTCCTGGCGGTCTTTTTTATCCTGGTGATTCATGAGTCCTGTTTCAGGATACCTGATTCCTGTTTGCGGAGTCGAGAAACGGTCATCTCAGGCAGAAGTGAGCGGGGCCGCGTATCTTTCGGTCGAGGCCCGTTTTACTTGTTGACAAAGAAAAGTAAAAGCAATAGGATGCCTCTCGTTTACATTTAAAAGGATAAATGGCAAAACGGTAGGATTGCCGCACATTGATTCTCTTTGGGGGAGGAGAAATATGCTCAAGACTATCGTGCCGGATGAAAAGCTGACCCGAGGGGGGCAGGAATTTCCGGGTTCTGTTTCCAGATTAATAATTACACCGGCGCACCGCGCCTCTTTTTGGTTTTCCAGACCGTTTTTCTCCTCACGCTGATATTGCTTCCTGTCGGTCTGGCCTACGCCCAAACCGCCCCTTATGATCCCGCCCGGCAGTACGTCTTTGGCGATGACTCACCGGTCACAGCCACACATCCGGATGTTCAGACGGCCCCCGCAGTCAGCGGCAACATTGCCGTGTGGGAGGATTTTAGGGACGACATTTATTCGGGCCATCCCACCCGTATCTACTACAAGGATCTTTCAACCAGTAACGCCGAGCAGCCGCTGGTGCCGGTCCCGGGTAACAATCAGGTAATACCCAGCCAGACCGAACCGGCAATCAGCGGCAGCCTGGTAGTCTGGCTGGAGGGTCAGATACATTACATGTTTCTCAATAATGGCCAGCCGGGAACCGATCAGATCCTCAACGTGCCTCTTCTTTCCGCCGACTGGCTGACTGTCTCCGGCCATCGCATTATCTGGCAAGACAGCATCAGCGGAACCGATCAGATATACATGTACGATCTAGACACCGGCCAGCTCTCAGACGTCTCAGCAGGAATAGGTTCTGGCTGGTGCCAGATGCCCGCCATAGACGGAGACTGGGTTGCCTGGGTTGATACCACAGAATCAGATGTCTACCTGAAGAATATTTCCAGCGGCTGGTGGACAAAGGTGACAAATGACGGCGTCCAGACCTACAAGGAAACGCCGTCGATCAGCGGTAATAATCTGATCTGGTGGAAAAACGGCGGCGTCAACGATTCCGGCGGCGGCGTATTTTTGTATGACATCTCGGCTGGAGCAACAAAAGTGATTGCCAATGACAGATTCGATTATAACGCCAAAATCGATGGCAATATCGTAGTCTGGGACAAATGGGATAATACCGAAAATCAGATTTACATGTGCGACCTCTCAAATCTCGGCAATCAATCCACGGCCGTAAGCACAAAAGTCTCCAATAGCACCTCCTCGGTTGATCAGCCGTCGATTTCCTCAGGCAATATCGTTTGGCGGGATGATCGGCTGGGGACTTGGGCAATTTTCGAGAATAAGCTTGGCGATACCGCACAGACGCTGGCGGATAGGTATAAGCCAGAACTAAAAATGACAAGCGATGAGAATTTTGAACCCATGCCTGTGGAACCATTCCTGGCGATGCAAGCAGTAATTCCTACCGATACTGTGTTTGGCAATATCCTTGAAAAAACTGCATTACGGCAGGTAAATAATCCGAATTTCAACATTGCTAATCCGACCACTGCAACTCTGGCACAATATGCAAATACGTCTGATCTTTACGTCGACCTTCCAGGTTCGTCTGTCATCGCCGGCGGGGGCGACCCATCAATCTCGATTGATCATTTCACTGTTAACCATTGGTATGTAACTCCCTACCAGCAAATAAAGTCTCAATTTCCAGAAACTGTTTACACACGGGTTGTCTCAAAACCAGGTAGCAGCGCCAGTTCATTCATTCAATACTGGTTTTTCTACTATGCAAACGATTTTTCAGAGTCGTTTCATGAAGGGGACTGGGAAGTGGTGCAGATCGACCTTGACGGCAGCCTGAATCCGTTCCGGGCTGATTACAGCCAGCATGGAGGCGGGCAGTGGCGCGACTGGACCGGTCCTGGTAGCGTTGAAAAAGCTGTCGGTAATCCCAATCAAGCAGTGGTGTACGTAGCTCAGGGCTCACATGCGAATTATTTTTCCCCCGGGAAACAATTTCTTGATCATTTGCCAAATGTTTGGGATGCCGCTTTTGGCGACGGCGACATTTTAAACAACCCAGGTAACCCGGATCCGGCAAAAAACACTTCGGCGACTGTAGTACCCGAGGTCGTAGAGGCCAGCGGAACGCAGTTCCAATGGCTGCAATTCAATGGGCTATGGGGCGAATACACCGGCGCCTGGATTGGCAGCCTTGGGGTAGATGTTGTTTGTTGCGAACGTAACGGTCCCGATAACCCGCCTAATCAGCAGCCCTGGAATAATGCCTTTGCCTGGGACGGTGAAACCTGCGATGGCTGCCAGGATCAATCTGCCCAAGGAACTGAAACTGAGTTTACATGGCTCTGCCCTGTGGGCTTTAGCCTCTATGATGCCCAAGGCCGCCATACCGGCAAGAACCCTGACGGCAGCATCGACCAGCAAATTCCAAATTCCGAGTATTTGGAATACCCGGAGCTTCATCGAAAAAGCATAATCATCCATGGCAGCGATATAAGCTCCGGTTACCTGATGGTGGCTAACGGTAACGGCACCGGGCCTGCCGATCTTATTGTCACCGCCCCAGATCACCAGGGCGGCACAGTCGACACCCTAAACTACAACAACATCGCTGTTAACAGCCAGACCAGGGTCACCATGAACCTTGACAGCACCAAGAACTACGTAGCCACTGTGGATGAATACGGCGATGGCACCGACGTAACCCAGAAAGCCCCCGACACCACGACCACCAATACCGTTGACTTTACGCCGCCGGCCCAGGTCAGCGACCTTGCCGGCTCAAATTCCGCGTACGGCGCTGCGACACTGACCTTCACTGCCCCTGGCGACGATGGCAACACGGGGACCGCCACAAGCTACGATCTGCGCTACTCAGGCTCCGCTGTAACCGATCAGTACTGGAAGGACGCGGTACCGGTTGAGACTCCGGCGCCGCTTGTTGCCGGCTCTGCCCAGAGCGTGACGGTATCCGGGCTTACCCCTGGCGCGACCTACTACTTTGCCCTTAAGGCCACCGACAAGGTAGGCCTTCAGTCGCCGCTTTCCAATGTTGTCTCAGTCTATATCCCGGCAGATACGGCAGCGCCGGTAGTCACAAACCTTGCGCCCAGCGGCTGGCTAAACAGCAACGCGCCCATAATCACGGCCAGTTATAGCGACGCTGACCCTTCCAGTGGCATCAACGCCTCAAGCGCCACCATGAGCTTAAACGGCGCCGCTCCTTTAGCCTGCGCGGCCAGCAACGGTACAGTTTCCTGTCCCACAACCTCTCTTGCCGACGGCAGCTACAGCTATACGGTGTCGCTTGCAGACAACGCCGGCAACGTGGGAACTGCCAGCGGCAGTTTTGCTGTAGATACACAAGCGCCCACGATAAACAGTCCCTCTCCCACCGGCTACAAAAATAACGCCTCACCCACAATCAGCGCCGGCTACGCCGATGGCGGCTCGGGAATCAACACTTCTGCTGCCACCGTCAAGCTAGACGGAACGGCGCTACCTGGCTGCACGGCTTCGGCCACCACAGTCAGCTGCCCATCAGCTGGTCTTGCGCAGGGAAGTCATGCCATCTTAGTGAGCGTAACTGATAACGCCGGCAATACCGGCTCGCTTACAGGTACGTTCTTTGTCGATACCGCGGCGCCGGTAATATCTGGTCTTAACCCAAGCGGCAACGGCGCCGGCTCCTCGCCGACCATAAGCGCCAGCTTCTCAGATCCCAGCCCCGCTAGCGGCGTTAACCTGGCTACGGCAACGGCAAAACTGGACGGACTGCCCTTAAGCGGCTGTACAGTGACAGCCTCAGGCATCAGCTGCCCGGCAACGAACCTGGCGCCCGGCAGCCACACGTTAACAGTTCAGGTAGGCGACAACGCCGGCAATACAGCTACAGCTTCAGGCTCCTTTAACGTCAGCCGAAACTATTACTGGGTCTGGTACGACAGCGCCTCAAGCGGCTACTCTGACTGGGTGCTTATGGCAAATCCGGCCTCGCCAAACAATCCTGATCTTTGGTTTAACCTGCTTATCGGCAGCTTAAGTGAGTCCCTGCCTTCACTTACTGGCTACCAGCCAGGACAGGTTCCGGCGGGGCAGGTGCTAAGCGCAATCTACCCGGGCGTCTTTGGCGGGCCGGTAAAGGCAGTCTCAACCACGGGAGCAAAAGCCATCTTAAGCCAGCGCACACTCCTAAGCAGCGGTTCCCTGGAGGAAGTGCCAGCCACCGATGATAGCGCACTTTCCGGTCACTACTACTGGTCCTGGTACGATGACGTTTCGGCCGGGACTACTGACTGGGTGATGGTAACTAACCAGAACCCGAGTCCCGCATCTGTCTACTACGAGATAAGAGTCGCCGGCCAGGTTAAAGCAAGTGGTACCCTGGCGGCAGGAGACCACGTTGCGCCTACCTTCCCCGGCCTGCTCGGCGGCCCAGTGGAAGTCCAGTCCTGGACTGACTCATCCAAACAGGCGCCTGCCAAAGTTATCGCTACCCAGCGCGTAACAACAAATAGCGGCAGTGCCTTTAATGAACTGCCAGGCATCCCGGCGACCTCACTTTCATCCAGCTATCTCTGGACCTGGTATGACAATAAGTCTGCTGGGGTCTCGGACTGGGTGATGGTGCTAAACCAGAACGCCACCCCGATTTATTACGAGATAACGATTCCCGGTCAGCCCACGGTAAGCGGCACGCTCCAGCCGGGCACAAGTGCAACGCCGCAGTTCCCGGGGGTGATCGGCGGGCCGCTTCGGGTAAGCGCCTGGACTGACGCCACCAGACAAACACCAGCTAATGTCGTCTCTTCACAAAGGGTGCTCTTCGGACCCTCGTTTGAAGAGGTCCCCGGCTTAGCGCAGTCATCGCTGGCCAGTGACTATAACTGGACCTGGTATGACAACCTGTCTGCCAATGCCTCAGACTGGGTGATGGTGGTAAACCCGAATACATCATCCATTTACTACGAGATCCGGATCGCGGGCCAGCTTAAAACAAGCGGCACCATCCAGCCAGGCGCAAATGTCACGCCGCTATTCCCTGGAATAAAAAACGGACCGGCGGAAGTAGAGGCTTGGACCAGCACAACCAAACAGACGGCAGCCAAAGTGCTGGCTTCCCAGCGGGTGCTTTGGAATGGGTATTTTAATGAGGTGGTGGGGCAATAAAAAAGCTGCTTTTTAATATAGGATGGTTGATATTATTACTTATACTTAGTTTTTTATATTACAATGCATTAAAAATTACCTTTAGCTCCTGGTATATATGGGCGCTTGTTGTCTTAGGCCCATTCATTGTTGTTCTTGAGATCGTTCACTGGTTTATTCTTGAACATTTATTCCCCTCTGAACGATTCAGCAACCTGGTCTGGGTATTGGTGACGCCAGTCTTATTCTCGATAGAATTCTTCATTTTTTTCTTGGTATTGCTCGGCCTTGAAGGATCAAAACTTGGATAGTTCCATCTCAAGCGCAGCAGTAAATAGGGTTGATGTTTTGAAGAATGCTTCGTACGGAGTTTTGAATCCAAGCTTTCTTTCGCGGGGATGATTCAGGCGATGCATGGACGGGGAGATCTGCTTGACGGTGATTGAAGGAAGTCGTTTTTATTTTGGAGCATCTTCCGTTTGACTCGCGCCCGCCGCGTCCGATAAACTACGTGACAGCAAGTGTTGCACCCTTTAATCACGCCCAGTGAGGCTGACAAGGGAGAAAATTGACCCTGTTTGCAGGAACATTCCTCTCAAGCTGCCGGCGCGTGTCCATGCGGACCCGCGTGTGAGCGGCGTTTTTTCAAGGACAGTCGTTTCCGCCGATCAGCTGGCGCGGACCATCGTTCGCATTGCTCACGAGATCCTGGAAAAAGACCATGACGCCGGCGGGCTGGCGATCGTCGGCATTCACACCCGCGGCGCCCATCTTGCCCACCGCCTGACCCGCCTGCTGGAAGAGTTCTCCGGAAGGGAGATCCCGGTGGGCGAGCTTGACATCTCCCTCTACCGTGATGACGTGGCCGCCCGCGGCAGCCTGACGGTGCGGCCCAAACTGACCCATCCGGAGCTGCGCGGCACCAATCTTCCCTTCAGCATCGACGAGAAGACGATCGTGCTGGTCGACGACGTCCTCTTCACCGGCCGGACCATTCGCGCCGCCATTGACGCCCTGTTCGATTACGGCCGGCCGGCACGCATCCAGCTGGCGGTGCTGGTGGACCGGGGCCACCGCGAGCTGCCGATCCGGCCCGATTATGTCGGCAAAAATCTGCCCACCTCGCAGGACGAGCGCATCAATGTGCACCTGAAGGAAGTTGACGGGGTGGACGAGATCATTCTGGAGGCGGTGGAGTGATGAACTGGAATCTGCTATCCATCAGCGACCTGTCGCGCGAGGAGATCGACTCGATCCTGGTCACGGCCCGCAAGGATTTCCTCGAGCTCTCGCGGCGGGACATCAAGAAGGTGCCGACGCTCAGGGGCCGCACCATCATTGACCTTTTCTTCGAGAAGAGCACCCGCACGTCGACCTCGTTCGAGCTGGCCGGCAAGCGCCTCTCGGCCGACGTCATCAACGTCAAGGCCGATTCCAGTGCCGTGGGCAAGGGCGAATCGCTCAAGGATACGGTGCTGACGCTGAACGCCTACCGCCCGGACATCCTGGTGGTGCGCCATCCGCATGTGGGCGCGCCCGCTTTCATGGCGCGCTACACGCAGGCGCACGTGGTCAACGCCGGCGACGGCAAGGGCGAGCATCCGACCCAGTGCCTGCTGGACATCTTTTCGCTCAAGCAGACCTACGGCGAGCTGGACGGCCTCAAGGTGGCGATCGTGGGCGATATCCTCCACAGCCGCGTCGCCCGCTCCAACATCGCCGGTTTCAGGAAAATGGGGATGCAGGTGCGGCTGATCGCGCCGCCGGCGCTGCTGCCGCGCGGCGTGGAGTCGCTCGGGGCCGAGGTCTCGCATACCCTCGACGACCTGAAAAAAGTCGATGTCATCTACTTGCTGCGGATGCAAAAAGAGCGGCATGAGGGCGCCAACTACCTGCCCTCGCTGCGGGAATACATCAGCCATTACTGCGTCGGCCGCCGGCATGTGCGGCCGGACCAGCGCGTGCTGCATCCGGGTCCGATCAACCGCGGCGTGGAGATCGAGAGCGAGCTGGCGGATGCCGACGGCAACATGATCCTGCAGCAGGTCGAAGCGGGCCTGGCCGTGCGGATGGCGGTGCTCTACCGCATCATTATCGACAACGCCGCCACCGCGGGGTCCGAGGTGCGGAATATCCAGGCGGTGGGGTGAGGGCGCTCATGATCGCATCCATGTCAAAAAAAGGCACAAAAGCAACCGTGCTCATCCGCGGCGCGCGCGTTTTCGATCCGGCCCGCTCCCTGGACCGCGAGGCTGACGTGCTGGTGGAGAAGGGCCAGATCAGCGCCATCAGCCCGGCGGGCAGGGGCAAGGCTCCCGGCGGCGGCGTTATCGAGGCCGCCGGCATGCTGCTGCTGCCGGGGTTCATCGACCCGCACACGCACCTGCGCACGCCGGGGCGTGAAGACGAAGAAGACATCGCCAGCGGCACGGCGGCAGCGGCCGCGGGCGGCTATGTGCACATCTGCGCCATGCCCAACACCGACCCGGTTGTTGACAACGCGGCAGTACTGGCATCACTGATCGAGGTCGCCGCGGACGAGGCGCTGGTCAGGACAAGTTTTTTCGGCGCCATCAGCCGCGGCCAGGCAGGCGTCCATTTAAGCGACATTTGGGACATGGCCGGCGCGGGCGCGGTGGGATTTTCCGACGACGGGCGGCCGGTGGCCGACGCCGCGTTGCTCAGAAGCGCGCTGGAGGCGGCCAGCCTGTACGGCCTGCCGCTCAGCCTGCACTGCGAGGACAGCGCCCTGGCCGGCGCCGGTGTGATGAACGAGGGCGAGGTCTCGGCGCGGCTGGGCCTGGCCGGCATGCCGGCGGTGGCGGAGACTGCCGATATCGCCCGGGCGCTGGAGGTGGCTGCCTATACCGGCGGTCGGGTCCACATCGCCCATGTCAGCTGCGGCCGGTCGCTGGAGCTGATCGAGGCGGCGCGCGCGGCTGGCAGCTTCGCCGCGGACAGCCAGCCCGGCGGCGCGGCTGGCGGGCAGGCCGGTGAACCGGCCATGCGCATCACCTGCGAGGCGGCGCCGCACCATTTGCTCCTGAGCGACCGCGAGGTCGAGGGCCTCGATTCCAGTTTCAAGATGAATCCGCCGCTGCGCGCCGGGGATGACCGGCGGGCGCTGGTGGCGGCGCTGGCCGCCGGCGTTATAGACTGCATTGCCACCGACCACGCGCCGCATGCGGCGCAGGAGAAGGAGACGCCGTTCGAACAGGCGCCGTTCGGGGCCATCGGTCTGGAGACGGCTTTTCCCGTCCTGTACAGCGGCCTGGTCCAGAGCGGCGAGGTGCCGCTGGAGCGCCTGGTGCTGGCGATGTCCACCGGTCCGGCGCGCGCTTTCAGCCTGCCGCAGCCGGCGCTGGCGGAGGGCGAAGAGGCGAACCTCTGCCTCGTTGACACAAAGCATGAATATGACATCGATCCGGCGCGGTTCAGGAGCAAATCGCGCAACAGCGCTTTTGCCGGCCGCCGCGTCCGGGGCCGGGTGCTGCTGACGCTTGCCGGCGGACGCGTGGCGCACCGGGACGGCGTCTGAACCGGCAGATGGATATCGGAACAACTAAAAAGTCAGGGAATCCATGAGCACGCAAAGTGAAGCTATCAAGTCACGTCCGGCGCCGGTCGGCGCTTCCGCGGCGGTCGTCCTGGAGGACGGCACCGTCTACGAGGGGCACGGCTTTGGCGCCTCCGGCGCCGTATACGGCGAGATCGTCTTTAACACCGCGATGACCGGCTACCAGGAGGTGCTTACCGATCCTTCCTACTTCGGCCAGATGGTCACCTTCACCTATCCGCTGATCGGCAACTACGGCGCCAGCAATGCCGCCAACGAATCCGACCGCGTCCATTCGCGGGCGGTGATCGTCCGCGAGGGCCACAACCTGGCGCGCAACAGCACGGCGGAGCAGGGCTTTGCCGAGTGGCTGAGCGCCCAGGGCGTCACCGCGGTCAGCGGCATCGACACACGCGCGCTGACGCGGCGGCTGCGCAGCGCCGGCGCCATGCGCGCCTGCGTCTACTGGGGAGACTTCCCTCGCGAGGAGATCGCCCGCCAGCTGCGCGAGACGCCGCTAATGACCGGCCGCGACCTGGTGGGCGAGGTCACCTGCCAGGCGCCCTACGAGCTCGAGTTCCTGCGGGGAAAGTGCCGCGTGGTGGCGCTGGATTACGGCATCAAGCGCTCCATCATCAAGCGGCTGGGCGCAGCCGGCTGCAACGTCACCGTCGTACCGGCGGCCACCAGCGCCGCGGACATCCTGGCGCTGCAGCCCGACGGCGTCTTTCTCTCCAATGGCCCCGGCGATCCGGCGCCGCTCACCTACGCGGTGGAGACGGTCAGAAACCTTGTTGGCAAGGTGCCGATATTTGGTATCTGCCTGGGACATCAGATCCTCAGCCAGGCCCTCGGCCTGTCAACCTACAAGCTCAAGTTCGGCCACCGGGGCGCCAACCATCCGGTGAAGAATCTCGATACCGGCCATGTGGAGATCACCTCGCAGAACCATGGCTTTGCCGTCGAGCTTCCCGCCGCCATCGGCGAGCGGCTGGCGCTGGCCCGTTCCGGCAACACTTTTTTCGAGGCGCCTCCCAGCGGCGAGCTGCTGCTCGACACCGAAGCCGGAAAAGCCGCCATCAGTCATCTCAATCTTTATGACGGCACAGTCGAGGGCATCCGCTGCCTGGAGGCGCCGGCTTTCTCGGTGCAGTATCATCCGGAAGCCAGTCCCGGTCCGCACGATTCCCGCTACCTGTTCGACGAGTTTGTCAAGCTGATGAAGGCGAAAGGCGGGGTTGGCTGACATGCCCCGCCGCGATGACATCCACAAGATCCTGCTGATCGGCTCCGGGCCGATCGTCATCGGCCAGGCCTGCGAGTTCGACTATTCCGGCACCCAGGCGTGCCAGGTGCTGATGGAGGAAGGCTTCGAGGTCATCCTGGTCAACTCCAATCCGGCGACGATCATGACCGACCCGGATTTCGCCACCCGCACCTACATCGAGCCGCTGGATGTGCCGACGCTCAGCGCCATCATCGAGCGGGAGCGGCCGGACGCGCTGCTGCCGACCCTGGGCGGGCAGACGGCGCTCAACCTGGCGATGGATTTGAGCCGCGCCGGCGTGCTGGATGAGTTCGGCGTCAAGCTGATCGGCGCCGACGCCGTGGCCATCAACCGCGCCGAGGAGCGGGAGGAGTTCCGCGCCGCCATCGAGCGGATCGGCCTGCGCGTGCCGCGCAGCGACCTGGCCACGTCGGTCAGGGAGGCATGCGAAAAGCTCAAGAACCTGTCGCTGCCGATCATCGTCCGGCCCAGCTTCACGCTCGGCGGCTACGGCGGCGGCGTCGCCCGCGACCTCGATGGCTTCTGCCAGGCGGTGGAGGAAGGCGTCAGCGCCAGCCCCATCGGCCAGGTGCTGCTGGAGGAATCGGTGATCGGCTGGCAGGAGTTCGAACTGGAAGTGATGCGCGACCGCGCCGACAACGTCGTCATCGTCTGCTCGATCGAGAACATCGACCCGATGGGCGTCCATACCGGCGACAGCATCACGGTGGCCCCGGCGCAAACGCTCACCGACGCGCAGTACCAGCGGCTGCGCGACGCCTCGCTGGCGATCATCCGCGAGATCGGCGTGGAGACCGGCGGCTCCAATATCCAGTTCGCCGTCAATCCCGAGACTGAGGAGATCGTCGTCATCGAGATGAACCCGCGCGTGTCGCGCAGCTCGGCGCTGGCGTCGAAGGCGACCGGTTTCCCCATCGCCAAGATCGCGGCGCGGCTGGCGGTTGGCTACACGCTGGACGAGATCCCCAACGACATCACCCGCATGACGCCCGCCTGCTTCGAGCCCACCATCGACTACGTCGTGGTGAAGACGCCGCGCTGGGCGTTCGAGAAATTTCCCAAGGCCGACACGACTTTGACCACGCATATGAAGAGTGTTGGTGAGAACATGGCGGTGGGGCGCACCTTCAAGGAAGCGTTCATGAAATCGATGCGCTCGCGCGAGCTGGACGTCGATGTCGACTCCGGCGCCTCCACCGATGACCTGCTGGCGGCGATCGCCATTCCCTGCGCCGAGCGCTATGACCTGATCATGGAGCTGCTCCGGCGCGGCGTCGACAGCGGCCACATCGAGGCAGTGACGCAGATCAATCTCTGGTTCATCAAGGAGTTCGAGGAGATCGTCCGGCGCGAGAGCGTGATCAGGAGCCGCCCGCTGGACGGCCTGACGCGGCACAACCTGCGCGTCGCCAAGCAGACCGGCTTCTCCGACGCCCAGATCGGCCGCCTCACCGGCTCCAGCGAGGAAGAGGTGCGGGCCACGCGCCTGGCGCAGGGCATCCGTCCGGCCTACAAGGCGGTCGATACCTGCGCCGCCGAATTCGAGGCGCAGACGCCGTACTTTTATTCCTGCTACGACGACGAGAACGAGGCGCTCGCCTCCGGGCGCGACAAGGTGATCATCCTCGGCAGCGGTCCCAATCGCATCGGCCAGGGCATCGAGTTCGACTACTGCTGCGTCCATGCGGTGATGACCGCGCGCCAGTCCGGCTACGAGGCGATCATGGTCAACTGCAACCCGGAGACGGTCAGCACCGACTACAACATCTCCGACCGGCTTTACTTCGAGCCGCTCACACTCGAGGATGTCCTCGCCGTGGTGGAGAATGAGCAGCCCAAGGGGGTCATCGTCCAGTTTGGCGGGCAGACGCCGCTGAAGATCGCCGAGGGGCTGGCGGCCGCCGGCGTGCCTATCCTGGGGACGCAGCAGGAGGCGATCGACCTGGCCGAGGACCGCGGCCGCTTCGGCCAGATCCTCCGCCGGCTGGAAATCGCCCATCCGCCCTACGGCACCGCCCGCAGCCGCGAGGAGGCGCTTGACATCGCCGCCGAGATCGGCTATCCGCTGCTGGTGCGGCCCTCCTACGTGCTGGGCGGGCGCGCAATGGAGATCGTGTACGGCCAGGATGACCTGGAGCAGTACATCGAGCATGCGGTCAAGGCGTCGCACAAGCATCCGATCCTGCTGGACAAGTTTTTGGAGGATGCGATGGAGATCGATGTGGACGCTGTCTGCGACGGCACCGAAGTCTACATCGGCGCCATCATGCAGCATGTGGAGGAAGCCGGCGTCCATTCCGGCGACAGCGCCTGCGTCATCCCGGCGTTCTCGCTGACCGGCGAGCTGATCGGGAAAG
>JAJYXB010000007.1 GCA_021791195.1 Actinomycetes bacterium | reverse complement strand
GGCTGCTGAAACCGATCGGCGACATCCCGCCGGCAGAACTGGAAGCTCAATATCGTGGACAAGAAGGCAGAGAAATCATAGAGTTACCCAAACAAACGAGTCTCCGGTAAACCCGGGGCGATTCAGTATTAATCTCTGAATTAAGACCCGATTTTAATAGGCGGATCCGGCCGAGGGTATTGATTTTCCCATTGATCTCGGATCAAGACCCGAAATCAACACCTAAAATTCGAGAGCCAGGGTTGTATTGCCTGTTGTAATCAGATGCAATACCCGATTACAACAGGCAGATTCTAGGCAATCAGGGTCTTACATTGCCTATTGTTTCCGCTGTAAGACCCAATTGTAAGAGGCAAAACCCCTGAAAACAAAGCAAAAACAAAAGGGGAATTAACTGTCTCCAAGCGGCATCGAGCCACATCGGAGCCAGCGTCGTCTGGTCTCTTTTTGAGGGTCAAAAATAGTCCCGACTTCCCACCATTTCGACCCGCGGTTACTCTCGCTCCGTTGTCTCTCGGCGAAACGGTGGGAAGTCTGGGCTGCGCCCAGACGACGGCTCAACACTTCCGTTCGCCTAATTCCCCTTTTGGAAAACCATCATTCCGGCCTTTTACACAAAACCATTGTTGGGTCAATTTGCGGTGATATAATCGATATATGAAAAATTCACAAAACTTTTCCCAAGAGCTTAACGGCGCGTTTGATCTTTCAATCAGCCGGAAACCCGGGATCCAGCATTTCTTTATGCAAACCCAATTCATCCATATAGGGTTTGACGGCAGGCGCACCGGTTCTGAATCCTATATGCTCAAACTTCGCTGTACTCCTGGTGAACTGTTGGGGGAAAAACTGGATCAATATACCTGTCATGAGTTCGGTTTGCAGCTCGATGACAAAAACATTACCACGATTCCTGCCCTTAAGCTCTGGGATTATCAATTCGACCTAATGTCTGGAATAAACGAAGGATCTGTATTTGGAATTCCGCATGAGCAGTTCGAGGATTTGGTTGATAGCAAAGGCAACAGACTTACTCCCGATATCCGCTATGCAGTTTATAACAATTTTATTGATTTTCATTCCCTAAATGACATATTTTCACGGCCGATGTTTGGCAAAGGAATAGAGCAATTAAAAAACATTGGCAATCGGATAGTACATGCATCAGCTTTCATTGAGACTCCGCTCAGTCTTGGCACAGCGATTAAGCCAGGGTCTGTTTTTAAGAACGGAGAAGTTACGCTTGAGCTCAAAGGCATCAGTGTCGTAAACGGATCTGCATGCGCATTGGTCGGCTACGACTCCGGTGAAAGCACGCTGAAAATGACCTTAGCGCTTTCCAATAACCAAGATGCAATAACTGAGGGCGGTTCTGAATACAAAGGCGATATCTATATTGATCTTGAAACTGGGTGGGTTAAGAAAGCCACTCTTGATGAGTTTGTCGTTACCGAAACGAAGACAACAAGCGAGACGACAAAAACACATCAGTACTCCGTTCGCCATCTTTTCTTGCGCTTGATAAGTGAGCAGGAGTTTAAAAGGGGACTCGTCTCATAGGGATATATAGAATCAACCCGCCCCCAAAATCTTCTTCGCAAGCCCACTAACCTGATGTAAAATGGAGCTGTTCAGATAACGTCCGAACAGCTCGACCAAAATCTTTACCTCGAACAACCCTCCTTTTTAGAGGATGGTGTGAATCGTTAAAGTTGCTCGCAGAATCTGGCGGTTTGACAAGACAGATCAACCGTATGCATAGATTATGGTTGTTGCCAGTGGTAGTGATCATTACTCTCGCACTTCTGATAGTTGCGAGCTGCGCTGCATCGAGCTCATCTACATCGGGCTCGACCACATCACGCCCATGGTGGCAACGTCCGCCGGGCACATATAATTGCGGGCGGGCAGCCGAGTATCGTATTGATAGCGGTGCCGTTCATGAGCTTGGGAACTGTGTCATGCTGCTCCCCGCTACCGCTCCGCCGAACATTTCTCTACAAAGGGGGGAGCGGCTCCAAATTCACATGGAAAGCTACTCAGCGCCCTCCAGCAACGAACTCTCGGTCCTGGGCCTATCCGACCGAAGCGACGGTGGCGCGACCTCGACATTCGTGGCTAAAAGCAGCGGAACGGCGGTGATCTCGGTTACAGGCCGATGCATAGAGGATCCAAATAACACTAACGGCACGTGTCTGGTTCTTCAGGTAACAGTGTCGTGAATCCATGAAACCTTGGTAGATGTTTGGGCGTCTTTCGAACGGTCGCTTGCCACGGATTTTTCGCTGCGCCCCCGCTATCAACCAGGACAACCAGGTGAACGCTAGCTGTAAAAGTCAACAGCTTCCCTGACAGTGTCAATGCCAGCTAACTTTGTCTCAATTACGACTTAATCAAGCAGTTGGATACCTGAGATTTGAGCCGATTCGATGAATCTTCTTCGCAAGTCTCGCCACCTGCAGTAAAATAAGAACGTCAGGGCTGTTCAGATAACGTCCGAACAGCTCGACCAATCTCCTGCCTTGCCGAACCGCTACAACGGTTTGATCAGCTCTTCGAGCAGCAGCCGGTACTTCTCTTCACTTCGCCTGACTTTGGACTCGGCGTTCTTCTGTTCGGTGATGTCGGCTACCATGTGGAAATAAATCTTTTCACCGTCAGGCAGGCGGCTGGCAGTGGGATATATGCCTGTCCGCAGCCATCTGCCGATCTTGTCGTCAAAGTGCTCCCATTCGATAGGCTCGTCTTTTCTGACCGCCGCCTCCAGCGGGCAGCCCGGGTATTCCTCTCCATCGGCCAATCCATGGACGACTTTGGGGCAATAAGCCCCGATGATCTCCTCCGGCTCACGATTGAGCCCGTTGCGCACAGCCTTGTTCACGAGCATTATGCGGTGATTCCTGTCGATCAGCATCACGTAAAAAGGGAGGGAATCGAGAACCTCGAGGACGCCGATATCGAGAATATCGAGGCAAGCACCCTTGCCTGGCGGTCTGCCGCCAGCGTGTATGTCTTCGGCGCCGTTTATATCCATTAATACAATTAAATTACTCTAAACCATTAATTTCAAGTACCAGCGCTGCCGCGAGCACGATTCCATTGACAAAATGTCCCAAAATTAACAGATATGACATAAATATACTGGAATCAGCAACGAATTCCTCTGGCTGGAGCAGCCAATGATGACAAAGTTTTTTGGGAGGCGCTGCGGGAGCACGGGCACTCATTCCGCTGGCGGCGCCTGGCGGCGCGACGGCTGGCGCTGCCGGCAGCTCAGTCACGACTGCAGCCACGGTTGCCTCGGGCGCCAGGTGCGTCCGCGCCGCCCGGTGACGGCGACGACGATTGATTAATCCCGCCCGCCTGCTTTTTAGGCGTTTGCGCCTGTGATATTTTAATTGCCGGGCCCAAGCCGGCCTTCAACGAGAATCGAGGTTAGCCTGTTCACAGCCGCCAACGCCCTGACCCTGCTGCGCCTGCTCGCACTGCCATTGATAATGATCATGGTGCTGCGCTCCCCTGACGGCGCCAGCAACGTTGCCGCGGCTGTGTTTCTGGCGGCGGCGCTTACCGACTTTCTCGACGGCCAGCTTGCCCGCCGGACCGGCACGGTTTCTGAGGTCGGCAAGCTTTTCGATCCTCTGACCGACAGGATCTTCATCAGCGGCACCATCATCGCCCTCGTGCTGGCCGGGAGGCTGCCGCTGGCCGGCGTGGCGATAGTGGTGGCAAGGGATGTTTTCCTGATTCTTGGGTATAAGTTGCTTAGAAACCGCGGCGTCATCTTGCGTGTATCCCTGCTGGGCAAGTCCTACACGGCTCTTTTCATGCTCGCCATCGTCCTGTCGCTGGCCGATCTAGGACCGTGGCGGTTGCTTTTCTGGACCGGGGTGGCCGGCTCGCTGGCATCGGGAGCAGTCTATGTAGTCCAGGGCATTTCCACGTTGAGAAACAGGTCGGCTGCGGCTTAAGCCGCCGGTTTTGCTATATAATTGCGGACTGGAGCGTGACATTCCGGGGCAGGCGTCGCCAGACTTCGGACGAGAGGGGTTAGATGAAGGCAGTAGTTATGGCCGGGGGAGAGGGGACCAGGTTGCGGCCGCTGACAAGCAATCAGCCCAAGCCGATGGTCCCGATTGTCAATAAGCCGTGCATGGAGCACATCATCGAGTTGCTCAAGCAGCACGGTCTTACCGATATCGTCGTCACCGTCGCTTTCCTGCCCCAAAACGTCCGCGGCTATTTCGGCGACGGATCTTCGCTCGGCGTTTCGATCGAATACTCGGTGGAGGAGAGTCCGCTGGGGACCGCGGGGAGCGTGCGCAACGCCGCCGAGCATCTGGATGAGACCTTCATCGTCATCAGCGGCGATGCGCTCACTGACTTCGACCTCACCGGCATCATCGACTTCCACCGCAGCAAGGGATCGCTGATCACCATCGCGCTGAAATCGGTCGAGAATCCGCTCGAGTTCGGCGTCGTCATCGTCGATGAAGACCGGCGCATCAAGCAGTTCCTGGAGAAGCCCAGCTGGGGCCAGGTTTTCAGCGATTACGTCAACACCGGCATCTATGTTCTGGAGCCGGAGATCTTCGATTACATCCCCGAGCAGACCAAGTATGACTTCAGCCAGCAGCTGTTCCCGAAGATGCTCGAGCGCGGCAAGCCGATGTTCGGCTTCCCCTGCGAAGGATACTGGCAGGACATCGGCAACATCAACCAGTACCTTCGCGCCAACCACGATGCCCTCGACGGCAAGGTGAAGGTCAACATCCCCGGCATCAGGCTCAAGGAGAACATCTACATCGGCGAGAAGCTCAACCTCGACAGCCTGGACAACATTCGCGGCCCGGCGCTGATCGGCAACTACGCCAAGGTGGACTCCGAGGCCAAAGTCCAGCCATATTCCATTTTCGGCAACAATGTCATCATCAAGGACAACGCCGAGACGGACCACTGCGTGGTCGACTCCAACACCTACATCGGCTCCGGCGCCAAGATTAGCGGCTCGCTGGTAGGCAAGAACTGCGAGATCAAGCCGAATGCGACCGTGCATGCCAACGCCGCCATTGGCGACGAGTGCAGCATCGGCGCCCACAGCATGATCGCCAGCAACGTCAAGATCTATCCGTTCAAGGTGATCGAAGCCGGCGCCCACGTCTTCAGCAGCATCATCTGGGAGTGGCGGGCGCTGAGCACCCTGTTCGGCCGCGACGGCGTCTCCGGCCTGGTCAATGTCGATATCACCACCGAGCTGGCGCTCAAACTCGGTATGGCTTACGGCACGGTGCTGGACAAGGGAGTGCAGGTGACCTGCAGCCGCGACGAACATCCGGCGTCGCGGATGATCAAGCGGGCGATCATCGCCGGACTGACCTCCACGGGTGTCAACGTGCGCGATCTGCGGGTGACGCCGGCGGCCGTCAACCGCTTCGGGCTCAAGAGCGGCAGTGCCGCCGGGGGCATCCATGTGCGGGTGTCGGCGTGGCATCCGGAGGTGATGCAGATCCTTTTCTTCGAGCCTCCTGGCAGCCCCATCTCCCAGGCCACCGAGCGCGAGATCGAGAAATATTACAACCAGCACAACTACCGCCGTGCCTTTTATACCGAGATCGGCAAGCTGGTCTATCCGGCCCGTTCTACCGAGGAGTACGTCCAGGGACTGCTGTCCTCGTGGGACACCGAGAAGATCCGCGCCCGGCGCTTCCGCTTCCTGCTCGACTACAGCTACAGCTCGGCTTCCCTGGTCGCCGGCCGCCTGCTGTCAAAGCTGGGCGCCGAGATCATCGCCATGAACACTTTCCTGGATGAGGAAAAGACCTCCAGCGCCGCCTCGCGCTTCGAGACCGATTCCAGCCGGATGCAGAAGCTTGTGCTGTCCGCCGGCGCCGACATGGGCATCACCATCGACAACGCTGCCGAGAAGATCTACCTGGTGGATGAGCTGGGCAACCAGATCCCACCCGAGAAAACCCTGTTCCTGCTATTGAAGCTGATGGCCGGCTCAGAGGTGGAGGGCAAGATTGCCGTGCCGCTGCCGGTTTCCCGGCTGGTGGAAGAACTGGTGGAGGGCACTGGCTGCGAGATCCTGCGGACAAAGGCCTCTGCGGCCGCGCTCACGGAGGCCGCCGCCGCTCCCGGGGTCATCTTTGCCGGCGCCGTAAACGGTGATTACATCTTCCCGGGCTTTCTGCCCGCGGAGGACGCGCTGATGAGCATGGGCAAGGTCCTGGAGCTGCTGGCGCTGTCTGAAAAGCCGCTCTCGGAGCTGGTGGCCGAGATCCCGGAATCGACGCTGCTACACGAGACCAGGAGCTGCCCGTGGTCGCTCAAGGGCGCGGCCATGCGGGAGATCTCCGAGAGCGTTCTTGACGAGGAGAAAGTCGACCGCCTCGATGGTGTCAAGGTGTTCCTGGACGAAGGCTGGGTGCAGATCCTGCCTTCGCCGGACGAGCCGCTGTTCGAGATATACGCGGAAGGCAACACCATCGATGACTCGCGGGAGCTGCTGGAACGCTTTGCCGCCAAGCTGGACGAGGTCATGTCGCGGCACGAGCAGGAAGTCTGAGCGATCCCGCGGGATCGATGCTGCCCCGGGAGCTGGCAGGCGTCAGCGGGAGGAACCCGGCGCCATCTCCTCGGCGGCCTCGGTACGCGCGATAACCTGCTTGGTGACGTTTCTGAGTGCTTCGAACACTCCCTCGCCGGTGAGCGCGCAGGATTCCACCGCCGGCGAGCCGGTCTGGTTGAGCAGCTCGTTGAGGTCGTTGACCGGGAAGACGTTGGTGAGGTCGCGCTTGTTGAACTGCATTACCAGGCCGAGGTCCAGAGGGCTGTCGCCCTGGTCGGCGAGGTTGTCCCACATATTGAGGTAGGCTTCGATGTTCTCGTCGAGATGTTCCAGCTGTGAATCGACTACGAAGACGATGCCGTCGACTCCCTGGATGACCAGCTTGCGGCTGGCGTTGTACTGTGGCTGGCCCGGCACCGTGTAAAGGTGGAAACGCGTTTTCAGCCCCCGCACCTTCTCCAGCGTCAGCGGCAGGAAATCAAAGTACAGCGTCCGTTCCTCTTCGGTGGCAATTGAGACCAGCTTTCCCTTTACCTGCGGCGTGATCTTCCTGTAAACATGCTGGATGCTGGTGGTTTTGCCGCCCAGGGCGCAACCGTAATAGACGATCTTGTAATTGATCTCGCCCGCGGCGAGATTAATCAGTGCCACTTTGTTCTCCTTCGATGCTCAGAAGTTCGTCAATTGCCTGGCTAACGCCCCGGGCGTAATCATCGCCGCCCGGGACAGGGGCAGCAGGCTCATCCGCGCTCTCAAGCGCCAGCGCGAGCGGTTCTTTTGCCCTGCCGGCCATCAGGCGCACCTTGCCCAGCTGCGTGCCCTTTCCGAAGCATATCACCAGCAGAACATCTTCGGTCACCTGGGAGATGTAAATATTTACGTCGCACCCCTCCTGATACATCACGTTCAGGTCGCAGCCGTCCATCAGCAGCGTCAGCTGCCGGGTGGCGGCGAAAGAGCCCGAGGCCAGCGAGGCCAGCGAATCCACACTGCCCCTGAAACTGCCGGCGACATGCGTCAGCATGTGGCCGCTGGTCGTGATCAGGCCCAGGAACCGCGGCGCAAGCTCCGTCCACAGTCCGTCGAGCACCTGCATCGCGGCATCGAGCTGCGAACTGACCAGTGTACGGTTATTTCCCAAGCTGATTTCCTCTCCTGCGCCCGCGAATTGCAAAAAACCGCTCAATAGGAGGAATTAAAATTTAGAAATTGCAGGCTGTTTTTCTTGCTTGTGCGGCAATGCCCTTAATTTGCTATCGGCAGCGCCCGCGCATGTGTCCAGTCCCTCATTCTCAAGGCAAGGTTGAACCTTTGGCTGCCTGAGATTATAATGAATCCAAACAGCGATCCCGGAGGTCAAGTTGGAGAATCTGCCAGAACTGTCGAGCATGACCGATCAGGATCTGAAGACGATGATCCGCGAGCTCGCAGCCAAAGAGCAGGAGCTGAGTTTTCAGAGGCGTATCCTGCACGGAAAGATCGATATTTTGCGGGCTGAGCTGGTGCAGCGGCTGTCAAAGAAGAGGGGGAAGGGAGAGTCTCTGATCACCAACGACGACGTGTCGATGCTGAGCGAGATTCTATCCCGGCGGGAACCGTTTCCCATGGGGGGATCACCCGGCGACAAATAGCTGCGTCTTCGGGTACCGCTTCTATTCCACTTCACCTTGAGGAGGTTCATCAATCGTGCCTGATCGAGTAGTCACGGCCATCGAGCGTCTCCTGGAAGACCTCGGAGTCGATATCGTTGAAGCCCGGGTCCTGCGCTTCGTCGTCCAGGAGATCCATGACGGCAAGACCCTGGAGCAGGCTCTGGCCGAGCCATACGTCATCAATAATACAACGGAAGTCTGGCGGCGCGAGATGCTGGAGCGTCCCGAGGTCGTCAACGCCGTTGAGGAAGAAATAGAAAAAGCGTTTAAGGCGCGCGGAGGCGAATAGGATACGGTGACCAGGGTCTATTGTCAGGAATGCGGCCATCAAAGCCCGAGAGAAAGCAAATACTGCAGCAAATGCGGCGCCCTTCTGGAGGAGGGCGATACCGGCGCGGAAACCACTGTCCGCTTCTCACCCGACGCTGAAGAGCGGGAGCCGGATACAGCCATCCACGAGATAGCCGGAGAGGGCGTGTCGCTGGTCGTGCGCAGCGGCGGGGATATGACAGGTGAATCGTTCAGGCCGGAAACCGAGAAGACCACCATCGGCCGTCACCCCAGCAGTGACATCTTTCTCGACGATATTACCGTCTCCCGCAACCACGCGTTGCTGATCCACCGTGATGATGCCTACTTCATCCAGGACCAGGGGAGTCTCAACGGCACCTACGTCAATCACGTTCGCGTCGAGACCCAGAAGCTTTCCGATGGCGATCAGGTTCAGATCGGAAAGTACAAACTGACATTCATTGAGCGATGAGCCGCCAGGAGAGTGGGGGCGAGCGCAAGACACTGACTATCGGCGCCGTAGTCAAGCAACTGAAGTCTGAATTCACCGACGTCAGCATCAGCAAGATCCGCTACCTCGAGGATGAGAAGCTGATCCTGCCCAAACGGACGGCGGGCGGCTACCGCATCTTCTCCAAGGCCGACGTGGAACGGCTGCGCACCATCCTCACGCTGCAGCGCGACGAATTCCTGCCGCTGAAGGTTATCCGCCAGGAACTGTCGCGCAAGGGCACCGTCGCCGTCAGACCGGCGTCTACTGGCCGCTTCAAGAAGATCAGCCTCAAGACGCCGAAGGCGGAGACGCGCATCTACACGCTTGAAGAGGCGCTGGAGACCTCCGGCGCCGGCGAAGATCTGGTGCGTGAGCTGGAGGAGTATGGCCTGATCTCGGGCAGTTCCAGTGGCGGCGTCAAGCATTTCGATCAGACCGATGTGGAGGTAATGGCCGCCGCATCTGACCTGGCCAGATACGGAGTGGGGGCGAGGAACCTGCGGACGCTGAAGAGTTCCGTTGACCGAGAATCAGCTTTGTTGTTGCAAGTGCTTTCCCCGACGCTGAAATCGAAGAATCCCGCCGCGCGGCAGGAGGGGGTCGCGGCGCTGGAGAATCTGGCGACGGTGTCGTCCCATCTGAAACATCTTCTGCTGATTAAGGAACTGAGAAGCTTCACCACCGGTTAACCAAGCCACTCGCGCCGTGGCCGGATGACGCCGCGGGCGCCCAGAAAGGAGCAAGCGCATGGACATTGCCGCCAAGATCCGGGACATCCCCGATTTCCCCAAGCCGGGGATCATCTTCAAGGACATCACACCGCTGCTGCAGGACGCCGAATCACTGCGTTACGCCGTGGACCAGATGGCTGAGTTCGCCGTGTCAAAGAAGGTAGACATCGTGCTCGGCGCCGAGGCGCGGGGATTCATTCTGGGAGCGGCGCTGGCTTACACGCTCGGCGCCGGTTTCGTGCCGGCGCGCAAGCCCGGCAAGCTGCCTTACGAGACGATCGCGGCCGAATACGAGCTCGAATATGGCACTGACAGCCTCGAGATCCACGAAGACGCCATCGGCCCCGGCACCCGCGTGCTGGTGCATGACGACCTGCTGGCTACCGGCGGCACCGCCCGCGCCAAGTGCGACCTGGTGGAGAAGCTGGGCGGCGAAGTGGTGGGCGTTGCCTTTATTGTCGAGTTGTCTTTTCTCGCCGGCCGGAACAAGCTGAAGGATTATGACCTGATGAGCCTGATCAAGGTGGAAGGGGAGTAGACCCCGGCCGGCCGCTGTCCGCGCCCGCTTAACGGTATATCTCGGCGGTGACGTAACCTATGCCGGTCAGCCCGATGGCCTGCGCGCTGGCGTAGGAAAGGTCAAGGATGCGGTCGCCCACGTAGGGGCCGCGGTCGTTGATCCTGACAAAGACCGAACGGTCGTTGAAGGTGACTTTGAGCCAGGTTCCGAAGGGCAGCGTCTTGCTGGCCGCCGTGTAGGCGAACATGTCGTAGTTCTCGCCGTCGGCGGTGTGCTGGCCGTTGAAGCCGGGACCATACCAGCTGGCGACCCCCCGCAGGATGACGCCGCTGGGCTGAAGGCCGTCTGGCTGCGAATCTCCGACCACGATCGGCGTTCCGCCATCCATGCCGCCGGCAGTGAAGCGGCCCGCGCTTGCGGCTGCCTCCCGGGCCAGCCTGCCGGCCTCCTTGGCCTGCTCACGCGCCTGCGCCTGCGCCAGCTGTGCCTGGGCCGCATCGATGTTCCTGACTCCTGTATCGATCTGTGACTGCAGCTGGCCGCGCTGATTCAACAGGTCGTTGAAGCCGCGCGCCTGGTTCTGCTTGATATTGTCGATCTGCTGATGCAGCGACTGCACCAGCTGTGCCTGCTCCCTGACCCGGTCGACAAGCCTCTGGTCGTTCTCGGAGATGCTGGCCAGATAGGATATCCTCGACACGGCGTCACCGAAATTGTCGCTTGACACCAGCACCGCGTAATCCTCGTTTTCTCCCAGCTTGTATATCTGCGTCAGGCGTCCGTCGAAGATCTGCAGGGATCGATTGTACTGGTCCTCGGCGATCGCCAGGCGGTTGTCGGCGTCCGCCAGGTCCAGCCGGCTCTGATCCAGGTACTCCTGCGCCGAGGCGATGCTCAAATCCAGGATGGCCATGTTGGAGCGCGCCTGTTCGAGGGCGACTTCCTGACTGGCGATGCTGGCAGCGATATTAGCGGAGTTGGGCGGGTTCTGCGCCCGGGAGGTCACCGAGCCGGAAGAATCAGATGACAGCGGCGCGGCCTGGGCCATGACGACGGCGGAGAATGTCAGCCCGGCCAGCAGCAGCGCTATTAGCACCGCGGCTGCAAGCGCCGCCGGGCGCGGATGAAAATCCCCGGATTTCATTTTGAAGTCATCACTGGCGAATTGATAGACCCACGCACGTACTATCGACGCAACGACTCCAGAGTTTAACATTACCCGGACTGGATTTGCCAAGAAACGTCACTGGCCAGGCGGAAGGAGAGGGGTACCCGGGGCCGGGTCTGTCAGGAGGAAAAAGTGCAAGGTTACATAATATATATTATCGTGCATGGTCGGGGAGGCCGGCGCACCGGTCGCCGGGCGCAGCCGTCCGGATGGCCGGCCCGGAGCGCAAGCAAGCCGCCCGCGCCCTGTCCTGCCCGCCCGCCTGTCGATGCTATACTAGCCAGTGACTTGCCCTGGACGGGAAAATCTGAGGAAATGCTGGAAATAGTGCAGAATTCCAAAGCGGCGATCGCCGCCAAGATCGCGCTGGCGCGAACCGTGGCGCTGATAAGCGGCCGCGCCGGCCACGGCGGAACGACGTTGCCGGGACGGGTCGTGCGCGCGGTCGATCCGGGCATCTCCGGGCGCCTGGCCAGCAGGCTGCCGCGCGGCTGCATGCTGGTTTCGGCCACGAACGGCAAGACGACCACCAGCGCGATGATAGCGCGCATAATGGAGGAAGAGAGCATCAGTCTGGCCAGAAACAGGGAGGGCGCCAACCTGGCGGCGGGCGTGGCAACGGCCTTGCTGAAAAAAGCTTCGCTGGGAGGGGGTCCGGGGGCAGAATTGGGCCTGTTCGAGGTAGACGAGGCCGTGTTTCCCGAGGTGGCGCGGCAGCTGGACCCCAAAGCGGTGCTGCTGATGAATCTTTTCCGTGACCAGCTGGACCGCTACGGCGAGCTGGAACATCTGGCGGAAATTTGGCGCGCGTCGATGGCGCGGTTGAGCCCCCTGACGACCACGGTGATCAATGCCGATGATCCGCTGGTGGCCGGGATGGCCAGGCTGCGGCCGGAGCAGTCGCTTTGTTTCGGCATCGAGGATGCCACGGCCGGCGGCCTGGTGTCGCAGCACGCATCCGACTCCAAGTACTGCACCGTCTGCGGTCATCCGTTTGATTACGAGGTCTTCTACATGGGACATCTGGGGAAATATCATTGCCCCAACTGCGGCAACCGCCGTCCCTCCCCCACCGTTTTCGCGGAAAACGTCAGCCTGGACGGGATGCGGGGATCCAGCTTCGACCTGATCACGCCCGGGAGCAGCCGCGTCCGTGTCGACATCAGGCTGCCGGGGCTCTACAACGTTTATAACGCGCTGGCCGCGGCCGCTGGCTGCACGGCGATGGGCCTGGCGCCGGCAGGCATCGTCAGGGGCCTGGCGGCGTTCTCGGCCGCATTCGGCCGCGTGGAGACGCTCAGCATCGGCGGCAAGTCTGTCTGCCTGCTGCTGGTCAAGAACCCCGCCGGCTTTAACGAAGTAGTGCGCACGCTGCTCATCGAACCAGGGCAGAAGAGCCTGATGGTAGCGCTCAATGACCGCATCGCCGATGGCCGCGACATCTCCTGGATCTGGGATGTCGATCTGGAGAACCTCGCCGGCGGCGTGCGGAGCGCTGTCTGCTCCGGCACGCGGGCCGAGGAAATGGCGATGCGCCTCAAATACGCCGGCGTCGAGTCGCAGCGGCTCAATGTCAGGCGTGGCCTGCGTCAGGCCTTCCAGGCCGCGCTCGATCAGACAAACAGCGATGAGACGCTGTACGTGCTGCCCACTTACACGGCGATGCTGGCGCTGCGGCAGGTCATTCACCAGCATTTCCGGCCTGAAGGCGAGATGGGGGATCTGGTATGGAAGTAAAAATCGCACATCTCTATCCCTCCCTGATGAACATCTATGCCGACCGCGGCAATATCATCACCCTGTCGCAGCGCTGTTCCTGGCGTGGCATCGGCGTGCGGGTGGATGATTTCGGGCCGGGAGAAACGCCCGACTGGCAGGCATACGATTTCTTCTACCTGGGCGGCGGCCAGGACCGCGAACAGCTGCTGGTGGCGCGCGACCTGGCCGCCAAGGGCGCGGGCCTGATTGAAGCGGTGCTGGGCGGTGCGGCGCTGCTTTCCATCTGTGGCGGCTACCAGCTGCTGGGTGAGTATTACCGCACCGCCGCGGGTGACACGATGGAGGGCGTCGGGCTGTTTAAGGCTCATACCGTGGCGGGCAGCCGGCGCTGCATCGGCAATGTGGTCATCGAGTCGCGGCTGGGAGGATCGAAGCTCAAGCTGGCCGGGTTTGAGAACCATTCCGGCAAGACTTACCTGGAGGCGGGACAGGAGCCGCTCGGACGCGTGGTATCCGGTTACGGCAACAACGCCGAGGACGGCACCGAGGGGATCATCTATCGCGGCGCCATCGGCACTTACATGCACGGTCCCCTGCTCCCCAAGAACCCCGGACTTACGGATTTCCTGCTGCGGGTAGCGCTCAGCCGCCGTCACGGCGAGATCAGTCTGGCCGCACTGGACGACAGTCTCGAGGATGCCGCCCGGGCGGTGGCGGTGAAAGCAGCGCGTTAACGCGAGCTTAAACGCGAAATGGGCGATTTTCATCACCCATTTTCGCCATAAATTCGTGGACCGAGGGAATAACGGGATTCATCCCCGAAAAAAACTTCCCGCCCATGGAGCCGAAGACTCTCAGGCTTTTGAAGAAGTGGCCACCCTTAGAATACCAGAACAGAGGATTTCTTAACAGGGATAGCCGGCCGCCGGCAAAAAATAAGGGCATTCCCTGGGAGGATTTGTGGCCAGTCCCGTGTGAACCGGCAGCGCTCACGCGGTTGGGGCCGGCGAGGGCGTCTAGCCGATTTCGTCCAGCAGATCGGCGATCGCGCCTGCGGCGCCGGGCAGCTGGACAGAAAGCTGCTCTCTCCCCCGCCTGATCTGGACCTCCACCGCATTTTCAGCCAGCGTCCGTTTGCCGACGGTAACCCGCAGCGGGCATCCCAGGAGTTCGGCTTCGGCAAATTTGACCCCGGGCGAGACGCTGCGGTCGTCCAGCAGCACCTCGACGCCACGCGACATCAGCTCCGCATACAGCTTTTCGGCAACAGCCTTCTGCTGGCTGTCAGCGGGCTGCACCAGCGCCAGATGCACGGCAAACGGCGCGATCGCCAGCGGCCAGACGATCCCTTTACCGTCAGCCAGCTGCTCCACCGCGGCGGCCGCCACGCGCGCCGGGCCGATGCCATAGCTGCCCATCACGATCGGCTGCTCCTTGCCATCCTCGTCCAGATACGTGGCGCCCAGCGGCTTGCTGTACTTGGTGCCCAGCTTGAAGATGTTTCCGATCTCGATGACGCGCTCGATTTTGAGCGAAGCGTCGCAGTGCGGGCACTTCTCCCCCTCCCGCACCCGCCGGATGTCGGCGAATCCGGCCTCGAAATCCGTCCCGGGGACGATGCCCCTGACGTGATAACCGGTCTTGTTGGCGCCGGCGGCAAATACGCCGCCATGGAGCGACTCGTCCGCAATCATGCGGATATCATCCAGCCCCAGCGGCCCGATGAAGCCGGCCTCGGCGCCGGTGATGCGCCCGATCTCTTCTGCCTGCGCCGGCCGGTGCTCACCGATCAGCCGCCGCAGTTTTGATTCCTGCAGCTCGTGATCGCCGCGGACCATCGCCAGCACCGGGCCTTCATCCGCGATCACCAGCAGTGACTTGATAAGCAGATCGGGAGTGATATCAAGGAAGCGCGAGACCTCATCGATCGAGCGCACATTCGGCGTCTCGACCTCTTCGAGGCCGGCCGCCGGACGGGCCGGCTGGGAAGGCATCGAGTGCGCCAGCTCCACGTTGGCGGCGTAACCGCAGGCGGGACAGAGGGCCACTTCGTCCTCGCCGGCGCTGCTGGGCGCCATGAACTCATGCGCCGTGGCGCCGCCCATCATTCCCGGGTCGCTCTCCACCATGTAGAAATCGATACCGGCGCGCTGGAAAATCCGCTTGTACGCGCGGGTGTGCAGGTAATAGTTTTCTTCCAGCGCCGCCTCGTCCACATCGAAGCTGTAGGAATCCTTCATGACGAACTCGCGCGTGCGCAGGATGCCGCTCTTGGGGCGGGCTTCGTCGCGCAGCTTGGTCTGCAGCTGGTACCAGACCTGGGGCAGGTCGCGGTAGGAGCGGATCTCGCGCGCCGCCAGCCAGGTGACGATCTCCTCGTGAGTCATCCCCAGCACCATCTCCCGTCCTCCCCGGTCCTTCAGCCGGAACATCTCCTCGCCGATCGCCTCGTAGCGGCCGCTCTGCTGCCAGATCTCCGCCGGCTGCAACACCGGCATCGACAGCTCCTGGGCGCCGATGGCGTCCATCTCCTCGCGGATGATGCGGTTGATCTTGTTGACCACCCTCAGCCCCAGCGGCAGGTAGATGTAGAGGCCCGCCGCCAGCTGGCGCACCAGGCCGGCACGGATCATCAGCTTGTGGCTGACCGCTTCCGCTTCGGCGGGGTCTTCTTTCAGTGTGGGAAAAAACAGTCTTGATGCTCGCATGACGGCCTTAAGCCTACAGATTCCGGCCATGGAAGTGCAAGCGCCGGTGACGTCGCGGTCCGGCAAGGGCCGGTTTGAAGCGATATCGTGGCCGGCAAGCTGTTTCTCGGGCGGCTAACGGGGTAAGTCTAAAGAAGAGGGAAATTTATGGCAGCTCGGTTTAGATGCCGGTTTTATGTGGTTTTGGCCTACGCTTGTTTGCCGGGGCGTCTCTGGGGGATGCCCCGGCATCCTGCGTATTCAAACCCCCTGCGGGCGCGGGGCGCGCAGGGGCAGGTTCAGAGCGCTTCGTTCTTTTCGATTTCCTCAAACAGCGCCGCCACCAGGCGTTCGGCGGCCACTTTCCGGATGGGCTCACCGTGGGCAAAGATGAGACCTTCTCCCCTGCCGCCGGCGATGCCGTAGTCGGCCCGGCGCGCCTCGCCGGGACCGTTGACCACGCAGCCCATCACCGCCACTTCGAGCTTCCGTTCATAGCCGCGCAGCCTTTCCTCGACCTCCACGGCGATCGCCTCGACGTCGATCTCGGTTCTGCCACATGTAGGACACGAGATCAAAGATGCGCCGCGCTCCCTGAGCCCGAGGCACTGCAGCAGCTCGTAGGCCGTTCTGACCTCCTCCACCGGATCGCCGGTGAGTGAGACCCTGATGGTATCCCCCACTCCCCGCGCCAGCAGCGCGCCGATGCCGGCGGCGCTGCGGATGGAACCCGCCCACCTGGTGCCGGCTTCAGTGATGCCCAGGTGCAGGGGATAATCGATCAGGTTTGCCAGCGCCAGGTTGGCGCCGATGGTTTCCGGCACGGACGAGGACTTGGCCGACACTTTGAAATTGTGGAAATCCATGTCCTCAAACATCTGCACGAAATCAAGCGTGGTCTCCACCAGCGCGGCGACCGGATCGCTTTCGGCCTGCCGGCGCTTCGCCTTTGGCAGAGAGCCGGCGTTGACACCGATGCGGATGGGGATATCCGCCTGCCGGGCGGCTTCCACCACGGCGGCGACCCGCTCGCGGCTGCCGATGTTGCCGGGGTTGATGCGCAGCCCGGCGGCGCCGGCGGCAACGGAGGCGATCGCCAGCCGCGCCTGGAAATGTACATCGGCTACCACCGGCAGCGGCGACTCGGCGGTGATCCGCTCCAGCGCCGCGACCGCCGCTTCGTCAGGCACGGCTACCCGCGCGATCTCGCAGCCGTAGGCGGCCAGGGAGCGTATCTGGCCCAGCGTCGCTTCGGCGTCCCGGGTATCGGTGCTGGTCATCGATTGCACCGCCACCGGGGCGCCGCCGCCGATAGGGACGTTGCCGATCCTTATCTGGATTTTACTGGCCATACCTGCCCTGAGTTTCCTGCTGGCGAACCTGGAATAAAAGGCCAGGCGTCGCGAGCTCCAAAGTTACGGTCCGATGCCGAAGCCGGGTCCCAGCAGCCGCTGGATGTCGTTGACCAGGCCCATGATGAACAATATCGCAAACAGCCCCAGTCCGACCACGGAGACGCGCTCGAAAGTCTCTTTTTTGATCGGCGAGCCCTTGATCTTTTCCAGCACGTTGAAAAGCACATGGCCGCCGTCCAGTGGCAGCAGCGGCAGCAGGTTGAAGATCGCCAGCTGCAGGCTGATGAAACCGAGCACGCGGATGTAAACGCCCCAGCCCAGCTTGATCGTCTGCGACGAGATCGCCACGATGCCGATCGGTGATGACAGCTCGGAGCGGCTCTGCTGACTGACAAACAGGTTTTTTATGGCGACAAACACTTCTTTGGTGATGGAGCCCAGGTCCATGAACGCGTTTTTGGCGGCGTCGCCGATCGGCATGGATTTGGTTCCCACCAGGTCGGCGCCAAAGGCGATTCCCAGAAACCCCTGGGAAGGATCGCCCGGCGCGTGGCCGACGTTGGCCGTGACAGTCAGCGTCTGGCCGTTGCGCTCGACGGTCAGGGTTACCGGCTGGTCGGGCTTGCTTCGCAGCAGGGAGCGCAGCGTTTCGGCGTTATTTGAGCTGACTCCGTCGATGGCCAGCAGGCGGTCGTCGGGCTGGAGACCGGCCGCCTGGGCGCCGGTGCCTGACTGAACGCTGTGGATGGTGGTGTTGGCACGGTAATCCGGCTCGGCCACCCAGTAGAAGGCAAAGAAGAGCAGCAGCGCCAGCAGCACGTTCATCGCCGGGCCGGCGGCGATCGTCAGCACCCGCTGCCACACCGGCTGGGAATAATAGGCGCGCCCTTCTTCCCCCTCGGGGACCTCTTCCTCGCGGGACATGCCCATGATCTTCACGTAGCCGCCCAGCGGGATGAAACCGACGCCGTATTCGGTCTCCCCCATCTTCTTTTTGATGACTGCCGGCGGGAAGCCGAGGTAGAATTTCTCCGCTTTCATGCCGCAGAGCCTGGCGACGATGAAATGACCGGCTTCGTGCACCAGGATCAGGAGCCCGATGCCGACGATGGAAATGAATATTAGCAATTTACTACCTGTAGATCAATCTATTAGCGCTTCCGCCAGCAGGCGTGCCTGCCGGTCGATCTCCTCGATCTCCTCGAGGCTGCCGATGCGGGAAGGCAGTTTGCCGTCCAGCGAGGTGAGCGTCTGCTCGACGATGCCGGCGATCGCCTGAAACCTGATGCGGCCGGTCAGGAACGAGGCTACCGCGATCTCGTTGGCGGCGTTCAGCGCGATCGGCGCGCCGCCGCCGCGCCGGCCGGCCTCCATCGAGAGCCTGAGGCAGGGGAAGGCCTCCAGATCCGGCTCGAAGAACGTCAGCCGGCCCAGGGCGGCAAGATCCAGCCGCGCCTGCGAAACCGGCAGGCGCTCCGGATGATTGAGCGCATAAGCGATCGGCAGCTTCATCGACGGGATTCCCAGCTGTGCCAGCATGGAACCGTCGGCGAACTCCACCAGGGAATGTACAACCGATTGCGGATGGACGATCACCTCGATCTCATTATAGCCGACGCCAAAGAGATGGTGGGCCTCGATGATCTCCAGCCCTTTGTTCATCAGCGTGGCCGAATCGACGGTGATCTTGTTGCCCATCTCCCAGCGGGGGTGCGCCAGTGCTTCCTCCGGCGTCACGGAGGCCAGCTCGTCCGCCGTCTTGCCGAAGAACGGCCCTCCCGAAGCAGTGAGATAGAGGCGCCGCGGCTGTGGCTGTCCCCGCAGGCACTGGAAGATGGCGCTGTGCTCGGAATCGACTGGCAGGATGCGCACGCCCTTCTCCGCGGCCATCTGCATCACGAAACCGCCGGCGACCACGAGGCTCTCCTTGTTGGCCAGCGCCAGGTCACGGCCGTGTTCCAGCGCCGCCACGGTCGCTTCCAGGCCGGCGGCTCCGACCACGGCGTTGAGGACGATGTCACACCCGGTCTCCTCCACCAGGCCGCGGATGCAGCCGGGTCCGGAGCGCACCGTTGCCTCCGGCAGCGCCGACATCACCTTGCTGCCGGCCGTCTCGTCGACGATCGCCACTTCAGCGGCGCCGAACCGCTGCGCCTGCTCGATCAGCAGGCGGTAGTTGGCGCCGGCAGCCAGGCCGGCGACTTCGAGTCCGGGCGTCTCCGAGATGACCTCGAGCGCCTGAACGCCGATGGAGCCGGTGGAGCCTAATATCAGGATTCGTTTCGTCATAGTTTCAACCGGAATGATTTTTCCCGGCGGGCCGGCCTACTTAACGCCGACAAGCGCCGACACCAGGTAGAAAGCGGTAACCCCGGCGAACAGCAGCGAGTCGAACCGGTCGAGGATGCCGCCGTGTCCGGGGATGATCGTGCCCGCGTCCTTAACCTGTGATGCTCTTTTGAGATAGGACTCAAACAGGTCGCCCACGGGCGCCGCCACAGCCAGCGCCACGCCCAGGATGAAAAACTGCCCCGAACTCATCCAGTCCAGCGACTTGCCGGCCACCAGCACCACCAGGATCGCCCCCAAAAACCCGGCCAGCGTGCCCTCGATCGTCTTGTGCGGCGAGACGACTGGCGAGATGGGGCGATGGCCGTAGTAATGGCCGACGACGTAAGCAAGGGTGTCCGAGGTCCACGTGGCCAGCAGCACGACGATCGTCAGGCTGATGCCGAAAGCCGGCGAGCGCAGCAGGAGGATGTGGGCGAAGCCGACGCTGAGATAGAATGCGCCGAAATAAGTAACCGCCATCTCCACAATCATCCCCGGGCGCAGCCCGCGGATGGCGCTCAGCAGGAAAGTGAGTCCGAAAAGATAGATGGCGCCTCTGAGCGTGCCCTCCAGCAGGCCGGTATAGGCGCCCACGAGCACCAGCACCGCGCCCAGATATCCCGCCAGGCGGTTGGGCCGGTATGCGGCGGTCATGTGGTAGAACTCATGCAGTCCCAGCAGCGTCAGCAGGATGAGGGACACCAGCAGGAAAACGCCGCCGTAATAAATGACCAGGATCGCCAGGGGCACGCCCAGGATGCCGATGAGTGCGCGTGTGATCAGCACTGTCTAGCGGGCTCCGAACCGGCGGCTGCGGCGGCTGAAATCGTTGAAGGCGGCGGCGAGGTCCTCGTCCCGGAAATCCGGCCACATCCTGTCAGAGAAGTAAAGCTCGCTGTAGGCGCATTGCCACAGCAGGAAGTTGCTGACGCGCTGCTCGCCGCTGGTGCGGATAAGCAGTTCAGGATCGTGCATGTCGGGTGCATACATGAATCTGCCAAAATCTTCTTCGCCTCCGTCAAAACCGGCGGCGGCGGCCGCCTTGGCCGCGTCGGCGATCTCGGCGCGGCCGCCGTAGTTAAATGCAATGAACAGGGTCATCTCCCGGTTGCCGGCCGTAAGCTCCTCGGCCCAGCGGATGCGGCCCAGCAGGCGCTCGGAGAGCTCCCGGCGCCGGCCGATGAAACTGACCCGCACGCGCTCATCGTTGAGCTCGGGCACTTCCCTGTCGATCAGCTCGGCGAACATGTCCATCAGGGCGTCGACCTCCTCGCGCGGCCGCTGCCAGTTCTCGGTCGAGAAAGCATAAACCGTCAGCTCCCTGACGCCGGCGTTATGCGAAGCCTT
Organism: Actinomycetes bacterium; assembly: GCA_021791195.1. Classification (GTDB taxonomy): domain Bacteria; phylum Actinomycetota; class Thermoleophilia; order BMS3ABIN01; family BMS3ABIN01; genus JACWAD01. Next base: position 167,703 of record JAJYXB010000007.1, on the reverse strand, counting down.
GATGATCCGCTTCAGCGCCCTGGCGCCTTCGCGGTGGCCGGCGATGGCCGGCAGATGCCGGCGGGCGGCCCAGCGGCCGTTACCGTCCATGATAACGGCCACGTAACGGGGCGGTTCACCGCTCATTAAAAAATCTTCGCGGGAAGTCTGCACCCGGCGAAGATTTCTCAGGAGGTCGAACAGGCTCACATCATACCTCCAGGATTTCCGCCTCCTTGTGCTTCAGCATCTCGTCGATCTGCTCGGTGTGGCCGTCGGTGACTTTCTGCAGCTCTTCTTCAGCCCAGCGCAGCTCGTCCTCGGAGATGTCCCCGTCTTTCTGCAGCTTCTTGAGTTCATGGATGACGTCGCGGCGGATATTCCTGACCGCGACGCGGCCGTTCTCGGACAGCCCCTTGACCACTTTCACCAGCTCGCGCCGGCGCTCCTCGGTCAGCTCCGGGATGCTCAGCCTGATGAGCGCGCCGTCGTTGCTGGGGTTCAGGCCCAGCTCCGATTCCATGATCGAGTGCTCGATTTCCTTGATGGCGCTCTTGTCGTAGGGAGTGATCACCAGCAGCCGCGGTTCCGGGGCGCTGATGTTGGCCAGCTGCTTGAGCGGCGTGCGGGCGCCGTAATAATCGACGCTGATGCGGTCCAGCAGCGACGTAGAGGCCCTTCCGGTGCGGATCGAATTGAATTCGTTGCGGGTGGCTGTCACAGCCTTGTCCATCCGCTCACGGCCGTCATTGAAGAACTCTTCAACCATCTCGTTCATGCGGGCCTCCCCACTTACCTTTTCGCCGGTGAGCTTACTACAGTTCCGGCTCTTTCGCCAGAAAGCACGCGGTGGATGTTTGCCGCCTCGGTCATGTTGAATACGTAGAGTGGCAGGTTGTTGTCCATGCACAGCGAAAGCGCGGTGGTGTCCATCACCTTCAGGCCCCGCTCGATGGCTTCCAGATGGGTCACTTCGGGAAGGAAGACGGCGTCGGGATTGGTCTCGGGATCGGAATCGTAGACGCCGTCATACTTGCGCTTGGCCATCAGGATGGCTTCGGCATTGATTTCAAGCGCGCGCAGCGCCGACGCGGTGTCGGTGGTGAAATACGGGTTTCCTGTCCCGGCCGCGAAGATGACGATGCGCTTCTTCTCCAGGTGGCGCATGGCGCGGCGGCGGATATAGGGCTCGGCTACCTCCTGCATGTGGATGGCGGAGAGCACACGCGTCTCCAGGCCCATCTTCTCCATGCCGTCCTGCAGCGCCAGCGCGTTGAGGACGGTGGCGATCATGCCCATGTAGTCGCCGGTGGCGCGGTCCATGCCATGGGCGCTGCCGGCTACGCCACGGAAAATATTGCCGGCGCCGACGACGATGGCGATCTCCACGCCGCGCCCGGCCGCCATGCCGATCTGCTCGGAGATGGCGTGGATTTTCGCGGGATCGATGCTGTGGCGGTCCTCGCCCTGCAGCGCCTGGCCGGAAAGTTTGATCAGCACCCGCTTGAAGACCGCGGGCTTGCCCGCGTAGCCGGCCAGCCCCGATCTGGTATCCGCGGTCACCTTTTCTCCCGCCTCATGCCCGGCACCGGACTATTCTTCCTTGCCCAGCTCGAAGCGGGCGAAGCGCTTGATCTCGACGTTTTCGCCGATCTTGCCCGACAGGTGGCCGCGGAGCTGCTCGATGGTGAACTGGTCGTCCTTGACGAAAGCCTGCTCCAGCAGGCAGACCTGGGTGTAATACTTCTCCAGCTTGCCGTGCGCGATCTTCTCCAGGATATTCTCAGGCTTGCCGGTGGCTTTCGCCTGCTCCTTGTAGATGCACAGCTCGGCTTCGGTCTCCTCAGCCGGCACGTCTTCGCGGCTGATGTATTTCGGCGCCGCGGCCGCCACATGCATGGCGATGTCGTGGACGAAGGTCTGGAAATCATCGGTCTTGGCGACGAAGTCGGTCTCGCAGCCGACCTCGACCAGCACGCCGATCTTGCCGCCGGCGTGGATATAGCTGTCGACCAGCCCCTGGGTCGTTACCCGGCCGCTGCGCTTGGCGGCGTCGGCCAGTCCCTTGGTCCTCAGCAGCTTGACAGCTTCCTCCACGTCGCCGCCGGATTCGGCAAGCGCCTTCTTGCAATCCATCATGCCGGCGCCGGTCTGATCCCGGAGCGCCTTTACTTCTTTCGCGCTGACTGCCACTTAAGCACCTCTCTGTTACTTGATGTCACGAAAAAATGTTATGAAAAACCGCGGCGCGGCCGCGGGTCATTCCTTATCGCCGCCGGCTTCCTTGGCGGCGTCGCCGGCTGCTTCTTCCTTGACCTCCGCCGGCTTGCCCTCGGACGAGGCCGGTGCGGCCTTCGGCTCGGCGGCCTCAGCCTTCGGCTTGGCGGTCTTCGGCCTCGGCCTTGGCCTGGCGGCCTTCGCCGGCCTGGGCGCCTCCTTGCCCGCGGCGGGCTTCTCACCGGGCTTGCCTGCCTCCTTGCCGGCCTGGGCCTGCTCCGCCGCCGCTTTCTCGGCTGCGGCCTTTTCGGCGGCGGCCCGCTCAGCGGCTTCCCTCTGCGCCGCGGCGGCCGCCCGCATCTCCTTCTCGGTGAGCAGCTGCCTGCCCTCGAGGACGCCGTCGGCCATGGCCCGGATGATCAGGCCGCAGGAGCGGATGGCGTCGTCGTTGCCGGGGATGACGAAATCGGCGTCGTCCGGATTGCAGTTGGTGTCCACCAGCGCCACCACGGGGATGCCCAGCTTTCGGGCTTCGCGGATGACGATGGCCTCGCGCCGCGGGTCGATCACGAAGATGGCCGCCGGCAGTTTGTCCATATCGGCCACGCCGCCCAGGTTCTGCTCCAGCTTGCGCAGCTCCGCCAGGCGCACCATGCGCTCCTTGGTGGGCAGCAGTTCCAGCTGGCCCTCGTCGCGCAGGCGGCGCAGCTCGTGCATCCGCTTGATGCGCTGCGAGATCGTGGCGTAATTGGTCAGCAGACCGCCCAGCCACCGGTGCGAGACATAAGGCATGCCGGAGCGCGTCGCTTCATCGGCGATGGTGTCCTGGCACTGCTTCTTGGTGCCGACGAACAGCACCATCTTGCCGTCAGCGGTCAGGTCTTTGACGAAGTCAAAGGCCTTGTCGATCAGCCTGATCGTCTTCTGGAGGTCGATGATGTAGATGCCGCCGCGCTCGGTGAAGATGTAGGGCTTCATCCGGGGATTCCAGCGGCGGGTCTGGTGTCCGAAATGGACTCCGGACTCAAGCAGTTCTTTCATGGTGACAGCAGACAAACCGAGATCCTTTCTCTCGAGTTTTATGATGCCGCTCCTGGTTTGGCGTTCGCGGCGGGGCGGCTTTTCCGCTGCGGCGCATCCTGGTATAAACCGGAAAATCGAAAATGCAGGCGAAACCTGCACGCAAAAACAGGCGCCGGGTTCACCCGTGCCTGACTTTAGCCAGAGTATTCTAACAGGTTTCGCCTGCCTGTTTCCAGTTTGCGGTGCCGGGTTTTCTGATAATGTTATGCTCGTGACGGATTACGACAAAGAGCAGCTGAAATCCATTCTTTCAGGCAATCCCGTGGTCGCCGTCGTCGGCGCCTCCCCCAATCCGGCGCGGCCGAGTAACCGGGTGGCGGCGTACCTGATCGAACATGGCTTTGAAGTCATCCCGGTACGGCCCAGGGTCAACGAGATCCTGGGGAGGAAATGCTACGTTTCGCTGGCGGAGATCCCCCGGCCGGTAGACATCGTCGATGTATTCCGCCGGGCCGAGGCCTGTCCCGATATCGCCCGCGCGGCGGTCCGGATCGGCGCCCGCACGCTGTGGCTACAGGAAGGCATCATCAGCGAGGAGGCGGCGGCGATCGCGCGTGACGGCGGCCTGGAAGTGATCATGGACCGCTGCATCAAGAAAGTGCACCGGCAAATATTTCCATAGGAGGAAGAGGATGTGGATTTTCCCGCTGGCCGCTGCCCTGATCAGCGCCCTGTTTTCCGGCATCGTGCTTTTTCAGTATAGCGCCCGGCGCCATCCCGCACATCTGGCATGGGCGGCGGCGCTGTTCATCTTTGCCGTGGCCTCGGCCTGCGACTTTCTGGGAAGCATCGGCGGCTGGACACCTTTTGTCTCCAAGGTTTATTACCTCTGTGGCGCCACGGTCGTGGTCGGCTTTCTCGGTCTGGGAACGCTTTACCTGCTGGCGCCGCGGCGTGTAGCGCGCGTCTGGCTGGCAGCGATGCTTGTCATCACCGCGGTGTCGGCCATCCTGCTGGCCAGGGCCGGCATGGACCGGACGGCGCTCGCCGCCGGCGCCGAGCCAGGCTGGAAGGCGATCCAGAAACCGGCGATCCTGACCGTGCTTGCCATCGCGGTCAGCAGCATCGGCACCTTGATACTGGTGGGCGGCGCCATCTACTCCGCCGTCTTCCGCCGGCTGCCGCTGGCAAACATCCTCATCGCGGCCGGCACGCTGATCGTTGCCGGAGGGAGCTCGCTCTCGAACCTGGGCCGTTATGAGCTGCAGTCGATCGGGCAGGCGGCCGGGATCATGGTGATGTTCGCCGGCTTTCTGCTGACGATGTCCGGCGTGAAGAAAGCGGCCGCGGCGCGGGCCGCCGCCGGGCCGGCTGCGACGGAAGCATGATTCCGCCTCTCCCCCGCGTTTTCGATCCCGGAATGCTGGTTTTTCACTACGCGCAGTAGTAAAATTGGCGCATGGCATCGCCACGCAAAAAACTCAGCCGCCTGGTAAACCTGAGGACCCAGCAAAAGGGGATCCGGCAGGTGCTGGGCGATCTGGAAGCCGATATCATGGAACAGGTCTGGCAGGAAAGCCCCGCCAGCGTCCGCGACGTTCACGAGCGGATCGCCAAAAAGCGTACTATCGCTTACACCACAGTGATGACCGTCATGAGCCGCCTGGCGGAGAAAGGCCTGCTCAAGCGGGAACAACGCGGCCGCGCCTTCCTTTATGCGCCGGTCCAGACCCGTGACGAATTCTGCTCTGATGCGATCAGTACGGTAATGCGTGGCCTGCTGGGGGGATTCGGGGAGCCGGTGCTATCCAACTTCGTCGAAACGGTTGGTTCCGAGGACGAAGCCAAGCTGGACGAGCTGATCCGGTTGATCGAAGCCAAGAAGGGAAACGCAAAACCATCGGTTACCTCACCCTAGCACTTTCCTACCTGCTGATCCTTTCAAGTCCCTGGGTAATCAAGCACTGGCTTGGCGGACGCATCGGCCCGCGGGCATCGGCATTTTTTTATCTCTCATCGATCATGGCTGCGGGTATCTCCACCGCTGTGGTCCTGGCGCTGGTGCTGCTGCGGTTCCTGTCGGGATCGGCGCTGGCAGCCATGGGGAACGCCTGCGGCGGCATCTTCGCGCTCGGGCACGGCTTTCTGGCCGCCAGCCGGCTCAATTATCTGCTGGCAGCGTTCCTGACTGTTGTCTTCCTGTTGCAGCTGGCCTTCCTTCTGGGAGGCGGCACGCGGCTTTTGCGTGTCAGCCATCGCCAGAAAAGCCGGTGCCGTCAGGGAGCGCGCCACTGCGCGGCTCTGCCGGCCATCAGCGGCAAGCCCTGGGCCGAGCGGGTGTGCCTGATCGCCTCCATGGAGCCGCTGGCCGTGACTGTGGGGCTGCTGCGTCCGCGAATCGTGATCTCCCGGGGGATGGTCGACTCATTGTCTGGAGCGGATCTGACCGCGGTTGTGGAGCACGAGGATGCGCACCGCCGCGGACGCGACAATCTGATTGTGGCCTCCGCCAAAGCGGTGTCGCTGACTCTTTTTTATCTGCCCGGTCCGAAGATGGCGCTTGGGATGATGCGCTTAAGTCTCGAGATCGCGGCGGACCGCAAGGCGGCCACCGCGGTCGGCAGTCCGCTGGCGGTAGCCTCAGCCCTGGCGGGGATCGCCAAGGCAAGCCGTTTGAGCAGGATGGATCAGCTGGCGGTGGCGGTCACCGGCAGCGGCGACATAACCGGACGTCTCCAGGATCTGGTGCGGGAAGAGAAAAGCCCGCGGCGCTCATGGCGGCGGTTGATGCCTTTTGTCGCCGTGGCCGCAGCGACCTTCACGTTTTTTTCTCTTAGCACCCTCTCCGTTGCCAGCGCCGACCAGCGCGGCGCCTTCATCTGCTTCACCGAGCATCAGCAGGGCACCGGCCCTGACGGCATCTGCACGGTGGATCACCAGCAGCACGCCAATCCCTGATCCGCAGGCGGCCGCTCCTCACGCTTCTCCCGGCTGCGGCTGTGCTTTTCTCCGCTTCGCCCAGGGCCACAATCACGCAACTCACCCCGGAACTCCTGTTAGCAGGGCGCAAAAAGAGCGCCCCGTTCCGGGGCGCCCAGTGCAGTTCAGTTCATGTTTCCCACGCGTGCTGATTTATTCCCGCATCGACATCGGCAGGTTCAGCAGGTAGAGGTTGATCCCGGCGAAGGCGATCATCAGCACCAGCATCGGCGCCAGCCCGGCGATCGAGCGCAGGTTGTCGCCGAAGGTCTGCCGCGCCACCCGCCAGCCGGTATAGACAGCGCCGATGTAACCCAGCGCCACCAGCGTCATCTGCAGCAGCCGCAGCGGACTCATCGACAGCAGCGGACCGATCACCAGGTTTGCGGTGCCGAACAGGTTCCAGCCCCAGCCGAACGGGTCGGATATCACCGGCACCACCGCCGGCGGACCCTCGCTCAGAAAGTGGTTCAGATTGTGCGCCAGATGCGCGCCGAGGGCGATTGGCAGGAAGGCGAACGAGAAGCCGATGAATACCGTCCTCAGCTTGGCGCCGTTGCCGCCGATCCAGCGGGTCAGCGCCGACCAGGCGGTGAAGATGACCAACGGCGCGATCACGCCCATCGCCAGGAAGCTGAGCGTCAGGACCATGTGTCCGCTGAGGCCGGTCGCGCTTTGCAGCGAGCTGGAGATGTTCTCCCAGGGCTGGAGCATCTCCAGCGTCTGGAACACGGTGATGCCTAGCATCAGCACCACGATGGCGGCCACGTCGATCCCCATCTTGCGTGTCTGCCACAGGTCGGACAGGAACGGTCGCACGTTCAGGGCGATATTGTCGTTGGGGCAGGTCTTGATGCACTCGGTGCACATGGTGCAGTAAGTGTTTGTCTCCATCGTCTGCGGCATCATGAACATCGGGCAACCGTAGCCCTTTTCATTCCCGCGGTAGCAGGCCTTCTCCTTGCACGAGCGGCAGACCTGGTCGCTGCGGTTGCGGATCTCCAGCGGCGCCGTCATCGAGTAGGCGCCGATGACGCCGCCGATGGGACAGACGTAACGGCAGAAAGTCCGGCGCTCGAAGACCAGCGATATCAAAATGGCCGGCACGATGAAAAGGCCCAGGGCTACAGCGGCCGTCAGGAACGGATTCGTGGCCAGCTCCAGGTTCAGGAACATCCAGGTGAGAACGATGAAGAAAACGGTCGGAATCCAGAAATTGCGAAGTTTGCGGGGCCATTTGCGGTTAAGGCTGATCGAGCGCTTGCTGACCCCCCAGAGCTTGCCCCGCTGGATCCATTCAGCGACTGACACCAGCGGACAGGCCATGCACCAGGTGCGTGACAGGAAGAGGAACGTGAAGATGATGACCGCCCACCAGACGAGCCACGTGAGGACGGTGGCGAAATTCTTGTCGCCCAGCTGCGTCCCCCAGATGCCGGCGGCGATCACCAAGCCGAAAACAATCACGTTCGGCAACTGCATGATGAACTGGAATGCCCGCATCTTCAGCAGGCGTTTCACCGCCGGTATCCGCAGCAGGTCGCGGCGGTGCGCCGGCGCCATCACCGCGGCGCCCCCGTCGGCGTTCTGGCCCCGGGCGGCTGCTTTGGCGCGGGTGCGGCTGGCGCTGCGCATCAATAGCAGGATAATGGCCGGCGTGGCCACGATAATGAAGATCAGGTACGGGACAAGCAGGGAAAAATCGTTGGTTGTCTGACTGCTCATATCCACAGCGCGCTCTTAATAGCCGGACTTGGCTGTGACTTTACCCTCAGAGACCTCGATGCGGACCCAGCCGTGGCTGCCCTGGTAATACCAGTAGTCCATCTGGCTGCCGTTCATATGCATGCCGGGCATTGAGCCGGTATCCTTGCTTTCGGTCCTGGCGGGGTCGCCGGCGATGCTTTTGACCTGGTCCGAAGTCATGCCCACATTGATCTGGTTGTATTTGTCGGCGCTGAGCTCAGCCGGTTGGCCCGCAGTCGCCGTTCCGCAGCCGCTCGCGATCGCCAGCGTGGTTATCACCAGCACCGCGGCGAGAGCCGCAACAAGCTTTTCTCTCATTGTTCCTCCGTTACAGAGTCGGGGATTGGTAAACTACGGCGGATAATACTACAAGTTATAGTAGTCTGCAAGACAGATCAGGCGGCCCTGAGGCCGCCCGTATCTGTCCTGACCGATTATTTATCCCTGACCGGCAGCGTGGAAACCGCGGCGCCGCCGGTCCGGCCGGGGCTCAATCCATACCTTCCTCCAGCAGCCAGCATTCGAGGACGCCAGGATAGCATTCGTCCTTTTCCGCCTCGACGGCGCCCTCGGGACGGTGGCAGATGATCGCTGTCGAACGTGGATAACGGCTGCATTTGCCGAGGTTGCGGTCGCGGCAGTCGATCTGGTCGTCGGAAAGCTCGAGGATGTCGCCGTCGGTGGCCTCCTCACGCTTCAATTTGCCGAGCAGGCTCTTGAGGCCGGCCTGGGCCACCGCACGCTTGCGCCCTTCCTGGCTAAAATCGGGGGTCTGGCCGGGCCCGGACGTGGCAATCCAGACGATCCTGTCCTCCGGCGCCACAACGAGGAACTTCGCTGACATCGTGTCGTTCTCCCGCTCCGGAATAACCGTACAGCTGATCTTGAAAGCAGTCATGATGTCCCCCTCCTCTCTGCCCCAGTGAAGAAGCGGCCGGTTCGCATCTTGCGCACTTCCTACCCTGAAGCGTTGCGGTCAAACCTTGCGCGTCCTTAACCTGTCGGTCGCCGGCGGCAGAACATGAATCGGGTGGAAGGGGACGGTTTGCGATCCATGCCTGGAGGAAATCAGAGGGCTGGCTGGGAGCGGCCGGCGTGTCCCGCCAGGATCAGAACGACTCGCGCGCCTGCTTGATATACTCGATTACTCCTTTGTCAGACACCTGGTCAAAATTCCGGTAGAACTCTCCGACCGCGCCGAAGTAGGAAGGTGTCGAAAAGCACACGACACGGTCTGACAGCTGGTCAAGTTTGCGCATGACCCGGGGCGGCGCGACGGGGATGACGCAGACGACCGTGGCCGCTCCCCCGGCCCTGACCGATTGCAGCGCCGCCATCATCGTATAGCCAGTGGCCACGCCGTCATCGACCACGAGCACGGTCTTGCCGCTTACGTCCGGAGCACTCTCGACGCCGCGGTACTCCTTGTAGCGGCGCTTGATCTCTTCTTTCTGCGCTTCGACTTCCTCGCGGATATAACGGTCGCTGACCTCATAAAGCCTGGCCGTGTCCTCATCCAGGAGCAGGTTGCCGTCGGAGTCGACCGAGCCGATCGCCAGCTCGGGATTGAACGGCGCGCCGATCTTGCGCGTCACCCACACGTCCATCGGCAGTTTCAGTCTGGCCGCGACCTCGAACGCCACCGCGACGCCGCCGCGTGGCAGGCCCAGTACCAGCGTGTCCGCCGCCTGCCGGTACTCCTCCAGCATGGCCACCATCCGTTCGCCGGCATCTTTCCTGTCTTCGAAAAACATACCTGTCCGCCGATCCTTTAGCCTGTTGATTTTTCCCGGATTGCGGCCCGGGCCGCCGCCATCGGCCGGCCCTCAATATGCCGCGCACCCATCAATGAAAGGGTACGGCAATAATTATACTCGGCCGGTGGCCGTATTCCCTGCTTTTGGCGGTTTGTAACGCCGCCGGCGATCAGGCGGCCCGGCCGCCCGAGGCGCGCGCGCCCAGCGACAGGTACTCGGGGAAGGGGATCGCCGGCAGGAAGCGGGCGGCGCTGGCGATCATGGCGGCGTTGTCAGTGCAGAGCTCCGGCGGCGGCACGCGCAGCTTCAGCGCCTCGCGGCCGCATTCAGCCTGCAGGCGGCGGCGCAGCTCGGAGTTGGCGCTCACGCCGCCGGCGAGGCAGATCTGCCGGCAGTTCCACAACCGGGCGGCAGCCAGCACCTTCCTGACCAGCGCCGTGACCACCGCGGCCTGATAAGCAGCGGCGATGTCGGCCCGGTGGCGCTGCACCTGTTCCGGCTCCAGGTCACGGAGGAAATAGTAAAGCGCGGTCTTGACGCCGCTGAAACTGAAATCCAGGCTGTCCGGGCGGTCGAGCCCGACTGGGAAGCGGGTGATGGCGGGGTCGCCGCCTGCCGCCAGCACGTCCAGCTCGGCCCCGCCGGGATAATCCAGCCCCAGCAGGCGTCCGCCCTTGTCGAGGGCTTCACCGGCGGCGTCGTCCAGCGTCTGCCCCAGCAGCTCGAAAGCGCCGCGCTGGCGGACATGCACGATCGAGGTATGGCCGCCGGATGCGATCAGGCAGATGAAAGGCGGCTCCACCGGCTCCGGGGGCAGATAGTTGGCGGCGATGTGACCCTCCAGGTGGCTGACTGGCACCAGCGCCGCCCGGCTGGCCCAGGCGATTGATTTTGCCGTGGCGACGCCCACCAGCAGCGCGCCGATGAGGCCGGGACTGGTGGTGACGGCAATGCGGCTGAGGTCGCGGGTGCGCGCGTCCGCCCGGGAGAGCGCTTCGGCCACCACCGGGTTAATCAGCTCCAGGTGATGACGCGACGCCACCTCCGGCACGACGCCGCCGTAGCGGGCATGGAACCTGGTCTGCGAGGAGACGACGCTGGACAGCAGCCGGTCGCCGTCGAGCACGGCGGCACAGGTGTCGTCGCACGAGGTCTCGATCGCCAGGATCATGCCAGCATATCCTCGGAATCCTTCCACATGATCAGGGCATCCTCAGCGTTGTCGCTGTAGTATCCCTTTCTCAGCCCGGTGCAGATGAAGCCGAAGCTCTCGTACATCTTGATGGCGCCGCGGTTGGACTTGCGCACTTCGAGCGTGTAGCCCCGGTGCTGATCCCGCCCGGTGAGCTCAAAAAAATTCTCCAGCAGTTCGGTGGCCACATAGTGGCGCCGGTAGCGCACGTGTACCGCCAGGTCAAGCAGGTGCCAGACCTCCACGTATTGCGTCGCGATCAGGTATCCGACCACCCCGCCGTCGATCTCCGCCACCAGGCAGATGCTTGAAGACTTTGCCAGTTGTGTGATGAATGCGTTCTGCGACCACGGCCTGGGGAAGGCTTCATTCTCGATCTCCGCGACCGGTTTCACATCAGCCAGTTGCATTCGTCTGATCATAGCCATGGTTCTCTCTTTCTCAGCAGAACGGTCTTGTCGGCGTCTGGCGCGCGCACGTAAACGGGCTTGACTGCCAGCAGATCGGCCGGGCTGTACTTCAGCCGCACGGGCTCACCGGGCAGATGCCAGGCTGCGCTGATACGGTGCAGCCCGCTTGCGGGCAGGGGCAGCCTGAGCGGGCTGGCGGCAAACAGGTCATGGTAGGCGAGCACGCCGTTGCCGACCGCCACCGTGGCGCCGGCTGTTTTTGAAACCTGTGCGATTAGTTCATCGGGAGACAGGCAGAAGATCTCCGAGCCGGGCTCGATCCCTCCCCCGTTTGTTCTGTAAATCTGCGCGAAAACCTGCCCGCGTCTGGCGTCGATCACGGGCAGGATCGCCGGGCTTTCTGCCGTGGCCGCGAGGCTGGTCAGCTCCGTTGAGGCGGCCGTGGCCGCGGCCAGCGCCGCCAGCGAGCTGGATCCGGTGATGGGGATTTCCAGCGCCTGCGCCAGGGCGCGCGCTGTAGCGATCCCCACCCGCAGGCCGCTGAAGGTGCCGGGGCCGGTGCCGGCGACTATCAGTTCCAGCGCGGCGGCGGTCACGCCCTGCCTTCCCAGGAGCTCCTCGACAGCCGGAAGCAGCACCTCCAGATGCGTCCGGCCCGCGTCGATGGCGATCTCGTCCGGCGGCTCCCCGCCAGGCCCGAGCGCGACGCTGCAAATTTCGGTAGATGTGTCAATCGCCAGTGCCGGCAATCTCTTCCTCCAGTTGTCGGATCAGTTCCTTGCGGCCGCCGGCGATGCGGATGCGGCGGCTGCGTACATCGACATGGCTGAGTTCGAGTACCAGCGCCGGTTCTTGCAGAAACGGCTGCGCCTGCTGGGGCCATTCGATGAAAGTGACGGCATTCGCTTCAAAAAAAGGGTCGAAATCGGGAAGGTCGTCCGCCGAGAAGGTCGCCAGCCGGTAAAGATCGAGGTGATGGACAGTCACCACCCCCTGATAGGTTTGCGCCATGGTAAAGCTGGGGCTGGTGACCGGCTCCGTTACGCCCAGTTCGCGCGCCGCGGCGCGGATGAAAAAAGTCTTGCCGGCGCCGAGCGGACCGATGAGGAAAACCGTATCGCCGGGTTTTAACAGCCGGGCCACGGCCGCCGCAAATTTCTGCGTCTGCTCCTCCGAGCCTAAAACGGCGGATATCATCGGCTAGAACAGGCCGAGCTGCTCGCCCCCGGGCATGCCCTCGCCGGCAGGCGCGGTACCGGTGCCGTCCCCGCCTGCCGCCGCATCTCCGTCCGTAGACTCGACTGCAACTTGAGGGTTAGCTGCCGGCGCCGCATCGACCTTTGGGGACGGCTCGACTTTCGCTTGATGGTTTGCCTCCAGGATGCCGGCCAGCCGGCTGAAATCCTCTTCCAGCACCTTGAGGTTGGCGGGAGTGTAGAGCGCGGCGGCGGGATGATATACCGGATAAAGCCTGATATCGCTGCCAGGCATCGCCTGCGGGCGCCCATGAACGCGGGAGATGCCGTGCGGCTGTCCCGACAGGAGCCTGGTGGAAAAGTTGCCGAGCGTACAGACGATGGCGGGCGAGATCAGTCCGATCTGCTGTTCGAGAAAGCCGCGGCACTTTTCGATCTCAGCCGTCTGCGGGTCGCGGTTGTTGGGAGGGCGGCATTTGAGCACGTTGGCGATGTAGACGTCGCCGCGCTTGAGCCCTATGCTTGCCAGCAGTTTGTCCAGCAGCTTGCCCGCCTGGCCCACAAAAGGTTCGCCGAGGCGGTCTTCGTGGTATCCGGGCGCCTCCCCCACAAACATCAGCCGCGCCCGGGAGCTGCCGGCGCCAAACACGCTGTTGGTCCGCCCTTCATGCAGCGGGCAAGCGTTGCAGGCGGCGGCTTCGCGCTGGAGCTCCGCAAGCCTGGTGGCGGGGTCGGCGCTAGCCACAGCTGGCACAGGATGTGCTGGAACAGGTGCCGCAGCTCTTCCCCGAAGCGCTGCCGCCGGAGCCGCCGGAAGAAAACGAGAAACCGGACATCAGCCGGTCGGTCTTGAGGGAACCGCAGGCCGGGCAGCGCACGTCTGCGCTCGCCTCCATGGATCTGACCAGTTCTTCGAACCGGGCCTTGCACGACCCGCAGCAATACTCATAAATGGGCATGTTCGCAATTGTCGAATTGTGATAATGGCGCCGCAAATCAGGCATTTATGCGGCGGCTTTCGCCGATTTGCACCTCTGTTACAACTTTATTTGATAACCGGTATCCTTTGCAAGAAGGCGGTGCCGCTGATATTCTCTTTGATGGAAAGAAGGCCCGGCTCTTGCCGGATGCGAGATAATGCCGCGGACAACCATGGGCGCCGCCGGGCTTTTGTACGCAAGAGACAGCCAATGTCTGGTATCTCTTTCGAGAACGGAACGGAGTGACTGCCTGAGATGAATCCATCCCCGCCATCCGGCGGAACCGGTAGCCGTCAACAATCCGGATATATCATGGGCGACGCCTCCTCGCGGGCCGGATCCGGAGGCAAAACCGCCATCGCGTACGTGCGTTCGATCGCGGATGTACGCGCAAGCATTGCCGTCGCCCGTCGCCAGCCGGATGCGGTCGTCGGCCTGGTGCCGACGATGGGCGCTTTCCATGAAGGCCATCTGAGCCTGATGCGGGCCGCCCGGTCGCGGTGCTCGTTCGTGGCCGTGAGCGTATTCGTCAACCCGATCCAGTTTGGCGGCACCGATGATTTCAACACCTATCCCCGCGATCTGGACCGCGATCTGGCGATGGCCGCCGGCGCCGGCGCCGACCTCCTGTTCGCCCCGCCGGACGGCGAGATGTATCCCCCGGGATTCGAAACCGCGGTGGAGCCGGGCAGCATCGCCACCGGCCTGTGCGGGGCCAGCCGGCCCGGCCATTTCCGCGGTGTGGCCACCGTGGTGGCCAAACTGCTGAACATCTTCGCCCCCGACATCGCCTTTTTCGGCCAGAAAGACGCCCAGCAGGCAGCGGTGATCAGGCGGATGGCCACGGACCTCAACTTTGACGTCGAGGTGTCCGTGGAGCCCATCGTCAGAGAGGGAGACGGGCTGGCGATGAGTTCCCGCAATACCTATCTGGAGCCGGACGAGCGCACGCAGGCGGTAGCGCTTTTCGAGGCGTTGTCGCAGGCGCGCGATGCTGTCGCCGCCGGAGAGACCAGCGTTGCCCGCCTGCGCCGCCAGATGAAGCGGAAGATAGCCGAACATTACCTGGTGGACCTCGAATACGTGAAGGTCGTCGATCCCGCGACCATGGAGCCGGTCAGCGCGGTCGAAGGCCCGGTTCTGGCCGCGGTGGCCGCCAGGGTTGGCCGCACGCGCCTGATCGACAACATGCTGCTATTGCCCGCCGGAGGAGACTGAGCCATGCGCAGGATGATGCTAAAAAGCAAGATCCACCGCGCCACGGTGACCGGCGCCAGCATCGATTACGAAGGCAGCATCTCCATCGACGCCGGCCTGATGGCCGCCGCCGACATCCTGCCACACGAGCAGGTGCATGTGCTGGACATCGACAGCGGCGCCCGGCTGACCACCTACGCCATCACCGGCGGTCCGGGCGAGATCTGTGTCAACGGCGCCGCCGCCCGCCTGGTCGAGGTCGGCGACCGGGTGATCATCCTTACCTACGCCGAGTTGACCGAAGCCGAGCTGAAAGATTTCCCGCCGCTCATCGTCCGCGTGGACGAGCACAACGCGGCTGTGGCGCCGGCGGCCGCCGCCAGTCGACATCCGAAGGGAGACTAGATCCAGATGCAAGTCAGGAAAGACGGGGTGGCCGCAGGTGGCCTGACCCTGTCCATGCGCGAGTTCGAATACGATCTGGGCGAAGATTTCGATACCGCCGATATCACCGCCGATGTCGCCGCGGCTGTCGCGGCCAGCGGCGTGCATACCGGCACGGCCACGGTGTTTATCCCCGGGGCCACCGGCGCCGTCACCTGCCTGGAATATGAGCCGGGCGTAATCGCCGATTTCCGCCGGGCGATCGAACGGCTGGCGCCGCGCGACGATCACTACGATCACAACGTGCGCATGGACGACGGCAACGGGCATTCCCACGTGCGGGCGGGCCTGCTGGGCCCCTCGATGGCGGTGCCGGTGGTCGGCGGCCGGCTGACACTGGGAACCTGGCAGCAGATCGTGCTGGTCAATTTTGACAACCGCCCCCGCCGGCGGCGGGTTGCCGTGCAGATAGTGGGGGTCTGACCGGTGCCCCCCATCCTGCAGCTGGCGCTTGATTTCCTCGACCTCCCCCGCGCCCTGGCGGTCGCCGACGAAGCCATGCGCGGCGGTGTCGACTGGCTGGAAGCAGGCACGCCGCTGATCAAGAGCGAAGGCCTCGAAGCGGTGCGGGAGCTGAAGCGCCGCTTTCCGGCCGCCACGATCGTAGCCGACCTGAAGACCATGGACGCGGGCCGCTTCGAGATGGAATCTGCCGCCAAGGCGGGCGCCAGCATCGCCGGCGTGCTGGGAGCCGCCTCTGACGCCACCATCAGTGAGTGCATCGAGGTTGGCCGCAACTACGGCCTCCAGGTGATCGTCGACATGATCGAGGTGGCCGACCCGGTGCTGCGCGCCCGGCAAGCGGAGGAGCTGGGCGCCGATTTTATCGGCATCCACACCGCCATCGACCAGCAGATGCGCGGCGAGGCGCCGCTGGATCTGATCCAGCGGGTCGCCGCGGCCGTGAGCGTCCCGCTGGCAGTCGCCGGCGGCATCAATTCGGAAACTGCCGCGGAGGCCGCTAGAGCCGGCGCCGGCATCATCATCGTTGGCGGCGCCATCATCAAGGCCGCCGACGCCGAGGCTGCGGCGCGGCAGATCCGCCGGGCGATCGATACCGGCCAGGGGCAGGCGACAAAGCTTTACAAGCGGGCAACGCTTAAGACGATCGGCACGGCACTGGCGCAGGTATCGACCGCCAACATCTCCGACGCCCGCCACCGCCAGGGCGATCTGCCCGGTCTGCGGCCGGTTTTTCCGGGCATCCGGATGGCGGGCCGCGCGGTCACCGTGCGCACCTATCCCGGCGACTGGGCCAAGCCGGTGGAGGCGATCGACGTTGCCGGTCCAGGCGACGTGCTGGTGATCGACGCCGGCGGCGCCCCGCCCGCGGTGTGGGGCGAGCTGGCGACCCACAGCGCCCGCGAGCGGGGCCTGGCGGGGGTGGTGATCTATGGCGCGGTCAGGGACACGCCCGAGATCCGTGAGCTTAAGTTCCCCCTCTTCAGCAGCATCGTGACGCCGACAGCCGGCGAGCCCAAGGGATTCGGCGAGATCAACGTGCCGGTGACGGTGGCCGGCCAGCAGGTGCGGCCTGGCGACTGGATCGCTGGTGATGATGATGGTGTCGTGGTGCTGCCCGCGGCCCGGGCGGTGGAGATCGCAAACCGCGCCATGGATGTGATGGAGCGCGAGAACCGTCTGCGGCGGGAGATCGAAGACGGCAGCACCCTGAGCCAGGTCGCCTATCTGGAGAAATGGGAGAAGACCTGAAAGCGCGTTATTCTTCGGGTTTGAGGCGGATGATCTTGTGCAGGCGCAGCCGCACGTCTTCAGGCACCTCTTCATCAGGCATGGAATGATACAGCGCCACTGTCCGCCGCAGCGTATCGACCACTACCCGGCAGTTATGGCACGTCTCGAGGTGCCGTTCAAGCTCGCGGCATTTCTGCCGCGCCAGGTTCTCGTCTATGTATTCCGAGAGTTCTTCGAATATTTCCTGGCAATCCAAGTCGATCCCGTCCCGTCTCTATTCCGCTGTAAAGTAGCCAGACAGCCTGTTTCGCAGATACAGGCGCGCCCGGTGAAGCCTTGATTTGACCGCCGCCACCGAGAGGCCGAGCACTTCGGCGACCTCGGCCGCCGGCAGGCCTTCCACATCCCTGAGCACGAACACCGCCCTGTATATCTCTGGCAGGTCGTCAATCGCCCGGTTCATCTCGTTTTTCGCTTCTTCGTCAAGCAGCCGCGTCGCCGGATTGCTCGACCAGTCCGTCAGCAGGCTGCCTGAATGCGCCGTCTCCCTGACGGAATAGACGTCATCGAGAAATTCACTCTCGCTCTTCTCCCGCCGGCTGCGCTTGCGGATCTTCGTCAGCGCGGCGTTGGCGGCGACGCGATAGAGCCAGGTGGAAAAGCTCGACCTGCCCCGGAATTTGTCCAGCCCCCGGACGACGTTCACGAACGTATCCTGCAGCACATCCTCGGCGTCTTCACGGTTGCCCAGCATCCGGTAGGCGAGATTGTACACCCTTACCTCATACCGCGACACCAGCTGCTCGAGAGCGTCATTATCATGACGCCTGATCCGCGCAATTAACGCTTCATCAGTGGGAACAAGCTGTTTCATCTGTTAGACTGGTTTTTTCGTGTAAAGGATTCGATACATGCGGGATAGTCTAACATGAGCCGGCATGTTTGGCGTCCGCCACTCCCCTTGTCCGGGTTTGAATCCTTTAACCGGCGTTAACATCAAAAAGGTTGTTATTCAGGTGTCAACCTGTCAACCGTGATTATCTACCGGTCCGGTGCGGGCCGGTCAGTTTCGGAGGTGAATTAAGTGGCGATATATGATTTGAAATGCAATCAGTGCGGGAACGAGTTTGAGAAATTCGTGACCGGGTTTCTGGGCGAGAGCGACAAGGAATGCCCCAGTTGCAACAGCCGGGATGTCCGGCAGGTCTATAACAGCTCGTTCGGCATTGGCGGCGCGTCGCATTCCGGCGGCAGCTGCGGCAGCGGCGGCGGCGGTTTCAGCTTCGGCTGAGGCTAAGCGGTGGCGGTCCGTGTGGCCGCGAACAATGTTGTTCCAGTAAATATCCAGGTATCAGGCAGGAAAGATGCAACAGGCAGTAGTCGATTCTGAGTCATGCGCGGCGCACGAGCGCTGTCCCGCGCGCGACTCCTGTCCCACGAAGGCCCTGTTCCAGATGGATCCGGGCGAGATCGTGACGGTCAATGGCTCCCTTTGCCGGGGGTGCGGCGACTGCGTATCCGCCTGCCCCGAAAAGGCGATCAGGATTCGGCATCTGTAATTCGGGTATGATTAAATCTGACCTGCCGCCTGACGGCGGCGGTCCGGTTTCTGTTCTAACGAAAGGAGAACAAGTTGGCAGGTAGTGTTTTAGAAGTAAACGATGCGAACTTCCAGGCTGAGGTCCTGGGTTCCGACCTGCCCGTAATTGTTGATTTCTGGGCGGCCTGGTGCGGTCCCTGCCGCATGGTCGGGCCCCTGGTCGAGGAAATCGCCAATGATTACGAGGGCAAGGTCAAGGTAACCAAGCTCAACGTCGACGAGAACCGGGAAACAGCCGGCAAGTACGGGATCATGAGCATCCCCACCATCCTGCTGTTCAAGGATGGCTCGGTTTCCAAGCAGGTTGTCGGCGCCATGCCGAAAACGGCTCTCGTTTCAGAGCTGGGCCTTTCCTGACACGTCGACGGCCAAACAGAAAAAAATGATTTTTCACGGGAAGCGATTGCTTCCCGTTTTTTGTGGTGCCGTGGGCCGGCCGGATGGGGCCGTCCCGGCGTCAGTAGTGGATCTTGATGATGGTGCCCAGCGGCGTCCAGCTGTAGAGCCACTGGGCGTCGGGTACCGGCAGGCCGACGCATCCATGGCTGGTGGGCACGCCGAACCTGGTCGCCCAGTAATTGCCGTGGATGGTGTAGTCCCCGTTGAACATGAGCACCCAGGGGACGTGTGGAGCGTGATAACCGGGGCCGCTCATGTCGACCGCCGGTGATTTGGCGTAAACGGCGTACGTGCCTGTGAGACTGGGCGTCGCCTGCGAGCCGCTGGAACAGATCAGGGTTCTGACCAGATGGTTGTTGTCATAAGCGTATACGCGCTGCTGTGATAGGTTTACCTCGATTACTTTTTCCGGGATGACCGTGAAGGTGCTGCTGACGTCCTCGCGCAGGAAGCTGCCGCTATCGCCGCGGAAGGCGTCCTGACCGCCCTTCAGGTGGATCGTCACTTTCTCGCCGTTGCTCCAGTTCCGGGCGGGCTTGAACGCCACCTTGTTGGGCGCGGCCCAGTCCCATGAACCCGGCGTCGCGGGATCGATCGAGAGCAGCTTGTCGGCGTCCCCCTGATTCTTGATGTTCTCCGTGAAGGTCAGCGTTGGCTCCTCGTAGACGCTGGCGCCGGCCTCACCGTCTCCCGGGACGAACTTGACCTTGAGCGGCTCGGTTGTAGAAATCTTCTGCGTGTATGGCTGGCTCATCTGCACGCCGTCTTTTCCGGTGGCCGCGGTGATCGTCAGGTCGAACTTCTGCCCCTGCTGGTAATTGGCCAGCGTGATATAGGCCCTGGTGGGATTGGAGCTGTCGATGCTGGACGAAGACTGCACGTTCGGGCTCAGCTGATAATTGAAGGACTGGATGGGCGTGTTGAAGTCCACGGTGATCGGCTGCCCCATCGGCACTATCTGCGTGTCCTGGGAAAAAATCGGCGCCGGGGTGGTGATCGTTTGAAAAGTAAAGGTCTGCGTCACCTCGCGGTGATGCGGGCCGGTCAGCGAGAATTCAGTCAGATCGGCGTCGACGGTCACGGCATATTTTGAATCCTGCTCCAGCTTGAGGGGCCCGTTGTCCGTGACGAATATGCCGCCGCCCAGGTGTCCGTTGATGGTCTTGTCGCCGACGGAAGCTCCGGAGGGATTGAGTGAAGACTGTTTAACGCTGACGCTATTGATGTGCCCGCGCATCCAGCTGGTGGAAACCGAGATCTGCTGGTCGAGGGAAACGTCCTGGCTCCCGTCGGCCGGACTTACCTTGATCCCTGCGGGAAAGACCGATGCCATGGATATGTAGGAAAGGACCAGCAGCGCTACCACCGCCGCGCCGGCAATCATGATCGTCTTTCGCCTGGCGGTAGTCTTGCCGCCGCTTTTGTGCTGTATCGTCGTTGCTCTGCTCATTTTCAGGTGGTCCCAAACCGCGCGAAAGGCACTTTTGATAGCCTCCATTATAACGCTCATTTAGCTCGGGAAAAAAGGAAATTATTTAAGCTGTGTCAAAGCGGGACCGATATTGAGGATGTAAGAACGAAAAGGCAAACCCATCGCGAGGTGGGGGCGCAAAGCTAGGGGTCTCCCTGAGGGAGACAGCCCGGCCGCCGAAGCTTGATAGGCTGCTCTTCAATTCGAGCGCCGAGACATGTTCTGCGCAAGCAGCTCATCTGCTCCGACTGGCGGGGTAGCTGAGCTTTTTTAGCGCCTTCGCCGGGTAGCCAAGCGCAAGCGAAGCGGCGACGCGGTTTGTCCATTGGACTGGCAGGAACAATGGACAAAACAGCAAAAAAAAAGCGTGTGAAGAGCGTCACGGCACTGTTTTTAGCCGCTTTTGCTTGCGCTTGTTTTATTCCCTCCGCAGTTCTGGCCGAATCCGCGGCCAGCACCACCAGGGTCGGTGTCACCGTCAGGGACGCCCTCCGCGTGAATTTCGGCAAGGACGCCCTCAGCAACCAGGGCGGGACTCCGGGGGCGCAAATCATCACTCAGCTAATAACACGGACGGCATCGCCGACACCGGAGGGCAATCAGCTGCTTGGCCATGAGGGCGCAGGCGGCGGTGAAGTCGGACTCCCGGCGGGGCAAGCCATTGCAGCAGCCGGCGGTGCCGTCCGTGATGCCGGTTCAGTCCCTGCTTACAGTGAGGTCGTCATCACCGTAACGGTGCTCTGATTCATCGTTCCGGGGATAGAGTTTGACCGCGGCGGCGTTGCGTTCCTGTCCGAATCCCGGCAAGTCGGGATGGGACGCAAGGCCGCCGTAGTCTTTTTGAAGGAAACCAACGCGACCATGTAGAAAAAGATCATGCGGCCCCGGCAGCAACCCCTGGCAGGCCGCTCCTCGCAAGACCCTGCGCATACGTAATGGCAATCAGGCTAGCACCTGGGCTTTGCTGCGTTTTGGGTCCAGGAAAGCAGTCAAGCCGCTACCTCATGACAGGAGGCCCATGGATCTACAGGAATTGGTCGATCGTCGCATCGCCGAACTCAGGTACCAGTCCGAACCCCGGTTGCGTGCAGGTTCTTTCCCGGAGCACAGCGACCGCGCTGAATTTTCATCAGGAGCAGATCGTGAACATTGGGAGCGGAGGGAAGCCCTCCCCCCATCCATCCCTCCGCAAACGCGCCGTGGCCATGAATCCGGGGCAGCGGATACCAGCCTCCTGTCCACCGCACCGGATGCGCAGCAGGAGTTGTCGCAGTTTGCGGAGCTGGTGGATGCTTCCCTGGCGGGGATGGCCGGGCGCATGCTGGAAATGACCGAGCAGTTGGCAGGAGACTATGCCCGGCTGGAAAAAAATATATTAAGAGCGAGGCTGGAGACGCTGCAGACTGTGGAGTCGATCATGGATATTGCCCTCAGCCTCAGGCGCGAAGCCAGGGTAAGGCTCGATGCGATCGCCGGCGAGCTGCGCCGTCAGCCGGCTGCGGCGATGGAGCCTGCTCTGCGTCCGCCGGCCGCTGGCGATACAGCCGGCGAAAATCCGGGTGGAAACGGCGGCCACGGCAGCATGCACGAGGGTATGGCGGCTCTGTTTAAAAGGACTCTTTAGGATTTGAATTCATCAGACCTGAAAGTCATATGGCCCGAAACCCGATAAATGGGCATGGCGGCGGCGTGACTGCCAACGGCAGCGCCATCGTGGCCTTCAAGGCAAGCGAATCTCTCAGGCGGCGCCAGACGCAGGTAGTCAGGGAGTGGTTTAAATCGGTGATCGACAGCCTCGGCCTCGCATCACTGGAGTCCTTCCCCACACAGGAGTTCGCCAGCTGCCTCCCCGGGCTGATCGCGCAGATCGCCAAGTCCCTCACCGATCCCTCCGCCGATTTTTCCGCCAGCTTCGAGTCCGGCACGCTGGCGGCGAAGATGGCCACATTGCGCCGGGAAGACCCCTCGGTTGCGAACATCATCGACGACTATTCGGCGCTGAAGCGGCAGATCGTCGCTGCTGTCGCGGCGGAGCTGCGCGCCAGCGACATTGCCGTGCTGGAAATGGCGCAGCGGCTGGACGAGGGTTTTTATCAGCTGCTGAGCGCCGGAATCGAGGCATTCATCGAGCAGCACTCCGTGGCGTTGCAATATCAGGCCAACACCGATCCACTCACCGGGCTCTATAATGTGCGCTACTTCCGCCAGCAGCTGCATCGCAACCTGGAGCTTTACAAGCGCTACCGCATTCCCTTCTCGCTGCTGATGATGGACCTCGACCGGCTCAAACAGCTCAATGACGCCTGCGGCCATCAGGAGGGCGACCGCGCCCTCAGGCATCTGGCAGGGGTGATCTGTGAGGAGAAGCGGGAAACCGACATTGCGGTGCGCTACGGCGGCGACGAGTTTTTCCTGGTGCTGCCGGGCACGGTGACCGGGGATGCCGAGCGCCTGGCTACCCGCATCAGGCACCGCGTACAGGCGTTGAACCTGAGGACCGGTGGCCGCGAGATGACCGGCGTGTCGATCGGCGTGGTCTGCTGCCCCGCCGATGGTGCTGACGTTGGTGCCCTGAGGGCCAAAGCCGACCGGGCGCTCTACCTGGCAAAGGCGATCGGGGGCGGCGCCGTTGCGCGCTACCGCGATTTCAGCCTCCAGCCACAGGTAGTCTTTTAATCCCTGCAGGCCTTCTTCATTTTTGGCACCGGGGGCAGTAGTAAGTCCCCCTCCCCCCCAGCTTTATTTTTACGATCTCTCCGGCGCACCCAGGGCAAGGCTCGCCGGCGCGGCGGTGGACGCGGAAGGTCTCCTGGAAGCGGCCGCGGCGGCCGCGGGAATCACGGTACGTGTCGATCGAGCTGCCCTGAAGCGCGATTGCGTCGCGCAGTGTTGACTTGATCGCGGCGCTCAAGCGTGCGGCTTCGCCGGCGCTGATATCGCCGGCCTCGCGGGTGGGACGGATACCGGCGCGGTAGAGCGCCTCATCAGCGTAGATGTTGCCGATGCCGGCAACGACATGCTGGTCCAGCAGCAGGGATTTGACCGGGCGCCGGCGGCCGGTCAGCAGCTCCCGCAGGCGGGCGGCGTTGAATGAGCGCTCCAGCGGCTCCGGCCCCAGGCGGCTGAAATAGGTTTGCGCCCGGACCGGATCGAGCAATGTCGCGGTGCCGAAACGCCGCTGGTCCTGGAACAACAGCGCGCCGCCGCCGGCAAATTCGATCACCAGGCGCAGATGCGGGCGGGCAGCATGCTTGCCCGCGGCTTCGAATGAAAGCACACCGGTCATGCGCAGGTGGATGACAAGTACCTCGCCACCGGCCAGTTCCAGCCTGAGGTATTTGCCCCGCCGCGTCACCGCCTCGATCTGCTTGCCCTTCAGGCTGCGGCTAAAGGCGGTTGGCGTCACAGGCGCAGTTATCCGCGGGTCGAGCACATCGACGCGCCCGATCACTTTGCCGGGCAAAAGCGGCTGCAGCTGCCGCATGATGGTCTCCACTTCGGGAAGCTCGGGCAGAATGACTCCTTTCCGCTACGGTCGCGCCTGAGCCGGGCGCGTGTCGCCCAGCTGCCTTATGAGCACCGATCGGGCCGCGAAGACGAAAGCCGTCGTCGCCAGAAACACCGCCACGTCCGCGACCAGCGGAGCTCCGCTGTTGATATTATGCCAGAGCAAAGGTGTAATCAAACCGCTGCCGATGATGCTGCCCCATTCGCCAAAAGAACCGATGAAGCCCGTGACGGCGCCGCGCTGGCCGGATGCAGTGACGTCTCCAATCAGCGACAGGAAAGAATTAAAATAAGCCGGCGCTCCCAGGCCGCCGATCGCGAAGGCGGCGATGGTAAGACCTGTCCCAGGGTGGAACAACACAATCAGGCTCTCCAGGGCCATTACCAGCAGGCCGGCGGCGATTCCCAGGATGCGGCCGCTGCGGTCGGAGATCTGGCCCAGCAGCGGGCTGGAGAGGGCCGAGACGGCGCCACTGGCAGCCAGGGCGGCGGCCACCAGCTCCGGGCTCCAGCCGAGCCTTTCGGCGGTGATGATGGGCGCGATCGTCAGGAAGATGGTCACGCCCATCCATTGCAGGAAATGCACGGCCGAAAGCGCGGCTGCCGGCAGACAGAGGACGTGCCTCAGCAGTTCCCTGATTCCAGCCAGCCTGATGGAGATCCCGCCGAGCTGCGCCCTCAGGCCAGCCTCGGCTCCGGGGATGGCAAGACTGAGGAAGAAACACATCCCCGCCAGGGCGCTGCCGATCCAGAACGGCGTCCGGATCGAGTAGGCCTGTGACAGGAAGCCGGCCAGCAGCGGTCCCGCAATCACGCCGGCGTTGATGGCGCTGCTGTTGACGCCGTTGGCCAGCCCGCGGAGTTCATGTGGAGTCACGTCGTTGATGTATGCCTGGGAGCCCACGACGAACGCCGAGGACGCCGATCCCTGCACCAGCCGGAAAGTAATCATCAGCGCCGCCGTGGTGGTGAGCGCGTAGGCGGCGGTCGACACGGCGAATACCAGCAGCGCCGCCCACATCACCAGGCGCCGGCCGATGTAATCGGAGATGATGCCCACGGGGAATTCGAACAGGACCCTGCCTACAAAGTAAGAGGCCATCAGCACGCCGATGGCATATTCGCTGAAGCCCAGCTGGCTGGCGTAGCCGGGAAGCAGCGGCAGCACCATCATGAAGCCGGTCATGATCACGCCGTTGGCCAGGGAGATGATGTAGATGCTCCAGTGGAGCTGTTTTAAGGATTTAAACATGAATTTGATTTTGAAAGCGGGGAGAATTGTCAACGAGGCCGGCGGAAAACATGGAACTGCGCCGATTCGCGCCCGCCGCCGCCATCACATTTTTTCAGGCGCCGCGACACCAACCAGGTCGAGGCTGCGCGCGATCACGTACCGGGTGAGCCGGCAGAGGTCCAGACGGAATGCAGCGGTGCCGGGGTCTGCCCGCAGTACGGGGCAATTGTGATAAAAGACGTGGAAGACGGCCGCGAGCTCCCGGGCATAGGTCGTCAGCCGCTGCGGGCTGCGTGTAATCGCCGCGGCGCGCACCACGGCGGGAAAGTCGGCCTGTTTGAGGATGAGCTCGCGCTCCTGCGGCTGCAGGCTGAATGGTCCGCCGGCCGCGGTCTGCGTGGCGCCGGCCGGTTCCTCCTCTCCCCCGGTCTCCACGCCGGCTTCTCCTCCGGTCTCTGATTTTCTGAGGATGCTGCAGATGCGCGCATGAGCGTACTGCACGTAATAGACGGGATTCTCCTCCGATTTCAGCTTTGCTTTCTCCATATCGAGATCGAGCGTGGTGTCGTGGCTGCGATCCACCAGAAAGAAGCGGGCGGCGTCAACACCGATGCCGTCCACCAGCTCGGCGAGGGTCACCATCGTCCCTGCGCGTTTGGACATCTGCCGGCGCTCCCCCATCTGGATCAGGTTGACCAGCTGGCCGATGATGATCTCGAGCCGCTCCGGATCGTGCGCCAGCGCCTCGAAGGCGGCTTTCATCCGCGGCACGTAGCCATGGTGATCCGCGCCCCAGATGTTGATCAGGCGGTCGTAGCCGCGCTCCAGCTTGTCGCGGTGGTAGGCGATGTCGGAGGCGAAATAGGTCGGCTCGCCGCTGCCGCGGATGAGCACGCGGTCCTTGTCGTCGCCGTAGCGGGTCGTCAGCAGCCACAGCGCCCCTTCCCGCTCCACCGCCTCTCCTGCACGCTTCAGCTCCTCGATGGCGGCCTCCGCCTCGCCGGAGCTGTAAAGCCGGGATTCGGAAAACCAGCTGTCGAAGCCGACACGGAAACGTTCCAGCTCGGCCCTCATCTCACCGAGCACCAGCTCGCAGCCTCTCTGCCTGAAGAATGACAGCGCTGCCGGTGTGGGCTCCGGCGTCATTTCGCCGGCAAAGCGGTCGCCCGCCTCTTCCGCAATTAGCTTGGCCACATGCCGGGGATATTCGCCCTGGTAGCCTTCGTCGGGGATTTTCCCGCCAAGGCCGAGCTCCTGGGCGTAGCGCGCCGCCAGCGTGCGGCCGAAGATCTCCATCTGCGTGCCATAATCATTGATATAAAACTCTGATGTGACATCGTGACCGGCAAACTCGAGGATGCGCCTGAGCGCGTCACCATATGCGGCGTAACGCGCGTGGCCGACGTGCAGCGTACCGGTGGGGTTGGCGCTGACGAATTCCAGCAGGATCTTTTCCGGCGCCGCCGGGAGACTGGAGCCGAAGCGCGCGCCCAGGGTGATGCCGGTCTGGACCGCGCCTGCGAGCGCCGCCGGCCGGAGGAAAAAGTTGATGAATCCCGGCCCGGCGATCTCGGTGTGGGACAGCAACGGCTGGAGGGTTCTGGCTGCCGAAAAATCATCTGCCAGCTGCGATGCCAGTTCGCGCGGCGGCCGTTTGGCCCTGCCGGCAGCCACCAGGGCGATGTTTGTCGAGTAGTCGCCGTGTTTGCTGATTGCCGGCCGCTCAAGCTCGATACCGTCTGCGAGCTCGCCGCAGCCCCACTCAGCCAGGCGCTGAGCGGCGGTCTCGCGGATCAGGCTGGTAATCTGAAAGAGGAAGTCAGCGATCTCAGGCATCGCCACTACCGGCAGCGGTTCCTGTTGCCGGCGCCAGCAGGCTTTCCAGCGACTGGATCTCATCCGGTGCGCCGACGGCGATGATGGTATCCTCGTTGCTCAGGGTCGTATCCGGCTCGGGATTGGTGTCGAAGGCTCCGCCCGGCTTTCTCGCCGCCAGGATGATGGCGCCCGTGCGGCGGCGGACCTCCAGGTCCTTGATGCTCCTGCCAATCGCCGGCGACCCCTCCGAAAGCGTGAATTGCTCTACCCGCAGCTCCAGCTCGCCGCCGCCTGTGACCACGTCGAGATAGTCGCTGACCTGTGGCTTGCGCATCAGGGTCGCCATCTCTCTGCCGCCGATGGCGTAGGGTGAGATGACCTTGTCGGCGCCGGCTTTTTTCAGCTTGCTGTAAGAGTCTTCCAGGTTGGCGCGGGCGACGATGCGCAGGTTTGGCGCCATCACACGCGCTGACAGAGTGACAAAGACGTTGTCGGCGTCGGAGTCCACACAGGCCACCAGTCCCTGGGCGCGGTGCAGTCCGGCTGCGCTCAGCGTCTCGTCGTCGGCGGCGTCGCCCTCGACAAACAGCAGCCCGTGCTCCTTGCAGCGGGCGATGCTCTCGGGGCTTGAGTCCACTACGACGAAAACCTCGCCGGCGCGGGTGAATTCCCTGGCCACCTGTTCGCCGACGCGGCCGTAGCCGCAAATCACGAAGTGGTTCCTCAGTTCGGCAACTTTCTTTTTCATGCCGCGCTCCTCCAGCATCTCACCCAGGTATCCTTCCATAAAAAATTCGATCACCGTCGAGAAGGCATAGACCAGCGTCCCTACGCCGACGATGATCAGGACGATCGCCAGGACCTTGCCCGCGGCAGAGGCCGGCGCCGTCCCTAGCCCTACCGTTGAGATCAGCACGACCGTGGTGAAAAAGGCGTCCAGCGGTCCGTAGCCTTCGGTCAACACGAAACCCGCCGTGCCGGCGGCGGCGATCACAACCAGAATCGTTACGAGAACGAATATGCGTTTGATGGGAATCATGAATTGTCATATGCCCGCGGGCAGTCCAAGTCTACTCAAAGGCCCTGACGTTTTCAACGAAGGATGCGGGAGTGAGCGCGGGATGCTCCTGCGGCTGCCAGGCTGCCGGCGATGCTGGCGGCTAAAGAAAGGGGATGTCCAGGGCAATATCTTCCGGACCGCCGAAACCGGTGTTTTCAGGCGCGAAGATTGCTTCCCTGGTGATCACAGGCATGTTGCGCCAGAGGCAGATGCCGTCCTTCAGATACTTGTCTTTCTGTGCCTCGGTGCAGTTGGCGGAGCAGCTGTGGCAGAGTTCGTCTCCAGGGAGCACGGCCTTGCTCTTGGACGGGCGCTGCCCCTCATCCAGGCGGCGGCTCGTCTCCAGCAGCAGGTGCTGCACGTTGATCCGGGGAGGGAAAGGAAATACCACCGGTTGACGCGGCGAAGTGAATTTGAACGTGCCTTCGACCCAGTTGGAAAGCTCAAGCGTGTTTTCGTAAGCCTGCTCGGTAATCGTCCCGGCGATTATCTCCGGTTCGACCATGCCGCTCTTCATCAGGGTCAGGCCCAGAAACTCGCGTTTGTCATCCCTGAGCGCTGAAGCGAGTATGACCTTGCGCAGGTCGGTCTGGGACAGGTGCCCCGCTTTTACCAGCTTGGCGCCGAGCAGATGATCGGAACGCGGGACCGATACGGCCTCGACGAAACCATCCATCAGGTAGATAGTGGCCCGTTCTTCATTATCTTCAATCTCCAGCTGGCCGGTCTTGTTGTAGCTGGCCAGGAGCTGGAGCACCATGAAGACGGAGAAGTGGCTTATCTTACCCCAGAGTATCATTTGTCAGCACGGGGAAGTGGCATTAATCCGGTCTACAATCTTCATCGGCAGCCAGCCGGTGCTGCTGAACCGATGCCGGAATATTTGGCTGTACCGGCTCTCCAGGGCGTCAGGCAGCGTGCGGCGAGGCTTCTTCCAGGCCGATCTCGCCTGCATAGACCTGGTTCTTCCCCAGGCGCTTGGCTTTGTACATGCGCGCGTCGGCGATATGCACCAGCTTGTCGGCGTGCTCCGAGTCCCGGCCGAAAGAGGCCAGACCGATCGAGACGGTGACGCTGCGCCGCATGCTGGGATCGGCGAACGTGGAGCAGCGCTCCTCGATGCTCGAGCGCAGCCGTTCGGCTACCCGGCAGGCGGTCTCGAAGTTACAGCCGAGGATGAGCGTGAATTCCTCGCCGCCGTACCTGGACGCCACGTCCTCGCCGCGCGCCTCATGCTGGATGGTCTGCGCCACCTTCTGCAGCACGTAGTCGCCTTCCTGGTGCCCGAATTTGTCGTTGTATTCCTTGAAATCGTCGATGTCGAGAAACAGGATGGTCAGTTCGGTGCCGTCGCTCTTGAGACTGCTGACCTTGTTTACCAGGTAGGTCTGGAAGAATCCATGGGTGTAAAGGCTGGTGAGGTCATCAGTCGTCGACTGGCGTCTTAACTTCAGCGCTTCCCTGTGCTCGCTGGTGAACATGAAATAGAAGCCGGCCGCGAACAGAATCACGAAAACAGCCTCCACGCCCTCGTAGAGTCCATCGATCGAGATCTTCGCCAGCTCATTGAGCGTACCGATGATCTCGGCGATGGCGAAGGTGATGGCCGCCAGCACCAGGAACAGGTACGAGCGCTTGCGCACGTCCTTTGAGATCGAAGGCAGCACCCTGATGGCGAAATAGAAAGCGATCATCGCTACGGCCAGGTTGAAGGCTTCCAGAATGGCGGGAAAGAGTTCCTCTTTCCCTGTGTCTCCGTCGGTCATGGCGATGATGTGACCGGCCGCGCCGCTTAAATACTGGTAGATATTCATTTGCCCCCCTGATTCAGTTGCGGTGTTATCGGCTTGACCCCATGAAAAACTTAGCCTGTTGCGTCCGCTGCCTGTACGTCGCCGAGCAGATCAAGCGAGGGTTCATCTGCCTCAGGCGCCCTTGCGCATCTCGCGCGTGGTACTGTCGCCAGCCTTGATGATCGCGGCCAGGGCTTCTACCACCTTGGGATCGAACTGCGTGCCCTTGTTTTTTGTCAGCTCGCTCAGCGCCCGCTTGACCGACAGCGCTTTGCGGTACGGGCGATCCGATGTCATCGCCTCGTAAGCGTCGGCGACGAACAGGATCCTGGCGCCCAGCGGTATCTCCTCGCCGACCAGTCCGTCGGGATAACCCTTGCCGTCGTAGCGCTCATGGTGATGGCGCACGATCGGCTGCACCGGGAAGGGGAAGCCTGCCGGTTTGAGGATGCGCTCGCTCAGCACCGGATGCCGCTTGATGATCTTGAATTCTTCCAGCGTCAGTTTGCCGGGCTTGGTCAGGATGGCGTCAGGTATGCCGATCTTGCCCACGTCATGCAGGTAACCCGCATAACGGATCTTCTGCAGCTCGTCTGGCGGCAATTCCAGGCCCCGGGCTATGGCTTCGCTGTAAAGCGACACCCGTTCGGAATGACCCCGGGTGTAGGTGTCCTTGGCGTCGATCGTCTCCGCCAGCGAGCGGATAGTGCCGACAAACGCGTCCTGCAGGTCTTCGTATACGCGGGCATTCTCGATGGCAATGGCGGCCTCATTGGCCGAAGTAGCCAGCAGTTCGATCTCGTCCGCGGCCAGCATCCGCGGCTCGGCGAAATATATGCAGATGACACCGATGCTTTCATCCTTTGCCAGCAGCGGCAACGCGATCAGCGACGAGTAGCCCTGGATGGCGGCGATGTGCTTCCACTGATCGTAGCTCTGGTCATAAATGACGTTCTCGACTGCGAATGGCCTGCGCTCGACGAAGGCCTTACCCAGTGGGCCGACGCCCAGCGGCACCCGCCGCTTCTTGTTGATCGCCCAGATATATTCCGCGGAAAGGTTGTAGCTGGCGACGATGTTGAGAAAGCGCCGGTTTTCATCCGGCAGTAGCACGGAGGCGAACTGGGCGCCGATGAGCTTGCCCACCCGCTGGGAGACCACGCTGATTACTTCCTGATAGTTGAGGGTGGAGGTGAAAGCGTGGCTCAGATTGTGCATCGCCGACAGCTCCTGCACATGCCACTGGGTCTTTTCATAGAGCCGGGCGTTGTCGATCGCCACCGCCGCCTGGTTCATCAGCGTCTGGTAGAACTCAATCTTCTTGCGGCTGAAGGGGGTACGTTCCCAGCTTCTGACCTCGCCGAGCGTGACCACCCCGATCACCTCGTCCTTGGACCAGAGCGGCAGCAGCAGCGCCGACTGCGTGTCGGGCGTCAGCGCCCATTCCCACTCTTTCTCGTTGCCTTCCATCGACAGCTGGCCGTGGCGGCGCAGCACGATCGGCTTGCCCGATGTCAGGACTTCGGCGTGGTGGCCCGCCTGCGACAGCTGCAGCGTCTGGCCGATGCCGTGGCTCCAGTCCATCCTGCGCGTGGGCGAAGCTGCCTTGACCGCCAGGTTGCCGCTGGTGGGATCCAGCAGCGAGATGCGGCAGTAAGTAACCTTGTGTGAGCTGGAGATCTTTTCGCACAGCGTCTGCAGGATCCGGTCCACGTGCAGCGTCGATGAGACCGCGGCGCTGGCGTCCAGCAGCAGGCCGACCTCCTCGTCGCGCGATTTGAGCGATGAGGAGAGCCGGTCGATGGCGATGGCCAGGTTGCCGATCTCGTCGCGGCGGCTGGTTGCCAGCGGCTGGTCATAGTTGTCTTCGCTGAGCAGGTGTGCCGCTTTAGTCAGCCGTTTCACCGGTCTAACCAGGATGCGGCTGAAGGAAAAGTAAAGGATCACCAGCAGCGCCAGCAGCAGCAGGTTGGTGATCAGTGCAAAGCGGATCTGCTGCGAGCGGATGAGGCCGTCACGTGCGGCAGTGTTCAGATAGATGCCGATGGAGGCGACGACATTGCCGCCCGGATCATGCACCGGTGCGATCATCTCGATGCTGTCCCGGGCATGGTTGTCATTCGGGCCGCCGCTGGTGCCGGCTGCTGCGCCCGCTACCGCGGTGGTCGCGGTTCCGTCCGGGCAGGTATCGGAAAAAGTGGTGCCGCTGCCGCTTATCAGCGGCGCAACATCCTCCGTGGAGGCGGCAGCACCAACAATGCGATGATCGCTGCTGGCGATGTTGATTATGCTGCCGCTGGAAGGAGCGTAGACTGAGATCTCCTGGATGTCCGGGTTCTTTTGCATGAGCGAGTCAATCTCGCCCTGCATGTGCGCGGCCAGCGTCGTTCCATGCATGCTTACCAGGCTGGCTTCAAAAAAACTGGCGACCGTTTCCGCGCGGTGCCGGTATTCCTGATTAATGGCGTTGCTTAAGTAATGGGAAGTGTAGAAAGTGAGAATGGCGGCGATTATGAGAACCGCCGCGCCGATGATAATGGACAGCTTGCCGCGCAAGCCGATCCGGGGTTTGAAGCTCAAGCTCATCCGCCCAAAATGCCCTTGAAAAGCGCCCTTTAAGAAAAGAAAATGCAGGCTCGCACGCGAGCCTAGCAAGTTAATCGGACCGCGGGCGTTCTGGCTTTAGCGCATTCGGGGTGGAGTTATTGGGCGTGGCGGGCGCGGTAGTCCTCTATCGCCTTTCTGAGGCCGTCAGAGGCAAGATTGGAGCAGTGCATCTTCTGGGGCGGCAGGCCGCCGAGCGCGTCAGCGACTACCTTCTTTGAGATCTCCTGCGCCTCATCCAGCGTCTTGCCCTTGGCCAGCTCCGTTACCATGCTGCTGGTGGCGATTGCGGCGCCGCAGCCCAGCGTCTTGAACTTGACGTCCTCGATGCGGTCCTCATTCTCGTCGACCTTGATGGTGATCCGCATGACATCGCCGCACTGGGGGTTGCCCACCTCGCCGACGCCGTCCGGGTCCTCGACTTCGCCCATGTTGCGGGGGTTCTGAAAATGATCCATTACTTTTTCCGTGTACATGTCGTTCCTCCTCGAAATGAAGTTTGATAGCGATAATCGTTGCCGGGCCTTGCCGTCGATCCGGAAAGCTGCCGGCGTTTTCCGGCTAGCCGGCCGCCTCACATTCACAGCCGTTGGGGTCGCTCCCGGCGGCGCATTTTTTATTGCCCCGCTTGTAGACCGGCGACATGCTCCTGAGCCGCTCGGCTACGGCCGCGATCTGCGACAGCGCGTAATCGATGTCTTCCTGGTTGTCGCCTTTAGCCATGCTGATGCGCACCGAGCCGTGCGCCAGCTCCGCGGGCATGCCCAGCGCCAGCAGGATATGCGACGGCTCCAGGCTGCCGGAGACACACGCCGATCCGGTGGAGATATAGACGGGACGGGCGCCGTCGGCGGTCGGGTACGAGAGCGACAGCATGATGGATTCCCCCTCGATTCCCTCGATGGAAAAGTTGACGTTGTTGGGCAGCCGCCTGGTGCGGTGGCCATTGATGCGGATGTCATCGATATTCTTCTCAACCCAGTCAAAGATGTGGTCACGCAGCCCGGAGAGACGGTCGACCTCGGCTTTCAGATTGGCGCGGGCCAGCTCGGCCGCCTTGCCCATGCCGACGATGCCGGGGACGTTGTGAGTGCCGGCGCGGCGCTTCTTTTCCTGGCTGCCGCCGTGCAGCAGCGGCGTGATGCGCACGCCCCGGCGGATATAGAGGGCGCCCACGCCTTTGGGGCCGTAAAACTTGTGCGCCGAGAGCGACATCAGGCCGGCGCCGAGTTCCTGCACGCTGATCGGGATATGGCCGGCGGTCTGGGCGGCGTTGACATGGAAGGCCACCCCCTTTTCAGCGGTGACACGGCCGATCTCGGCAATCGGCTGGATGGTGCCGATCTCGTGGTTCGCATGAACCATCGTCACCAGCACGGTGTCATCGCGGACCGCCGCGGCTACCGCGTCCGGATCGACGAAGCCGTCACTGTCCACCGGCAGATATGTGACCTCCCAGCCCTTTTTCTCCAGGTGGCGCAGCGGCATCAGGATTGAGTGATGCTCGGCCTGGTTGCTGATGATGTGCCTGCCGCGTTCCTCCAGCGCCTCGGCCACGCCCTTGATCGCCCAGTTATTGGATTCCGTCGCGCCGCTGGTGAAGAAGATATCCTTGGGGTCGGCGCCGATCAGGTCGGCGACGTGCTGGCGCGCGGCTTCGATCGCCTGCTTGGCCTGCGAGCCGAAGGTGTAGAGTGTGGCCGGGCTGCCGAAGTTCTCGTCCAGCCAGGGGCGCATCGTTTCCAGCACATCCGGGTCTGTTCTCGTGGTTGCCGCATTGTCCAGGAATATGGCGCTATCCATCAGGTTTCCTCTCCTTTGCCTATTATGTGTCTCCCCGGCCGGCTGCCCGGTAAAACGGGGAGATCCGCCTGATCAGTGGCAGGCGATTTTCACTCGCTAGAATGCTCCCTTGCGGATCATGAATTTCATCTGCAGGCCGAATTCTTCCCTGCCCAGGAAATGGTTGCCAGTTCCCATGCACCACGCCGGGATGTCAGCCTTGGAACCCTCGTCGTCGGCCCAGACTTCCAGCACCTGGTCCGGTCTTAACTCGCGCATCTCCTGGGCGATCCTGACGATCGGCAGCGGACAGGCGTCACCGATGCAGTCCAGCTTCCTGGCGGGTTCGCCGTCCAGGCGGTCGGACGCCGAGGCCTTTTTATCGCTCAGGCGCGCATCGCGCTGGACGCCACCGGCCAGTATGTCGGCGAGGCTTGTCTGGCTGAGCACTTCCTCGTTTGCGCTCTGTAAACGTGACCAAACGCCGGCGAGGCTGCAGCCATTCTCGTGGCCGCAGTCTCCAGCCTGGCTGGCACCGGCACAGTTGGCCGGCGCAACCGGCCCCTGAAGCACGGTGATAACGTCCAGAACGCTGATTCGACCGGGTTTGCGGCTGAGCCGGTAGCCGCCCGCCGGACCGCGCGTGCTTTCCAGCAGTCCGCCGGCGACCAGCGTTCTTAGAACCTGCGTCAGGAAGGCCAGCGGAATCCTTTGCCGTTCGGCAATGCCTGAGCGGCCCACCGGGCCGACATCCTCATGAGCGGCGATGTCGATCAGCGCGCGCAGGCCGTATTCACTTTTTGATGAGATAAGCATAAGCGCCAGTTTAATAATGTAGACCCCTGCAGTCAACAATATACGAGGATTATTTACCCGCGCCCGCCGCCGGTAAAACCCGCCTGTCCATGGGGACAGGAAGTCATAAGCGCAGCTTATGGCGGGGTAATTGCCGTGTTTGCAGGACGAACGCAGACCGGTTCGCAGGCTCGCAGGTCGAACGCAGACAGGTTTGCAGGCTCGCGAGCCGGGCAGATGAAAAGGGATTGGTGAAAGGGGGTCAGGCAGAGGCCCGCGCCGGCGAAAAGACGCGGTCGTAATTTGTCAGCACCTGAGCGGCAAGCCCGGTCAGTGCAACGCCGCGTTCCCGGGCCAGACAGGCTGTCACCAGGCCAACGTGGGCCGGCCGGTTCGGCTGTCCCCGGTAGGGGACCGGGGTCAGGAAGGGAGAGTCGGTTTCCGTGAGCAGCAGCTCCGGCGGGATGTCCACCGCCGCGCCGCGCAGGTTCGCGGCGTTCTTGAATGTGACGTTTCCGGCCAGTGACATGTAGTAGCCGCGCCGGGCACACTCGGCGACCTCCTCGCTGAGCGAGAAGCAGTGCAGCACCACCGTGATGCCATCGGCGTTTTCCGCCAGGATGCGCATTGTGTCAGCCGCGGCCTCGCGGGTGTGCACCACCAGCGGCAGCCCTGTGGCTCGCGCCAGCTCCAGGTGACGGATGAATGCCGCAAGCTGTACCTCGCGGGGCGCGCGATTGCGGTAATAATCCAGACCGGTCTCGCCGATCGCGGCGCAGCGCGGGGAGCGCGCCAGCTGTTCCAGTTCCGCGAGGACCGCGTCATCGGCGCCCGCAGCCTCGTTGGGATGTATGCCGACACAGGCCAGCACTTCAGGAAAGCGCGAAGCCTGGTCCACCGCCCTCCGGCTGCTGTCGAGGTCGATGCCGACCGCCAGGATCCGGCCGAGTCCCGCCTCGCGCGCTTCCTTCACGGTTGCCGACGGATCGTCGCCACACAAATCCAGGTGGGCATGCGAGTCCACCAGGACGGGACCGCCGGCAACCCCGGATTCCTGCTGGCCATGATCCATTGCCGCCGGCCGCCTCAATCCGTCAGTCTGGGGAACAGCGGCGCGCCGGCCTGAACATCAACGCCTGTTTGCAGCCCGCCCCAGGCGGTGCCGGCATCCGTCAACGCGAGGCTGGAGCGGCCGTGTTCCTGGCCCAGGCGGGTAAGAATCTCCACCGAGGTATCCGGGATGAAGGCGTAAAGCAGGATTGCGCAGATCCTGAGCCCCTCGGCCAGCTCGTACAGCACTTTCGCGAGCTCGGCCTGACTGCCCTCGTCTTTGGCCAGCTTCCACGGGGCCGCATCCTCGACATATTTGTTTAGGAGACGCACCAGGCGCCACGTTTTTTCCAGGGCGCCGGAGAGGTCGATCCGCAGCATGGCCGCGGTCATGTCGGATGTACTTGTGGCCGCAGCCCCGGCGACCTGCGATTCCGCCGGATCGACGGACACATCCGGGATCCTGCCGGCAAGGTATTTGCCGATCATGGCGACGGTGCGGCTCACCAGGTTCCCCAGGTCGTTGGCCAGCTCCGAGTTGTAACGCATCCTGAAGCCCCCCAGCGAGATGACGCCGTCCTGGCCGAAAGCGACCTCGCGGAAACAGTAAAAGCGGAAGGCGTCCACGCCGTAAGTGTCCATCACCGTGAAAGGGTCGATCACGTTGCCGCGCGTCTTGCTCATCTTCTGCCCTCCCATGAGCAGGTAACCGTGTACGAACAGGCGCCGGGGAAGCTCGTAGCCGGAAGCCATCAGCAGCGCCGGCCAGATGACCGCGTGGAACTTGAGGATGTCCTTGGCCATCAGGTGGCAGTCGGCGGGCCAGAATCTGCCGGTCAGGTTCTCGCGCGCGGCATAGGTTAGCGCGCTGATGTAGTTCAGCAGGGCATCGACCCAGACATAGATCACCT
Source organism: Actinomycetes bacterium (assembly GCA_021791195.1). GTDB lineage: Bacteria > Actinomycetota > Thermoleophilia > BMS3ABIN01 > BMS3ABIN01 > JACWAD01. The sequence continues at coordinate 130,864 of JAJYXB010000007.1, read as the reverse complement.
GGCTTTCGTCCCACGGCACCGGGATGCCCCACTCCAGCGTCGCCCGGCTGATGCTGATGTCCTCCAGGCCCTGGCTGATGAAGCTGCGGGCTTCGTTGTAGCGGCTCGCCGGCTGGATGAAATCCGGATGGCGGTCGAAATAGTCGAGCAGGCGTTGCTGATATGCAGAAAGCCGGAAGAAGTAGTTCTCTTCCTCGACCTCTTCCGGGACGGTGCCATGGTCCGGACACCTGCCATCCACCAGCTCTTTTTCGGAATAAAACGCTTCGCAGGCGGCGCAGTACAGCCCCTTGTAGGATTTCAGGTAGATATCGCCGCTCTCGTACAGTCCAGTGAGGAAATTCTGCACCACGCGTGCGTGTTCCGGATCGGTGGTGCGGATGAAGAAGTCGTTACTGGCGTTGACGCGCCGGGCCAGCTCCCTGAATTTAACCACCAGTTCGTCGGCATGCTGCTGCGGCGTGACGCCGCGGCGGGCAGCGGCCCGCGCGGCGGGGTTGCCGTGCTCGTCGGTGCCGGTGAGGAAAAAGACATCTTCGCCCAGCTGGCGGTGATATCGCGCCAGGATGTCGGCGGCAATGGTCGTGTACGCGTGGCCGATATGCGGCACGTCGTTGACATAATATATGGGAGTTGTTACATAGAATGTCTTCATCGGCGAGCGCGCCTGGTTCCAGGAACCCAGTTATAGTACCAGACTATGCTGTGGCGTGTGCCGCCGTGGCCGGCCCGCGGATGCGGTTCTTCCCTTGCGCCCGGCCCGCCAACAGGCAGCCGCCGATCAGCAGGCCGGTCGCCAGGACGACTGCGAAGAGCCGTCCCGCCGGGCCGCTGCGGCCGGCAGGTGGCGCCCCGGAATTGATTCCCGCCGCAGCGCGGGCGGAAACAGGGGCCGCGCTTGTGGACGCCGTGTGTCCGGCTGGCGCGGCCAGCCAGGACCGCCCGTCCGCCGCCGGAACGGCCAGGCTCGTTGCTGAGGCAGCCTCTGCCGGCTGCGGCGCCGGTTGTCTTGCGGAGCTGCCAGCCCGGCCGGCTACCGCTTCCGGCTTGCCTTGCGCCGCCGTAGCCGGCGACATCTCACCCGGTATCACAACCGGCTCAGCCGGCGCGGCCGCGACGGGACCGGCGGCGTGGCTGGCGGGCGGAGCCGGCGTTGCCTGGCCGGGCGCCGGCGTGACGGGCTCCGGGGCCCCCACCGCTGCGGCCGTGCCGGCTGCCGGAACCGTCAGAAAAGGGAATGGATTGGAATACTGCGCGGGATCGCTTCCGGACTTGAGACCGAAGTGAATATAGGGTCCGGCGCTCTCGGCGATTTCCTGGCCCCGTGCCACGTTTTGGCCGTCGGTAACCAGGACTTTGGACAGATGCAGATATGTGGTGTGGTAACCGCCGGGGTGGCCGATCGACACCGTCATGCTGCCGCCTTCCGCCGGCGTGTAGCCGGAGAAAATCACCATTCCGTCCGCGGCGGCAAGAACCGCCGTGCCCGCCGCTGCCGCAAGGTCGACTCCGCGGTGGCCTTTCCCGGAACTGCAATCCAGCTGCCAGTCCCGTGTGACCGGTCCCGGCACCGGCCGCGCCAGCCCGCCCTGCCGAAGATGCGGATCGAAGCCGCACCACCTCCCCCCGCTTGCCACCGCCGGCCCGCTGCCGGACGTGAGCAATAACAGCAACATCGTCATCAATATCAACGTCCACTTCCGCTTCCGCATGGTCGCCTCCCGCTGCCGCGTTTCACTGTTGTCATAATGGACGACGCTGAATAATTATCACAGACATCCAGGAGAGGCAAGGGCACGCGCCGGCCGGCGGCTCAGCACGTCAGCAAATTGCGGGATATATTTTTTCGCCTTATCGGGACAGCAGATCCCGCACGACTTCGTGGTCGCTGAAAGGCACCGGCCCGCCGGCGAGGATCTGGGTTGTCTCATGCCCTTTGCCGGCGACAAGCACGAGGTCGCCCGGCCCGGCTTCAGCCAGCGCGGCGGCGATCGCCTGGCGGCGGTCGGCGATGCGGAGATAGGGCTTGCCGGAGGCAGCCAGACCGGTTTCGGCTTCATCGAGGATCTGTCCGGGGGGTTCGCCGTAGCAGTCGTCGGTTGTGAGGATAGCCAGATCGGAGAGGGCGCCGGCTACCCGGCCCATTTTCGGCCGCTTGTCGCGGTCGCGTTCCCCGGGGCAGCCGAAAACCACGATCAGGCGTCCGGAGGCAAGTTCGCGCGCGGCGAGCAGCGATCGTTTCAGGCCGTCTTCGTTATGTGCGTAATCGATGATGACGTCAAAAGGGGCACCGGTTTCGACCGGCTCGAGCCTGCCGGGGACCGATTCCAGCGTGGAAAGTCCCGTGGCGATAGCCTCCGGCGCCACGTCCAGCTGCAACCCGCCGGCGGCGGCGGCCAGGGCGTTCTCGAGATTATGACGTCCGGGCAGGCGGAGGCTGACGGGCGCCGACGCGGCCGGCGTTACCAGCATGAAGTCCGTTCCCCACCGGCGCCTGGTGACTTCCCTGGCGTGCACGTCGGCGCTCTCGTCCAAACCGAAGCTCAGTGTCCGGTCCGGGCCCAGCTCCTTGAACAGCCGCCGTCCGTATTCATCGCCGATGTTGATCGCGGCGCGGGGCGGCCGTTCCCTTTCCAGGCAGCCGGCCTCGTCAGCCCGCGGCAGGAAAAGCCGCCGCTTGGTCTGGAAGTAGCTCTCCATGTCCGAGTGCAGATCGAGATGGTCGGGGGTGAGGTTAGTGAAGACTGCCACGGAGAAATCGATACAGGCAGTCCGGTAGAGGTCAACGCCGTGGGAGGAAGCCTCGATAGTAGCAAATTCCACGCCGGCGTCAACCATCTCGGCCAGGATCCGTTCCAGATCGGGCGCTTCCGGCGTCGTCCGTTTGGCGGGGGCGCCGCGCCCGGCCACCCGGTACTCGATGCCGCCGACCAGCCCGGTGAGCTTGCCGGCCGCGCGCAGGATGCTGTCCAGCAGGAAGGTCGTGGTGGTCTTGCCGTTGGTGCCGGTGACCGCCGCAATCTTGAGCCGGCGCGAAGGCTGCCGGTAGAAATTCGCCGCCGCGGCGGCCATCGCCAGGCGAACATTATCAACCTGCACCTGGGGGCCGATGCCTTCCAGCCAGCGCTCGGTGACGACGGCGGCCGCGCCGCGCCGGAGGGCTCCGGCGGCGAACCCGTGGCCATCCACCTTGAACCCGGGGACAGCAAAAAAAAGCGATCCCGCCGCCGCCCGCCGCGAGTCGTAGATGATGGCGCGGATCTCCGATTCCGGCGCCGCCATCCGCCGCCGCACTGCGATCCCTGACAATACCTGCGAAAGTTTCATTCTTTAGAGCTCACAGCGCCGCGCAACTTAGCCGGTTTCATACCGACTCGGCGTCATTTGCGCCTGTCTTTTCCAGCAGCGGCCGGTCCCACTTCTCCAGGGCCATCTCTTCCCTGGCGAAGATCACCAGCGTGCGGACGACGGCTACGGTCGGCACGGCCAGCAGGGCTCCGATCAGGCCGCCGAACGTGGCGCCGCTCAAAACGGCGAACATCACCCACAGCGGGTGCACGCCAACGCTCCGGCCCATGATCTTGGGCACCAGGATCTGCCCCTCCAGCTGCTGCGCTGCCAGGAACAGGCCGGTAACCACCAGCGCGTGCAGCGGTCCTCCCGCGAGCCAGGCCAGGATCACCGCCGGCACCATCCCGAGGAAAGGTCCGATGAAAGGGATCACCTCGGTGAGAAAGACCCAGACGCCGACAATGGCGGCGTAGCCTCCGCCGCCGTACCAGGCGATCGTGCCGCCGATGATGCCCATGCAGGATGAGACGATGAACTGGCCGCGCAGATAGCTGCCCAGTGCCCGCTGCAGGTTGCTGAAGAGATGGATGGCGTCCGGCCGGAATTTTTCCGGAAAGACGTTCTTGACCGCCCGCTTCAGCCGGCGGGCGTCGATCAGCATGTAGACGGAGATGACCAGGATGAGGAAAGCGTTAAAGCCCATCCGGCCGATGGTGGTGGCCACCCCCAGCGAGGTGGTTGCCGCCGATTCTCCCAGCGTCACCAGCCGGTCGGACACATCGGAAGCGGTAATGTCGGGCTTGAGAGGAAAGCTCGAATGACGGAAACCGTCCTGGATGTCCTGCACCAGCTTCTGGACGCGATCAGCATAAGCCGGCAGATTGTCAAGGAAGTTATTAAGCTCGTTTATGACCAGCGGCACAATCAACATCAGCAGTCCGCCCACGGTGCCGATGATCACCAGCCAGACGGCCAGGGTGGCCACCAGCCGCGGCAGGCGCAGCCGGTCCTGCAGGAAGCTGACCGGCACGTCCAGCACGAACGCCAGGATGGACGCCAGGATGAAGAGCAGGACGATGCTTCTGACGGTGCTGATGAACCACAGCGCCAGCAGGACGGCAGCAGGCAGCAGCGCGTACTGCACGTATTTGGGAACCAGTATCTTTTCCTTGACCATACCCTTGCCTTGACGGCGCGGCGGGAGCCGCGCGCGGGTGCGCTAATCGTTCTCGCTGTCGGCGGCTTCCTCCAGCGGTGCTGGCGTCCTGTTCCATTTCTCCAAAGAGATCCTCGGACGGAAGAATACAACTATCTCCCGGCCGAGCGCCACCATGGGCAGCGTCAGCAGGATGCCGATGATGCCGCGGATCTCCGCGCCGGCGATCATGGCGAAGATGACCACCAGCGGATGTACACCCATCGCGGTTCCCATAATGTTAGGCACGAGTATATGCGCTTCCACTTCCTGAATAAAGACGAAGACGACCACGACCGCCAGCGCCGCCCAGGGGGACGCGAACAGCGCCGTCACCACCGGCGGGATCGCCCCCAGGATCGGGCCCAGATAAGGGATGAACTCGGTCAGCCCCGCCCAGGCGCCGAAGAACACCGAATAACTGGTGCCCTCGGGCCAGACTCCGATGAGTCCCAGGAACCAGATGCCCAACCCGACGCTGAGTCCGATGAGGAGGCTGAGCAGCGCCTGTGCCTGGATCCAGTGGGTGACCGCCCGCTGCGTCCGCAGGACGAACATGTCCGCGTCCTCCTCGCTGTCTTTGGGGAACATGCTGCGGATGAAGCGGCCGATGCGCCGGGCGTCGAGCAGCATGTAGATGGAGATGATGACGATCAGCAGGAACTGTGACAGCGCTCCCACGAAGTTGATCGAGTAGGCGAGGATCGTGGGCCCCAGGTCGACGATCGCGTTTTGCAGCCGGTCCGCGAGCTTGCTGATCTGGCCCCCGACATCGAAACCGAGGTTGAGCCCCTGCAGCGCCGTCTTCCAGCTTTCGATCTGCTGGCGTACGGTCTCGCCGTAGCCGGGGAGGTTGTTGATAAGGAGCTGCAGCTGTGTGATCGTCGGCGGGATGATGAGGATGAAGAAGAGCACGATCACGGCCAGCAGTGCCGCGTAGACGATGAAGACTCCCAGGAATCGGGGGATCTTCAACGATTCCAGCCGCTTGACCAGCGGGTTGAGGATCAGCGACAGCAGCGTCGCGCTCAAAAAGACGAACAGCGCCGTGGTCACCATCGAGGCGGTGAGCCATACCAGGATGATCAGAACCGGCAGGCCGACCATCTGCATCCATCTGGGGATTCTTAAGTTCATGCATGCCTCCCGGCTGTTGACCTCACCCCGATATTATCAGCTTCGGCGTCAGCGATCCCAGCTCCACTTTGTGACTTATCGCACTTAGGGGGTTGAAATTATAAATTCAAATGGTTTAATTACGCGATGGCTTCACAGCCCCACATGCTGAGGCCGCGGGCAGGCACGTACAGAAGATATACGTACAAATGGCACTCCGCGGCTTTTCTTGCGACCATGCTCGTCATCGCGATGGCGGCACTTGGCGCCACTATCGTATCTTCGAGAGCACCGTCGACCCCCCTTCTTGACAACACCACGATGTCGGCTATGCGGGAGATGGCAAGCACCCGGCCGCCCGAGAAAGTCCCCGTCGCGCAGGCGGGCGGCCTGCAGCTGATGCTGCCCGTTTACAGCGGCGAGATCACGGCGATCGGCTATCACGCGGCCAACAGCCCGGACGCGGTCACGCTGGCGCCGACCGGTCACCAGGCCAATGGTTCCTTCATTTCCCGCGGCATCGACTTCTTCTTTCCCCAGGGCGGATTCCAGTACGTAACCATGGGCGATGGCAACGGCTTCGGTCCGGCGACACAGGCCATGGATCTGGGGGCGCCGGCAGGCACCAGAGTGTACGCGCCGGTGAATGGTATGATCGCCGGGATCAGGAGCTATGCGATCGACGGCCACTGTCCGGATGTGGAGATCAAGGTCCGCCCTCAATCCGACGCGACGATGCTGGTGGTGCTGACGCATATCGACCAGCCCCAGGTGACCCTGGGGCAGCCGATTCGTGCCGGCGTCACCCAACTGGGGGCGGTCCGCGGTCTGGACGGTTGCGTGGACCAGCCACTGAAACGTTACACATCCGATAACGGCAACCACCTGCAGATGCAGGTCGACGTGGTCAGGTAGGTCCGGCCGGGATGAATTCGCGCGCGATTCCGGAAGCGGCGTGGGCCGTGATTGGTGGCTCCGGCACCGCCGGCTGCGACTTTCCCGCAGACGCGGGCGCCGGTGCCAGCGTCCTTGACGACCAGATGATATTTGACACTCCGGATGGCGTCTCGCCTCCATTCAGGCTGTTTGAAACCGCCGCCGGCCGCCGCTGTCTTACGGTCAGGCTGCACGGATGGCGTGAGGGCGTCAGCCGTGGCGCGGCTTCGCGGCAGGTGTTCCGGGTGCTGGCCCAGGCCGGCGTGCGGCACATATTCTCCGAAGCGGGCGTGGGTGCGCTCAACCACCTGCTGGACCCGCGGGACATAGTCATTCCCGACGATTTCGTCGATCTGACCACACACCGCGATCCGGAGCCGGTAGCGGGCGGCAATCTGCTTATCATGCGCGATCCGGTTTGCCCCGTCATGAGCGCCGCACTGGTGGAGTCGGCGCGTCAGCACGGCCGCGGCCGCGTGTTCGGCCGTGGCACCTGCGTGGTCACGGAGGGGCCGCGCTTCGAGAGCCGGGCCGAGATCAGAATGATGCAGCCCCACGGGGACATCATCGGCCAGAGCATGTGCCCGGAGGTCTGGCTGGCGCGTGACATCGGCGCCTGCTATGCCGCGCTTTACATCATTGTCAACCATGCCGAGGGCGTCGTGCGTGACTGGGAACATCCGCTGCTGAAGGAAATCTTCGAGCGGGACGCCGTCAACCAGTCGCGCATGCTGCTGGAAGCGCTTGATGCGGTGGATGAAAAAAGCCAGTGTTCCTGCGCCGGCTTGAGGAAGCCGTCGCTGCTGTGATCCTCCTCCCGGAGGCACAAAGCCGTTGCTTTTCGCCGCTGTAGCGGCTCCCCCGCTCCCCTTTTCCCCGTAATTTTTTGTCCAGGGATTCCGGACTCTGTCAGGCGGCGCGTGTCAGCCGCGCGTCAGGCTTGCGGTCATTGAACATGGCGCTCCTCAGCGGTTCACCGTCAGGGATCAGCACCAGCGCACTCGCCGGCAGGGAAAGGATGTTCGCCGAGTCAAACCCGTTGTCCCGGAAGGTGGCCGGATCGGGGATGTGCTGCTTGCGGCCGTCCCTGATCACGTAGACCGCTCCTCCCGACGGGCCGGACACCAGCTGGCCGTTGGGCAGTTGAGGGACGCCGTCCGGCGGTGCTACCGGTTTTGCCGGCGCCGCGGGCGGGGGTGCCGGCTGTGCCTGAGCCGGGCTCCAGAGATGTTGGGGCTGCGGCGTCGGCACCGGCACGCCGAGACCATCCTGCAACTGACCGGCTGGCACCGGACTGACGGGCACACCCGCCCACCAGCCGTTGGGGCCGGCGGCGATCAGGCTCAAGACCGCGTCCGGATACGAATTTCCCGGGATCCAGCCGTTGTACGCCCAAACCGCGAAATACCAGTTTTCGTAACAGTCGCGGCGGCCGTCTCCGATCCGGGGCGACTGGTCGAACTTGGACGAGAGGATGTCGGCGCCGGCATTGATGTTGTACATCGTGTCGCTCTGAAGGCGGCCGAGGTCGTAACCGCCGTAGCTGGTGACCTGCATGATGCCGATGCCACCGTCACCGCTTACCAGTGGCTGGCCATCATCTCCGGTCTGCTGCCAGCGGCTTTCCTGATAAGCGACGGCGTAAAGTACCCGGGGTGGAATCCCGTGGGCGATGGCGGCCGCGGTAAGCGCGTGTTTGATCGTCGCGGTGGCAGGATCGGCGGGATCGGGATCCGGCACGGCAACCGCGGTCTTCACCGCCGGGGCAGTCGCCGGCGGGACCGCCTGAGCGGCCTGGGCGCCGCTACCGGCTTCAGGCCGGACGGCGCCTTCATCGGCAAATGCGTTGGCGTAAAGTGATGTCTGGGAAAGCGCCACGCACACGAGCGTAGACAGCACCAGCATATGGAAAGAGGGTTTGGAGGGCATTCAGTTGTGGGCTTTAGAGCGATATTTTCGCCGTTCCGTGGCGCGGATTGATTTCCGCGGAACCGGCCGCCTGCGGTGCGCAGGCTATTGTCTTGCTGGCGGCTGTTTATGCCGCTCTGAGCTTGAAAGATGGTATCAGAAGCTTAAGAGGTTTAAAAGAGGTAACTTAGTTAACTTATGTTAAGGGCCGCCCGGTTCGTCGCAAACTCCTTTCCTAGCCCTTGATCACGCCAACCGGCCTCAGCTTGGCCACCTTGTAGGAAAGACCCGCCTGATGGCAGATCTCCACCACCCGATTAACGTCCTTGTAGGCTTCGGGCGCCTCTTCGGCCAGGCCCTTGCTGCTGCCGGCCCGGACCGTGATGCCCTGCGCTTCGAGGCGCTGCCTGAGCTCATGCCCCTGGATCATGCGTTTGGCCGCGCGCCGGCCCATGACGCGTCCCGCGCCGTGGCAGGTGGAGCCGAAACTGCGGCGCATGGCGGCCGCCGATCCCTTCAGCAGGTAGGAAGCAGTGCCCATGTCCCCCGGGACGATCACCGGCTGGCCGGCGGCGCGGTAGCGGGCCGGGATGTCCGGATGGCCGGCGGGGAACGAACGTGTCGCCCCCTTGCGGTGCACGCACAGGAGCTGTTTGGCGCCGTCGACCTCATGCTCCTCGAACTTGGCGACGTTATGCGCCACGTCGTAGACAAGATCGAGCCCGAGGCGCTCCGCCGGCATCTTGAAGACATATTCGAATGATTCCCGCACCATGTGCGTCATCACCTGGCGGTTGGAGCGGGCAAAATTCACGGCGCACGCCATCGCGGCAAAGTAATCGCGCCCCTCGGGGCTGTCGATCGGGGTGCAGGCGAGTTGCCGGTCCGGCAGACTGATGCCTGCCCGCGCCGCCGCGCCGCCCATCACCTTGACGAAATCAGTACAGATCTGGTGGCCGAGACCACGCGAACCGGAATGCAGCATGACGCACAGCTGACCTTCGAAGACGCCGAAGGCGGCGGCGGCATCGGCGTCGAAGATGTGTTGCACCACCTGCACCTCGGCGAAGTGGTTGCCGGCCCCGAGCGTGCCCTGCTGCACGTGGCCGCGCTCGCGGGCACGGTTGCTGACCCTGGCGGGGTCGGCGCCCTCCATCAGGCCGCCGTCCTCGATGACCTCCAGGTCACGCGCCCAACCGAAACCCTGGCTGACGGTCCAGGGGACTCCTTCCACCAGCAGCCGGTCCATCTCCCGGGGTCCGAGCCTGATTTTGCCGCCCCGGCCTACGCCTGCCGGCAGCATGCGCGACAGCTCGTGCACCAGCGCCGGGATGGTATCTGCGACTTCGGCTGCCACCAGATCGCTGCGGATCAGGCGCACGCCGCAGGCGATATCATAGCCGACACCGCCGGGTGAGATGACGCCGTCATCCATGCGGAATGCGGCGACGCCGCCGATGGCGAATCCGTAGCCCCAGTGGATGTCGGGCATTGCCAGCGAGGCGGTCTGGATCCCCGGCAGGCAGGCGACGTTGGCCACCTGCTCCATCGCCTTCTCCTCCCGCGCCTTTTCCATCAGCTGGCGGTCGGCAAAGATGCGCCCTGGAACGCGCATGGCGCCGGTGCGCGGAATCTCCCACATATATGGATCGATCTCAACCGGTTCAAACGCGTTCATGGCGCCTCGGCTTCCCGCTTGGCTGCTGTCATACATCGAAGATCACCTCTGTCAGCCAGCCGCTTTTCCGCTGTTTGACCCGCAACTGATAATAGGTGACCGCCTTGATGTCGGTTCTGATCTCATGCCGGCCGGGATCGATCGGCTCGCCGTAGGCAGAGCCCAGCAGCCGGGTATCGCTGATCTCCCTGATGTGGAAGCGCTTGAGCAGCACCCCCCTGCTCTCGTAGATGTAAAGCAGCTCGTTGAGCCACTCGACCAGCAGCGTCTCACGGTCCTCCGCCTCCACCTCGACCGGAAACTCCTGCCGGTCGCGGATCTGCCCGGGGTCTGCAAGCAGGCTGAACATGCCCGCCGCCGCGGTCTCAAATGCCTCCGCGATCGTGGCGCCGAACGAGCGCACGCCGATATCAGCGGTATGTTCGATGAGCTCGAACTGCATCATCCGTCCCTTTGGGGACGCTGCTTTCCTAACGTTCCCAATTCCAATTAATTATTGAAAATAACTGGCATTCAGGATCTTTAGGAAAACAACGTCCCTCCGATTCTTGACAACTCCTATAGGCAAGGATATAATTCGTGCACAAGTAAAAGATGACAATACATATCTAAATTATGGAGATAAAAACATGAACATTTCTGCCAAGAGCAAATATGCCGTCCGGGCGCTGGTCGAACTGGCCCAGCAGAACAACGGCCATCCCGTCCCCATCGGCGATATCGCCGCCAAGCGGGATATCCCGCTCCAGTTTCTGGAGCAGCTTTTTTCAAGTCTCCGTAAAGCAGGAATCCTAAACAGCCACCGCGGCGTGCGCGGCGGTTTCAGCTTCAAGAAACTCCCCGAAGATGTCAGCGTCCTTGATGTGGTGGAGATCCTGGACGGTGACGTCGCCCCCGCTGCCTGCACCATCGGCGCTAGCTGTGACAAGTCAAGCCGCTGCGCAGTGCGCGATGTCTGGGTCGAAGCGAAAAGCAGTCTTGAGGGGGTCCTGGCTGCCGCCAATATCGCCGATCTGGCCGACCGCGAGATCATGATGCGGGATGAAGTCAAGGAAATGTATTACATTTAAAATTTGTGTCAAAGGAAGGGCGGGTAAATGAGCACTGTGGAAACAGGAACCAGGTTGATCATCGACGACATTGTAGAACTGATAGGAAACACGCCCATGCTAAGACTCAACCGGATGGGCAAGGGCTTCGACGCCACCGTGGTGGCCAAGCTGGAAGCTTTCAATCCGGGTGGCAGCGTCAAGGACCGCATTGGCGCCGCCATGATCGAAGCCGCTGAAAAAGAGGGCCGGATCGAACCGGGCAAGACCATCATCATCGAACCCACCAGCGGCAACACCGGCATCGCGCTGGCGTTTGTGTGCGCCGCCAAGGGCTACCGGCTCATCCTGACCATGCCGGATACGATGAGTATCGAACGGCGGGCGCTGCTGAAGGCGTTCGGTGCTGAGCTTCTGCTTACTCCCGGACCCGAAGGCATGCGCGGAGCTGTGGAAAAGGCGGAGGAGCTGGCTGAGATCTACGACAATTCGTATGTGCCGCAGCAGTTCAAGAATCCCGCGAATTCCGAAGTGCACCGGCGCACGACAGCGGAAGAGATCTGGCGCGATACCCAGGGCGCCGTGGACATTCTGGTCGCAGGCGTCGGCACGGGTGGCACCATCACCGGCGTGGGCGAAGTCCTGCGGGAGCGCAAACCCTCGGTTCAGATCGTGGCCGTGGAGCCCAAATCGTCGCCCGTGCTTTCAGGCGGCGAGCCGGGACCGCACCGCATCCAGGGCATCGGCGCCGGTTTCGTGCCTGATATTCTCAACACCGGGATTTATGACGAGGTGATGCGCGTCTCCAACGAGGACGCCGAGCAGACGGCCCGCCGCCTGGCTACCGAAGAAGGCGTGCTTGCCGGCATCTCCTCCGGGGCGGCCGTGTTCGCGGCGCTGTCGCTTGCCCGCCGGACCGAGAATAAGGGTAAAATGATTGTTGCGGTACTGCCCGATACGGGTGAGCGCTATCTGACGACGCAGCTGTTCAGCGACGCCAGATCGGCCTCCCGCTGACATAAAATTCGAGCAACCTGAGGGAGGCGTCTTATGGATATCAAGGAAGACTACCTGCTGGACGCGCGCGGCCTGAAATGCCCGATGCCGTCGGTGAAAACCGCACTGGCGCTGGAACAGCTGGCCGGCGGCGGCATCGTCAAGGTGATCATAGACGATCCCGTGAGCAAGAATGACCTGCCCGCCTGGGTGCGGGGCAACGGTCATCAGGTGCTGGGGATCGAGGACCAGGAAGGCTTCGTGGAAGTCTACGTGAAAAAAGCGGGAGGTTAGAGAATGGTTGAGACGGGACCGAAAACCCGGACTGATTCAGAAGCAGCCCCGGAAATGCTAGAATTAGAGCACAAGCCGCCGCGGGCGGCTTCCGTTCTTGAGCTGACGGTTCAGGGACGGGGCGTCAGCTATCCCGGCAGCCCCGATGTCCGGTCGCTCCTGGAATCCCTGGGAGAGGACGCGGTTTATGTGAACGTGCGTATCAACGGTTCCATCCTGAACCGGCGCGATTTTGAAAATATCCCCCTGAGCGATGGCGACAGGGTGGACTTCCTTTATTTCATGGGAGGGGGAGCTTGTTGTTTAACCTGTCGGAAGAAGAGATTGAACGCTACTCGCGGCACATCATCCTGCCGGAGCTGGGCGGTACCGGCCAGCAGAAGCTGAAGGACGCAAAGGTGCTGGTCGTTGGCGCCGGCGGCCTCGGTTCACCGGTGCTGCTTTATCTGGCTGCGGCCGGCGTCGGCACGATCGGGGTGATCGAGGACGATGTTGTCGACCTCACCAACCTGCAGCGGCAGGTGCTGCATTCCACCGCCGATGTGGGCAAGCCCAAGGTGATAAGCGCCGGCGAGACCATGGCGCAGATCAATCCGCATGTCGAGGTCGACGTCTATCACCAGCGTCTGACCAAGGAAAACATCTTTGATGTGATCGGGAAATATGACGTCGTCGTCGACGGTGTTGACAATTTTCCCACGCGTTACCTGATCAACGACGCCTGCGTGATGACCGGGAAGACCCTGGTCGAGGGAGGCATCCTTCGCTTCATGGGGCTGATCATGAGCATCCATGGCGGTGAAACCGCCTGCTACCGCTGCGTTTTCGAGGAGCCGCCGCCGCCGGGCACCGTGCCCAGCTGCGCCGAAGCGGGTGTCCTGGGCGCCGTCGCCGGCGTCATCGGGACGATGCAGGCCACCGAGGTGCTGAAGATCATCACCGGCGTGGGCCGGCCGCTCTACAACCGGCTGCTGCAGTTCGACGCCGAGGAGCTGCGCTTCCACGAGGTAAAGGCGAGGCGTAATCCCAAGTGCCCGGTGTGCGGCGAGAATCCCACCATCACCGAGCTGGTGGAATACGCCTACGCCTGCGAAACGCAGATCCCCAAAAACTGAGCAGATGCCGGCGGCTCTCAGCCTCACGCGGGCTCAGCTAGGTTCCATCTACGACCATGCGCTCAGGCACAGGCCGGAGGAGGCGTGCGGCATCCTTGCCGGCGACGCCGACGGCTCCGTGCAGCGGGTCTTCCGGATGGAGAATGCCGAGCATAGCTCCACTTTCTACATGATGGATTCGCAGGAGCAGTTCCAGGTGTTCGACCAGATCGAGCAGGACGGGTTGCAGCTGGTGGCGATCTTTCATTCCCACCCCCACTCTCCCGCTTACCCCTCGGCGCGCGACTGCGAGCTCGCTTTTTACCCCGACGCGCTTTACATGATCGTCTCGCTGATGGATGGCAGGCCCGCGAGCCGCGTCTTCAGCATCCGGGACGGGGCTGTCGAGGAAGCGTGGCTGCTTGTGTCCGGCGAATGACCGGGGCTTCCAGGGGGCGGATCAGATGAACGGCAATCTTTCCACCGAAGCGGCACTGGCGCGGCTGCTTGACTATCTGCGGCCACTGGGAAGCGTGGCGGTCGGTTTCTCCGGCGGCGTCGATTCGACCGTGGTTGTAGCGGCATCCGTGCGGGCGCTGGGTGCAGGAAGCGTACTGGCGGTGACAGCCGATTCCGAGACATTGCCCGCGGCCGAGCTCGAAGCCGCCCGGAAGCTGGCGGCGGTGCTGGGAGCGCCTCACGCCGTCATCCGGACGCACGAGCTCGAATGCCGCGACTTCGCCGCCAATGCGCCGGACCGCTGCTATCACTGCAAGGCGGAGCTCTGGGGGCGCGTTGGCCGCCTGGCCGCAGACCGTGGCATCAGGCATGTCGCTGATGGCGTTAACGCCGATGACCTGGACGATTTCCGGCCCGGGATCAGGGCCTCCGATGAGGCCGGCGTCGTCCATCCGCTGGCCGCCATCAGCGCCAGCAAGCAGCAGGTGCGGCAGCTGGCGGTGGCGCTGGGGCTGACCAACTGGGACAAACCGGCGCAGGCCTGTCTTTCTTCCCGCTTTCCTTACGGCAGCACCATCACCGCCGAGGGGCTGAAGCGCGTTGAGGCTGCCGAGGAGTTCCTGAAGGGTCTGGGCATGAGCCAGCAGCTGCGGGTACGGTCTCACGGCGATATCGCCCGCATCGAGGTGCCGGATGACGCGATCGCGTCAGTGTCCGCCGGGCGGGCGGGGATCGTCAAGGCTTTCCGGCGGCTGGGATTCGCCTATGTGACGCTGGACCTGGAAGGTTTCAGAAGTGGCAGTATGAACGAGACGCTGGCGCCGGGGGATCCCGGCAAAAAGCAAAAACGTTGGTGAAAGACCGGCCGGGCGGCCGCGGGCGGGATTTTCCGGGTTCCGGCCGGGCTACTCGACGAAGGAGTCGAGGATTTCGATCTGGATGCCTATCTCCTGCAGATGGCTGATGGCGCGCTGGAGGTTGTCACCGTCACCGCTCAGCTCAAGGACCATCCAGCCAAATTTCTCGTCGACGTTGGCGCGGCGGATGTTGGGAATGACGTCGAATTCCTTGACGATCTCGTAGATGACTGGTTTTTTTATCAACTTTTCCGGAAAGGTAAGCTCCAGCCGCTGGGTTTTCATCGATTGCCTTCCTTTCTGGGAGTTCAACTGCCTGCGTTCAGGGTATTCTGATAGAATTATATACAGGTAGATACTAACGTTAACCTTCGCCAAGTTCAAAGGCGGACCGGCACAAAAATAGAATTTGGGCATCATAAAAAAAACCACAGCGCTGATGAGCGCGGCGGGGGCCGCCGGAGCTTATATCTGGCTCAACCGCGGCGGCGACCTGCACCGCACCTTCAGGTCGGTGAGGCGTGATGTCGCTGCTATCCGCGAACGCGATCCCGCGGCCGCCAGCCTGCTGGAGACGCTGACCTGTTACTCGGGCCTGCACGCCATCATGCTGCATCGCATGGCGCATTTCCTCTATCAGCAGAAGCTGCCGGTGGCGCCGCGGCTGGTATCGCAGTTCAACCGCTTCCTGACCGGAATCGAGATCCATCCGGCGGCCACCATCGGCGAGGGTTTCTTCATCGACCACGGCGCCGGCGTGGTCATCGGCGAGACCACCGAAGTCGGTGACAATGTCACGCTTTACCAGGGTGTCACTCTGGGCGGCACCGGCAAGGAGACCGGCAAGCGCCATCCCACACTCGAGGACGGCGTCACCGTGGGCGCCGGCGCCAAGGTGCTGGGCGCGGTGGTGATCGGGGAGAACGCCAAGGTCGGCGCCGGCAGCATCGTCATCCATGACGTGCCGGCTGACAGCACCGTGGTGGGCAATCCGGGACGGCCCGTCCGCGAACGCGGCCGCAAGGTGGGCGCCGCTGACATCGACTGGACGCATCTGCCCGACCCGGTAGCGGACGCCATGGAGTCGCTGGTGCGGCGGGTCGTGGAGTTGGAGAACGAGTTCAAGGATGCCTTCCCGGAAAAGCGCGAAGAGATCGAGAAGGCCCAGGTTGAAGGCGAGCGCGTGATCGAGAAAGTGTTTGACTACTACCACGGGCAGGAAAAATAGTTTGTCGCCGGCGCTCTGATATGATTCGTGCCGGCGCTACCCGATAAAACGGAAATGGAGAGTGAACAGGAATTGAGTAAAGTGCGCAGGCTGGTTCTGGACGTGCTCAAGCCACATCAGCCGACGATACTTGACCTGGCGGTCAAGCTCGGCGACCTGGACGGCGTGGAGGGCACCGACGTCGTCCTCAACGAGATCGACAACAAGGTAGAGAACATCAAGATCACACTGCAAGGCCCGCATATCAACTTCGACGAGGTTGCCGCGGTGGTCCAGGAGAGCGGTGGCAGCATCCATAGCATCGACAAAGTGTCGACTGGACGCGAGCTGATCGAGGAGGCCAACACTCCGCAGGATATCACCGCGCGCTGGATGAGGTAACAAGGGGGTATCCCCTCTCTCCTTGAAACTGCCCAGCATCCGCACCCTGCGTGAATATCACCGCATCGCCCGTGTGGGCGAGATTGCGCGGCGATATTTCGCCCTCAACGCTTTTGACGGCGCGCTGACGATCCTGGGTGTCCTGGTAGGAGGATACTTCGGCCAGATCCGCACCGCCGGCTCCGTGATCACGCTGGTGCTGACGGCGTCGTTCGCCATCGGCATCTCCGGATTCTATGGCGCTTACATGGTCGAGCGCGCCGAGCGGCGGCGGGCGCTGGCGGAGCTGGAGAAGTCGACGCTCAGCAGCCTGAAGGACACCGAGATCGGACACGCGTCGGTGTACGCCACGATCGTCGTCTCCCTGGTGGACGGCCTCTCCCCCTTCGCCGCCTCCCTGATCGCGGTGTCGCCGTTTTTCTTCGGCGCCGCCATGGACATCGAGCGCGAGTTCTACGCCGCCTTTGCGCTGTCGTTCGCGGAGCTGTTCGGGCTGGGTGTCTTCCTGGGAGTAATCTCGCGGGAAAAGGTCGTCTTCTCCGGCGTGAAGATGGTGCTTGCCGGCCTTTTGTGCGTGCTGGTGGGCTATCTGCTCAGAGGCGCCGCGCTCTAGATTTCATGCGGCAAGGATTTTGACATGACCGATATTTCCAAGGATACCGAGACCGCGGCGCTGCTGGAAGGGCTGAACGAGCCGCAGCGGCGCGCCGTGACGAGCCCCGGCGGCCCGCTGCTGGTGCTGGCCGGCGCCGGCAGCGGCAAGACCCGCGTACTGACGCATCGCGTGGCGTTTCTGATCACGGCCCAGGGCGTACGGCCGCACGAGATCCTGGCGATCACCTTCACCAACAAGGCGGCCAGCGAGATGAAGGAGCGCATCGAGACGCTGGTGGGGCCGATCGCGCGCACGATGTGGGTCAGCACCTTCCACGCCGCCTGCGCCCGCATCCTCCGCCGGGAGGCGCCGGTGCTGGGATACCGGCAGAACTTCACTATCTATGATGCCGGCGACCAGGTGCGCCTGATCAAGAAATGCCTGGCAGAGCTCGACTTCGATGTCAAACGTTTTCCGCCCAAGGGCGTGCACGCGGTCATCTCCTCGGCCAAGAACCGGCTGCTGGACGCCGAGGCGTTCGCGGAGATGGTCGACAGCTTCTTCGATGACACCGTCGCCAGGACCTACGAGCTTTACCAGAAGAAGCTCTTTGCCAACAACGCCATGGATTTCGACGACCTGCTGATGCGCACCGTCGATCTCTTCCACCGCTTCCCGGAGCGGCTCGACCATTACCGGCATTCGTTTCGCCACATTCTCGTGGACGAATACCAGGACACCAACCATGCCCAGTACAGCCTCGTCAACATGCTCGGCAGCGAGCACCGCAATGTCTGCGTCGTCGGCGACGACGACCAGAGCATCTACTCCTGGCGCGGCGCCGACATCAGGAACATCCTCGATTTCGAGAAGGACTATCCTGAGGCCGAGGTGATCAAGCTGGAGCAGAACTACCGCTCGACGCAGACGATCCTCAGCGCCGCCAACCACGTCATCACCAACAACCGCGACCGTAAGAGCAAGGAGCTTTGGACGGCGCTGGGCCAGGGCAATCCCGTGCGCATCGCCGAGCTCGAGGACGAGCACACCGAGGCGCGCTTCGTCGCCGGCGAAGTTTCCAGCCTTGAGCATGAGGAGGATTTCCACCACGGTGACATCGCCGTCTTCTACCGTGTCAATGCGCAGTCGCGGGTCCTGGAGGACACATTCGTCCGTTACGGCATCCCCTACCGCGTCGTCGGCGGCACCAGGTTTTACGAGCGCGCCGAGATCAAGGATGGACTCGCCTACCTGCTGGTGATCGACAATCCGGCCGACTCTGTCAGCTTCGCCCGCATCGTCAACACGCCCAAGCGCGGCATCGGCACGGCTACGGTCATGGCGCTGACGCGCTTTGCCGACGCGGAGGGCCTGTCTTTGATGGAAGCTGCCGCGCGCGCCGGCGAGATCGCCGATCTGCGGCCTGCGGCGGTGCACGCGCTGACCGCCTTCAGCCGGCAGATGACGGAGCTGGCTGTCACCGCGGCGACGTCGCCGGTTGCCGGGACGCTGGAGGAGACACTGACCGGCTGCGGCTATATCGAGGCGCTGCAATCGGAGCGCACGGTTGAAGCGGAAGGCCGCATCGAGAACCTGATGGAGCTGGTGGGCGTCGCCGAGGAATATGACCGCCGCGCTCCTCAGGGTTCGCTCAGCGAATTCCTGCAGGAGATCTCGCTGTACACCGACATGGACAAGCTGGCGGAGCCCTCGGAGGCGGTGACGCTGATGACGCTGCATAACGCCAAGGGGCTGGAATTCCCGGTGGTGTTCATCATCGGCGCTGAGGAGGGGGTCTTCCCCCACTCCCGCTCGCTCGAGGAGCAGAACCTCGAGGAAGAGCGCCGCCTGTGCTACGTAGGCATGACCCGGGCGATGCAGCGGTTGTACTTCACGCATGCCAGCACGCGCAACCTTTACGGCGCCCGCAGCTACAACATGGCCTCCCGTTTCATCGCTGAACTGCCGGATGAACTGGTGAAGGTAGAGGCGCCGCGCAGCAGGGCCCGGTACGGCGGCAGCGGCGGTTTTGCCGGCGCGGACCTGGGGGCCGGAGCACATGAGGGCAGCGGCGAAGTCGGCCAGGTGGTGCCGGAGTTCTTCCACGAGGGTGACCGGGTGGTGCATGCCGTCTTCGGCAAGGGAGTCGTCATCGGCGTCGAGGCGGGCGGAACCGTGGCGGTCAGGTTCGACCTGGACAGCAGCGAGCGCAAGCTGATGGTAGAGTATGCGCCCCTGAGGAAAGCCTGAAAAACACTTCAATCCGGCCTCTCCTGCTCCTGCCGACAGACGGTTATCTTCCCGCTTAAGTCACCATGCCGGAATAATTGAAATTTCCGCCTTCAAGTAATATATAATTAGTGGTATTAATGGGATTCTGATGAATATCCTGTTAGCGCTTTAGAGCGCGGCAACTTACCGGGGAGGTGGGTTTTGCAATTCATCGCGACATTTATTTCGCTCGCAAGGATTCCGCCTTGAGATTCACTGCGAAGATCTTTCTGACTCAAGATTCTGGATAATCGAAAGGAGCAACAAAGACAATGAGCAGAGTTAAACTGGTTAGGGGCGTAATCGTGGCGGGGGTAGCTGCCCTTGCATTGTTGCTGGTCATCCTGGCGGTGGGTTGTGGCGGGTCTGCGAGTACGACCACCCCCTCAACGGCAACAACCGCGCCACAAACAAATTTTGCCAAAACGGCGAAGATGATGACTGACTTCCTCAACTCGGACAGCGTCAAGCCTATGAGCGCCACCGAGCTTAACACCATCCTCACGGATGGCAATCCCAATAACGACCCCGTGGTCGTCGATGTCAGGGATGAGGCCGACTACGCCAAAGCGAGTTCCAAGTCTCCAGGCCACATCAAGGGGGCCATCAATGTGCCCTTCCGCAAACTGGCCGACCCGGCCAACGTCAGCAAGATCAGCACGGCGTTGGCGAGCCACGCGGACAAGACCATCGTGGTCCATTGCTATACGGGCCACACCCAGAGCATCACGATGCCGGTTCTCTATGAACTGGCCCAGACGGGTAAGCTGGGCACGCCAGCGCCAAAGATCGTTGGCCTGGACTGGGGCATGATGGGATACAATACGGTGGAAACACCGCCTACTTACAATAATACGTTTCCATTGGAGACGAAGGCCAACACACCGGCTGCGAGTGCCTCGCTGCCGTCGGTGACCAACGATTTCCTGACGCAGGCCCAGGCGGTGCTCACCAACATGCCTGGCAGGCTCAACGTCGATAAAGGCGCGCAGACCGTCAATAAAAAGCCGCTGACCGACTACACCATCGTTGACATCCGCAGCGCCGACGAGTACGCCAAAGGCCATATGCCTGGAGCTATTAACGTCGAGTACCATAAGATGTTCAACCAGGAGAACGGCGCCTATCCCGGCCTGGACAAGATCAGTACGTCCAAGCAGATCCTCGTTGTCGGTGACACCCAGTACACCGAGGAGTTCGTGGCGGTTGGACTGAACCTGCTCAACATCGACCAGAGCAAGTTCAATACGGGGGCGCTCGGCTTCGGCATCGCTACCTGGAACAATACGGTCGGCAGGAAGTTCACCGCAGCCGACAAGCATTCGTACCCGGTTGTGACCGGAGCGACGCCTGACGGCAGTTAAGCGGCAGCCGTAGCAGGACCGGGCATCATGTCCGGTTTCCCTAAGTAAAAAGAAGCAAATAGGCGCCGGCCCCCTGCCGGGGGGCCGGCGCCTCAACGTTCAAGGGCCTGGCGGCCGCAAAGAATTCAATGGCGGTTCAGTAACTCCCCCCGGGACAGGCGCTTAGCGGCAGCTCCAGGATTCCATCTCCATCTTCTCCCTGAGCGCGGCCATCGCCACTTCACCCTCCTTAAGCAGCCCCCGCTCCTCTTCCAGCCGTGAAGGTTTGATGCGCAGGACCCACCCTTCGCCATACGGGGTGTCGTTGACCAGCCTGGGGTCGGCGAGCGCGGCATCGTTGAGCTCGATAATTCTGCCAGACAGCGGTGCGTTGATCGGGCCGACATACTTGCCGCTTTCGATGATCGCGACCCGCTTTCCGCGCCTGACCTCCTCCCCCACCTTGCGCGGCCGCAGGTACAGTATGCTGCCGGCGATGTGCTGGCCGACGTCGGTGAGGCCGGCAGTGATGCTGCCGTCGTCATCGAACCGGACCCACATCTGGTCCTCGACGTCGTAGAGGAAGCCTTCCTCCGGAAAATTGCAGCCCTCGATCTGTGCCATTATCCCCCTTGCAGGATTTGCCCGTCGCTGCGGTCAGTAGTGGCAATCCCGGCGGACCGCTGCCGGTCCAACCGAGGCGATTCTATTGCCGCTCAGTGCGCTTGTCAAACTGAAACCGTCCCCTGAAATACAGGGCCACGTTGACCAGGCCGATCAGCGCCGGCACTTCCACCAGCGGGCCAATCACGGCCGCAAACGCCTGCCCGGAGCCAAGTCCGAAGACGGCCACCGCCACGGCGATCGCCAGCTCGAAATTATTGGAGGCCGCCGTGAACGAGAGCGTGGCGGTCTGCCGGTAATCGGCGCCGGCGCGCCAACCCATCCAGAAGCTGACGAAAAACATGATGGTGAAGTAGATTAGCAGCGGCACGGCGATGCGCACGACGTCAAACGGCAGCTGCACGATGATCTGGCCTTTTAGAGTGAACATCACCAGAATGGTGAACAGCAGCGCCACCAGAGTGACGGGGCTGATACGCGGGATAAACCGGGTTTCATACCATTGCCGGCCCTTGAGCCTGAGCAGTGAGAAGCGCGTAATGACCCCCGCGGCGAACGGTATGCCGAGGTAGATGGCTACGCTGCGGGCGATCTCCCCCATGCCGGCGGCCACGGCGGCTCCCTGCAGACCCAGCCATCCCGGAAGCACCGAGAGGAAGATATAGGCATAAACGGAGTAGAAGAGCACCTGGAAGACGGAGTTAAGCGCCACCAGGCCGGCCGCATATTCGCTGTCGCCTCCCGCCAGCTCGTTCCAGACGATCACCATGGCGATGCAGCGCGCCAGGCCGACGAGGATCAGTCCCTGCATGTACGCGGGCCTGTCACCCAGCAGCAGGGCCGCCAGAACGAACATCAACACGGGGCCCACGACCCAGTTCTGCAGCAGTGACAGCGCCAGCACGCGGCCGTTGCGGAATACCCGCCCCATCTGTTCGTAACGCACCTTTGCCAGCGGCGGGTACATCATGATGATCAGGCCGGCGGCGATCGGTATCGACGTCGTGCCCCACGAGAGGCGGTTGATGACGCCAGACGCGCCCGGATACGCGTATCCGAGCGTCACGGCCACGGCCATCGTCAGGAAGATCCAGAGTGTCAGGAAACGGTCCAGGAAGGACAGGCCCTGCCGCACTGCCGGCGCGCAGACGCCTGCTTCCTCTACCCAGCCGTCCGGCGGGTCAGGCACAGCTGTCCCCCGCCCCGTCGGTTTTAAGCGCTGCCAGCCGCCTGCGGTCGGCCCGCACCCGCGGATCGTCTTCAAGCCAGCCCAGCAGGAGCGCCAGCACCGGCGCGGCATAAGGATTTCCCTGGCGCCGGGCTGGCAGGGAGTAATAGGCCCAGCGTCCTTCCCTGCGGGTGGTGATCAGGCCCGCGGCGCGCAGGACCTTGAGATGGCCGGAGACGGTGGACTGGCCCAGCTTGAGCGCGTCGATCAGCTGGCAGACGCACAGCTCCCCGCCCTCGAGCAGCTTGAGGATGCGCACCCGCGTCGGGTCGCCGGCGGCTTTAAGGACGGTTTCGTAATCTTCGATCATGATGGTCACAGCGGAAGGCGGACATTATCATTATCAGACATACATCGCCAAGTACCGATACGTTCTCATTCGGTCGGTATAATAACATATCGCTAGACACCGATATGTTATTCGATACTGGCGGCGCGGTCAAGCTCGACCTGAAAGCTAGAAATACATTACCTTGTCCACTTCCATGATCAGATCGATGACGCTGGCGGCGCCGCGCAGATGGCAGCCATCCACGATATCGTCAAGCGTCAGCTCCTCGGCTTCCATCGCCTGGGCGCAGGCATAGAAACTCACTCCTGCCTCGCGGGCGCGGTCGAGCCAGTCTTTCAGCGTCACGCCGCTTCCAGGCACCAGTTCCACCTGCTCGGCGGCGCCTTTCTTCAGCTGTGTGACCCCTTCCATCATGAACCAGACATGGGCATCCATATCCATGGCGGCTGCTGTGGTGGCGATGTAAAGCGGCGCGTAGGTGCGCCGTGGTTCGCGCAGACCGCTGGTCTGCAGGATGAGGATGGAGCCGCCGGAATCTGATGTGCCCGGGCTCTTGCCGTTCATGCCGCCCCCCGATCTTTCCCTTTTGGCTTTTTGCGGTTGAAATCTACACCCGGTATTCCTGTCTGTCAAACGGCCGCCGGCTACGACCGGTGAGGGACGTTTCGGGCCATTGCCGCGGGGGAAAGTGATGCATATCAAATAGGCGGGTTGCCTCGCGGGGAATTATTATGGGGTCAGGCCAGCCGGCCGGAAAGCACCAGTGCGGAGCGGGCCATGAGCACACAATTCAAGGAATACATCAAAGCCGTCCAGCCCGTCCGGTTGCGCGAACCGCTGGCGGCGGCGCTGGGCGCGTTTGCTCAGGGGGAAGATACGGTTGAATTCACCCTGGGCGATGTGATCAAGGCCGCCGGCCATGCCTGTCCGACCGTCGTCGGCTCCTTCATCACCCTGCGTGAGGCGCTGGCGCGGCTCTACCAGGATGAGGTTCCCGTGCGGGGCGAGATCGAAGTGACGGTGTTCGGCGCGCCCGATGAGGGCGTCAACGGCGTGATGGGTCAGGTGTTCAGCCTGGTAACCGGCGCGGCGCCGGAGACCGGCTTCAAGGGCCTGGGAACGCGTTTCCGCCGCAAGGATCTGCTCGGATTCTGCCCTGGCGACGGCGCGCCTGAGGCACGCTTCCGCTTCACGCGGAAGGACACCGGCCGCTCGGTCGTGGCCGGATTCCGGCCCTGGAACATCCCCTTCGCCAGCCAGAAGGCATCCCGGATGGCGGCGCTGATGGAAAAGGTGGTTGCCGGCAGCGCTGGCAGCGGCGAACTGAACGAGTTCCAGGAGCTGTGGAGTGAGAAGCTCAAGGGCATGCTGGCTGGCGAAGGACAGGCCGGCTGGCTGGTGCTGGAAGACGAGCCGGCGCACGTCTGACGGCGGGCTTCTGGCTGCGCCGCCTGCTTTCTGCTTGCTCCCGGTCGTCACCTGCCGCGGCTGGCTTCCCGGTTTGACGGGCGAGCCCGCCGGCTGATATCTTTGCCAGTGGAAACAGATAATGGCCAGGTGCCCTTCGTTTTTAGGGAGAATAGGGAAGCCGGTGAGATTCCGGCGCGGGCCCGCCGCTGTAACCGGGGAAGTAGTTTTTCCACCGCCACTGGACCTCCGGTCCGGGAAGGCACGGAAATGATGTAGGCCCCGGGAGCCAGAAGACCTGCCAGGCCGATTTCAAGCAGCCGCTCTTCGTGGACGAAAGAGGGCCGGTCACCGGTCTGTCCTTTGCTACCCCACCGCCCGCGGTGGGGTTTTGTCATTTCAGGGAGCGGCCTGACGCAGGAGGAATCTGATGGCAACACAGCTGGAACAGGCCCGGGCCGGCAAGATCACGGCCGAAATGGAAGCGGTGGCCGCGCGCGACGGCATGACGCCGCAGCAGATCAGGCAGGGGGTCGAGGAAGGTACCATCGTCGTCGTGGCGGGGAACGGCCGGGCCGGTGTCGCCACCGGGATCGGCCGCGGCCTCAGTACAAAAGTCAACGCCAGCATCGGCACATCCTCGGATCTGCTCGATGTTGAGCTCGAGCTGGAAAAGGCCGCTGTCGCGCAGGAGAGCGGCGCCGACACGCTCATGGAGCTCAGCACGGCAGGCGACCTCGACAACATCCGCCGCCGGGTGCTCGGCGCGGTGACGCTGCCGGTGGGAAATGTGCCGCTCTACCAGGCCAGCCACGAGGCGGCGGCACGGCACGGCTCCAGCATGGGGATGACAGACGACCTGCTGTTCGAACTGGTGGAGCGGCAGGCGCGCGACGGTATCGGCTTCATGGCCGTCCACTGCGGCGTCAACAGGTTGACGCTGGCGACGCTGAAGGCGCAGGGAGGGCGCAGCGGCGGTCTCGTCAGCCGCGGCGGCGCGTTCATGTCCGCCTGGATGTCAGGGCACGACTGCGAGAACCCGCTCTACGAGCAGTTCGATCGTCTCATCGACATCCTGCATGAATATGACGTAGTTCTCAGCCTGGGTAACGGCATGCGCGCCGGCGCCATCGCCGACGCCACCGACAAGGCGCAGATCCAGGAGCTGCTGGTGAACGCCTCCCTGGCCGACCGGGCTCGGGAAGCGGGCGTGCAGGCGATGCTCGAGGGTCCGGGGCACATCCCCATCGATGAAATCGAGGCCAACGTCATCCTGGAGAAGCGCTTAAGCGGCGGCAAGCCGTTCTATATGCTGGGGCCGATCACTACCGACGTCGCCCCTGGCTACGATCACATCACCGCCGCCATCGGCTCCGCCTGGGCAGCTGCCTACGGCACCGACTTCATCTGCTATGTGACGCCTGCCGAGCATCTCGGCCTTCCCTACCCCGATGATGTGCGCCAGGGCGTGATGGCGGCGCGTATCGCCGCGCACGTGGGTGACATGGTCAAGCTGGGCCGCCGCGAGCGCGACCTGAAGATGGGCCAGGCCCGCCGCGACCTGGATTGGGCGGGTCAGTTCGCGCTGGCGCTGGACCCCGAGCGGGCGCGCGAAGTGCGCGATCTCAGGCCCGGCTCCAGCGGCGAAGGCTGCAGCATGTGCGGCGACCAGTGCGCGCTCAAGGTGGGGGAAGCTGCCTGCGAATAATAAAACCCAGGGACGTTCCTTTCCTAAAGTTCCTACTTTCTCCAGTGACGAAGCTTTGAATTGGCCCGCTTTCGATGACAGCCCCATTCGAGGTTGGAAGCATTAGAAGTAGGAACTTTAGGAAAGGAACGTCCCTGATACGAAAAAGGGACGGCCGTCAGGCCGTCCCTTGGATTTCCTGCTGCATCGAACCGTCAGATGAAGAGGCTCATGTCCGCGTCGGCTGCGTAATCAATAAAATGTGCGGCGCCGACAGAGGCGTCGATCCCCTCGATCAGGTCTTCCGGTTTGATGCCCATCATGTCCAGCGTCAGCTGGCAGGGCCACATCTTGACCCCGCTTTCGAGGCACACATCGATGAATTCGGGGATGGAAGGCACGTTGGCCTTCTTTATCATCCCGTTCATCATCTTCGTCGCCATCGATGTCATCCCCGGCAGCATGCCGACGATGTTGGGAACCGAAACCGGCATCGCCGGATTGGCGATCGGCGCCACCTTCAGGTTGGCATATTTCTTCTTGTTGATAATATCCAGACCGTAAAAGGTGAAAAATATGCCGCATTCCATGTCCAGGGCGGCAGCAGTGCTCGCCAGAATCAGCGGCGGGTATGCCATGTCCAGGGTCCCCTTTGACGCGATGATGGCCAGTCTTTTAGCCATTTATTGGATCACTTTCCTTTCCTTACGAAGAAGTGGAATACTTCTCCCCCCTCTTCCTCGGTGGAACCGAGGAATTCATGACCGGCCCGTTTTGCCCATGCGGGCATGTCCCCCTTGGAGCCGGCATCGGTGCCGACGATCTCCAGCACCTGGCCTACCTCGATGGTCTCCATCGCCTTTTTTGCCTTGACGACAGGCATCGGGCAGCAGAGTCCCTTTACATCAAGAACTGAATCGGGTTTTACGTCAATTACTTCTCCCATCTATCCTCCCAATCGGTTGACATTTCGATATTGGATGCCAGAGGAACCAAACGAAGATCCGGACTGCCCAATACCTTCCTAACAGTATCCTAACAGTAACACAAACTCGGTAAAACAAGGCCACGAATTTCTCCGGCTCCACCTCCTGGCAGGGAGGATATCATTCCCGGACGGCTCAAGCCAGTCCCGGTCCCGGCAGACCCGAATAAACCCCTAGTTGCCTCTTTAAAAGATTATCATCATCCGGCGAAAGATGCACGTATTCGAATATACATACAAATAAGGCCGGACTTCAGCTCCCTGCCGTGGCGCGTCCGGTTTGCGCCCTGGAAGTCGGGCATGTCCCATCCGTCTTCTCCCCCCTCCTGCCGGAAACCTCCGGATTGCGTGGCTCTGGTTCGGAATTACCGGTTGGGCTATAATTTTCCCACCGGCAAAATAAAGTGAAGGGATTTAAATGATCAGGAAACTGCTGTTATTAGCGGGCGTGGGAGTGGTTCTGTTTTTGGCATTAATTGCCTTGATGGGTTGCAGTAGTCTGCCAGATAACGCCGCCGCCTCGGTCAATGGCGAAATTATCACCAAGGATGCCGTCACGAACCGGATCCGGGTCATAGCCGGCATGTCGCCCGGCTTCGTGCCCTCCGATACGAAAAGCAAGGCTTATAACGATATCCAGCGGGATGTCACCACGGAGTTGGTGGCTGAACAGCTGTTGCTGCAGGAGACGGCCAAACGAAACATCTCCGTGAGCGCCGACGAGGTCAACAAGGCGCTCGCGCAGGTGGTTGAAGACCAGTATTACGGCAACGAGCAGAAGATGGAAGATGATTTCAAGAAGCGTAATATCACCGTGGACGATCTGCGCGAGAACCTGAAGCTGACTCTGTTGCGCCAGAAGCTAATGGACTCACTCAAGGCGGAGGTGCCGGTGAGTGACGCCGACGTCCAGGCCGCCTACAACCAGGGCAAGGCCAATTACGTGCATCCGGAGCGGCGCCAGGTCCGTCAGATAGTGACTACCAGCCAGCAGGCGGCGCAGCAGGCGCTGGCGCAGATATCGAGTGGCGAAGACTTCGCCACGGTAGCCGGCCAGGTTTCGGTAGACGCGGGCACAAAGAGCAAGGGCGGCCTCGTGGGGCTCGTCGAGCAGAGCGCCCTGCCGCCGGCAGTTGGCCAGCAGGCATTTGCGCTGAAGACCGGCGAGACCTCGGGCGCCTTCCAGTCGGGGACGAACTGGTACATCGTCAAGGTTGACCTGATCCAGCCGGCCCAGAACCAGACCTTCGACCAGGTCAAGGCCCAGTTGAAGCAGGATCTGGCGAACCAGAAGCTCGCGCAACACTACAAGGACTTCTCCAACCAGGTTCATCAGAGCGCTGACATCGAATACGCGGAAGATTATTCGCCCCGGACGGACGCTTCAAAGACAAGCGCAACCCCAACGGGAGTGCAGACCGCGCCTGTCTCCGGCCTTAAGCCCTAAGAGTTCCGGCGGCAGGCACGCGTTTCGCCAATTAAAGAGCACCAGTGAACGCGCCGGTTTTTTAGCCGGCGCCTCTCTTGTTGGCTGTCAGTCGGAGTGATAAAATCAATCTCTTTCTGCCTTGACGTCGGGGCACAAGTGCCAGCAATTAATGACTCTGAGTTTTTTGAAGTACCGCCGCCGGCTACAGGAGTTTTACGGCAACAAAAAATTATTTGATCGGTCTCATCCTGGAAAAAATTCTGGGGGGTAATGCGGGCTGCAATCGAAATTGAAGGTCTGACCAAGACCTATGGCGCCGGGAGCGGTTCGGTTACGCCGGTCGACGGGCTAAGCCTGACCGTCGCGTCCGGCGAGATTTTCGGCCTTCTGGGACCCAACGGCGCCGGCAAGACGACGACGATCAAGATGCTGGCCGGCCTGGTCTTCCCCAGCTCCGGTTCGGCTTCGCTGCTGGGCAACCCCGTCGGCCACGTTCAGACCAGGGTGCGGATCGGCTATCTTCCCGAATCGATCAGCATGAACACCTTCATGCGCGCAGCCGAATATCTGGACTTCCACGCGCGCCTGTACGGCATGGGCGCCGCCCGGCGGCGGCAAAAAGTCGCTGATGTCCTGGAACAGACGGGATTGAAAGAGAGCGCGGAATCACGCGTAAGGAATTTTTCGCGCGGGATGATGCAGCGGATGGCGCTTGCCCAGGCGATTATCAACGAGCCGGAGCTGCTGCTTTTGGATGAGCCGGCTTCGGCGCTCGACCCCATCGGCCGCCGCGACCTGCGGGATATCATCATCCGCATGCGTAACCGCGGCACCACCGTCCTCATCAACTCCCACCTGTTGTCCGAAGTGGAGATGATCTGCACCCGCATCGGAATCATGAACCGCGGCCGTCTGATCCGGATCGGCGAGATGGGAGCGATCATCAGGCCGGTGCAGGTGGTGGATGTGAAGACCGACGGGCTCTCCGCTGAGGCAATGGCAAGCATCGAGGAACTGGCGGCTAAGGTGGATTTTTTGGCTGGTGGCAGTTTCACTGCGATGCTGGGGAACGATGAGGAGATCGCGCGGCTGGTCGAGATAATCACCACGAGTGGCGCCGTGCTCAGGGAATTATCACCGCGCAACATGACGCTGGAAGCGGCATTCCTCGAAGAGATCGCGGCGGCCGAACGATCATGAAGACGCGTGCGCTCGCTATTTATACGGTCAGGCACACGCTCAGGTCAAAAAGCATGATTGCCGGTCTGGCTGTTAGCCTGCTCTACCTGGCGGTCATCCCGCTGCTCAGCACCGCCGGCGGTGGTGGCGCCATGGCCGGCGCCGGCGACAGGGGCATCGCCGGCGCCCAGTTTCTCAATTTCGCCTTGGGCGGCCTGAACCTGATCGGCATGTTTATGGCGGTATTCGTCTCGCTGGGCTCCGTCCATGACGAGATCGAGCGCGGCATGATGGCAACCCTCGTCACCAAGCCGATGCGTCGCAGCCAGGTGATCATTGGCAGATGGGCCGGTTACGCGCTGCTGATGACCGGCTACGTGCTCATTGTCGGCCTCTCCCTCTGGCTCACGGTCGCGCTTGATACCGGTCAGCCTTTCTGGAGCTACATCCCGGCACTGGGGCTTGCCTGTCTCAACGTGGTGACCATGGTAACGCTGACTTACGCCATCTCCGTATTCATGCCCGCAACCGCAAACGCCATCTTCGCCTTTCTCATATTCGGGGTGACGGCGAGCCTGAGCCTGCTGAACATCGCCGGCGCCGGCGATGGCATCGGAATGCGGATCGTGGGCAACCTGTTCCGGCTGTCGCTGCCCGTCGGTGAGGTGGGCGACCAGATGCGCCGGCTCCTCCGGTTCAGGCCCCGGACTACGCCGATAACACCCGCGTACCTGATTCCCCGCGGCTGGTCTTTCCTTTATGAGATCGTTTACATCGGAGCGCTGTTGCTGCTGGTGGTGACGGTTTTCGGCAAAAGGGATCTGGATTAGCCCTGATGGCAGCCGGCCATCACTGTCCGGCAGAACTTCCCTTTGCTCCCCGGTTGTTTTAGAATAACCTCGATGACCAAGCGAATCAGACTTCTCGCATTTTTTGCCGCCGCCGCTTTATTTGCTGCTCTGGCTGTTTTTTCCGCGGGCTGCGGCTCTACCACCACCACCGCGGCAATCACCGTTTCGCCGGAGTGCGCGGCCGCTCCCAGCGTTATCCCCAAAACTCAGGGGCGCCCGATGATGGTGGAATTCTTCATCCCTACCTGACCTTTCTGCCAACGTGAGAAGCCCATCGTTGATGCGCTAGAACAGAAATATAAAGGGAAGATCGATATCTATACATTCGACCTGACGCAGCCCGCCAATCAGTGCCAGCTGACCAAGATCGGGGTTGAGCACGTGCCGGCGATCATCTATTACGACGCCAAGGGCAACCAGGTGGCCACCACGGATACCTTCCTGCCGCAGGACCAGCTGGAAACGATGCTGAACGATCTGCTGGCCGGCAGGACGCCGACCATCCCCACGACAAGCACCAGCTCCTCTTAAGCGACCCCGCTAAGTCAGTTCATCGAAGCTGACCCTACCCATCCGGTTGCGGACTTCGTTCATCAGGCCGTCCCAAAAATTATGGAGAGCGCACGGCTCCCCGCCTCGACTGCATTCTCCCGGCCTGATTTTGCAGCGGTTCAGCAGTACAGGTCCATCGATCGCCTCCACCACCTCCAGCACCGATATCGCCTCCGGCCGGCGGGCGAGAGCCACTCCACCCCGGCTTCCACGCAGGGTCCTCAGCAGCCCCGCGCGCGCCAGGGTACGGATGATGGTGGGCAGATACTTCTCCGGTATCTGCTGGCTTACGGCGATGGTGCGCGTCTGAAGCAATGCGCCTGGCCCCGCTTTTACCAGCTCCCTGACTGCGCGGACGGCATAATCCGCCTGCCTGCTGATCTCCATGAGTTTCTCCCCAGCCTTGCCGTTCCGGTATCTGGGGGTGCCGGGAATCGGACTGATTTATCAGTTAGTGCACATATATAGTTTGATTTATTAATTTAGGAAATATCGAGGCGGGTGTCAACGCTATTTTGGGAAAGACGGCTGGCTGCCAAAGGCGCCAGACGCGCTCTAATCGTGATCTAACGCGGCAAATTCCGGCGCCAGCAGGGCGAATGTCTCTGCCAGCGCCTGCGGCACGACATGGATATCGGCAATCACGGGCATGAAGTTGTTGTCGCCCTGCCAGCGCGGAACGATGTGCATGTGCAGGTGTTCCTTGATGCTCGAACCGGCGATCTCGCCCAGGTTGAGGCCGGCATTGAGCGCATGGGGCGCCAGCGTCTTTTTCAGCACCACGACGCATTTACGGGTAAGAGCCATCACTTCGGTTGACGCCGCATCGCTGAGTTCCTCCAGCTCGGATATGTGCTGGTAGGGGGCCACCATCAGATGTCCGGAGTTGTACGGATAGAGGTTCATGATGACGTAGGCCAGCTTTCCGCGGTAAAGCACCAGGTTGCGCACATCGTCGCGCTCCTCTGCCACGCGGCAGAACAGGCACCCCTCTTCCTTCTCGCCAAGGATATAGCTGATGCGCCAGGGCGCCCATAGCGGTCTTTCTGTCAACCGTCCTCCAGTTGCGGCATTTTGGCGCGCCCGACAGGATTCGAACCTGTGGCCTTCGGCTCCGGAGGCCGACGCTCTATCCAGCTGAGCTACGGGCGCAAAGGGATGCCAGGGAGCTGGCAAAAACGACCATAATTATAACAGGGATGATCGCCCGGGGAAGAAAATAAACATGGCGGAGAGGGAGGGATTCGAACCCTCGAGACGGGTTAACCCCGCCTACACGATTTCCAGTCGTGCTCCTTCGGCCAGCTCGGACACCTCTCCGCGGCAGCGAAAAACCGGCCGCCAGACCCGGCCATGCCGTCCCGTGATAATACCAGAAAGAATTCGAGGTTGCCGCTGGCGGCGTAGCCTGTCCCACCGCTGTTTGCCGGCTTTTTCACCTTTTGTTAAGGTAAGTTCAGCCGATGTTCAAACGAAATAGTAAATTCATGGTCATGGCCGGCGTAATGCTGGCCATGCTATTGGCGTCGCTGGACCAGACCATTGTGGCGACAGCCATGCCAAAGATAGCGCACGATCTCAACGGGCTGGATTATTTCAGCTGGGTGTTCACCGCTTATCTGCTGGTCTCGGCCATCACCGTGCCAATCTACGGCAAGCTTTCGGACATCTACGGCCGGCGCGGCTTCTTCCTGGTCGCCATCGCGGTCTTTCTCGCCGGCTCGATGATGTGCGGGTTTTCCCAGAACATGGCGGAGCTGATCGCTTTTCGCGGCTTTCAGGGGATCGGCGGCGGCGCCCTGATGGTGCTCTCCATCGCCGCCGTGGGCGACATCATCCCGCCGGCAGAGCGCGGCAAATGGCAGGGACTGATCGGCGCCGCTTACGGGCTGGCCAGCGTCGCCGGACCGCTGCTGGGCGGCTGGATCACGGATAACAGCAGCTGGCGCTGGATCTTTTTCATCAACGTGCCTATCGGCATCATCGCTCTGGCCGTGATCGCCTTTGGCATGCCCAAGATCATCCCCGAATCGAAAAAGGTGATCGACTATGCCGGCGCCCTGCTGCTTTCCCTCGGCCTGGTGCCGCTGCTGCTGGCGCTGGTATGGGGCGGCAGTGAGTATGACTGGACTTCCGGCGTCATCATCGGGCTGTTCGCTGCAGCGGCGGTGGCGCTGACCGGGTTTGCGCTGGTGGAATCACGCGCCGTGGAGCCTATCCTGCCGATGTCGCTGTTTAAAAACCGGGTTTTCAGCGTCGCCGTATCGGCCACGTTCCTTTCGGCGATGGTGCTGTTCGGCGCCATAATTTTCATCCCGCTGTTCGCCCAGGGCGTCATCGGCGTTTCCGCTACCAACTCCGGGCTGATCCTGACGCCGCTCATGGCCGGTCTGATCGTCGCGTCGGCTGTCGCCGGGCAGATTGTCTCGCGCACCGGCCGGTTTAAATATCTGGGGATCCTCGGAATGGCAGTCAGTGCGATCGGCATGTTCATGATGTCCCGGATGGGCATAGATACAACCAGCAACCAGCTGCGGCTCAACATGGTCGTCACCGGGGTGGGGCTTGGCATCACCCTGCCGATCTTCACAGTCGCGGTGCAGAGCGCTTTCGGTCATGCGCAGCTGGGCCAGGTGACAGCCTCGGCGCAGCTGTTCCGCAGCATCGGCAGCACCGTCGGCAGCGCCGTCTTCGGCGGGCTGCTCAATAGCCAGCTTGCCGGCCGGCTCGGCAGCCTCCCAGCGAATGGTTTCGTGCAGACGATGAAGCATCTTGATCCGCAGGCGGCCATGGACAGGATCGACGCCAACGCGCTGCAGAACCTCCTGACGCCGGACGGGCAGTCGCGGGTGAAGGCGATGATCGCCAGCCAGGCGCCGCAGTCGCAGCCACAGCTGCTGAGCGGCTTCAGCCATTTTCTCGAGACGCTGAAGATGGCCTTCAGCAGCTCGATCGCCGAACTGTTCGTTGCCGGCACTGGCGTGATGATCGCGGCCTTCCTCATCACCTGCCTGTTGCCACAGATAAAGCTGCGGCGCTCAAACCTGCCGGCGCTCGAGGAGAGCGGCGCCGAGCTGGCGCTGGAGCTGGCCCAGCTCGATCCGGAGCGGGAAATGGATCTGGGCGATGCTGGTGAAACGGAAGCGGAGGCAGGGCCGCACGCGCCGGCTATGGGGCCGCTGCCGGAACAGGGCTATGATTGATGCGGCTGCTTCAGAGACCTGCCACCCTGACGACTTCCGTCAGGGGACGGCGCGGAGCGCGGAACCGGTTCTGGACATGTTCGGCGTCTTCATGTCCCAGGGCGATGCCGATGACCACGGAAAATTCATCCGGGACGTCAAGCTCGGCCCTGATCAGCTGCGGATAGGCGACAAACGCATACGCGACCGCGGAACCGATGCCCCGTTCGGTCGCCGCCAGCATGATGCTTTGCGACAGCATGCCCAGGTCGAAGACAGACCACTGGCTCAGGGACCTGTCCATGCAGATGAAGACCACCGCCGGCGCCCCGAAAAAACCGATGCCGTTCGCGGACATCGCCCGCCGCGCCTCGTCATCTTCACGGCGGACGCCGAGCGACTCGAAGCGCTTCTTCCCCAGCTCGTGCATGCGCTCCTCGATCTGCGGCGGCCATTTTCCCGGCCGCGCCAGGTCCTGCTGCGGCGGCTGATTGCCGTTGAAGCTTGCGAGACAGGCTGCGCGCAGCCGCTGCAGCGGCTCGCCTGCAGCCAGATAGATCTCCCACGGCTGCGTGTTAGCCCAGGACGGCGTGGCATTGGCGGCTTCCAGAATCTCAAGCAGCGTTTCCTTATCGACCGGTTCGGGCGTGAAAGCGCGCCCGGTATGGCGTAATTTCAGAGCTTCGGTGACGTTCATTTGGGACCCTCCTGTGGGGAAGATGATTTAAGGGCAGTCAGAATATGAGAATTCCCGGCAGGCGGCAATTGAAACAGGGATCCTGGCAAGAGGCTATATTGGCGGAGAGGGAGGGATTCGAACCCTCGGTGCCCCGAGTAGAGGCACAACGGTTTTCGAGACCGCCGCATTCAACCAGCTCTGCCACCTCTCCGCAGGAACAAGGGCGGCGCCTCAAGGTTCCTGGCGCCGGGCCTGTCTAAGTTTAACCAATGCGCCGGCCAAGGTGAAACCGTCAGCGCCGGCTGGCGAAAAACTGCTTCAGCAGCGATGCCGCCTCCGTTGCCAGCAGCCCGCTGTCGACCTGAACCTGATGGTTGAGACGCGGATCGCGGACGATGTCCATCAGTGTGCCGGCCGCGCCCGCCTTCTCGTCGACGGCCCCATAGACGAGGCGCTCGATACGTGACATATAGATCGCGCCGGCGCACATCGGGCAAGGCTCAATGGTGACGTAGATGGTGCAGCCCGCCAGCCGCCAGCCGCCGAGCTTTTCTGCCGCGGCGCGGATGGCAATGATCTCCGCGTGCGCCGTCGGATCGCGGCGCAGTTCGCGCTCGTTGCCGGCGGCCGCGAGTACCTCTCCCCCACGCGCGATCACAGCGCCTACGGGCACGTCGCCATGGCGGGCGGCCCGTTCCGCCTCGCGCAGAGCAAGGCGCATGAGATGCTCGGTTTCGTTATCAAAATAATGGTCAAACACTGCTGTCATCGTCTTTGTTGTCCGGCGGGATCAGTTGACACTTCCTGGTAAGCATCCTGATTATCTTCGGATCCACCTGCCTGACCGGCGGCAGCCTCCACATCTCCCTGATCCGGTCGATCTCCTCCATCGGGAAGATATAGCCGTAGTGGCAGATGTTATCCAGCGCCTCGCGGTAGCTTGCCGGGGCTTTCTCCGCGCGGCGGTGCTCAATGATGGCCAGATAGATGTCGAACCCCGCCGGACAGGACTCGATGCACTTCCAGCAATTGGCGCAGTTCCAGGCGCCGGTCTCCGAATCGCCGCTGAGGATGGTGGTGATCGCCTCGCCGCCGAGCTTCTCGACGATACAGCATTCCCTGCAGACGCCGCACTGGTCGCAGCTCTTCCTGTTCATGACAGTCCCAACGCTTCTTTGCCGATGCCGAGCGCCAGTCCCACAAGCTGCGGCAGGAACATCACCGGCAGCTCCGGCTCATCCGGCCCGAGCCGGTCCTGCATCCTGCCCAGCGACAGGAAACAGTTGCCGCATGACACCACCATCAGATCGGCGCCGGCATCAAGCGCCGAGTGGAGCTTGGCGCGTGCCGCCCTGGTGGCCCATTCTTCATCGACCATCATCAGCGTGGCGCCGCAGCATTCGAACTCCAGGTCGTAATCGACGAGCGTGGCGCCGGCCGCCTCGACGATATCACGCATCTTCCGGGGCTTCCACGGATCGTCGAAGCGCAGCGCGGCACTGGGTCTGATGACGTTGCATGGGTGTGAGAGCGCCACCCGGTATCCGGGCGGCCGAGTGGCGCCGGCGGCGATTTTGTCCAGCCTGCCGGCGAGGATCTCGATGATATGGCTGACACCGGCGCTGCCATGATATTCCAGCCCCACTTCCGCCAGGCGCCGGTTTACTTCCTCAAGCTGCACGGCGTCGCCGGCCAGCTGCTGCTGTGTCAGCCTGAGCGAGCGCGTACAGCTGCCGCACAGGGTGACGATGTCCATCCGCCGGCTCTCCGCCAGCGCCAGGTTATAGGCCGGCAGGTTGATCCAGTCTGAAGAAAAAGGCGGCACGATGGACGAGGAGCAGCAGGAGAAGCCGTCCATGTCCACCAGTTCGATACCCAGCCGCTTCAGAACCGCCTTGGCCGCCAGCTCATATTCCTGGAACCGGGCGAAGACGAGGCACCCCGGAAACAGCAGCCGTTTTTCCAACTTATTTTTTCTCCCCCATGGCCTTCAGCACGATTTCGGAGATGTCCAGGACCTGATGGCCGGACTTCGTCTTCGTTGCCGCGCCCTTGATGACGCGCTTGCATTGCTGGCAGGCGGTGATGATGGTGTCAACGCCGATTTCGCCCGCTTCGTCCACAATGTCGGTGGAGACATGCGCGGAGAGGTCGGGATCGAGGATCTCGATGTCGCCGCCGCCGCCGCAGCAGAGCGCCCACTCGCGGCTGTCGATGAATTCCCGGTGTCTGAGGCCAGGCACCGCTGCAACCACGTCGCGTGGTTCCTCGTAGATGCCGGAGTTCCGCCCCAGGTCGCAGGGATCGTGGTAGGCGCCGTAGAGTTCGACCGGCTCGGTCAGCTGCAACTTGCCCTCGTCGATCAGCTGCTTGAGGAACTGGGTGTGATGCAGCATCTCCACGCCCTCGATATCGTATTCATGCTTGAAAGTGTGATAACACGATGGGCACGAAAAGACCATCTTCCGGGCGCCGATCCTGGCGATGGCCTCCTTGTTGTGGGCGACCAGTTCGCTGATCTCGTCTTTCATGCCCGCCACGATCAGCGGATAACCGCAGCACCACTCGTTCTCGCCCATGATGGTGAAATCAACGCCCGCCCGGTCGAGCACCTCGACAAAAGCGGCGGGAATGTCCTGGACCACCGGTGAGAACGACGCCATGCAGCCGACGAAATAGATGACCTCGGCCTTTTCCTTCTGGTAAAGGTCTTCCGGCGGCTCGGGCAGGAAGTCCACCCACATGGCGCGGTCGGCATTGGGGAAGTTCGCCACGTTCCATTCAGTCTGGATCGCTTCCTTCACCGGGTCAAGCTTCCTGGAATACCGCCCCTGCCGGTAGAGGTTCTGGCGGTTGGTCAGGCCGATCTCACGCGTATCGATATGCGCCGGGCATGCCTCGCGGCAGCGGCCGCACAGCAGGCAGTTGAAGACCTCGAACTGGAAGTCCTGCTGCTCTTCCTCGCTGGGCGGCTGCGCGCCCAGCAGCCGGTTGGGGCCGTACTTGGCCCGGATCTCGTCCTTGAGATGCTTGTGAACGCCCGCGTACGAGTAGTAGAGCCGCAGGTTCTCATTCTCCTGCGACGCTGTCGTCACCTGGCAGGCGTCGGCGCACATCTGGCATTTCATGCAGGCGTCCAGCTCGATCAGCTGCCGCGTGTCATAAGGGATCGCCGATGATTTCCCCTCCAGGATGGCCCTGTTGCGCGGCACGGCGTTCAGCATCGTGTTTAGCGGCGTGATGAAGATGTGCCAGAGCTTCATGTTGAAGGGGATGGAAGCAAACAGCGCCATCAGCAGCAGCGCCGAGAACGACCACATGCCGTAACTGATCGAGCTCCAGGGCAGATGCAACAGCGACAGCGGCTTGGAAAGCGTCCAGCCGATGAACCAGTAGCCCCCCTGGCTGTTCGGGATGTTGCCGGCCAGCATCGAGATCGATTCGGCCAGGAAGCGGAAGATGAACCAGCCGCCCAGCAGGATCACCGACACCACCTCGAAGGAGGTGGTTTTCAGCGGAAAGCTCTTGCGCACGAAGCGGCGGTAGATGGCGATCCCCTCACCAGCGACCACCATGCCGGCGAACAGATCGTTAAGGAAAGCATATAACGCGTCGATGCCGCTGAAGCTGACCGCGCCCGCGGCCAGATCCTTGAAATAGTAGAAGTCCACGAACGGCGAGACGAAGAAGTCGGCCAGATGCGAGCCGCCAGTGACCGCATGCACTCCCGGAACCCTGGTCGACGACTTGATCTCGTTGACGGTGATGACGCCGACGTAGCCGAAAATGATCAGCTCCTTCATCAGCCAGCGGAGCTTGTCCTGGTCCCAGAGGCGCTTCTGAAAGAAGACATCCACCACGAACGCTTTGATCAGTGTGCCGATCCGGGGCGAGAAGATGGTGGCGAAAAAGCCCCTGACCCCGCCGGCCAGTGAGAAGCGGCCCCGGAACCAGATCGAGACATCCCAGATGATCCCGATGACAAGAACAACAGCGCCCACCAGGAAGAACCATGAGAATAATGGCAGATTCGACAGATTCATGTTACTAGTCTACCCCCAGTTCAATTTTGATTTTTGCGATATCTTCCATGTTCGGCAGAAAAGGATAGCTGCGGATGTCTCCCGGCGGACCGTCGCCGAATGGCCGGTTACAGGCCACCAGCTTCTCCTTGCCGGGGCAGCCGCTGGTCATGAACGGGATGCCGGAGTCGATCACGATCGCCAACTCGGCGCTGTCGACACCAAAATCGATCAGGCGGCCGAAAGCGTCGAATGCCATCCCGCTGTCCGTTGACATTCTGCCCTTGATAAGGTAACTCGCCAGCTGCATGCGGCGAAACTGTCCCGGCGGGCAGGCGGCGCGGTTCTCAAGCGCCGAGCCTGCTTCCGGATAAAAGGAGAACAGGTGTACGTTGGCGCCCATGTCCGTGACCCGCTGCATCGTCCTCGCCATCTCGGCCTCGGTCTCACCAAGTCCGACGATCAGATGGCAGCCGGCCTTGCCGCGGCCGAAGACTTCGACTGCTTCCTCCAGGCAGCGCCAGTACCGGTCCCATTTATGGGGACCGTCGACCCCGCCACCCCGGAAGCGATCGAAGATATCCTCGGTGGCGGCATCCATGGCGACGCTGCCGATCTCAGCGCCGGCTTCGCTGAAGGCGCGAAGCTTGTCCATGTCAAGAATCGTGGGAGCCATCAGCAGCGAGACGGCTTTTGACAGCGGCTGGAGCCTGCGGGTCAGCTCCACGGTGTCATCGAAGGCGCGGCCGTGCGTGACCATCGAGATGCAGATCCGGTCCACCCGCGGTGAGCGATCGCTGATCCGCTGGAGCACGTCATCAAGCGAGAAAGTGGGCCACTCCACGCGGATAAAACTCTTCTGGCTGAATTCCCCCTGGCGTTGCCGCTGCAGCCCGCAGTAGGCGCAATTACCGGCGCAGCCGCCGCGGTAGGTGAGCAGCAGGTTGATGCAGTGCAGCTTTGCGTCACGGTAGAACCGGCCGGGACGCAGACCCAGGGTCATCGCCGCGGCCAGGCTCATCTGCACATGCGCCGGGCTTTCAGTTAACTGTTTCATGGTGCTCCTTCATCGCAATCCAGTTCTCTTTCACGGCCTGGCTCAACTCGTGGACACCGCTTTTCCAGTAGCGGTCGATCGACTGGCGCCGGCCGACGGCATCCTGCCATGACGCACCGATAAACAGCTCGCACTGTTCCTCGTAATCGCTGAGGGCAGCGTCGCCCTCACCGGCAGCCGCGCGCGCGGCTGCGGTTCCCGCCATCTCGCCGGCAAAGACGGCGCTCGGCACGCCTGCTCCCGTGACCGGATGGCTGTGGCCGGCGGCATCGCCGGCGAGGATGATGTTGCCGGCCCTGACCCGCGACTGGCCGCCGACCGGGATCAGGCCGCCGGTGACCGAAACGCTGGCGCCGCTGTCCAGGACGCCGGCCTCTCGCAGTTCCTGCTTGAGCGTCGCCAGCGCCAGGCCGCTGCGAACGCCGAAACGCGGGTCGACACCGGCGCCGACATTGGCCAGGCCGCCCTTGGGGAAAACCCAGCCATAACCGCCCGGCATGTAATGGCGGAAATAAATCTGTGTGGCGTCCAGGCTGCGGCTCAGTGGCAGGAGCTCCTGCCTGGCGCGGACGCACTGGTTCCTGTCAAGACCCAGCTGCCGCCGTACCAGCGACAGCGGTCCGTCGCAGCCGATGATGACCGCGGGAGTGACTGAATACATCCCATCCCCGCCGGAAAGCGTGACCGCGCCGCGCTCGAAAGCGACCGCGGCGGTAGCTCCCCGGAATCGCGCACCGGCCTGCTTGGCCAATCCGAGCAGGAGCCGGTCGAACCGGTCCCGGTAACAGATGACCCCGGGCGCCGCGGTTTCGATACTGGTGCCATCCGGCAGGTGCGTATGCATGGCGCTTACCGTTTGCGCCACGACATCGCTGCCGGCCAGCAGGCCGAAGTCGTGCGCCAGGCGGTACGGAAGATGCTCGGCGCATTGCACCGGCAGGCCGATGCTGTCCTTGCGGTCGACGATGAGCACGCGGGCGCCTGCGGCCGCGGCTGCCCGTGCAGCCGAGCTGCCTGCCGGCCCCGCGCCGATCACCAGTACGTCACAGTCATGCACCTTGCGCCACACCTTTCACGAGCCGCAGCACTTTTTCCAGCAGATCGAGCCGAAGCCCGGTCTGGTTCTCGAACTCGCCCCTGTAGGCCTTATCCTCGGCGCCCAAACGGTAGCAAGTATCTTCTGATATATCAAGAAGGATCGCCGGCAGTCCCGCCTCCACGAAAGTAGCCTGATGCTTGACAAAAAAGGCTTCGCAGCAGCAGCCGACGTAAGCACGGGTACCCTTTAGCCCGCTGCTGACGAGTGTTTCTTTCAGATGTTCGTAATTATGGATGCTGATCACATCGATGCCGGCGGCTGCGGCCAGCTCATAGGCTTCGCCGACACTGCATTCGCCGCACATGGCGCAGCCATCGGTTTCGCGGTACTCGCAGTCAACTGGCTTCGCGCAGTAAGGCAGAAGCAGCAGCGAACATTCCTCGACGACGTGTCCGAAGTCGCCGTTGACCGTAAAAACGGAATTGGCGTCGCTCAGATCGATGCCGTAGTCTGACAGGGATGTCTTGTCCAGCGCCAGCTGGACAGCGCGGTTGAAATCCGCCGGCGTCACGCTCAGCATCGACCGGTCCCTGCCTCGGAAAAATTCCTCGATCGCCGTGCCCGCGCCTGCCAGCGGCACGTTCTTCAGCGCCGCTTCCAGATCGAACACCAGCCGTTCGGGGCTGACGAAGAAGTCGCCGCTGATCAGGCACTGCTTCAGAAGCGCCCGGCGCGTGTCCACGCTGGCCGCTACGCGGATAAGACCGCCATCCGTCCGCAGGACAGACCGCAGCACCTGATGCTCGTCCTCCGGGTCGCGAATCATGTCGATCCAGCCGGCCTGGCTGTACTCTTTGACGAAATCAGCCTGCATCGCCACTTCCGCGTCAGTCAGGCCGCCGGGCTTGAACTGCACTCCCAGCACCTGCTCAAAACCGCGCCGGATGGCATCCTTGATCTCCTCCAGGGGCGGCAGCTCGCCCAACTCGTCCTTGAGTGAAGTGACCCGCTCGCGGATAGAGGAAAGGCCCCGGGCGGAAAGCTTTTCCGTGGGGATGCGTAGGGATTTGATCATCGTTTCCACATCCAGATCCACCAGCAGCGTCCCCTGGAAAAGAAAGGCGTCGCCTTCAAAGACACCCCCGGTTCCCGAGATCTTCCGGCCACCGACTTCGATATCGTTCCGCGCCCTGAATGCCGCATTGATGCCCAGGAGCCTGAGGCCGGCCGCGACGGCCTCGCAGATCTTACGGGTAACCTCGTCCTGGCGCAGCCCGAAGCGCCCTTTCTGGCCGATCAGCTCCCAGCCCAGATGTGTGCTGTCGAAATAAAGCGCGCCGCCGCCGGTGATGCGGCGCTGGACGTCGATCTCGCGGCTGCGGCAGTAATCCTGCCGCAGCTCCTGCCCGGCGCTCTGGAAATAACCGATCAGCGCCGCCGGAGGATCGTACCGGAGAAAATGAAGGGTGTCCGGGGACAATTCCCTGCTCCGCGCCTGAAGCAGCGCCGAGTCGAGAGCGATATTC
Organism: Actinomycetes bacterium; assembly: GCA_021791195.1. Lineage (GTDB taxonomy): Bacteria > Actinomycetota > Thermoleophilia > BMS3ABIN01 > BMS3ABIN01 > JACWAD01. The sequence continues at coordinate 88,434 of JAJYXB010000007.1, read as the reverse complement.
TCAACCGCGGTCTTCGCGCCCGTGTCGAGCAGACGCCAGGTTTCCATTGTTCTTCCTCTCCCCTTCACTCTGATATATCAGCGAGCAGCACTGCTCCGAAAATACCGGTTCCAGCCCCATCTGGCGCGCGCTCTCGACGATGCCTTCAGCGGGATAGGCGATGCCGTTAAGGCCAGCCCTGAGCGCCAGCTCATCGGTGCGCCGCTTGTGGTCGCCGTAAGGCCGGGCGCATCCCAGCAGGATCGGCACCTGCGGAAACATCTCCCGGGCGGCGACAAAGATTTCCCCGGCTTCTTCCGGCGAGGGCGGAGTGACTGCCTGCATGGGCGTTCCCGGCTGCGGCGTTAGCACCACCAGTACGAGCGCGGTGATGTCATGCCGGGCGATCAGCTCCAGCGCCTGCAGCTCACCGGCAATCCGGCCAAAGTGCAGCCCGATCACCACGTGCGGCGCCGTCCGGACTCCGCTTTGGCACAAGAGCGCCAGCGACTCCTCGAAATCAGTGATAGTCGCGTCCAGATGGTAGACCTCACGGATGGTCTCATCGGCGCCCAGGATATCGAGCATGGCGATGTCGATGCCCGCATCCGCCAGCGCCGCCCCGAGTTCACGGTCTACCAGACCGGTGTGCACCGCGATGGTGAACCCCAGCTGTTTCAGTGACCTGAGGGCGCCAGCGTACTCCAGCAGCGGCACAGAGCCGTCCTCCCGCGAGCCGCCGCTGATCAGCAGCCCCTCGCCGCCCTTCTCCTTCAGGCGCCTGCCGAGCTCGACCAGTTCCTCCGGCGAGCGCGCCGCATGCATCGTCTCCAGGATCCGGGAGCGGCAGTGCTCGCACTTGAGCTGGCAGGCGCTGCCGGTGATCGATACGGGGATGAAGCGCGGCTGGCGGCTGTTGCGGAAGCCCTCGGTCTCATAGCGCTTGATCGAAGGCGCATAGAAATGGACGCGGCTGCCGAAATGCGCGCGCCTTGTATCCCACGCCTGCCGGTATCGCGCCGCCGCATCCGCGGAACGCTCAGCAGTGCCGTGCAACGGCAAGGCCTCATCTGCCCGCGCGGAGGCCTTTTTGCCTTCTAGTCGCAATTCAGCAGATCTTTGCTCTTGAATTCCTCGAGCTCGGCTTCCATCCACGCACGGACGGCCTCTTCCCCGTGGGGGAGGTCCGCCAGGTCCGCTTCCATATCGGTCGGCTCCACCAGCACGACCCAGTTGCCATAGTTATCGTCATTGACCATCGACGGGTTGGCGACTACATCCGCGTTCACTTCCAGAATGGTGCCGGAGACGGGCGAGCGCATCGGACCGATGAACTTGCCGCTCTCGACGTTGCCGAACGCATGGTCCTTGCGGATGGCGCGCCCCACCGGAAATGTCCGCATCTGGGCCAGCGTGCCCGCGGCCCACTGGCCGAAGGCATCCATGCCCATTCGCACCTTGCCGTCTTCCACCTTGGCCCAGATATGGTCCTTTTTGTGGTAGTAGAAGTCGTCCGGCATGTCCCAAGAACATTCTTCCTTGGTGCCAGCCTTGATCAATACCATATTTTGACTCCTATGTCAGATTTATTTCTTGATATAAAAATGCCAGAAAGTGCCGCTCTCATCTTCTTCGACATCGCAGCTCCAGCCGCCCGCCTTGCACAGCGTCGGCAGGCTCTCCCGGACCGCCGGCTCGTAATCCACCAGGAACTCGATCACATCGCCTTCGTTGGCCGCCTTCATCCCCTTTTTGGCCGACAGATTCGGATACGGGCATTTCTGACCCTTGCAGTCAATCGTGTTGACTACGCCTTCTTCCTTGAGTGACATATTGCTACCTCGATTCTGACGTCAAGCGAAATTGACGACCTTGTTGTCGACGATCAGGTCGACCAGCTCGTCGTAATCGATGATCTTGGCGCCGCCGACGCGGTTGGCTACGCCTCGCCGCTCAACATCTTCCTTGACGGCGTAGACATTGTCCAGCCCGGAGACATCCGCATATACGCCGTCCTCGATCAGGACCACCTTGGCGTCGCCGTCACGCTTGGCCATGTCCAGGCCAACTCCAGCAAATGGTAGATTGATCAGATAAAGTGCCATTTTTTCTCCTAGAAGTCGTAGACTACGTCATTGTCAGAGATCAGCTTCGAGACGTCATCGCGGGAGATGACCTCGAACATGTCGTCGATGTCGCTCTCTGCGATGCCGCGCTGTGCCAGCGACTCGCGATCGACGTAATAATGCGACTCGCTGATGTCAGCGATGGTCTTGATGTAGCCGGCCGATTCACTCTTGTCGGATCCCTTCAGGGTGTAGAAAGCGCCATCGCCCATGTATACGCACGTGACTTTGTGCTCGTCCAGGCCGCTCATCATGCCGACAACGGCCCGCAGGCCCTCGGTGTAGTAGATGGAGCCGAAAGGTGCCCTCATGAACATGAACAGGATATTCTTTTCCATTTTCTTACCCCTTTGATTTATAGAGTGATTACCCGGTCAGCCCGGCCGACGAATGCAGCCCAATCAGGGATGCCGCCGACCTTGATGCCTTCTGAGAAGAACTTGCCGCTTTGCTGTCCGCGGGCATTGACGCAGATGCCGCAGCAGACAATCTCAGCACCATTATCAACCAATTCCTTGAAGTAGTCGCCGGGAACCTTCTCCCATTCTGCGAACTCCTGCGTGCTCAGGCCGTTATAGATGCCGTCGAGATAGCAGAAGAAAGTGACCTCGTGGCCTTTCTTCAAAGCCGCTCCCGCGATCTGCGCGGCGGTGGACCATTTTTCCGTCTGGAATGGCCCTTCGGTTAATAAGAAGTTAATGTTTGCCATGAGAACCTCTTTCCTTTCCGGCGACGGCCCCCTAGTAAACGGCCCCTGGTTCCGGGAGCTGCTGGCGCAGCACCGCCACCCATTTTCCCCTGTTAATACAAATATGTTACTTTAGTGCCTGCGAAACAATGTGCTTAATGTTACTTGGTATAATTTATGTTCTTATCTGCTACCTCCATACTATTGATTAACGCTCGTTCCGGAGCCATGCATAACGTCACGTTGCCTTAACCATTCCTCTGATGAAGCCTCGCGCATGAATACGTCCCGGATATCTGCCGAGCCTAAACTTTTCAGTAGCCGAGCCTAAATTTACACGATGGCGGAGTCACAAACCATCTTTGCATAAAAATTAGCCGCGGGCTCCAAGATACCTTCATTAAACATGCAAGAATCATGCCAATTCAGAGTATATTTATCGGGAACATGATGGGTGCAGGTATTTTCAAGAAAAGTAGCGGCCCGCGGAGCGGGTAAATCAGGGGGAGGGACGGCATCTGACTGTATGAAATCACACAGCACTGCCTGAAAAGACGCACTTGAGCAGATCGACGAAGGTGAAATGGCGCGCCCGACAGGATTCGAACCTGTGACCTCTTGATTCGTAGTCAAGCACTCTATCCAACTGAGCTACGGGCGCAATTTGCGGCTTCATGCCGCGGGCGATCGCGGTCATCGCCCATCGGGTATTGGCGGAGAGGGAGGGATTCGAACCCTCGAAGGAGGCTTAAAACCCCCTTAATCGCTTAGCAGGCGATCGCCTTCAGCCGACTCGGCCACCTCTCCAGTCCGGACCGCGCAGGGCCATAAAGCATGGGCTGAACCGCGAATCAGCTCCAACCCTATATTACATCCAAGCAAGGATTCTAGAGAGTTTGGGTGCGGAAATCCAGCCGCCCCGCCTGGCGTCCGCCAACCCGCTCAGCTAGACTGGATGGCGGGCATGAAAATCATCCTGACAATCATCTCGGTACTGGCGCTGGCGGGGATCGCTGATGCCGGCTATGCCCTGAACCAGCATTACGCGCCACCCCTGGAATCGTCGTGTGACATCAATGCCACGGTCAGCTGCACGGCGGTTAATCAGAGTGATTATTCCGTGCTGCTGGGAATTCCGGTGGCGGCCATCGGCATGGCCGGTTATATCCTCATCGGTGCCGGAGCGCTGACAGCGCTCCTGAAGCCGGCGTGGCGCCGCTGGCTGATGCTGGCAATCGCCACAGCCGGCGTTTTGGCGCTGGCTTTCTCATTGTGGCTGACCTACGTGGAGTTATTTGTCATCAAAGCTGTCTGCCCGCTATGCGTCACCTCGCTGGCGCTGGTGACGGCCACCACAGTTACGGCGGCGGCCGGACTGAGCAGGACGCGGCAGGCCTCCGGCAGAACCTAGCCCTTCGGCTCTTCTTCGGCGCTGGCCGCCGCTACACGCGCGGCGCGTTCCGCTTCCTCCCTCGCCTTGACCTGTTCCACCGCGCGGCGGCGCTCCTCGGCTACATGCGGCTTCAGCCTGACTTCCTGCGCGATGCCGAGCATATACTTGATGTAATCAAAGGCGAAGTACATCAGCTCGAGCTCGTCGTCCCGGATCTTCTGATGCTTTTCGGGTGCGACATCGAATATCTCCAGGAAACGGCTTTCCAGCACAAAGCGGCGGAAAGCATCCAGATCGTAGCTGGCCAGGTAGAACATCTTCTGCCGCCGCTCCCTGTCTTCGTCGTCGCGGGGGATGTTCTGCTTCATCATGATGTTCTTCCACTCGCGGTTGAACTCGTCCGCGCGGGCAGCCTCCTGATCTTCGCGCCATTCCCTGATGGTCCACTGCCGGTCTTCCTCGAAACCGCGGCAGTGCTCCTCCTTGACGATGACGTAGAATTCATCGTGGACCGCCTCGTCGGGCTTCTCGCCAGCCACCCGGTGCGTGGCCTGACCGACAGGATAGTAGCGGCAGGCCGCCGGCCGGTCCTCGTAGATCCTGCATCCTTCCTTCTCGTCGACGAAGGGGCAGAGTCTCTCGCCGTCCTCGTTCATCTTCAGGAAAGCCAGCGGATGCGTCGTCTTCTCATCTTCCTGGTAACGCGTATAACGCGCCAGGAACTCGGTGCTGCTCAAGCCGAGGCGGTTCTTCATCCTGACGACATCGTATGGCGTCAGCAGCACCTCGATGTTGCGGCAGCAACGCGTGAAACAGGAGATGCCGGGATGGCAGCGGAACTTGAACCCGGAGTCGAGCTCGTATTTCGTCGGAATTACAGCCTTGTTGTTCAGAGAAACCATGATGATTCCCGATCGTCGAGTGAATCTGCCCCATCCATTGTAGACCATTTGGATGGCAAAAAAACGGGCGGCCGCACGTGGCGGCCAGCCCGTGATTCATTTAAGGTGAACGCCGGTCTACATGGGCGTATCGCGGCCGGCAGTGCGGGCGAAGGCCATCGCCGTGGCGCGGTAGACCATGTGGGCCATCTTGGAAAAGGGCGCGTAAATGAACAGGAACATCACAGTTGACAGATGGATGAAATAGGTCGGATAAGCCAGCACGCCGATATTGGCCAGGCGGAAGGCCGCCGAACCGATCCCGGTGAGCATCAGCACGATGATCATGACGATCAGCTGCCAGTCGAAATAGCTGCCGAGTCCGACCTTCGCCTGATGCTTGAAACGATTGATGGTAATCAGGCCGATGCCAATGACGGCGGCGATGGCGCCGGAATATCCAAACAGCTTCACCAGGCTGAGAGTCGGATAGGGCGACTCGGTGCCGTGCCCGCCCCAGAGCAGCGGGAAATCAGTATAGATCGTCGAGGTGACCGTCGCCAGGAACAGCAGAACGAAGGCGTACAGGATGAACAGATGCGATACCTTCCGGTCCTTGGTCTCGTCGCATTTGCCGAAGCGCTTGTGCGCGGCTATCTCGCCGATCACCGGTCCCACCTGGGCCATGCCGCTACCGGAGACAGGACTGCCCTCTTCACTGGCGTGTTTCTTCATCATCACCCAGTAATTGCGGATGCCCAGCAGGAAGATGATAATCGACAGCACGAAGAAAGTGGAGAACACGTCCACGATCGGCCAGTGTCCGAGGAACTGGCCGTAGACGATCTGGCCGGCATGCTCGCCTTCACCACGCTGCGGATTGAAGCTGCCCAGCAGGCCGACCGCCAGCCCCACGATGATCAGCGGCAGCGCCGTCATTATGGCGATCATCGACGGATTGCCGATGCCCTTGGCCAGGAAGCCCGGCTTGGACAGCGACGGGATCGACATCTTGGCGACCGCCTGCATCACCCGTCCCGGCTTGGCGTCGCGTGGACACTGGGCGGTGCAGTCATTGCACTGATGGCAGAGCCAGATGTCCGGATCGGCCACCAGCTTTTCCTTGAGCCCCCATTGCGCCCAGATCATTTCCTTGCGCGGAAAAGGGTGGTCGTCAGGTGTGATATTGCAAACGACCGAACAGGTCGCGCACTGGAAGCATTTTTTCAGATCGGTGCCGCCCGCGCCGATGACCTCGCGCACGAAGCCGATGTCGGGCTGGATCATCTTCGCTGGCGCCACTGCCGGTTCTGCAGCTTCCTCAGCAACTGTCCCTTCGGCCTCGGCTGCGGCTTCTGCGCCTTCAGCCTCGGCGGTGGCTACCGCTGCGGTGCTCCCGGTCTCCGCTGCGGGAGCATTTTCTTCCGGCGCCGCTTCCGGGGCTCCGGTCGATTCTTCCTTGTTTTCTACTGATTCGTCCGCCATCTCTTCCCTCCTAGAATCCCTTGAACGGGTTAGGTCCGAATTCCTTCAGCTTTCCAGCAAAGTCTTCCATGATCTGCGGAAGCTTGTCCCATTCGTTCAAGGCAAGCTGTACCTGGGTGACCCGTTCAGACTCGAGCATCAGCCGGCCGAGAGTCTCCTGTACCTTGCCGAGCCGTTCATTGGCCGCCTTGCTGCCCTTGACGAAATGGCACTGATAGTCGTCGTCGAAGCGGCAGCCGATCAGGAGGAAGCCCTCGATGCCGGCCGACAGCGCGTCGGCGATCCAAACCAGGTTGGTCCCGCCCAGACACCGCATGGTGATGAACCTGTAGAAGGGACTGATGCTGAGCCGGTTGAGGCCGGCGATGTCGATCGCCGGGTAGGCGTCGTTCTCGCAAATGAGCGCGATAATACGCGGTTTGCTGTCTTCCTCCGGCACCTTGATCGCCTTCATCTGCGAGGCAATCATTTCCACGCTGTAGTTCTTGAAAGAGATGATCCTCTGTGGACAGGCGCCCATGCACGTGCCGCAGCGGCGGCAGCGGAAAGTGTTGGTCTTCGGCGTACCGTTCTCCTCCTCGTCCAGGACGCCGAACGGACACTCCACCGTGCAGCGCCGGCACTGGGTGCAGTTGGTGTAGTTGATCTCCGGGAACGACTGGTCGCCGGAGCGTGGATGCACCGCCATGCCTCTGGAGGCCAGCTCCAGGCACTGGATCGCCTTGAGGGCGGCGCCGGTGCCGTCGTTGGCGGCCTGCATCGCCGTCATCGGGTGGCGTACCGCGCCCGCGGTGTAGATGCCGGTCCTGCGCGTCTCGTACGGGAAGCAGATGAAATGCGAATCCGGGAAGCCGTACTTCAGATATGGCAGCTCCGGACCCTGGCGGTATTCCAGGTTGAGCACGACCGGGTCGGCCACGACCTCCTTGATGATGCCGTCGACGGTCTCGGTCTCGCGCCACGAGCCGACGTACTCCGGCGTCAGGTCCGTGACGCCTTCGACGTGCGCCGGCAGCGCGTTGGTGACCATGCCGGTGGCCAGCACCAGCATGTCGGCCACAACCATCACTTTTTCGCCGAGGATGGTGTTGTCGATCTCGAGGATGATGTTGCCTGACGCGTCCTCGGTGATGCTGGTGATTTCTCCCTTGGTCAGCATGACGCCGGGGTTGTTCTGCGCCGTCTTGTAGAACTCTTCATAGAGCCCGGGCGTGCGCATGTCCTTGTAGACGATGAACGCGGCCGCGTCCCTGTTGCTTTCAGTGACGTAAAGCGCCTGCTTGAGAGAGGTCAGGCAGCAGACCGATGAGCAGTAAGGCAGGTGCTCCGGGTCGCGCTGTCCGGCGCATTGCAGGAAAGCTACCCGGGTGGCCTGCTTGCCGTCGGAAGGCCGGGCGATAGTGCCGCTGCCGTCGATGGCGATCTGCTCCATCTCCACGTTTGTGACGACATTCCTGAATTTGCCGTAGCCGAGATGCTCCAGCCGGTTGGCGTTATACGGCTTCCAGCCGATGGCCAGGACAATGGTGCCGATGTCCAGCGTTTCGGAGCTGCCGTTGCTCTTGACCGTCACCTTGTATTTGCCGGGCTCGCCGGCGGTCTTCTCGATTTCCGCATTCATGATCACGCGGATCTTGCCGCTGGCTTCGACGGCCTGGATCTTGTTGTCGATGTCGGGCTTGCGGGACTCGGCGAACGGCGCCTTGTCCGGCATGAGTTTGTACATCTTCTTGCCCCAGCCGCCCAGCTGGGCCTCTTTTTCCACCAGCACCACGTCGTAGCCGGCGGCCGCTGACTGCAGTGCGCTGGTAAGACCGGTGGGACCGCCGCCGATGACGAGGATGGTCTTGTTGAGTTCCTCGATGTGAGGCTCAGGCGGTTCACTGGCACGGGCGCGGACGATGCCCATCCGCAGATGGTCTTCGGCCATCTCCTGGGTATTCTCATTCACCTGCGGACCGGTTTCCTCGGCCGGCGCTTCCGGTGCGGCCTCGGCGGTCTCTGCCGGGGCAGCAGCCTCGCCAGCGGGAGCTTCCGCTTCGCCCTCTGCGGCGGCCTCGGCCGGCGCCTCTTCAGGAGCGGCAGCTTCGGCCTCTGCCGCTGCCCGCGGCTGCTGGGTCCAGACAACGTGCTCGCGCAGATTCACCCGTTCGGTAATGTACTGGGCGGGATCGAAATCGAAGGCATCGGTGTTGACGCGCGCGGAACACGCGGCGATGACGATGGTGTTGATGCCCTCGTTGTTGATGTCATCCTTGATCAGCTGCGCGCCCTCCTGGCTGCAGAGGAACGGCGCTGATCTGACTGCCGCGGCGCTATATTCGTTCTTCCCGACCTTCTCAAGCGCCTCCAGGTCGAGAGCCTCGCCGATGCCGCAGTCGGAACAGATATATACTCCGATTTTCTTTTCCATCCTAGTTACCTCCAGCCGTCTCTAGTGCTCTGGCGCTTGTCTGCAGGCAGGCCAGGGCTGCACTGGTGGCGTCCTGCACCGAAGTGGAGACATCGTCAGGCCGGCGGGCCACGCCGCAAACCGAGATGCCCGCGGCCAGACCGTCGCCGTCCACGAAACCGTTACCCTCGAAAGAAACCGCCATCGGCATCTTGACGCCTTTGGCCGCCGGCTCCATGCCCGCCGCCAGGACCACCAGGTCAAACTGTTTCCTGATCTTGCCGCCGCCGAGGACATCCTCGACCGTGACCACCGGATCGCCGGTTGCGGCATCCTCCTCGATCTTGGCCACTTTGCCCTTGGTCAGGGCAACGTTCTCGTCCTCCTGCAGCCGGCGGAGAAAGTCTTCATATTTCCCCGGCGCACGCAGGTCGATGTAAAAGATCTCCGCAGTCGATTCTGCATCAGCGTCCCGCAGGTAGGTAGCCTGCTTTAGCGAGGCCATGCAGCAGATAGCCGAGCAGTACGGGAGGTTGTTCTCGTCGCGGCTGCCGGCACACTGGGCGAAGGCGATCTTCTTGACCTCCTTGCCGTCGGAAGGACGCAGGATCCTGCCCTTCGTCGGTCCGTTTGGCGCGGCCAGCCGTTCCATCATCACGTTGGTGATCACGTTGGGGATCACGCCGAAACCGAGATTCTCGATCCTGGATGCGTCGTAGGGGTTCCAGCCGGTTGCCATGACGATGCTGGAGGCCTTGATCTCCATCGTCTTCGGCTCCATGTTCAGGTCGATGGCGCCGTAAGCGCAGGCGTCGGCGCAGGCCTGGCAGCCGGAGCCGCAGGCGCTCTTGTCCAGGACGTAGCGCATGGGAAAGGCCAGATCGTGCGGCAGGTAGATGGCAGTTGTTGACTTCATGCCATAATTGTAATCATCCGCCCGCTGCGCCGGACAGGCGGCGGCGCATTCGCCGCAGTTGGTGCATTTTTCGTTGACATAGCGCGGATTGACCCTGACCTGGGCGGTGAAGTCGCCTTCACTTCCGGAGATGCTCTCCACCTCGGCCAGCGTGAAGTAGCTGATCTTCGGATTCTGCTTGATGCGGCGGAAGTTGATCTCCAGCCCGCAGTACGGGGGGCAAAGCTTGGGAAAATATTTATATAGCTGGGAAACGCGGCCGCCGAGATAAGGATTCTTCTCGACGATGACGGTCTCGAGTCCCGCCTCGGCGGCTTCAACAGCGGCGGTGATGCCGCTGATGCCGCCTCCGATGACTAAAACCTTGTCTGCCATAACGAACCTCCAAACAACAGTGTCAAATAACGAACCGACGAATTCCGGATCAATCAAAGCCTGATCAGAATTCGATAATAAAGGCAGCCTCGTTTAGCTCGCGCAATCGAATCACGAATCCAGCCTGGGCGGATCTGGGTTCGTCATGCGACAGCTTGAAACAAGCCGGGTTTGCCGCATGAGGGCGGGATGGGCATCGAAGCCCATCCCGCCCGTTTACCTCTGTTTAAACCGGATTTACCGGTCTCAGGCAGCCCTGATCAGGCAGCAGGCGTCGGAGCCCCGACGAGCTCGACGTACGGTACCTTCTTGTGCTCCCAGCCATTCTCCGCCGTCCATCTGGAGTTGGTGAAGCACTTCCACTCGGCGTCATTAATGCCCGGGAAGTCGCCACGGTAGTAGTAACCGGGGTACCGGCTCTCTTCCCTGAACTGGATGTGACGCGCGTGAGCCTCAGCGGCCCAGATGCGGTGCCAGTTCTCCCAGCAGCGCAGCAGCTCGTGAAGGTTGGCGGCGGCCAGGTAGGCGGCATCCTCCTTGAGGCCTTCGAGCTTCTCGAGGCCGACCTTCAGCAGGGTACCGCTGGTCGTGTAGTAGGTGGAGATTCCGCCCACATACTCGTCCATGATCTTCATCAGACGGAACTGCAGCATCCGCGGACGGATGTAATGCGGGTTGACGTCGACCACGTCGGGCGCGGTGGTGTAGGCGACATACTTGCCGTAGATCTCCATCGGCAGGTAGATCTCAGCCACCAGCTCGTCGATGCTCTCGGCGATGGTCGGCGAGTAGTCCTCGTGGTCGAGGATCCAGGCGACCGCGTTCTTGCCGGCGATCCTGCCTTCGGCGTGCGAGCCGGAGGAGAACTTGTGGCCGGAAGCGCCGACCACGTCACCAGACATGAACAAACCGTTGACGGTTGACATGCGGTTGTAGCCCCAAGACCATTCCTCGGGAGCACCCGGGATGTCGCCGGGGCCGCTCACCCAGAAGCCGGCGCAGCCAGCGTGCGAGCCGAGCAGATACGGCTCGGACGGCATCAGTTCGGACGGAACCTTGTCCGGTTCCACATCCTGCGCCGCCCACAGGCCAGCCTGGGCGATAGTCATGTCGAGGAAATCTTCCCAAGCCTCAGCCTCGAGGTGCTTGAGCGATTTCTCGTCCATCGTCTCAGCCAGCTTCGCCATGGCCTTGTCGGTGTGCATCATGATCGGACCGTTGCCGGCCTTCATCTCGATCATGGCTGCGTGGTTACGCAGGGCGGTACCCATCGGCTCATCATACGGAGCAAACTGCTCATGGATGGCATCCGCATGCTTGGCGCAATAATCCTCGCCCAGCGCGTTGGTGGCCTGCGCCTTGAAGAACAGGAACCACGCGCCGACCGGGCCGTAACCGTCCTTGAAACGCATCGGGACGAAACGGTTCTCCATCAGGGTCAGCTCGGCGCCGGCCATGGCGCCCATGGCGTAACCGGAGCCGGAGTTCCACACGGGGAACCAGGCGCGGCCCATGCCCTCGCCGACCGACCGCGGCCGGAAGACGTTGACTGCGCCGCCAGAGCCGTTGAGAACGGCGTTGGCCTTGAAGACATATACCTTGTTCTCACGGACGCTGAAGCCGATGGCGCCAGCGACGCGGTTGGGCTCGCTCGCGTCCATCAGCAGGCGGGTGCAGAACACACGCTCATACAGGTTCTGATCCATGCCGGTGGCCTCGCGGTTGAAGTCGAGCGACTTCTTGGCGACCTCGGCGACGATGGCCTTGTAGGACTCGCCGTTGATCATGATCTGCCACTTGCCGGAGCGGACCGGGATGCCGCCGTCTTTCAGCGCCGGCTTGCCAGCGTCGCGCGCCTGGTGGCCGTCCATGGAATGGCCCTCATCGTCCTTCTTCCAGATCGGCAGGCCCCATTCCTCGAACAGATGCACGGAATCGTCGACCATGCGGCCGAGGTCCCAGACCAGATCCTCGCGGATGATGCCCATCAGGTCGGCGCGGACCATGCGCACATAGTCCTGGACGTCGTTGTCGCCGATGTAGGTGTTGATAGCCGAGAGGCCCTGTGCCACAGCGCCGGAGCGCTCGACAGCGGCCTTGTCGACCATGACTACTTTCTTGCCCTTCGGGGTTGCCCAGCGGCAGGCCTCGAAGGCGGCGCCGGCGCCGGACATGCCGCCGCCAATGATGAGAAAGTCACAGTTGACTTCTTCAACCGCCGGCTTCTCTACAAACCGGAATTCATTCTTTTCTACTTCCACTGTTTACGCCTCCTTTACTAGGCCGTCGTGAAGAAGACAGACTTCTTCAGGTTGTCGTAGTTGGGTTCGGGTTTGCCGGCATACGGATCCACGGTGCCCTCCGGGATGAGCCGGATGGGGAACTTGAACCGCTTCAGCGTGCCGTTGCGGAACTTGACGGTCCACATGATGGAATCGGTGCCGCGCATCGGGATGACTGCGGCGCCCAGCGGCGCGAAGTCGGCATACGCGCGGACCTCGATCGCCTGCTGCGGGCAGATCTTCACGCAGTTGTAGCATTCCCAGCACTGCTCCGGCTCCTGATTGTGAGCCTTCATTCTTTCCTTGTCCAGCGTCATCAGGTCGTGCGGGCAAATGTACATGCAAGCGGTCTTGTCCTGACCCTTGCAGCCGTCGCACTTTTCGGTGATTACGAAACTAGGCATTTCGTTTTCCAACCTCCTTCGAGTTGATAATAAGTGTTTTTAAGTGCCTTGGTTAACAGAATCTCTGGCTGTCTTTCCTGCACCCCCTCTCGCGGGATTAGATTTTACAAATGTTTGCCTTTGGATTGCGGCGCCTGCGGCGCCACGCCGGTTTCTTGGGCCTACATTCCTTCCGAGTATTTGTGCGTCTTGATCTCGACCTTCTCGGTCAGACTCTCGTAATAGGCGCGCAGGATGGTCAGCACCTCGGGACGGCTGAAGTGGTCGGGCACGTCGTCGCCCTCGGAGAGCATCTTGCGCAGCTTGGTGCCGGAGAGCAGCAGGCGGTCCTCCTTGCCATGCGGGCAGGTCTTCATCGAAGCCATGCCGTCGCATTTGGTGCAATAGAAGGTCCAGTCGATCTTCAGCGGCTGGGTTTCAAGCGAACCCGCCGGGATCTCATCGAAGATATGATGCGCGTCGAAGGGGCCGTAGTAGTCGCCGACACCGGCATGGTCGCGGCCGACGATCAGATGACTGCAGCCGTAGTTCTGGCGGAAGAGCGCGTGCAGCAGCGCCTCACGCGGACCGGCGTAACGCATGTCCAGCGGATAGCCGCCCACAGCAACCGTATCCTTGACGAAGTAGTGCTCGATGAGCGTATCGATCGCTTCCTGGCGCGTATCCGAGGGGATGTCGCCCGGCTTCAGCTTGCCCAGGAGCATGTGGATGAAAACGCCGTCAAGCGTCTCGATGGCGATCTTGGCCAGGTACTCGTGCGAGCGGTGCATCGGGTTCCTGGTCTGGAAAGCGGCTACCGTGTTCCAGCCCTTTTCTTCGAAAATGGCACGCGTCTCAGCCGGGCGCAGGTAGATAGCGGGATAATCGGCAGGGAAGTTGCCTTCGCTCAGGACCTTGACAGGGCCGGCAAGGTTGACATCGGCCTGGTTCATGACCATGGCCACACCGGGATGCTCCATCTCATTGGTCTTGTAGACCTGCTGGCACTCGTGCTCCTTGTCGATCGTGTACTTCTCGGTCACCTGCATGGTGGCCATGACCTCGCCGGTCTCCTCCGACACCAGCGCGATCTCTTCGCCGTCCTTGATGCTGTCCGCCTGGCCCTGAGTAGTCGAGACGGTGATCGGAATCGGCCAGAAAGTGCCGTCCGCCATCGTAAAGCTGTCGCAGACGCCCTGCCAGTCAGCCTTGGTCATGAAGCCGGTCAGTGGGGTGAATCCGCCGATACCCATCATGATCAGGTCGCCGGTCTCGCGCGAGCTGATGTTAACCTGGTTGAGCGTGGCGGCTTTCTCCTTCTCGGCCGCCAGTTCGGCGCCCGTAAGCAGCAACGGCCTGAGCACCTTGTCTTTTCCGTGTGGATTGACTAACGCCATGTCATCATCCTCCTGTGATAATCGAGCCTGTCCGTGATTCCCGGTTGTACCTGCAAAAAAAGCGCCGCACTCTAAAGGCCGAGTGTGGCGCAGACATTGGCGAAGATCTCCTCGATATCTCCCGTGCCGCTGACGGACTTGAGGATTCCTTTGCTTGCGTAGTAATCGATCAGCGGCGCGGTCTGTTCATTGTAAACCTCAAGCCGCTTGCTGATTGTGGCTTCCTGGTCGTCGTCGCGCTGGTAAAGCTCGCCGCCGCATTTGTCGCATTTGCCTTCCTCGGCTGGCGCGCTGAAATAGATGTTGTACATCTGGCCGCAATCGCGGCAGGTGCGCCGCCCGGTCAGCCGCTTCATCAGGTCCTCCAGGGGGACGTCGACGCTGAGCGCCGCGTCGAGCTCCATGGACAGCGAAGCCAGCATCTGGTCGAGCGCTTCAGCCTGCGCTGTGTTGCGCGGGAAACCGTCGAGGATGTAACCCTGCTGGCAGTCATCCTGCCCCAGCCGCTCCTCCACCATGCCAAGCACGACGGTGTCGGGCACAAGCTCGCCCTTTTCCATGAAGGATTTCGCTTCGCGCCCAAGTTCGGTTTCAGCGGCGACAGCGGCCCTGAGGAGGTCGCCGGTAGAGATTTGTGGAATGGCGTTTTTTTCGATGAGCTTCTTCGCCTGCGTTCCCTTGCCAGCCCCCGGCGCTCCAAGCAGTACCAGTTTCACACTTGCCTCCAAGTCAGATTGCACGACAAACCCGGGGTGGGCCATAAATTCCGGTGTGGACCTGGCTACCCCGGCGCTTCAAAAGGCTAAAGAAATAAATGAACCAAGACACCGGTATTTTCCGGCGCTAATCAGCTGGCTTACCGCAGGGGGTATTAAATATCCCTCATGCGGGTTTGTCAAGACGGGGAAAGACTCCCGCTCCAAGCCGTTGTGAAAAGTCCGGAACCGCCGTGCAGCCGTCCGCAATCCCGTAATTAGAGCGCGAAAAATTCCAGGTCGCGTACAAGATTGTTTCGGCGGATCTGATACCGAAAGCTCTGGCGATCGGGGCCGCTTATGAGGGCCTCTGCCGCCGTCGCCCGCTCCATGCCCGCAAGCGTAGCCCCTGGCTGAAAACGCTAGCCGGGTTCGGTCCGGCAAGCACTGCAGTCGCTATTTTATCTGTACCCGACCGCCACTTCAAGACGCAAGCGGCTCACAGTTCATTAAACTTTCTTATTATTTGTATCAGATGGAACAAGCTTGTTTTGCTGGGATTTTTAAATGGATGGACGCCGACAATACGGGAAAATTCCCAGCCCTGATGCTGAGAATTACGGCAGTTTGGGGGTATATGAAACATAGCGCGGAAATTGGAAACAGCGGGCCTTGAGTCCGCATCCAGAAGGAGGGCGAAAATGGCTCAACCAGGGATGGTATCACCACAACCGCATATGCATGTTTATGATGTTCCCCGGATCAAGTGGAGCTGGTTGATAGCGCTTGGCGCCGTCATGCTGGTGCTGGGTGCGCTGGCGATCATATTCCCGGTCGTTACTTCGGTCAGCATCGATCTGTTCCTGGGGATCCTGTTGCTGGTGGGCGGCGCCGGCAGGGTGGTGCACATGTTCAGCTCCAGGGGTCTGGGAGATTTCCTTCTGCGGCTGTTCATGGCGCTGGTGTTCCTGATTGCGGGAGTGTTTCTGGTTGCGAGGCCAGCGGCCGGGACTTTGACGCTGACGCTGATGCTAGGCATTTTCTTCGTGGTCCAGGGCGCCGCCAATGTCGTTGGTTCGATAGTGGCTAATGTGCGGGGGCGCGGCTGGATGCTGTTCAATGGTCTGGTTTCGTTCGTGCTCGGCGTCCTGATCTGGACGGGCCTGCCAAGCTCGGCTGCCTGGGCAATCGGTCTGCTGGTAGGCATCTACCTGATATTCGACGGCTGGGCGCTGATGGTGCTCGCCTGGGAGATGCACAGCCATCCGGAAGAGCTGCCGCGGCCCATGTGAGCCGGCGGCCGGAGCGCAAAATGCCCGCATATCCGGGGTGGGTTTTGAACCCGCCCCTTTTTATCGGTGCAAAACCTCAAGCGGCATCGATCTGGCGGAGGGGGTGGGATTCGAACCCACGGAGGACGTCGCCGCCCTCGCCGGTTTTCAAGACCGGTGCGTTCAGCCAGGCTCCGCCACCCCTCCGGAAAAGCGATTTCTTCTTCAGCTTGAGCAGCACGCTGCGAACAGGCAAAACAGGGCTTCACCGGCCACTATAGTATATGGTCCGGCCGGCCGCCAGCGCCCTCAAATGCAACACCCGCCATCGACGGGTGGCCCCCAAATACAACACCCGCCATCGATGCGGTAGCGGGTGTTGGCGGATAAATGGATTTTACGGGACCGGCCGCTATCTGTGCCTCTCGTATACGGCGATGATCCGGCAGTGATGATTACCGCTGCCGGCCAGCAGCCGCATCAACGCAGCCGGTTTTATGGTTTCCACCAGACTCGCCAGGCGTGCGCCCAGACTGGTCCTGTGGTTGTCCTTGATCTTTACGTTGCTGGAGATGAAGACCATCTGATACCCATCCCTTTGCATCAGAAGATGATCCAGTTGAAAATCTGCTTCCTTGGCGTACGTTCTTACATGCTGTTCTGACATGGCTCTTACCTGCACCTCGCTTAAAGCGGTTTAGTTACAAATATCGTCAGATTCAAGAATAATGATTACGGGCGGATGCAATAATCAGATTAATCCTGAAATAGCCGGAAATGAACCAGGCAGGGAGCTTAAAAAAAATCGTGGAGAATCTTCTTGCGGGAGTTCCAGACAGGGCGCACCGCAACCCGATTTAAGGCGCGTCTTCCCACGCTTCGACATGCAACTCGAAGTTGACAGCTTCAGTCACTCTTCAGCCCCATATACCCGGGCCGGGACGCAAAGCGCACAAATACAAGTCCCGACTTTTTCATGCTTATTTATTGCTGGGGACGCGATTCCGTCCAGATGATACTAGTCATCGCAATGATGCTGGTACTGGCAATGACCGCCGTCGTCGCCGCCTCCACCATGATGATCATCGCCGAAAGCGACAGCGCCATAAGCGAGCGACACTGTAGCGACCAGCCACACGGATGCCAAAATAGCTATCTTCCTCAACCTGTTCACCTCCTCTCGGAGCTTCACGGTTTCAGGCCAGTTATTCGCCCGTTATCGGTTGTCAGAGCATAGCATGATGAACAGTTATGTGCAATATTTCACAAGTATCATCAAGCACAATAATCAGAACATATTCAATTGCATTGAAAGCTTAAGGAGCGTCCGGTCCAGCCCCGGCGATTACAGGGGCCTGATCGCGTCCATGCCCATGTAGTGGCGCAACGCTTCCGGCACCGTCACTGTGCCGTCCTCGTTCTGATAATTCTCGATAATCGCGGCGAACGTGCGCCCGACGGCCAGCCCGCTGCCGTTGAGTGTATGGACAAACTGCGGTCTGCCGCCTCCAGCCGGACGGTAGCGGACATTGAGCCGCCTCGCCTGGAAATCCAGATAATTGGAGCAGGAAGAGATCTCCTTGTAGTCATCATAGGATGGCAGCCACACTTCGAGATCGTATGTCTTCGCCGAAGCGAAGCCCAGGTCGCCGGAGGCAAGCGCGACCCGCCGGAATGGGAGCTCGAGCCGTCTGAGTATTTCCTCGGCGTTGGCTGTCAGGCTTTCCAGCTCCCCGGTGGAGGTTTCCGGCAGGACGAACTTGACCAGCTCCACTTTATTGAACTGGTGCTGGCGGATCAGGCCGCGCGTGTCGCGCCCGGCGGCGCCGGCCTCGCGGCGGAAGCTGGGCAGATATGCGGTCACGTGCACCGGGAGCTCGTCTTCCTTCAGGATCTCGTCGCGGAAGATGTTGGTCACCGGCACTTCTGCGGTGGGGTTCAGATAAAGATCGTCGTCCCGCAGCTTGTACATCTCATGCTGGGCGAACTTGGTCAGCTGCCCCGTGCCTTTCATGCTTTCGGAATTGACCAGGATGGGTGGAAACAGTTCGGTGTAACCATGTTCGCCGGTGTGCAGGTCCAGGAAAAAATTTATCAGCGCGCGCTCCAGGCGGGCGCCGGCGCCTTTCAGCAGGGTGAAGCGCGATTCTGCGACCTTCCCTCCCCGCTCCTGGTCGATGATGTCAAGCTCGGCGCCCAGGTCCCAATGCGGCTTGGGCTGGAAACCAAAGCTGCGCGGCTCCCCCACTCTCAGGACCTCGACGTTGGCGCTTTCATCCGGACCGACCGGCACGTCCGGCAGCGGCGTGTTGGGAAGCTCGAGCACGATTGCGTCCAGCTGCATCTCCACATCGCGGAGCAGATGGTCCAGGGCCTTGATCTCCTCCCCCACCCTGCGCATCTCCTCTATCATGCCGGCTGCATCCTCCCCGGCCTTGCGGGCGGCGGCGATCCGGTCGGAAGCGGTGTTGCGCAGCGCCTTTTTCTCTTCGGCATCGACGATGAGCTCGCGCCGTTTTTTGTCCAGCTCGATGAATTCATCCAGCGGCGCATCGATGCCCCGGCTCTCCAGGGCCGCTTTCATCTCTTCCGTCTGGCTGCGCAGTTTTTTTATGTCGAGCATCGTTCTCCTTGCCTGTTCCCGTAGACATGCGGGCCGCGATTAGTCTATCGGAAATCCTGTCCGCGTTTAAACCTCTGCCGGATAGAGCAGTTAATACGTAGCCAAGGCCAGCGGGCGCAGATGTTCCTGACCGGAGCCGATGCAGCTACAATGAGATTGGATGAAACATGGATAATTCCTTGAATGAAAGCGCATACGAACTGCTGAGGCGCGGCGAGGATCTGCTGCAGACGCGCAATCCGGCGCAGGCCGCGGTGGTGCTGGAGAGGGCCCGCCGCGCCGCACCAGACCGCAGCTCGATTCGGGAGACGCTGGGGCGGGCTTATTTTGCCAGCGGGCGCTATGACCGGGCCGCTGCCGAATTCGAAGCAGTCCTGGAGCTGTACCCGACCAGTGATTATGCCCATTACTGCCTTTCGCGCTGCGCCGAGAAGCTCGGCGACCAGCGCACGGCGCGCAGGCATCTGCGTCTGGCCGAAGCGATGGGCTACAAGGTCTGATTTAGGGCGCGATCGGGTTGCGCCCGCTCAGACTCTGACTACCTCCACGCTGATTCCAGCCGCGGTGACAGTTACCAGCAGGTAATGATAATAGCCGCCGGTTGCCGGCGTGCCGTATAGCGGGGCGCCGGCGCCGCCGGTGATGTAAGCCGGCAGGTTGCCGATCCGGTAAGGGATGTAGGCATGTATGTGCCCGAAGAACAAGTCGGCGACGTTCGGCGTGTTCTCGGCAAGCTGCGCCAGTTGCTTGCCGGATTCAAGCCCGGCGTCGGAGCCCTCGCCGGTGACGTGCCCGGCATCGAGCGTGGGACTGGCGACCGGGATGTGCGCGAAGATGAACTGATGACGTTTATCCCGGTTGGCGGCCAGGTCAGTTTCGATCCAGCTCATCTGTTTGCCGTCGATGCCGGTGGAATCGTCGGCGTTGTCAGCCACCAGATAATGGTCGCCGCCGTAATTGAAGCTGTAATAATAAGCGCCGATCACGCTGGCGTATGCGTCGCTTACTCCCCCCCTGCCGACGTCATGGTTCCCCGGCACGGTGTAAAACCTGATGCCTGCGTTTTGCGTAAATTTCAGATATTCGGTCAATTGGACGCGATTGCCGACGTTGCTGACATCGCCAGTGTCTACGATGAACGCTGCCCCTTTGGCTTTGGCGGATTGAATTATTTTTGTCAGAGTGCCGTTACCAATCCCCTCGGTCCGGTTGTCACCGCAGACCGCGAAAGTGTAATTTGCGCCCGGAACCGTCGATGTAGCCTGTGGCGCCGCAGGCGCCATCCGGGTCGCGCCGGTGCCCGCAGCCGGACCGCTGCCGCAGCCGGTGGCTATCGCCGTCATTGCCAGGGTGAAGAGCAGGGCTGCCAAGATATTTCTTTTAATCAAGTTCAATGAATACTCCATCACGAATCTGCGTGCGGGCGGATGTTGTGGCGCCGGTTAGTATTGCGTCGGATTGGGAGCCGCGGGCATTTTGCCGCTTTTCTGATACTTTATCAAATCGCCATACATCCGCTGCAGCTCCAGATGCAACGGTCGATACTGCGGATCCAGGTTGACGGCCTTGTTCAGATCAGCCAGACCTTGCCCGGTCAGCTTCAGATCGTAGAATTCCAGCAGCGCCAGATCCTCCTGATAGGCGGACCGCTGCGGATCGCGATCGAGAGCGGACTGATAATAATCACGGGCCGCATAAAAATCACCTTCCTGCTGCGAGGCTTCCGCCAGAATCAGCAGCGGGCCGCCGTCAAAATAATTGAGCCTGTGCGCCGTATGCGCCGCCGCCGCCGCTCCTGCAGGGTCGCCGGCGCTTAACAGATCGGACGCGCGCTGGTTCTCAACCTGGGCGAACAGAAGTACAAGAAAGACGATGGTCAAAGTCATCGACAGCAGCACCATCGCTGTCTTGACCTGGCCGGTCAGCATCCGGATCCCGGGGATAATCTGTTTCTGGGGCAGCCGGCCGGCAGCCGCAGCAGATTCAGCCTGCTGCCGGGCATTCGGCTCGCCAGCGCTGCCCAGGCGGATCACCAGCGCCGCCAGCAGGAAAAAGGAGAAGCCCACGGCCGGCAGTTCCCAGTCCCATTCAAAAGTCGTGTCGGCCAGCCACGCGAGGCAGCCGACAATCAAGGCGATATAAAGACCGTCTGTCAGCAGGCCGTGATTTTTGCGTACCTGCCGGAAAACAACCCATCCCAGCGAGCCTAAAAACGCCAGCAGCAGAAGAAAACCGGTAATGCCCTGGTCCGAAAGGAAGCGCACCCAGATCGAATGGGGATCGCGCGCCAGCCCGTTGACCGAACGCAGCCGCGCATCCGCAAACCGGTATGTACCGGCGCCGGTGCCCAGCAGCGGATGATCCCGGAAGTTGGTCAGGCCGATGCTCCAGTACTCGGCGCGATTGTTGGAAGTCGACGCCAGCCGCGCCACACCCTGCTCGTCGATCGAGCTGCGGTTGTAGTCGTAGACCTGGACGGCTGTTTGTGACTGCGCTCCCCTGATCCTGTTTTCGATCCGCTGCCTTTCCGCGACACCGATGCCGGCCACCAGCACCAGCCCGATCAACGCCGCCGCGCCGGTGGCAATCATACCGTTGCGGGTCCGCGGGACCCTGGATGGCAAAAGCAGCGTGGCCGCTTTCAGGACGATTGTGGCGGTGAGGGCCATGATCAGCGCAAAAGCGAAATGCTGGCCGTCGCCGTCGCCGATGCGGCCGCCGGCGGCTTTGGTCTGGAGGCTGGGCAACGCGGTGCTGGCGTACCAGGCCATCAAACCTCCGGGAACAAACGCCGACAGCAGCGAAAGTATGCCACCCAGCCGCTCGGGCGCCAGCATCAGGTAAAGGGCGACGCCGACGGCGCCAACAAGCAGGCCGCCGCGCGAGAGCGTGAAAAAGAGAGTCAGTCCCAGGATCGCCAGCGCCAGCGTCGCGGCCATGCGGCCGGTCCAGGACACCCATTCACTGGCTGCCAGCCATAGCGCCGGCAGGATCGTCACCGCCACCAGAGCGGCCAGCCCATTCCAGTAGCCGATGGTTCCCATGATGCGGCCGCCGGCGTACAGGTAATCGACAGAGATCGATGGATTGATCTTGGCCAGCAGCGCGAACATCGCCAGACCGGTCACCATCCCCACAAACAGCGACGCCGTCCAGATGACAGCCTTGCGGCCCGGCGGACCGATGAGGATGGCGATAAATACACCGAGATACAAAGCGGCGCGGCCGAATTCGATCAGGGAGGCATTGGGGCTGATCGACCAGATCATGGTGAGCAGGATCCAGCCTGTGACCGCTGCCAGGCTGGCTGCGGGCGCCGCCGCGCCGTGGGGCATTCGCACCCAGTCCCAGTTCAGCAGTAGCGCCAGCCCCAGGACCGCCCACATCCCGGTGCCGGCCAGATATATCTCTCGCGAGAAGTATCCGCCGTCGAAAATCGAAAGGTACAGGAACACGGCCATGGCGCAGGCCGGAGCAAGCCAGGAGAGGAAGATATGTCTGGTTTCCCAGCGGGTTTCTAATGCAGTCATATTGGTTGGATAATTTGTGCTATTCGGTACTTGTGATTGATTGCACAATATATACCTCTATGCTATTGTAGTGCGACAATAGGGCCGGAATCCAGGTCCGACAAACACGGGAAGTTTTTGAGGAGGTGAACAGGTTGAGGAAATTTGCTATTTTGGCGTCCGTATGGCTGGTCGCAACGGTCTCGCTCGGCTTTGGTGCCGTCGCTTTTGGCGACGATCACCACAGCGGTGGCGGTGATGGCGGTGATGGCGGTCATTGCCAGTACAACCAGGATGGTTGCGGCGGCGACTGACCGCTGACGGATGCGGAAGCGCGTTCCCCAGCGTAATAAAACTCAGCATGAATAAAGTTCGCGTCGACAGTTCGAGTGGTTTATAGAGTTCCAGTTCTGGTATTTGGGTTGAAGAGTAGCAGAGGCAATCACGTTCTTCGGTTTTCATCCGGAGCAATTGATGGATGATGCTGCTCTTTAGGATCCCGTTCTGGAATCCTGTTCTGGGCCCGGTGCAATTTATCTGCTCGAGTCATATCGATGCTTCCGCTCTCTGGCTGCATGACGGTGATGCTTTTTTTCGCATCCCGGCTTTAGCTGCCGACTCCCATGACTTATAAGTAAATAATTTGTGGCACTTTTCGGCCTTGCCCGTATGGACGGGTGAATGTGGGCAAAAAAGGCGGTTAATCCGGTGTCACAAGATCATTCCTCATTTGTAAAAAGTGAGCGAAACAGGGTCCGTGTGTCTTGACGGGCCCTGTTTCTGTTTGATACGCTGAATTACCAAGTTTATTGGTAGGATTTTGGTTATTACATCTCATACAGATGAGGAGGTGACAGGATGAGGAAGTGGGCAATCATAGCCAGTATCTGGCTCGTGGCAGCGACTACGCTTGCATTTGCCGCGGTAGCCTTCGGTGATGAGCATCACGGCGACGGTGACCATGTCAGCAGTGGTAGCAGCGAGTATCATCACCACGGTGATGACGGCGGCCACCATGATCGCGGTGGCGACGATTAAAGTGCCTGTTGCAGGATCCTGCGTCTCCCCTGCTGACACTTATTGGCATCTTATCCTGAAACATAATTAAAAGAGGTATCCGTGCGGGGTGCCTCTTTTAATTTTCACGATTAATCTTGCGGCTTGCGAACGGTGGGTAGCGGCGGCATCGCCAACCGCACCAGGCGCCCACAGCATCAGCTTCCGCCGTAGCCGCCGGGATGACGCTGGTGCCATTCCCAGGCGCTGGCGACAATCGTTTTCAGCTCCGGGTATTCCTGCCGCCAGCCGAGCTCGCTTTCGATCCTTTTCGAGCTGGCCACCAGCACCGCCGGGTCCCCCGGGCGCCTGGCCGATTCCCTGACAGCGAAATCCCTGCCGGTGACCTCGCGCGCGGTTTCGATCACCTCCCGCACCGAGTAGCCTTTGCCGTTGCCAAGATTGTAATGCATACTCTCGGCGCCGAGCCCCCGCAGCGCCAGCAGATGGGCCTGCGCCAGATCGGCTATGTGGATGTAATCGCGCACGCAGGTCCCGTCCGGGGTTGCGTAGTCGGTGCCGTAGATCTCGATCCGCTGCCGCTGGCCGAGCGCCGTTTTCAGCACCAGCGGTATCAGGTGGGTCTCGGGGCGATGATCCTCTCCCCTCTCTGCCGTTGCGCCGGCCGCGTTGAAATACCTGAGCGCGGCGTGACGGATGCCGTGGATGCGCTCGTACCAGTCCAGCATCTGTTCGAAAAAGAGCTTGGACTGGCCGTAAGCATTGGTTGGCGCCTGCGGGTGCTCCTCATCCAGAAACTCGGTGCGGGGATTACCGTAGACCGCGGCCGTGGAAGAAAAAAGCAGCCTGTCAACGCCGGCCGAGACCATCGCTTCCAGCAGTTCGACCGGCCGGCAGCAGTTATTGCGGAAATACTTGCCAGGGTCGATCATCGATTCCCCGGCTTCGATGAAACCGGCCATGTGGACAACTGCTTCGACGCGTGACTTCCTGAGCGTGGCAGTCATCAGTCCGGGATCGGCAACATCGCCAACCACCAGCGCGGCGCCGGCGGGAACCGCCTCCCGGTGACCGGTGCTGAGGTTATCGTAGACAATGACTTCGTCGCCGGCCTCGAGACATTTCTCGGTGAGGATGCTGCCGATGTAGCCGGCGCCACCTGTAATCAGTATCTTCATGACGCATGCAATATTAGAAGATAGCGCCCGGCGTTGCCAAGCCGGGATGGCGCGGCGCCATTTTAGTATACTCACCACATGAACATCCTCTTCATCGCCGACATCTTCGGCAGACCCGGCCGCGAAGCGCTTATCCGCATGCTGCCCGAGCTGCGTGAACAGACTCAGGCTGATTTCGTGGTCGCTAACGGGGAGAACGCCGCCAGCGGCGCCGGCATCACATCCAATATCGCCACGAAGCTGCTGGCTGGTGGCGTCGACGTGATCACGACCGGGAATCACATCTGGCGGCAGCGTGACATCGCCGGTTTCATGACCGCCTCGGACCGGATCGTGCGGCCGGCCAACTATCTGCCGGAAAATCCCGGCCGCGGCTGGACAGTCGCCGCTGGCGACGCGGGTAGCCTGGCCGTCGTCAACCTTTCCGGCAATCTTTACATCGGCGCCCCCAGGGGGATGTTCCAGGTGATCGACAGCGTGCTCAGGGAGATCCCTGGCGGCGTCAGGCATATCCTGGTCGACATACATGCTGAAGCCACCAGCGAGAAGGTGGCGCTCGGCCGCTACCTGGACGGCCGCGTCACGGCGGTGATCGGAACTCACACCCACGTACAGACGGCGGATGAGCAGGTCTTGCCGGGGGGCACTGCCTATCTCACCGACGCCGGCATGACCGGCCCCCATGATTCGGTGATCGGGGTGAGGAAAGAAATCATTCTCAAACGGTTTCTGACGCAGATGCCGGTCAGGTTCGAAGTCGCCGATGAGGGTGTCCGGATCGAGGGGGCGCTGATCCAGGCAAACGCCGACGGCCGTGCGACCGGGATCGAGCGGATCAGGATCGAGGCCTGAACCCGGGCGGCCGCCGGACCGCTACCGGAGAGCCGGTCCGGCAGGCTCAAGAGCCTCCCGCCGGCGATAGAAAAGAATCACTCCCAGGAATACCGCCAGCATGGCGTTGCGCAGCGCAACTTCAGCGATGATTCCGCCTTCCAGCGAGTACAGCCGCCAGTAGTTGAACGGAAACTCGATCTGTGTCAGTACCACCACCGCAGCGAAGAAACCCAGTGTCACCGGCCGGTCCGGCCCTTTCACCAGCGGCACCAGCGGCAGCAGCCAGATGATGAACTGCGGCGAGAAGACCTTTCCCCCCAGGATGAAGATGCCGATCGCGACGCTCGAGAAGCGCACGACATCCGCGACGAGATCGTTATCCGCGCCACCGCGCGACCGGCGGAAGAAGATCCAGTAACCTGCAAGCAGCAGCAGGATCGTCACCGGCGCCGAGATGTCCGCCATGGCGTTTGAAAGCGTGGAATAAACGTTATGGGATCCGTAGGCGTTCATGATATGCACCGGATAACCGACGAGTTTCGATGCCAGCAGCAACGGTGACGCCCAGCTGCTCTCGAGCTGCAGCGGCCGCTCCACGTGGTAGAGGAAGGCGCCGGCCAGCCCCGCAGGCGCCGAGAAGATGAACGGCGCCGCGATCACCAGCGTTGCCACCAGCATGGCCGCCGGGCCCTTGAGCAGCTCCCAGAACTGCCGGCGGCGGAAATGGGCGATGAGAAACACTGGCGCCAGCAGAGCCGGCACCAACTTTGTCATCAGGCCGACACCCAGAAGCAGCCACGCCAGCAGGTAACGGTCGGTGATAAAGCTGACCACGCTGGCGAGGATGATGAACGCGGCGGCCAGGTCGAAACGCGATTCGACGAGCGAACCCAGCGCCAGGATCAGGAAAGTGTAGGCTCCCAGGGCGCCGGCGAGCTTCCTGACGCTGCCCCACAGCCTGTTAGCCGCCACGGTCATCAGGGCGATGATGCCGCAGCTGGCCAGATACATCTCGACCTCGAACCACCTGACAAAGGCGTCATAACCCGGACCCGAGATGACGCGCGGGATCCAGAAGATCACCATCGCGACCGGCGGATATTCGGAGGCAAAATCCCGATATGGCACCATGCCTCTCACCATACGGCTGGCATAATCGTAATATTCCGGCGTGTCGGTAATCGACCGGTCCTTGTACCACAGAACCTCAAAGAGGACAAACCAGATGAAAGCCTGCAGGATGATGAACGCCAGCGCGACCAGCCACGGCCGGTAGCGTTGGGGTATCTTTTGCGTCCTTTCAGCCAGCGACAAGTCCCGTCTCCATCCTCTTCGCCCCCGGTCTGCCGGAGGCGACCATCAGCGCGATCATCGCCAGCGGGAAGAACCACGGTATGTACAGGTAAAACCAGTGCGTCTGCAGGATCTGGAAGCCGATCACCAGCGCCGCAGACGCTGCCGCCAGCTGAATCCGGTTCTTTTTCCAGGGCAGGAAATACGCCAGCACCGCCAGACTTGCCAGCACATACTGCCCTACATGCTGCACGCGCGCAAGCCGGTCCGGATATTGCCCCCAGAGGCTGAACGGTGATTGCCGCCCCCATTGCCATTCGATCGAATGTTGCAGGAAGGTATGCAGCGAGCCATCTCCCATGAACACAACCGGCATCACCACTGCCGCGCCGGCGACCAACCCAAGCACGAACAGCGCCCGCCGTTTCCAGTTGCGAAACGCGTTGGGGAACGATGCCCACAGCGGCCCCAGCATCGCCGGGAAGAATTTGATCTGCATCCCCAGCCCCAGCAGGAGGCCTGAGATCAGGCCTCTGCGGATGAAGACAAATCCCCAGACGAGGAACGCGGCCTGGATGGTGTCATTGACATTGCAATTAAGCACAAATGTGGTATATGGGAAGGCTGCCCAGGCATACGCCAGCGCCAGGCCCAGCCGGTTGCCCGCTCTCCTGCTGCGGGCGAGGCTGCGGCCCGCCATAAACATGCCGGCGATCGTCACCAGGTCGAAGAAGATGGCGGTGGCGTGCGCGGCCGGCAGATCGTCCCATTTGCCCGACCACTGCAGCGTGCGTTCAAAAGGCACGTAAAGCAGGTAATTGAGCGGACCGTAAGTGTCGCCGTTCTGGTCGTCCGACGCCATGTGGCCGTATGGGGTCTGATTCTCGATGATGCGGTGCGCACCGATTACGCCCGAGTAGCCGACATCGACTACGTTGGAATCCGCGATGTTGATCGTGATCCGGAATATGATCAGGGCCGCCAGGCCGATGGCCAGCACCAGCGGCGGGAAGTTCAGATGGACATGCCCGGCGGCGTCGGTATCCAGATCGTCGTCCCCCCCGTCACCTCTCCGTGGGCGGCCGGCGGCGCTCACTGCGGTGAAGATCCGTGAGTCCGTTTCGGCGACCACGGGTGGCTGCGGGCTGCGCCGGCGCGGCACCCGGCGCACCGCTGTCCACAGCAGGCGCAGGAAGAGGTATGCGAGCGGCGGGTAAGATAATGGCACCGAGCGGAAGATCTCGCCCTGGTTGAAAAAATAATGCGATACCGTAAATGAGAGCAGCATCAGCAGATCGAGATTGAAAATCCGCAGCGGCCGGCGCAGATCAAAGAAGGGCAGGAGGAACAGCAGGCAGAGCGGCAGCCAGACGTACGCCTCATTGATGATGCGGCCGAAAGCGCCTTTGTAGCCGCGCGCCATCTGCCAGGCCACCTGCGGGCCGACCAGCACTTCCTTGACGTTGCCGCCCATGTCGTCGATGGTCACGCGCGCGATCTCGGAGCTGCCGTCGTAGAAACTGACGGTCCAGACCGAATCCGAGCCCAGGGACGCGCTCGGCTGTGCATCCGGGTGATCGGCAAGCTCGTCGATCACCGGCTGCTGTTTCCTGGCGGTATCGATGACCTGGGCCTCAGTCAGCGCCGGCAGGGCGTCAAAGTATGCCTCACTCTGGATGTCAGAGGCTGTGATTTTGCCGGTCTGGTCGTCCACGGTGATGTGGATGAACTCGCGGCCGTTGCGGGCGTCGGTCCAGGTGACCTCCCAGCTGCGCGTATCGCTCTTGAAAGCGGCATGCCGCACCAGTTCGGGGTGCTTGGCCAGGATCATCGTCACGCTCGGATCGGCGGAGGCTATCTTTTTCGCCTGCCCCTCGCTCAGCCGCGAATCGGCGTAAGGCGGGCTGGTTACGCCGGAGGTGCTCAGGGCAGGACCGGCCGCGGCCGGATCGATCGGGAACTGCCTCAAGGTGGCGCCGCGGGCCGGTGCATCCGCCCAGCCCAAAGACAGGGCGAGCACGATCGCAGTCGCGGCGAATAAGATGCGCATCAGATCACCTGCCTGGAAACGTCCGGTCGCCAGCAATAATCATACCGGATGGGAAAACAGTCAATCAGGGAAGTTACCGGAAGGGATGCCGGGGCGAAACCGGGGAGATTCAAGCGGCCGTCTGCCGGAAGCTCCACATCTTGTTGCCGGTAAAATTCAGCACCGTGACAAACACGATGGCGATCGCCTGAGCCAGGATTTTGCTGTTCATGTGCACGTTTTCGATCAAAACGTGCAGTATGAGCAGGTTGATCGCCCAGATCATCACGCTGATGACAAGGAAGCGGCTCGCCTGCACCAGCCCGTTCCCCTCGGGATTTTCGAACGTCCAGTACTTGTTCAGGAGGAAATTGTTTGTCACCGCTACCGTGAACGAGATGGTTGCAGCGATCTGGTAGTGCACATGGGCCACGTTGGCAAGGAGGGCGAAGATGATGAGGTTGATGATGAAACCGATGCCGCCGACAACGCAGTATTTTCCGAACTGCTTGCCGGCGCGCCTCAGGCGCTCGTGCAGTATGTTTTCACGTGCAGGGTCCAAAGCGGCATCGCCTGTGAGTACTTCAGAATCCGGAATTCTGTCCGTATAAACTGTATCCCACAGCCGCAGCATAGCTTAACATATTTGCCTGTCAAGCGCATCTGACGCTTCAGCCGCCAGCTCCAGGCAGCGCTCCGCAATCCCGGCATCGCGTGAGCCGAGGCCGCAGGATTGGGATACAAATGAGTGCTGCAGCACCTCGAGCTCGTCGATGCCGGCTGGCGCAAAGGCCGCGACTTTTTCCGCGCTCCTGATGACCTGCTCGGCGACGGCAGCCCCGCTCATCCGGAGAGACCGCTCGTCGGTGGGGATCATGCCCCAGGCCAGCATGCCGCCGCGCTCCAGAAAGCCGGCCAGCTCGACCTCGTAGCAGAACAGCTCCTGCTGATGATCGGCGGCGTCGAAATGGAGGATGTCCACCTCGGTGGAGGCCAGCAAGCCCCAGTCGGTACCGCCGCAGACATGCGTGCCAGTGTAGCCGCCGAGTTCGTGCACCGGCGCAAAGCACTCATTCAGGCTGGCCACGATCTGCTCCGCCGGCAGGCTGATCACGGCCGAACCCACCTGTGTCAGGTAGGGCTCATCAAAGAATATCACCGGTTTGGCGCCGGGGGCCGCATCCAGAAACTGCCTCACCTGCCAGCCACCCTTCAGCGCCAGCGCCTTGACGACTGCCTCGAACAGGTCGGGGTGATAAAGCACCGGCTTGTTCGCGGCATCGGTGACCGTCAGCCCGAAGCTGGCCGGGCCGGTCACCTGGCCCTTGAGGAACCGCGCCTGCGGCAGTGGCAGCCGTTCGATGAAGGGGCGAAAGCCTTGGGCAAAGTCCGCGGAAATGGCGCACAGGCCGGCATCGCCGGCGAAGTACCGCTCATAGAATTCCGCCATCTCCGCGGGCGCCTTCTCCATGTCGAACCAGACGCGCCTCCGCTCCGCGTCGATTATCGCGGCCGGCATGCACTCGGCGTACTGCGCGTACATCCCTTCACGGAAATCGAGCCGGGGCAGCTGCGGCCAGGCCGGGCAGACGGGATTGCGGGCGATCATCAGTTCGACCGCCGCCTCCACATCGGTATGCGGCAGGCTGCCGATCGCCAGCGAAGCGCACCGCGGCAGCGGCTGCTCCTCCCCCTGAAACTTTTTTATTTCCGCATCCATGCCAGACTCCGTTCCGATAGCCTTCAGACAGCAGCGGCGATCGCCGTGACCGCCGCCACCGCAGCGTCAATGTCCTCTTCGGTGTTGAAGGGCCCGATGCTGAGCCTGACTGCGCCGCGCCCAAGCGTGCCCATCGCCCGATGCGCCCCCGGTGCGCAATGGATGCCAGCCCTTGAGGCAATATCATAATCATGGTCAAGCTTCGCCGCCACCTCCGAGGAAGGCAGCGAAGCGACATTGAAAGCAACCAGTGGTCCCCGCCGCTCGCCGGCGCCCGGTCCGTAGACCGTTACGCCCCCGATGCCGGCCAGCCCCTCGTACAGCCGCCCGGTCAGCGCCGCCTTGTGCGCCGCCAGCCGTTCCATCCCCTGTTCCTGCAGGTACTGGATGCCGGCGCCCAGGCCGGCGATCCCTGGCGTGTTGAAGGTGCCGCACTCGTAGCGGTCCGGCCGCTCCAGTTCGTCCTGTTCCTGCTCCGAACTGCTGCCGGTGCCTCCCTGACGCAGCGAGCGCAGCCCGATCCCGGGCGCGAGGTAAAGCAGTCCCACCCCCTGTGGTCCCAGCAGCCCTTTGTGGCCGGTCAGCGCCAGCATGCTCACCGGCATCTGTTCCATGTCCAGCGGGAGCGTCCCGGCGCTCTGAGCGCCGTCCACCAGCAGGGGCACGTTTCCTGCGGCCAGCTCCCGCGCCAGCTCGGCGATGGGCAGCACCGCGCCGGTGATGTTGGACGAATGCGTCAGCACCACCAGCCGCGTTTGCGGCTTCACCAGATCCAGCACCGCATCTGATTCGACCCGGCCGGCAGCGTCTGCCGGCGCGAATGACACCTCTATCCCCTCGCGCGCCAGAACCTTGAGCGGCCGCAGAACGGCATTGTGCTCCACCGAAGAGGTGACCACGTGGTCACCGGGGCGGAGAAAGCCGTGCAGCGCCATGTTGAGCGAATCGGTGGCATTCTGGGTGAAGATTATGTTGACGCTGTCGGCGACTCCCAGAAACTGGGCTGCCTGCTGCCTGGTTCTGAAAATGATCCTCGCGGCCGCCACCGCCTTCCGGTGCGCTCCCCTGCCCGGATTGGCGCAGGCATCGATCATGCAATCGTTGACCGCGCGGATCACGCTTTCCGGTTTGGGACAGCTGCTGGCGGCATTGTCCAGATAGATCGTCATGTGAGCCTGTTTTCCACCTTTGTGATCAGGGGCGCCAGATCGGCCGCGGGCCTGTAGACGGCGCCGTTGAAGTCAAGCAGGTTGCGGCTGACTGAATACGGGACCTCGAGGGTGTCGTTGCCCCCGAAGGAAAAGACCAGCAGATCCCCGAATGAAGCGTCCTCGCTCCCGTCGACGGTTTGCGCCCGGCCGACCGCAGCCGCCATCTGCAAGAATTCACCGGTGCCGCCGCCGACCATGAACGAGGATACGCCGCCGTTGGCATCGTAGACAAAAACGCTTACGAACGCCGCGCCGGGCACATCGGCCAGGCGGTGCGCCGGGTGCTCCATGTCGGTTATCGCCGCCACGGCGCTGGCGTCGCCGCCGTCATCACCATGAGCGCGCACGATCAGCAGTAAAACCACGGACGCGACAACCAGCAAAGCCAGCAGTCCGGCTTTTTTTGACAGACCGGTTCTCACGTCTTGCCCGCCGTTCATTGATACACATGATATACCCCGGCAGCAGCCCCGCCAAAGTTGCAAAAAGGGTCACATACTACGTATATTGTAGTGTCCCTGACCGCGGCGTGAAACAGTCCTTGCCGCGCACCGACCAAAACCCATGAGCGACGGCGACAAACAGCAAAACCAGATTTACAAACAGGTATCTCCACGGGTCAGCTTTCCCAGGCTGGAAGAGGAGATCCTTTCCTTCTGGAAAGAAAACCGCATCTTCGAGAAGAGCATGGAGCTGCGGCAGGGGCGGGATGAATTCGTCTTTTACGAAGGGCCGCCCACGGCCAACGGCAAGCCGGGCTCGCACCATGTGCTCTCACGCATCTTCAAGGATATCTTTCCGCGTTACAAGACCATGTGCGGCTACCACGTCCCCCGCAAGGCCGGCTGGGACACACACGGCCTGCCGGTCGAGCTGGAGGTAGAGAAGCAGCTCGGCATCAGCGGCAAGCGCGACATCGAGAAGGTAGGCATCGCCGAGTTCAACCGCCTTTGCCGCGAGAGCATCTACCGGTACCTCGAGGAGTGGGAGCGGCTCACGGAGCGGATCGGCTTCTGGATCGACACCAGGGACGCCTACTACACGCTCAGCAACGATTACATCGAAAGCGTCTGGTGGAACCTGAGGCAGATCTGGGACCGGGGACTGCTTTATTACGACTACAAGGTGGTGCCCTACTGCGCCCGCTGCGGCACCTCCCTTTCCAGCCACGAGGTCGACCAGGGCTACAAGACGGTCGAGGACCCCTCCATCTATGTGCGCTTTCCGCTGGCGGATGACCCCGAGTTGTCGCTGCTGGTCTGGACGACCACGCCCTGGACGCTGATCAGCAACGTCGCCGCCGCTATCAGCCCCGCCATAACCTACGCCGAGGTTGAACGGGAAGGCAGCCGCCTGATCATGGCCAGGAATCTGGCGGAAAAACTTTTCGGCGAGGATGTGCGGATCGTGCGCGAGATCCCGGCGGCGGAACTGACCGGGCGCGCTTACATCCCTCCCTATGATTTTGTCGCGCCGGAAAAGAAAGCTCATTTTATCGTGGCGGCGGACTTCGTCTCGGCCGAGGAGGGCACTGGCATCGTGCATATCGCCCCCGCTTTCGGCGCGGACGACATGGAAGTCGGCCGTGCCAACGATCTGCCGGTTATCAATCCTGTCGATGAGGAGGGCCGCTTCGACGCGCGTGTCAGGCCGTGGACCGGCCAGTTCGTCAAGGATGCCGACGCCGAGATAATCCTGGAGCTTCAGCAGCGCGGCCTGCTGCTGGCCCAAGTCCCCTATGAGCACTCCTATCCACACTGCTGGCGCTGCGATACGGCGCTCATCTATTACGCCAAGGCCAGCTGGTACATCAGGACGACTGCGGTCAAGGAAGAGCTGCTTAAGGCTAACGAATCGGTCAACTGGTATCCGGAGCACATCAAGCATGGCCGCTTCGGCAACTGGCTGAAGAACAACATCGACTGGGCGCTCTCTCGTGAGCGCTACTGGGGCACGCCGCTCCCGGTCTGGCGCTGCGACGAAGGGCACGATCACTGTGTCGGCAGCGTGGCGGAGATGCGCGAGATGGCGGTGGCGGACCCCGGCGCGAACATCGATCTGCACCGCCCTTTCATCGATGAGGTGAAGCTCAGGTGTCCCGAATGCGGTGGTGAGATGACGCGGGTGCTGGAGGTGATCGACGCCTGGTTTGATTCCGGCAGCATGCCGGTGGCGCAGTGGCATTATCCGTTCGAGAACAAGGAGCTGTTTAAGTCCCGCTTCCCGGCTGACTTCATATGCGAGGCGATCGACCAGACCCGCGGCTGGTTCTACAGCCTGATGGCGGTGAGCACCCTGCTGTTCGGCAAGTCCAGCTACCGCAACGTCGTCTGCCTGGGGCACATCCTCGACCGCGAAGGCCAGAAGATGAGCAAGTCCAGGGGCAATGTGGTCGAGCCCTGGCAGGTGCTCGACAAGCAGGGCGCCGACGCTTTCCGCTGGTACCTGTTCACGGTCAGCTCCCCCTGGTATCCGCGGCGCTTCTTTCCCGAGGCGATCGACGAGGTCGTGCGCAAGTTCCTGTTGACACTTTGGAATACTTATTCATTTTTTGTCGTTTACGCCAGCATCGACGCCTTCAACCCCGGTGATCACGCGCTGCCGGTAGCGGCACGGCCGCTGCTCGACCGCTGGATCATCGCTCGTCTGCACCGGCTGACAGGCCAGGTTCGGGCCGGCCTGGACGACTACGAAGTTACCGCCAGCGGCCGCGCCATTCAGGAATTTGTCGACGATCTCTCCAACTGGTACGTGCGCCGCAGCCGCCGCCGCTTCTGGAAGAGCGAGGGGGACGTGGACAAGCTGAGCGCCTATCTGACGCTGCATGAGTGCCTGGTGAACGTGGCCAAACTGCTGGCCCCCTATACGCCGTTCCTCGCCGAGGAGATCTACCGCAATCTGGCGCTCTCCGGCGGCGCCGGCGGACCGGAGAGCGTTCATCTGTGCGATTACCCGGTCAGCGACGCGGCGCTGGTGGACGATGAGCTGCTTTTTGAAATGGAGCAGGTACGGCGAGTGGTAAACCTCGGCCGCGCCGCCCGCAACAAGGCGGGCGTCAAGACGCGGCAGCCGCTGGCCGAAGCTGTCATCGTGGCGCCGGCCGAAGAGCAGCAGGCCTTGAAGCAGCTCGAACAGCTGGTCGCCGATGAACTGAACGTGAAACGGATCAGTTATGCCGCTGATGCGGCCGGCCTGCTCCAGATCCGTCTGAAACCGAACCTGCAGAAGCTCGGCCCGCGCTTCGGCGCCAGGCGCCCCCAGGTCGACGCCGCCATCGCGGCGCTGGACCCGTCGCACACCCTGGACCGGCTGGAAACCGACGGCGAGCTGGGCATCATGGTCGCTGGCCGTGAGGAGGTGCTGTCGCGTGACGAGATCCTGGTGGAGGAATCCGGCCGTGAAGGATATTCGACCGAGCAGAGCGGCGGCCGCGCCGTCGGCATCGACACGGTGGTGACCGATGAACTCCGGCGTGAGGGCCTCGCCCGCGAGCTGGTGCACAAGGTCCAGGGCCTGCGCAAGGATTCAGGCTTCAGGATTGAGGATACAATAGCTGTAAGCATCGCTGGCGCCGGCGTGCTGGCGCAGGCGGTCCGCGAACATGCCGACTTCTTCCGGACGGAGACGCTCTGCCGCGAGCTTAGTTTCGCAGGCGGCGCGGCGGCGCCCGGCGCGCCGGTGCACGAGATCGCTGTCGACGGCGAGACGCTGGAAGTGTCTATCGCCCGCACGGGATCGATTATCCAGAAACGGGGTACAGATGTTTAGCAAGATCATGGTAGCGACCGATGGTTCCGATAATGCCAAAGCCGCGGTGGCACATGCCGCTGAACTGGCGAAGAAGGTTAGCGCCGCGGAAGTGTTGCTGGTGCACATCTGCCCCGGCTGCACGGCTGACATCGACGTCAAGGACACCAACCGGGAGACGGCCGAAACAATCGTACACGAGGCGGCCAAAGAGTTCAGAGGCTCCGGAGCAAAAGTCCACACCCGCGTCGAGATCGACTATCCCCCCGAAGCGATCGGCACCGCGATCGTGGCTGTCGCTGAAAAAGAGGGAGTCGACCTGCTGGTCCTGGGCAGCAGGGGTTTGAGTGAATTCAGAGGCATGTTGCTGGGAAGCGTCAGTTACCGGGTGGTTCAGAAAGCGACCTGTCCCGTGCTGATTATCAAGCACTCCCCCCGGGAATAAACGGCTTCAGCGCCTTTCAGCCGCTTTTGCCGCCGGCACTTTCACCAGCCAGCCAGCCCTGAAAGTAGGACACGCCTCTTCCTTTGGCAGCGAGCACAGTCCGCTCTGTCCGAAAAAACAGGTCTCACAGGAGATCTCGGCGATCGGTTCATTGCCGGCTTGACCGGATGATTTCTCCTGGGGCCTGGGCATGCCAGTTCCTAAGACCGTTTTTTCCTCCTTCTGCCGTGGATGGTGGGGTATGAATCTTACCGGCATCGCCGCTCTCTTTCAATACCTGCATAAATTCCATTTTCGCAAATTGGTGGATTTTTTTTCGACAGGACATGAGCTTTTCCGGATACGGAGGATCGGTGAAGGCAATCCCATTTTTGATATCCTCTTTAGTTTTTGTCAATGCGAAATTTTCCCGGCGGATGGCGTTCTGCTATCATATTCGTGATCTGACGGTGATGGACGGAGATCGCGTCATGCAAGTTAAATCTGACTTCCGCAGTTCCCAGGGGAAAATCACCCGGATTTTGCCGCACAGTGGCATCCGGCGCCGTTTTTCCCGGCTGCTGACGCTCACGGCGGCGTTGATGATCGCATTGCTGTTCGCCGGATGTGGCAGTTCCAACTCCGGGATCACTACCCCGCACACGCAGAGCCTGCCCGCCGCTACGGCGACGACGCTGGCGCCAGCGCCGGCGGGGATTGCGCTCAATCCCGACCTGAAGAGCGCAAGCGGCACCCCGGCGCCGAACGAGATGAAAGCGCTGATCGCTCTGCAACAGACCGTGCCCTATCCCGTTATGGTTCCCACCCAGCTGCCGTCCGGCATGAAGCTGGACCCGGATACCATAGGCTCGGGGAAGACCGCCGGCGACCCTGTTGGTTACTACAGTTACAGGTACTACGATCCGGCGAACCAGCGCCGCACGCTCACTTTTAACCAGACCGGCTCCAACAGCAGTTCGCTGGCAGGGTACTACGTTACCAGCGAACATGTGAACGGCGTCGATTACCAGGTCTACTGGCACCGTACCCGCGATTATCTGCAGGGAAGCGAGGCGGTCAGGACGACAAACATCATTAAAGCGGAGACTTACATCGTGGTCTGGAAAAGCCAGTACAAGGACGCCGCCGGCCAGCCCCATGACCTTTACTACAGCATGTCCACCGGAACGTGGACCGGCTGGGACTGGGATAACGTCCGGGCGATGCTCGTGGGGCTGAAGCCTCTGTCAGCCGTCGGCAGCTAGCCCAACGGCATGGGTTCCGCCGCCGCAGATGCCTTCAGCAATCAGAAACGGCGGTTTCTAGCGGCTCATGGACTCGATGATGGCGTCGGCCATTTCGGAGGTGCCGGCGCTCCCGCCCAGGTCGTAAGTAACGTGCTTGCCTTCGCCGATGACCTGGCGCACCGCTGCCATCACACGGTCGGCTGCCTCTCCCTCGCCCAGATGCCTTAACATCAGCACCGCCGAGAGGATGGTGGCGGTGGCATTGGCCTTGTTCTGGCCGGCATACTTGGGAGCGCTGCCGTGGACCGGCTCGAACACCGCCATCGTGTCGCCGATGTTGGCCCCCGGCGCCACACCGAGACCGCCGACAAGGCCGGCGCAGAGATCGGAGACGATATCGCCGTAAAGGTTGGGGAGCACCATGACGTCGTAGAGCTCCGGTTTTTGCACCAGCTGCATGCACATGTTATCGACGATGCGGTCCTCGAATTCGATGTCGCTGTAATCTGCCGCCACCGTCCGCGCCGATTCCAGGAACAGCCCGTCGCTCATCTTCATGATGTTGGCCTTGTGCACCGCGGTCACCTTCCTGCGCTTTTCCCGGCGGGCATACTCGAAGGCGTACCTGGCGACGCGCTCTGATGCGCGGCGGGTGATGATCTTGATGCTTTCGGCAGCGTCGGGGCCGACCATGTGCTCGATGCCGGCATAGAGGTCCTCGGTGTTCTCGCGCACGATCACCAGGTCGATATCCTCATAGCGCGATTTCACTCCCGGAATCGATACGGCAGGCCTCAGATTGACGTAAAGGTCAAGTGACTGCCTCAGGGTGACGTTGACGCTGCGAAAACCGCTGCCGACAGGCGTCGTCACCGGTCCCTTGAGAGCCACGCCGGTCTGGCGGATCGATGCCAGCACATGATCCGGCAGCGGCGTGCCGTACTCCGCCAGCGCCCCGGACCCCGCAATCACCTCGCGCCATTCGATCGCCACGCCGGTAGCGTTCACTACCCGGCAAGCGGCAGCGACGATCTCGGGGCCGATGCCGTCGCCGGGGATCAGGGTCACTTCGTATGAATCCGCCATGCTGCTCCTTTTCCTCCCGTTCCCGTTTGCAGTCAGTCAGCTATTCGAGGTTGAAATCTCCGTATTTCCTGAAGTGCTCCACAATGCCGCCGTCGCCCAGGATCTTCACCATCACCGGCGGCAGCGGCTGGAAAGCAACCGTAATGTCCCGGGTGACGTTCCTGACCGTGCCCGCTTCCAGGTCGACTTCGAGTTCGTCACCCTGACTGATGCTGGAGGTGTCCAGCTCCAGCACCGGCAGGCCGACGTTGATCGAGTTGCGAAAGAAAATGCGGGCGAACGACTGCGCCAGCACGGCGTTGACACCCGCCAGCTTGATGATGCGCGGCGCGTGCTCGCGGCTGGAGCCGAGCCCGAAATTGCGTCCGGCGACGACGAAGTCGCCTGGCTGCATCTGCGCCGCGAAATCCGGGTTGGCGTCCTCGAGCACGTGCCTGGCCAGCTCCGGCAGGTTTGTACGCAGATGGAAATAGCGCCCCGGGGCGATGTGGTCGGTGGAGATCGAGTCTCCAAAGATCCATGCTTTTCCCTTCAGGATCATGACAGGTATTCCCTGGGATCAACAATCTCTCCGGCCAGCGCCGATGCGGCGGCCGTGGCTGGCGACGCCAGCCAGATAAAGGCCTCGGCATTGCCCATGCGGCCCTGGAAATTGCGGTTCTGTGTGGCGATGCAGATCTCTCCGTCGCCGAGGATGCCGCCGTGCACGCCGACGCAGGCGCCGCAACCCGGTCCGGTGACCGTGGCCCCGGCCTCGACAAAGACGGTCAGCAGCCCTTCCTCCGCGGCCTTCAGATACACAGAGCGCGATGCCGGCGTGACGATCAGACGCGTGTCCGGATGGCGCCGGCGGCCGCGCAGCACCTCTGCCGCGATCCGCAGATCTTCGATGCGGCCGTTGGTGCAGGTGCCGATGTAGACCTGGTTCACTTTCGTGCCAGCCGCCGCGGCGGCGGTCATGGTGTTGTCGACCGTATGCGGCGCCGAGACCGTGGGCTCCAGCGCCTGGGCGTCAATCTCGACCGTGCGCTCGTACTGCGCCCCCTCGTCGGCGGCCAGCTCGCGGTAATCCCCCCCCCTGCCCTGCTGCTCGAGATATTTTCTGGTTGTCTCGTCGGCGGCGAACAACCCCGTCTTGGCGCCGGCCTCGACCGCCATATTGCAGAGCGTGAAGCGCTCGGGCATGCTCATCGCCTGCGCCAGCGGACCGGTGAATTCGATCGCCATGTAGGTGGCGCCGTCGGCGCCGATCAGGCCGATCAGGTGCAGCATCAGATCCTTGGCGTAGACTCCTGGTGGAAACTCGCCGCTCATCGTCACCCGCAGCGTCGCCGGCACTTTCAGCCAGGTCTTGCCGGTGGCGATACCGATGCCGACATCGGTTGAGCCCATGCCGGTGGCGAAAGCGCCCAGGGCGCCGGAAGTGCAGGAATGGGAATCGGCGCCGATAAGTATGTCTCCTGGTGAAGCAAAGCTTTCAACCAGGCGCTGATGGCAGACGCCTTCGTCGATCTCGGAAAGCACCGCGCCGGTCCCGGCAGCAAATTTTCGCAGCGACATGTGCGCGTTGGAGAGCTCCTTGCGCGGGCTGGGAGCGGCATGGTCGATAAAAAGGACGGTCTTTTCCGGATTGTGCGCCCTGATCAGCCCGAGCTCCTCGAGCTGCGTCAGCGCCAGCGGGCCGGTGCCGTCCTGGAGAGCGGCCACATCCACGGGCGTGACGACGATCTCACCTGATTTGACATCACGTCCGACGTGAGCGCCGATGATCTTTTCCGCGAGCGTGCTAGCCACTGAGGTTGCCCTGCCCGGGGGCCTCCTTCTGAGCCAGGTAATCCTTGTAGATGTACATCAGCTCTTTGCCAAAAAGTCCCCGTTTGAGCTCCACCGCCAGCTTGCGCGCCAGCCTCAGGATCTCGCGGCTATCCCCGTCATCCAGCTCGATGCCGAATTCCTTGAACTTCATCTGGATCGACTTGCTGCCGGAGTGCTTGCCGATGACCAGCTGCCGCTCCAGCCCGACCTCCTCGGGGCTGAAAACCTCGTAGTTGAGCGGATTCTTGATGACGCCGTCGGCGTGGATGCCCGATTCGTGCGCGAACACGTTGGCGCCGACAATCGGTTTCCACACCGGGATATTGCGCGCCGAGGCGCCGGCGACATATTCCGAGAGCTCGCGGAAGCGCTCGGTGTGCAGGTCCATGTGCACCTTGGCGATATATTTGAGCGCCATCGCCACTTCCTCCAGAGCGGCGTTGCCCGCCCGCTCTCCAAGGCCGTTGATCGTGGTGTTGACGTAGCTCGCCCCGGCCTTGATGCCCGCCAGGGCGTTGGCGGTGGCCATGCCGAAATCATTGTGCGTGTGCATCTCGATCTCCATATCCACATTCTTGCGCAGAAACGAGATCACGTTAAAAGTGTCAAACGGGTCGAGGATACCGACGGTATCGCAGAAGCGGATGCGATCG
This sequence comes from Actinomycetes bacterium, assembly GCA_021791195.1. Lineage (GTDB taxonomy): Bacteria > Actinomycetota > Thermoleophilia > BMS3ABIN01 > BMS3ABIN01 > JACWAD01. Next base: position 47,785 of record JAJYXB010000007.1, on the reverse strand, counting down.
GCGCCCTGCTGGCGCGCGGCGCGGGCAAAGCGCACCAGGAACTCCAGGTCGGCGCGGGAGGCGTCCTCGGCATTGACCGACACGTACAGGTCATGTTCCTTGGCGAAATCGACTGCCCGCTTGATGCTTTCCAGCACCCAGGCGCGCGACTTCTTCAGTTTGTGCTCGATGTGGATGTCCGACGCCGACATCGAGATGGCGACCGCATTGACGCCGCAGTCGAGCGAGTGCCGCAGGTCTTCGATCACCGCCCGGTTCCAGGCGAGGATGCTGGCGCCTAGTCCCAGGCCGGCGATGTGCTTGATCGTCTTCTTCTCATCGCCGCCCATCGCGGGGATGCCGACCTCGATCTGGTGCACGCCGACCTCGTCCAGCAGCCGGGCGATGCGAACCTTCTCCTGGTTGGCGAAAACGACGCCAGCCGTCTGTTCACCGTCCCGCAGGGTGGTGTCATCGATCTTGATCTTCATGCCGGGTGCCAGTTGGACCCCCTCCAGAACGAAACTATCCAGTTTTTCTTTTTTGGATTTTGTCATTGTGCCCGATTGCGCCCGCGAGAGGAGTAGGAAACTTGCGGACCTAGATAATATAACTTATGTCGGGCGACTGTTCCAACCCGATTGACCGCGCCGGCATTATCCCAGGCTGCCGCGCAGCCTGCCGAGACGGCAGATCCACTCCGTGACCAGGTCGCGGTCGGCGACCTCGCCCGCCCATTCGTCCCCGCCGGCGACCAGCTGCCTGAGCAGCGGCTGCACCGTCTCCAGCAATACATGATAGCGCTGGTCCTCGGCGGAAGCCGGCCCGGCCTCGATGCCCAGGCGGGCGGAAACCTCGCGGAAATCCTCGCTCAGCTGCGACATCAGCTTCCCGGGAAGGTGCATCGCAGCGGTTGCCATGTTGGCGAAACGGGCGGCCTGCGCCAGGTCGACTTTCAGACCCGGATAGATACTGAGCAGACGGCCCACCCCGTCATCACCCAGTTCCCTGGCCACGGTCGCCAGCCCCCGGCCGGTGCCGATGAACTCCGGCGGCAGCCCGATCGCGTATAGCGCGCCGGTGAAGCTGATCGCCCGCGGAAGGCTGGCCGCCTCAAGCGTCGGCGCCGCCGCCACCCGGGCGGCCACACTCGCATTGGCGATCTCAGCCGCCAGCTTGGCCGGTTCGGCAGCGGCGCGGGCGTAGCCGACAGCGCTTTTGCGGGCCAGCCGGTCGCGCTGCCGGGGGATGACGTCGGAGATGGGGACGACCACCGGCAGCAGCTCAGTGAAGCTTTCCAGATACGGGATGGTGAACAGGCCGATGAGCGCCGCGATCTCGTCGCGTTCGCCGGCGCTGTAGGCCAGCGGTGATTTACCCCGGAGGCATTCGTGCGCCTGGATCGCGACCTGGCGGGTCGCGGCGCCGCCACAGTCATAGCGCAGCCCCGACTGCACCGTGACGGTACGGATCCCGGCATACTCCTCCGCCAGCCGGCCGAGATTCTCCAGGCTGACGTGGCCGCGGAACGGCAGCACGCCGCCGCCATATATCGGCATTACATCAATTTCTTTCTCGCGCCCCAGCGCGCAGCAGTCCGAGATGGCGATTTTGACTGCCAGCGCCGACGGCACCAGACCATAGATCATCGCCGAATCGCTGCGGCCCAGCATTATCCGCAGGCGGCTGACCTTGTAGCCGGCCGCGGCCGCACGCTCCAGGTACTGCCCCAGCATCCTGCCGGCGCCCAGCAGCTCCGGCACCTCCTCGATCAGGGGGATCACCTGCACGGCGTCCGGATCCGAGGGGATGCCGAATTCCTTGTGGCCCAGCTCGATGACGTCCTGGATGCGGCGGCGCACATCGACCAGTTCGGCGGCGGTCTCGACCATGGGCACGATCACCTCGCGGATGGCGCCATCGCTGCCGGCCGCAGCCAGTTGATAGTTCGACTCGATCACGCTCATCAGCGCCATCAGCTGGTGGAAGGCGGTCTCTTTGGTCGCGCTGGGCACCCGCGGCGTCACCAGGATGTCGCGCCCCGGCACCTGTCCGCGTTCCAGCAGTCCCAGCGCGATCTCGGCGGTCTGGTGATACGGGGTGAGCTTGCCCTCGTAGTCGACCATCACCTCTTCCAGGCCCAGGCCGATCGGCTGCGGCGTGAGGGCGTCGATCGCCTCCACCGCCTCGTCGCGCACCGGCACGTAGCGCGAAGCGCTGTCGGGGTGCTGCGTCATCATTGTCGCGGGGATGAAGTCTGCTTCGCTCACGGACTACTCCGCCAGTTTCTGTCGCAGGACCTGGTTTACCACTTTCGGATTTGCCCGGCCTTTGGTCTCTTTCATCACCTGGCCGACAAAAAAGCCGAGCACCTGCTGCTTGCCGCCGCGGAACTGCTCCACCTGTGCCGGGTTGGCGGCGATGATCTTTTCGGCGATGCCAGCCAGCTGGGCTTCATCCGAGATCTGGGTCAGACCCCGGGCCTCGACGATTTCGCCGGCGGCCTTGCCGGTCTGGCACATCTCGGCAAAGACTTCCTTGCCGACGGCGTTGCTGACCTGCCCGGAGCCGAGCATTGCCAGCAGATTGCCCAGTGACTCCGGCGTCACCTGGCAGCTGGCCAGCTCGCCTCCGGTGGCGTTGAGGTAGCCAAGCAGCTCGCCCATCAGCCAGTTGCTGACAAGCTTGGCGTCATCAAAATGCTTCAGGCTCTCCTCGAAATAGTCAGATAGTTCGCGGCTGGAGGTGAGCACCTCGGCGTTATATTCAGGCAGCCCCAGGTCATCCACATACCGCCGGGCGCGCGCTCCCGGCAGCTCCGGCATCGCGGCGCGGACGCTCTCGACGAAATCGCTGCCAGCCTCCAGCGGCACCAGGTCGGGCTCCGGGAAGTAACGGTAGTCATGCGCGAACTCCTTGGAACGCATCGGCGTCACCTCCCCGGTGGCGAAGTCGAAGTGGACGGTCTGCTGCACCACCCGCTCGCCGGCCTGGAGCAGCTCCACCTGCCGCTGGATCTCCTTCGTCAGACCCTTTTCCAGGTGCTTGAAGCTGTTCATGTTCTTCAGCTCGGTCTTGACGCCCAGCTCGCTCGAACCGGCGGGCCGCACCGAGACATTGGCGTCGCAGCGCAGCGAGCCCTCCTCCATGTTGCAGTCGGAGACGTCAAGGTACTTGAGCAGGTTCTTGAGCTTGTTGAGAAAGATGCGGGCTGCCTGCGGCGAATGGATCTCGGGCCTGGTGACGATCTCCACCAGCGGCGTGCCGGAGCGGTTGAAATCGATCAGTGAATATAACGCTCCGGCGATGCGGCCGCTTTCGCCGGCGTGGATGTTCTTGGCGGTGTCCTCCTCCATGTGGACGCGCTCGATGCCGACGCGGTGCGGCTCATCATCGACGATGATGTCCAGATGCCCCTCGACCGCGAAAGGCTGGTCATACTGGGATATCTGGTAACCCTTGGGGAGGTCGGGATAAAAATAATTCTTGCGGTGGAAGATGCTGTGCCCGGGAACGGCGCAATCCAGCGCCAGTCCGATCTTCGCCAGGAATTCGATCGCCTTGCGGTTGGCCACCGGCAACGCTCCCGGATGCGCCATGCATACCGGGCAGCAGCGCGTGTTCGGTTCGCCACCGAAGGCGACGCGGCAGCCGCAGAACATCTTGCTGGCGGTCGAGAGCTCGACGTGGATCTCAAGTCCGATGACCGGTTCGAATTCCATCAGTCGCGCTCCTCGATCAGCGGCGAGACCAGGTCGAAGCCGATAACGCTCTCGGCGCTGTGGGCCGCCTGCAGCAGCCGGTTCTCGGAGAACGCCCGTCCGACGATCTGCAGCCCCACGGGCATGCCGCCGGACATGCCGGCCGGGATCGAGATGCCGGGCAGGCCGGCCAGATTGACCGGGATGGTGCAGATATCGGATTTGTACATCGTCAGCGGATCACCGAGCTTCTCTCCCAGCCGGAACGCGGTGGTGGGAGCCGTCGGCGACACCAGCAGATCGAACTTTTCAAAGGCGGCGGCAAAATCGCGCACGATCAGCGTGCGCACTTTCTGCGCCTGGCCGTAATATGCCTCATAATAACCAGAGGAAAGGGCGTAGGTGCCGAGCATGATGCGGCGCTTGACCTCGTCACCGAAACCTTTTTGCCGCGTCTCCTCGTACATCTCCGTGACGCCGCCGCCGGAATCGGCGCGCAGGCCGTACCGGACCCCGTCGAAGCGCGCCAGGTTGGCGCTGGCCTCCGCTGGCGCCAGGATATAATAGGCGGGCAGCGCGTATTCGGCGTTCGGCAGGCTGGCTTCGCCCACCTCGGCCCCCGCGGCCGCGATCCGGGAGACGGCATCGTTGAAGACCGAAAGCACGCCGGCGTCGATCCCCTCACCCACCAGCTCGTTGACCACTCCGATGCGCACGCCGCTCAGGTCGCGGTCCTCGGGCATGACGATCTCTTCCGGATGGTCAACCGATGTAGAATCGAGCGGATCCTTCCCCACCAGGAATTTCAGCATCAGGGCCGCGTCGCGCACCGTCCTGGTGATCGGCCCCACCTGATCGAAAGAAGAAGCAAAAGCCACCAATCCGTAGCGGGAGACGCTGCCGTATGTCGGCTTCAGCCCCACCACGCCGCAAAAGGCAGCCGGCTGCCTGATCGAGCCGCCGGTATCCGAGCCCAGCGCCCAGATCGCCTCGCCCGCGGCAACAGCCGCCGCCGAGCCGCCACTGGAACCACCGGGCACCCGCTCCAGATCCCACGGATTGCGCGTCGGGCCGAAGGCTGAATTCTCGGTGGACGAACCCATCGCGAATTCATCCATGTTCGTCTTCCCCAGGCTGACCATGCCCGCCCGCGTCATCTGCTTCACGCAGGTAGCCGTATAGATCGGGTTGTAATGCTCGAGCATCTTCGAGGCGCACGTGGTGGTGACTCCCTGCGTGCAGAGGACATCCTTGACGGCGGTCGGCAGACCCGCCAGCGGCGCCCGCTCGGCTGCGGCGTCATGAGCGGCGGCTTCCAGCCGCGCCGCTTCCGCGGTCACCCGCAAATAGGCGCCCACCTCATGGTCGCGCCGGTCGATCTGCTCCAGGTAGGCATCCGTCAGCGCCGCCGCGGTCAGATCGCCGGCGCGCATCAGTTCCAGCGCCTCCACCGCGCTCAAGCGCAAAAGGTTTTCTTTCGCCGCCATTATTCCCCGGTGTCCAGGATAGGCGGCACGCGGAAGGCTCCGGCTTCGACCTCGGGTCCGTTCTGAAGCGCCAGTTCGCGCGATACGGAATCGCGCACCTCGTCATCACGCAGCACGTTTGACAGCTGGATGACATGTGATGTCGGCTCCACACCGGCGATGTCCAGGCCCGAGATCTGGTCGATGTGGCCCAGGATGGATGAGAGTTGCGCCGCGTAGCGATCGAGCTCGTCCTCGTCGATCTTCAGCCGCGCCAGCTTGGCTACGTATCTGACGTCATCGTGTGATACCACTCAGGTTCGCCTCCGAAAAGGATGGATCTGACGTTATCTTATTTCCGCACAGGCGAAAATGTTATCACAACGGATGACGCTTGGAGGTCTTCAGCTTTCGAGTCCGCCCAGGTTCTCGATCTTCCATTCGCACATGTTCACCAGCGAACTGGTGTCGAACACTTCCAGCTCCTCTTCCCAGTCGCTGGGGGGGCGGTCGTTAAAGCCGCTGGCGGCGCTGCGGTACTCCCGGATGGCGTTCTTCAGCTTCCCCGCCTGCTCCAGAACGTTGGCCAGATGAAAATGGGCCAGGCTCAGACCCGGTTCGCAGTAGACGGACTTGCGAAAGGCGTCTTCGGCCTGGGTGAGGTCCTTCTTCTTTTCAAACGCCAGTCCGAGGAGGAAATATGCCTCGCCGCTGACGCCGTCGGATTTGATCGCTTCCATCAGCGAACTGATCGCCAGGTCAAACTCTCCCAGATCGAGGTGGGCCTTGGCTTTGGTGATCTCGCCGGTAGCGTCGGCCGCCGCTTCCGTATCCTGATGGCTGCGGCCCCATATCGCCAGATCGAAATGACCCGGATGGCGCACCGTCCGCCGGTCCGTGATGGCGCGGCGCTCGCTGCCGATGCCTGCCGGCAAGCCGCTATGGCGCATCCGCCGCTCGGGGATGAACCGCCTGCCCTCGATCGACATCGGCAACGGCTTGCGGTAGATGAACGCATCGCCCATTTCCACCAGCGAATACTTCGCTGACATCTTCCACAGCGTTTCCGAGTGACCAAGAAAGAGGTAGCCGCCCGGATTGAGGATATCGAAGAAGTGCTCGATCACGTACTTGGCGGTCTCGTGGCTGAAATAAATGATCACATTTCGGCAAAAAACAGCGTCGCACGTACCGAAAACGGAGATGGGCAGGTTGTCGCTGACAAGGTTGTGGCGCGCGAATTTAACCGCCCTTCTGACCGGCTCGGAAATCACGTAGCCCCCGTCCTGGGGGCGGAAATACCGCTCCAGATGAGAGCGGTCGATGCCCGTCAGCTTCTTCTCCGGATACCAGCCGCGCCTGGCAACCTCGAGCGCCTGTTCGTTCAGGTCAGTGCCGAGCACCTCGATATTCCATGAGCCGGGATCGGGCAGCACGTCCATCACCGACATCGCTACCGAATACGGTTCCTGGCCGGTGGAACAGCCGGCGCACCAGAAGCGCATCGTCCGGTGCTCCCCGGCCTTGCGGCGCGTAATCTCGGGGATAATGAACTTGCGCAACGCATCGAACTGCGGCAGATTGCGGAAGAACTGGGTCTCCTGCACGGAAAGGTGGGCCAGCAGCTGGCGCACCTCGTTCTCCCTTTCGGGATCGGCAGTGAGCAGATCGTAGTAATCGCTGAGCGTGGTGGCTCCCACCGCCTCGGCCCGGTCCGATAGCCCCAGCTGGAGGACGTCCCGCTTGCCGCGGTCGAAGAACATGCCGCTGGCCTGATTGATCAACTTGCGAAAACGCTCGAAATCTTCTTCGGTGAGTTTATATCTCTTTAGCTGTTCCATGGCATTTTCCTGTTCTGACGCAGTTTTTTCCTGCCTTCTTGGCTTCATACAGTGCAGCATCCGCCACCTGCACAAGCATCGTGTAGTTACTGGCGCCACATTCCGGGAAACCGGCGACTCCAAGGCTGATGCTCACCGTGCCTCGGTCCGGAAGGCTGAAATCATGATTCTCCACTGCGGCGCGGATCCTTTCGGCCACTGCCTTTGCCTGCCTGATGCCGGTCTGCGGCAGCAGCACCGCCATCTCTTCACCGCCATATCTGGCAGCAATGTCAACATCGCGCACTTCCCGTGAGATCACGCCCGCTAGCGCCATGATGATCTCATCCCCCACCTGGTGTCCGTGCGTATCGTTGATCAGCTTGAATGAATCGATGTCAATCATGATCAGCGAGAGCTTGCTTTCATATCTGGTCGCCCGCTGGAACTCCTGCTCCAGCAGCTCATAGAAATGACGGTGATTGTAAAGCCGGGTGAGGCCGTCAGTGATCGCCAGCTTGCGCGTGCCCTCGTGCAGGCGGGCATTGTCCACGACGAGGCTGACGGGATACTCGATAATGTCCAGCAGACGCCGCACATTGTGGTTGAACGCATCCGCGCTCTTGCTGGTGAGCGCCAGCAGCGCGATCGTATGGCCGCGAGCCTTCAGCTCCAGTGTCAGCATCGATTTGATGCTGCCGGATTCCTGGCTGTCTTCGCGCACAAGCGAAGGTTCGGAATCCACCGAAACCTTGATCTGCGAAGGGCTCGATCCGGGCCGCATCAACGGCAGCGCCACCTCGAGCATCCGCCGGCGCGCTTCATCGAAGTAACGGCGGCCGACCTGGTCGTGAACATGGATGAAAAGTTCTGCCTCCTCGATCAGAAAAACCGAACAGACGTGGCATTCGATCACCTTGGCCACCACGGTCAGCATCGAGCTTAGCGTGATGCCGCAATCCTCGCTCAGCGTGTTGAGCTTGCTGATCTCATTGATTATCGTCGCCTCGTACAGCTTGCGGTCCAGCAGTTCATTGACCCGCGAGAGCACATCGATGTCCTGGTCGTCAGGCGGCTCCTGCCCCGCCTGAAAGCCACCGCCCTGCGGCGTCAGGACGCCGCCAGCCGGACCTGACTCCAGCAACTCCTGCACGGTCGCCGCCAGCCCGGTGAGCTTGAAGCTCTTGGTGACGTAGCGGTCGGCGCCGGTTTTCAGCCCCCAAAACTTGTCTGTTTCCTGTGCCTTGCTGGTGAGCATGATGATCGGGATGTGCGCCGTGCGGCAGTCATCCTTGAGCAGACGGCATACCTGATAGCCATTCATCTTCGGCATCTCGATATCGAGCACGACCAGGTCCGGCGCTTCCTGAAACGCCTGCGTTACCGCTTCGATGCCGTCGCTGGCAAGCAGCACTTCGTGGCCCTCCTGGGCGAGCACGGACATGATGATCCGCCGCTGGGTAGGACTGTCCTCAGCGACCAGGATCCGGCAAGGGCTCACATTTTCCCGGCTTGCTTCCATCGTCACACAATCGCTTTCAGTATTCCATTGATGTCTGTGAGAGGCACCACATTCTCCACTCCGCCCAGCATGATCGCTTCCTTGGCCATGCTGAATATCACGGACGAGTTCTCGTCCTGCGCGATCGTATGGCCGCCGCTGTCATGGATCGCCTTGATCCCGGAGGCGCCATCGCGGCCCATCCCGGTGAGAATGACACCGACGGCTTCGTTTCCGTAAACCGCAGCCACCGATTCCAGCAGCACGTCCGCCGAAGGTTTATGAGGGCTGGCGATCTGCCGGTCAACCAGGCCGATGCGCCGTTCCGGCGTCACGATCATGTGGATCGCATCCGGAGCGACCATCACTTCTCCCGGTACGATCGGTTCACCGTCAGCGCCCTGACGCACCTTCAGCCGGCAGCTGGATCCCAGCCAGCTGACCAGCCCTTCGGTAAAACCGCGGGCGATGTGCTGCACGACCAGGATACCGGCGGGAAAATCCTGAGGCAGTTTGCTGAGGATCGCCTGAAGGGCCTGGGGTCCTCCGGTAGAAGAGGCGACCGCCACCAGTTTACTGCTCCTCTCCCTGTCCCGGGCCGTCCGCGGCTTCCTGGTCTCCTGCTCGCGTTCCTGGAGCCGGGCGCGGGGATGGGTGATAACGCGTACGCGCGAAAGCAGCCTGACTTTGCCTTGCAGCTCCAGAGCGATCTGGTTGAACTCCGCCAGCGATTTTGGCTCTGGCTTGGACATGACATCGACGGCGCCGGCGCCCAGAGCCTTGGCGGCGTTAGTGGTATGCTCCGGGTCCACGACGGAGCTGACCACCAGCACCGGCACGGGACTGTAGGCCATGATCTGCTCGATGGCTCTCAGGCCGTCCATCACCGGCATGCGCACGTCCATGGTCACCAGGTCAGGTTTGAGCATCGCCACCTGATCGACCGCCTCGCGGCCGTTGTCGGCCATGCCGACGATCACGATCTGCGGATCGGCTTCCAGCATGCGGCAAAGCATCATCCGGACGGTCGGCGAGTCATCGGCTACCAGCACCCTGATGCGGGAATTATCTTTTTGGGGATGCGCTTCCATCGTGCCTCAGGCAACCAGCCGGCAGATGGTATCAAGCAGATTCTGCTGATCGAAGGAGCCCTTGACGACGTACGCATTTGCGCCCGCCTCGGCCCCTTTACGCTTGTCGTCGTCGCTGCTGCGGGATGAGACCATGATTACCGGGATGTCGCTAATCTCCTTGTTGCGCCTGATGGCAGAGGTGAGGTGGAATCCATCCATGCCCGGCATCTCGATGTCGGTGACCACGCAGTCGACCGGTTTGACCGACAGCTGCGAAAGCGCATCGTTGCCATCCACCGCGGTATCTACCTGATAGCCGGCCGCTTCGAGGATGTTACGCTGCATTTCGCGCACGACCAGCGAGTCCTCGACCACGAGGACCGCTTTTCTGTCGGCTGGCCCCGCTGCCGCCTCCACCACGGGCCGGGAGGCGTCGCGGAAGCTCGTGCCTTCCTTCACTGCGCAGACCAGCTCGTTGATGTTCAGCACCAGCACGGGCTCACCGCTGCCCAGGACCGTGACGCCAGCAATGAATCGCAGGTGAGGCAGGAATTCTCCCAGACTCTTGATGACGGTTTCGCGCTCGCCGGCGAGATTTCCAACGATCAGGCCCAGCCGGTCACGCTCCGCGCCGACGATCACCACCCGCAGCTTGCGGCTTTCCGCTTCCGTGGCATTGCCGCCCAGAAATTCCTTCAGGTCGATGAGCGGAACGGCGCTGCCGCGCATTAAAAATCCCTTGTGAGTGCCGAGCGACTGGATATCGTCCGGAGCCAGTGACACCAACTCCTTCACAGATGCCATCGGGATGATGAAGCGCGACTCGTCCGAACCTACCAGCAGACCGTTTATGACCGCGAGCGTGACCGGCAGCGAGACCTTGAACTTCGTCCCCGTGCCGATTTCGGATTCGACGCCCACCGAGCCCTCCAGCTTCTCGATGTTGTTCCTCACCACATCCAGACCTACGCCGCGGCCGGAAAGCGCCGTCACCGCGTCGGCTGTCGAGAATCCCGTCTTGAAGATAAGCTGCACCGCCTCCTCATCGGACAGCGAGTCGCTTTCGGCGATGATGCCCCTGGCTGCCGCCGCCGCCCTGATCTTGTCAGGATTGATGCCACCACCGTCATCCTCGACCGTGATCTCGACGCGGTCGCCGCGCTGCGACGCCTTCAGCCAGATCGTCCCCTGTTGCGGTTTCCCGACAGCTTCACGCTCTGCCGGCGACTCGATGCCATGATCGACACAGTTGCGGACGATGTGCATCAGGGGATCGGCGACCTGCTCCAGGATGCGCTTGTCGAGCTCCGTCTTCTCGCCGCCGACCTTCAGCAGCACCTTCTTTTTCGTGCTCGCGGCGGCGCTGCGGGCAACACGCGGGTAGAGCGAAAATATGCTAGCGATCGGCAGCATGCGCACGTGCAGCGCCTGATCCTGCAGATCGTCGAGCGCCAGCCTGCGGCTGTTTGTATTCTCCCGGATGCCCTTGGTGACTGAGCCCATCTCATCCACCGTCCGGGCCAGGGTATCTTCCATCCGGATGATCTGCTGGTCGATGACATCCATGCGTTCCGCCTCGACCTCTCCCTTAAGCCGCCTGACCTGGTCGCGCAGACCGGCAAACAGCGACTTCATCTCCCGCAGGCGGTTCTGCATCTGCGACAGACCGCCGATCTTCTCCTCGGCGTCGCCCTGGTTGACGAGTATCTCACCCATGAGATTGAGCAGATTATCCAGACGATCGATGTTGACCCTGATCGTCGATTCATTCCGGCTGTTTTTTTGCGGGGAAGGCTGACCGTTCTGCCGGGAGTCTGCCGCGCCACCCGCCGCGGGTGGCGCAGTCCGGTTCTCCATCACGGGCTCCGGACTGAGCAACACACCGGAAGCCTCCGGCTCAACCACCTTTAATGCCGTCCCTGATTCTGCCTCGGCATTCGCGGTGGCTGGCTCGGCGCCGGCCTCGGCAGCTGCTGGCGGAACATCTGCGCGGGAAACCTGGCTGGCCTCATCGCTTCCCCTGACCGCCTCCAACCGACTTAGCAGTTCAGCGACAGCGGACACCGGTTCCGGCTCGGACTGACCTTCAGGCAGCAGCGTCTCGATCCGGTCCAGTGTTTCCAGCAACAGGTCGGCAGTGCCGCCCCTGAGAGTAACGCGGCCTTTCTGCACCGCTTCGAGGATGTCCTCCATGCGGTGGGAGAGCTCCTTGATGGCGTCCAGGCCCATCATGCCCGCCGCCCCTTTCAGGGTATGCGCTTCCCGGAACAGCTTCTTGAGCATCTCCTCGTCGCCGGGAGACTCCTCGAGATGCATCAGACCGTTGCTGAGCACCTGCAGCCGCTCAGCGGCCTCCGCCCTGAAGGTCTCCATAAACCCCGTATCGTCAGTCCAGTTATTCATTTGTCATATTTTTTCATTTTGGTTTTAGTAACTGCCGCCTGCTTCTGTGATGACAGACACTGCCTACTCCAGCTTGAACTGCTCGATCGCCTCGCGCAGCTCCTGCGCCGCCCTGGTCAGCCTTTCGGTTGAACTCTGGGTCTGTTTGGCGCTCTTGGCCTGCTGCCGGCTGGCTTCGGAGATATTGGTCATCGCCACGACCACCTGTTCGCTGGCGCTCTTCTGTTGCTGCGTGGCTACGGATATCTCCTTGGCGGCCACGGTGTTCTCGTTCACGACTTCGAGGATGCTTTCCAGCGATTGCCCCGCGCCGGCGGCAAGTTCGACCCCCTGGCCGACCTCCTTGGCGCTTTCCTCGGTCGCCATGATGGTACTGTTGGTTTCTGCCTGGATCTCGTCGATCAGCGCCTTGATCTTGCCGGTTGCGCCGACGCTCTCTTCCGCCAGGCGGCGGATTTCACCGGCCACGACCGCGAAGCCGCGTCCCTGATCACCGGCCCGCGCCGCCTCCACGGCGGCATTCAGCGCCAGCAGGTTGGTCTGATCGGCAATATCGTTGATGATCTCCAGGATAGTGCTGATACGCTGTGATTTTTCTCCCAGCGACAGCGTTTTTTCCGCCACCTTGTTTACCTTTTCATTGATGGCGTGCATGCCTTCGATGGTGGCGGATACCGCCTGCTGCCCCTTCTCCGCATGCGCCAGTGTCTCTTCCGCCACGCGCGCCACGGATTCGGCGGTCTCGGCTATCTGCTTGGCCGTGCCCGCCAGCTCTTCGATCGTCGCCGATGTCTCGGTCACCGCAGCGGACTGCTCCGCGGAGGCGCTGACCTGCCGCTCGATGGCGCTGGTAATCTCGTCTGAGGCCACCGCGGTCTGTTCGCCCATATGCCGGATCTTCGAGCTCAGATGGCTGAGGCCATCGGTCATATCATTGAAACTCAGGGCCAGCGCTCCCAGCTCGTCATCCGCTTTCAGGTCCACCCGCCGCGTGAGATCGCCGGCTGCGATCCGCCGGATGGCGGAAACAACGTTCTTCAGCGGCTTGGTGACCACGAACCTGAGCGACAATTTCAGCGCCGCGATCACAAACAGAAGCGTCACCAGCATGAATATCACCGTGCGCACTTCATTGGACCTGATCTCGCTGTCGATGTGCTGCGTCGAAGTCGAAACCAGGACCGCGCCGCGCATGGGATTGTCGGCGCCATGACAACTCTGGCATGCCGCCTCGTTGGGCAGCGGATGGATCTCGGTCAGCACACGGTTGTCGCCCTTGCCCTGATAGAAAACGGCCGTCTGACCGGTCTTAAGCGCAGTGGAAAGCTGGTCGGCCGTGACGCCGGTGGCCGGACCGCTGCCGTTGAACACCTGATTGCCCTTATGGTCGAAAACCTGGATCTGGCTGAGGTCGCCGATCCCCTTGAAGTCCTGAAGGGTTTTGACAGTAAAATCCGGTTTGCCCTCCAGCATGCTCGCCTTGATGCCGTTGGCGACCAGATCGGCGGCGACGTGATTAGACGTCTCCTGCTGTCCGATTAGTTTGCTTTTTTCCTGGCGGATGTTGATAACAGCGAATGTTCCAAAGCCAAGGATGATGATCAGCGTCACCAGAACCATGATCTTCGCTTCAATACTGTTGCGGAATAGGCTCCTCACCCACCTCCGGCGGGGAACGATGTCCCTCAAGTTTCCAGTCTGTACGGGAGGAATCCCGCTTTCAACAGCCATTTTTGACCCCCATTCTCATCGGTTAAAAATTTTCGGCCGGCCGCGAATTTTCCAGTACCACATCTATGTCGAGGATGCCGACCAGCCGCCCGGCGGCTTCAGTCTGCGCACTGACGTAGTTGCGTTGCTGCTCATCGAGCGTACGCATTGAAGGTTCGATCGCTGCATACGCTACCTCTTCTACTCCCAGCACCTCTTCCACCAGCAGGCCTGCGACAGCGCCGGCGGAATCGACGATCACAATCCTGCTCGTCTGACCGCACGCGACTGCCGGATGACCCAGCAGCGCCGCCAGCTCCAGCACGGCGACAACTGTCCCCCTGAGATTTATGATTCCTTTGACGGTTGCCGGAGCGCCAGGGACCCAGGTGATGTGCGGTACGCGGATGATTTCCTTTACCTGACTGAGCGGGATAGCGAAGGTCTCACCATGCAGCATCATCATGATGACCGCCAGGCCGGGTTCTTCCCGCCCGCGCTCGGGGTCGTCAGCGGAGAGAGCCGCGTCGCGCCCCAGGATATTGAGGTTGAGTTCGTCCATCTGCCCTAAAATCGTACTTTCGAGGAAGCCCTTTATCAGGAGATAAATCGGACAGCGGCACCGTCCGCTTTAATCGGAAGTTATATCGGTTTTGCGCGGGGAAAAATGAAGCCTGGCGGAAGCCGCCGTTGGAGGGGTGTTGTGCGGATTACCTGCCGCGCAGCCGCGACCACAGGCCGAGTCGCGTGCGCGCCGGCACTGCGGTGACCAGTTTCTCGCCGGCCAGCACCCGCCGTGGATTTTCATACATGATCATGCGCGCCACATGCTCGCCCGCCAGCCGGCATAGTTCCGCATAGCTGCCGGAGAGACGCGGAGCCCGCATCCGGCGGGAATGCGCATCACTGCCCACAAGATGGACCAGACCGGAACTCACCATGCCCAACCACGCTTTCCGGGCCTGTTTGCCGAACAGGCCTTCGATGCTGGCCACCGTCGCCTGCACGAACACATCGCCGCGGCCGATCAGCTCGGCCAGCCGCTCGGGGTGCTGCTGGATGAAGCCGGTCCGCTCCGGGTGCGCCAGGATCGGGTAGAATCCGTGCATGCGCACGTTGAAGACCGCCTGGCTCAACTGTTCGAAGGTGGTCTCGGACGTCTCCATCAGCAGATATCTGCCACCGGCCAGCGTCAGGGATTCCAGCAGCCCGCCATTATTTCCGGCGCACATGCTCATCGGCACCTCAGCGCCTGCGGCCAGCTCGACATCGACGCCGTTTTCCGCGAACAGGGCACGCAGGCCGGCCAGTTTATCCGCACGGTTGGCCCCCTCGTAGATGCCCTCGACGACATGCGGCGTGGCGATGATCGTGCCGATGCCATCCTCGGTCGCGATCCTGCCCATATCGAGGCTGATATCGGCATCAGCGGGGCCGTCGTCCACACCCGGGATGATGTGACAGTGGGTATCAATAAATCTCAATCAGATTCCTTCCGGTCAACTTACCGCTAACATACCATTAAATTCTGTTGCCGGGACAGGCAGATTCTTGAGAATAAGGTCAATGTCCACTATGCTAAGAACAAAACAGGGCAACAATGTCTGAACAGAGTTCCGAAAAAACCTCCAAAAAGCGCAAAAGATTCTCCAAGCGAAGAATAATCGGCCTCACACTGATTCTTGCTGGTGTGGCGGTGCTTCTCTACATCCCCGTTACCTGGGTCGTGGGCTACTTCGTGCAGCGCGATCTGCGCGGGCAATACGAGCAGGAGTCGGCGGCCTCGCTGGCCCTGGACCACTCGGTCCTGGATAAACTTCAGGGGGCGGCCGACCGGGACAAGCTGCGGCAGCTGGCGATCGCCTTCAAATCGCGGCTCTCGGAGAAACAGACCATAGCCAAGCTCGAGATACCAAAGATCGGCCTTAACGTCATCGTGGTTGAGGGCTCATCGGACAGCGCGCTACACAAGGGCCCGGGCCATCTGGAAAGCACTCCGCTTCCCGGGATGAACGGTAATTTTGCCGTCGCCGGAGACCGGGTGCTCTATGGCGGGCCATTTTTACGCCTGAACGATCTTGCCAAGGGCGACGAGATTATCGTCCACACCCCTTACGGCAATTTCAACTACTCGGTGACCGATCAGCATATCACCCAGCCCGAAGATACTTCGGTGCTCAATTCCGACGGCCAGGACGAGATCACGCTGATAACCTGCGACCCCATCTGGGACACCACGCACCGGCTCATCATCCACGGGAAGCTTACTTCCAGCAGCCTGCGACAGGGCGAAACCTAGGCCCGCGACGCGATGCCCGCGCCGGTGGGCCAGATCCGGCAGCTAGTAGGCCCCCCGCCGCGATAACACTACGGGGATCGTCTTCAGAATGATCTTCAGGTCCATCCACCCGGACCAGTTCTCGATATAGTACAGGTCGAGCTTCGCCATATCCTCGAAATCGCGACGATCGCGGCCACTTACCTGCCACAGCCCCGTCACGCCCGGACGCACCGCCAGCCGCTTGAGATGCTGAGACTTGTAGCGCCCCACTTCCTCGGGCAGCGGTGGCCGCGGCCCTACCATGCTCATGTCGCCTTTCAGGACATTGATGATCTGCGGCAGCTCATCCAGGCTGGTCCGCCTCAGCAGGCGGCCGAAACGGGTGATGCGCGGATCGTCCCTGATCTTGAAAATCGGTCCTTTGGCTTCATTGCGACGCTCCAGCTTCTTGCGCTGGCTGTCGGCATCGATCACCATGGAGCGGAACTTCATCATCTCGAAACTCTTGCCATCTTTCCCCAGCCGGGTCTGGCGAAATATCACCGGGCCCCTGGACGACAGCTTGATCCCCACCGCGATGAACAACATGAAGGGCAGATCAAAGACCAGCAGCACCAGCGCCAGGCCGATATCCATGATCCGCTTGACGCCGCTGTGCATGACGTCGAGCCTGGGCGAGCTCACGTCAATCATCGCCAGACCGTCATATTCCTGGATGTCGATGTTACTGTAGGGATAAGCCAGCGCGTCCGGTATGATCCGCAGCTTCACGTTCTGGCGGACGCCGTTATTGACGATCTTCTGCATCAGCTCGTGTTCTTCCGGAGGCAGCGCGATCACGATCTCTTCCACCCCGCGCTCAGCTACCAGCGCCGGCAGATCCTCCACGCGGCCCAGCAGCTGCGCCTCGGCTACCGGTGCGCCGGTAGCTTTCTGATCCACGAAACCCAGGCATTTGACACCAAGCCAGTTTTTGCCTTTCAGATGGTCGTAGACCTTGGCTCCTTCGGCGCCAGCGCCGACGATCACCATCTTCTTGCGAAAGCCGCCATGATCGAACCAGCGGCTCTGCAAGGAGTGCGCGATCAGCCGGATGTCGATCAGGAGGAAGGTGTAAACAGTGACCATGAAGACGATGCCCGGACGGGAAAAGATTTCGTTCTGCGACAGCACGAAATCCTCAAGCAGGAAAGCCGAGCTCACCAGCAGCGCAAATGAGACCAGGGAACTGCGAGCCAGCATACCGGCTTCGGACAGGCGGGAATAACGCTTTCCCGGAGCATAGTCACTATTCAGGGCGACGCTGGTGAGCACCAGCGACATGAAAGTCACATAGAAAAGAACGTCCAGCAGAGTGAGACCGGTGTGCTTGGGAGCCGCCAGTGAAGGATTCGATCCAACCAGGAAGTACACCAGGTTAATGACCAGCACGCCTGAGAAGATGTCGGCCGCAAGCACCCACCGGTGCAGACTTCTTTTTCCGGGCATATCCTGATACTCCCTTGGTGACCCGCTCTGCCAGCCGAGCCAGAAATGCGCCATTTCGGGGAATCGTCGGGGGAATAAGCCCTTCCTCCTACCGAATGGGCAATCTGATTAATTTTATCACAGCGCCGCCGCACCGAGGCGGTGCGGGCCGTCGCGCACAAGATTTCGGAAGAACACGCGGCTAACATTAGCTGCGGCCGCGCACGCGCCTGTTCAGACGCTGGCGCGGAAAAGCCGGACCCGCTGGGGAAGGAGCAACCCGGGTATGTTTTATTCCTCGCCCTGGTACCCGCGATAGTGGTAATACGAATACAGGTTTCGCTCCTGCCGGACATTGTTGAGGATCACGCCGATGAGATTGGCGTTGACCTTTTCCAGCGAAGCCTTTGCCTGCAGGGCGAGGTTGCGCAGTCCCGACTGCGCGTCAAGCACCAGCACCGTCCCATCGACAAGTGCGGAAAGCACGGCGGCGTCGGTCACCAGGCCTACCGGCGGCGCGTCGACAATGACGGTATCGTAGGATTTTTCCATGTGTTCCAGAAAAGCGCGAAACTTGTTGGAGCCAAGAAACTCCGAAGGGTTTGGCGGAGGCGGACCGCTGCCGATCACGGTCAGTCCCGGCATGACCTCCTCGGGGATTTCCACCGTCCGGTCATCACCGAAGCTGCCAACCATCGTGGTCACTCCCACATCGGTAGCGATGTCAAACAGGTTCCCCTGGCTGGGGAGACGCAGGTCGCAATCCAGCAGCAGCACCTTCTTTTCCGCCTGCGCCATGATCACCGCGAGGTTGGCGCAAATAGTCGACTTTCCTTCGCCGCGATCGGCGCTGGTGACGACCAGCGAATTGAGACCGCGGTCAATGTTTGTCAACAGCAGGTTGGTTCTCAGCATGCGGAATGCTTCAGATACCGCTGAATTCGGGTAGTGCTTTACATACAGTTGATAATCATTGGTTTCGATTGCCATTATCAGTACCTGGGATTTTCACTAAGGGTTTCTCTGGTCATCTGGGGTATCACGCCCAGGATCGGCAGACCAAGACTTTCTTCAACCTCATCCATGGAGCGCCAGCGGGTATCCATCCTGTCGAGCAGGAAAGCCACACCTACACCCAGCATCAAGCCGACCAGGGCGGCCAGAATGCCATTCCGGGTCGGCGTCGGCTTGACGCTGCCGTTTGGCACGGTGGCTCCCTGCCACAGTTGCGCCGTAAGACCGCTCTGCGAAGATTCCGTTTTCTGGATCAGTTCGGAGAAGGCATTGCCGACACCATTGGCGACCTTTGCCGCCTGCTGCGGATTGGTGTCCGTATAGGTCACCTGGATCAGCTGCGTCTGCTGTACCGGCTGGGCTGACAGGTTGTTAAGCAATGTTTCCGGCGACATGTTGAGATTGAGGTCGCCCACGACTTTTTCCGCTACCGTGCGCGAAGTGATCATCTTGCTCATGCTGTTGGCGACGTTCTGCAGCGCCGTGGTCAGGTTCAGGTTTTCCGCCAGCCCCTGATTCTGACCGACCAGCACGGTGATATCCGCTTCATATATCTTGGTTTGGCGGGCGCTGTAAAAATAGCCGAAACCACCAGCCACCAGAGCGACGATGACAATCAGCAATATATAGCGCTTTACGATTTTTAAGGCATCGGTTAAGGTCAATTATTCGGATCCTCCCTCGGGGAAAACTCCAGACAAACATCGACCGCCATGTCGGCGGCTTTAATAATTAAATTCTAGCTTAACGACTTTATAAATCAAAATTCGCCGTTTGGGAATTTTCCCCTCGTAATGCCCACTATCCGTCGCGCGGCCGGGGCCAGCCCGCGAGTCTGGTTACAACACCGGGAAGAGGCCTCTCCTGAGAGGCTTTCCCA
Organism: Actinomycetes bacterium; assembly: GCA_021791195.1. Classification (GTDB taxonomy): domain Bacteria; phylum Actinomycetota; class Thermoleophilia; order BMS3ABIN01; family BMS3ABIN01; genus JACWAD01. Next base: position 28,490 of record JAJYXB010000007.1, on the reverse strand, counting down.
TCAGGTTCCGCCATGCAATAACCTGCCACTGGTTGCCGCGGCCAAAGACGCCGCTACGGGCCCACCCACGCAGGATTCATCATCCTCCACCAAACCCACAAGCATCGGCTCCCCTTCCCTCCTTCTCATGGCATGCGCGATCTTGCGCCTCATCGTCCAGGCGGTAACAGTCGAGATGCCAAGTTGCCAGGCCAGCTCTCGTCGCAGTACTCCCGGTAATTTTTCCTCTTTTATCAACCGCATCAATTTCATCTTTCATGCCTCAATGAGCTGTTAACCGCCAAAACATTAGTTGACTTATCCAGTTAGCTATTAGAAAAAGCAATATTTCACTTCGTTGACAACTTGAAAGAAAGTTATATACTAAATTTCCTTATTTTTTACTGTTGTTTTTTAGTAAAAATTAAAATCTTTATTTTGTCGCGACGGAAAGGAGGTATTTATTTAATAGCAGGAACTTTTGGAAGTTGGAATTACTGGACTTCAACTAGAAAGGGTGTGGGGAATATGGGCAAACAACTAAGGCTGATCTGCCTTGTCATGTTTGCATTTAGCCTGGCGACCACGCTATGCCTGGTCGCCACCAGTTCGGCGGCGCCGCCGCCAGGCGACGCTCAGTTCGGCATAATTGCCGACAACAGCAACGCTTTTTTAAACAGCGCTCCCGCCGTCAATGTCCCAGGCACAAATTACATGGACACGACAACGCTGATGGCATTGCTTGACGACAACAATGACGGCACGATCGGCCCGGGTGATGATCCCACCAATGATCCGCTGGTCATCGATGTGAGAGCTGCTGACGCTTATACCGGGACAAATACCGCCGGCATGGGCGCAGGTCACATCCCCGGGGCGATTCCTGTGACTACCTACAAATACCAGGATATTGTCAAGCCGGCCAATCTCGAATATATCAGGAGCGAGCTGGCCAAGCACCAAAACAAGACGATCGTGCTTGCCTGCTACAGCGGTCACACCGACAAACTGGCCGAGATGGCCTTGGGGGCGGTGGCTCAGGCCGGGTACTTCGGTACTCCCGCTCCAGTCATCACAGCGCTCAAGTGGGGCAATCTGGGATGGAACTCGGCGGCCGAGCCCAGCGTGCTGGCGGAAGTGACGCCCGGCACCAAGGACATCTATGTGCATACGTATGGCATGGAAACGACGCCGCATCCGCTGCCGGCCCCGGGTGCGTATCCGGTAATCAATAACACCACTTCGACTGAGCCGGCGGAGATCACCAGAGTGGCCGACAACCTGTCTGAGTCTGCGACCAGCCCGCCGTTCATCTTCCCGGGCACAGGCACCGGCCAGGTCAATGACAGCAACATCGGCAACTACACGGTCGTCGATGTCCGCAGCGCTGCCGAATACGCCGCCGGTCACATTACCGGCGCAGTAAATATCCCGTATCAGCAGTTGTTTGCCAAGGATGGCGCCGGCGATTATACCAACCTGCTGTCAATCGACACCAGCAAGCCCGTGATTGTCTACGCCAACGGCCAGCAGGAATCCAACGCTGCCGTAATTGGTCTGAACGCGCTGGGAATTCGCAACGCCGGCGCCCCCGACAAGGGTCTCAGGTACGGGCTTGCGGCATGGAACAACGGCTACGGGATGGAGTTCAACGCGAACACCGAGGAGCATAACTATCCGGTAGTCACCGGCTCTGCCCCCGGGGGACTTACGTATTCAGGTCAGTGCCCGAGCAGCAAGCCGAGCCTGAACCTGAGCGCTCCCAGTCCGTATTGGGGGACGGTTTCCGATTATAACGCTGGCTTGCTTTCAGTGGATTGGACTATCAGCAACAGCGGCAGCGGCATTGGCTATGACATCAACATAACCGGCAGCATAAATACCAATGGCGTTACGGTGGCGTCAGCGCTGCCGCTCACAGTGGCGAACATCATGTCGCCGGGCGGCTCAGCTACCGCGACGGTGAAGTACAACGTGCCGGCTGGCGTAGGCGGTTGGCATACTATCATGGCAGGCAGCGCGACTGATATCTGTGGCACCTCCTATACATTGCCCTAGCTGAGAAAATAATGACAAAGGCAATCAACATCGAATTAACAGGAGGAACCGCGATGAAAAGTAAGCAGAAAAAGCGGGAGCCTTACGCCAAGCCTGAGCTGGTGAAGCATGACAACTTGAAGGAAATCACCTTCGGGTGCGCCAATTGGCAGTGCAGCGTGACGGTTCCGTCGGCCCCGTAAGGCTGACAAAGCCGCAGGAGCGCAACTTGCAGCGTCCTGTCAGGGGCGGCCCCCACCAGGGCCGCCCCTTTTAAACATGTGCGCCCGGCAGGGCGCACCCACGGAAGCCGCGCACGAAGATGCGTTGGGCACAAGCGCGAAGATGGGTGCGCTACCCCCCGGGGAGATCTGCCGTTCTGCCGCTGGGGTGCTGGTGGCTACCGGTTCTGCCGATTGAAAGCGTCGCTGCAGACCTGGTACATCTCGTTCCAGTTACCGCTGTTCATGGCGTTGCGCATCTTGTTCCAGTCAACATTATTACCCATCATGCCCGGGCCGTACGTGCCGCCGTAACCGTTGCCATTACCCATCATGCCCGGGCCGTAGCCGCCGCTGGGCGGGGTGTTGGGAGCCGTCTGGGCCGTGCCGGTGGTGCCTGGAGCCCCGAAACCGCGCATCATCCCGGGACCGTAAGTGCCGGTATTGCCCTGGGCGAAGACCACCGCCGCTCCCAGGAGCAATAACGCCACCGCGGCCACGCCAATGATTGTCAGCTTCGAAATTGACATTTTCTTCCTCCTTCGCTCTTTAACCTTACAACCCGATTATGCCCGGCCAGAATGAAGGCGGCGTGAACCGTTTGTGAAGATTTCGTGAAGAATGGCAGGGGGTGGATTTTGCTTGATGAGCGCTGACGAAGCCCGGAGCCGGAGGTCAGTGCGGCATTGCCGCCGGCAGCTTCACCGTGAATCTGGTGCCTTTCCCCGGAGCGCTGCTGACCGCGATGTCCCCGCCCAGCGATTCGACATAGCGCTTGACGATTGTCAGCCCGATGCCGCTGCCGCCCTTTTCGCGCGAACGCGACTTGTCCGCGCGGTAGAACCGCTCAAAAATGTGCGGCAGGTCATCTGCGGCGATGCCCATGCCGTTATCGGCCACGCTGATCTGGACGCTGCCGTCGTGCGGAGCCGCTTCCAGCGATATCCGCCCACCGACATCGGTGTAGCGCACCGCGTTATCGAGCAGATTCATCAACACCTGTTCGATCTTGTCGGAATCCGCCATCATCGGCGGCGTGTCCGGGGCGACGCTGACATCGAACTGCAGATGCTTCTCCCCGAGTTGCGGCTCCAGTTTCTTGCTGACACGCTTGAGCGTCTCCCCGGTGGGCAGCTTGATGATGTCGAGCTCCTCGCCGCCCGACTCAGCCCTGGACAATCTCTGCAGATCGTCAACCAGGCGACTAAGCCGTGCCGCTTCGCCGTGGACGAGATGATAGATCTCCGGCGACGCCGGCACCACGCCGTCGGCAAGACCCTCCATATAACCCGAGATGCTCGTCAGCGGCGTACGCAGCTCATGGGCGATATTGGCCATCATCTCCCGGCGCATACGCTGCGATTCCTGCAGCCTGCCAGCCATGCAGTTCAGGCTCTCAGCCAGGCTGCCGATCTCGTCCCGGTTCTTGACCACTACCCGCTGGCTGTAATCGCCCTCGGCGATCTTTTCCGTGACCGCGGCCATGTTATGGATCGGACTGGTGATGCGCCGCGAGATCGCGAAGCTGAGGATCACCGCCACGCCCGCCGCCGCCAATCCGCCCCAGATCAGGGAGACGTTGAGCGCGTCGCGAAATGTCTGCTCCAGAGAGATCATCATGCTGCTGTTCATCATCCCGCCCATGCCCGACTGCGCCATCTCGGACAGATGCTGGCTGTAATCGCTGATGGTCAGCTCGCGCGTGATCGCAGCGGTCATGGCGATGCACACGGCCACCACCGCCAGGTACGTCAGCAGCAGCTTCCATTTTATCTGGATCTGGTTTCCATTCATGTTGCTTTTTCCACTTCCAGCTTATAGCCGATTCCACGTACCGTTTTGATAAACTCAGGATTTGTGTGATCGGCTTCGATTTTTTTTCTCAGCCTGGCAACGTGCACGTCTACCACGCGCGGATCGCCGTAAAAATTATAGCCCCACACCTGCTCCAGAAGATGTTCGCGGGTAAAGACCATGCCTGGACGCTTCATCAGCTGCGCCAGGATATCGAATTCCCGGGCGGTCAGGTCCACCCGTCTGCCGGCGACCGCCGTCTCGCGCCGAGCCTCATCGAGTGTTATCGGTCCCGCCGTCAGCGCTGCCCCGGACTCCGCGGCCGGCGCCGGGGCTGCGCGGCGCAGGATCGCCTTTACCCGCGCCACCAGTTCCCGGGGGCTGAACGGCTTGGTCAGGTAATCATCTGCGCCGAGACCCAGCCCCACCAGTTTGTCCGTTTCCTCCGTTTTTGCCGTTAGCATCAACACGAAGACATCGGATTCGGCGCGCAGGACGCGGCAGACCTCCAGCCCCTCCACCTCGGGCAGCATCAGGTCCAGGATTACCAGGGCCGGATGCTCCCGGCGCGCGGTCTCCAGCGCCGTGGCGCCATCGGCCGCCTCGACCACACTGAACCCATCACGCTCCAGATATGAACGCACCAGCTTGCGTACGCTGGCTTCATCGTCGACTACGAGTATTTTTTTCGCGGACATGTTCACTTAAACCAATATCTCGAAGGACTCTGATAGTGGAAATGCTCCGGCCGCGATAGCAGCCAGGTTGCGGGTTGGGCGCCGGTTGCGCGCTTTTCGTCAGCAAAGAGTGGTTGCGGGTTCCGCAACGACCCCGCGGCTTGCCTCAGCGAAGAGTGGTTGCGGGCTGGAGCAGAAAGGCAATGGCTTCAACAAAGTGGTCCAGGTTCCTGTCCGACTGGGCTGTGACCAGGTTGTGATCGACTACCAGGGCCTGATCGAGATAAGTGGCGCCCGCCTCCTCGACGGCGGGCTTAATGCGATAGTCACCGGTCACACGCCGGCTGGCCACCTGACCCGCAGAAGCCAGTACCACCACACCGTTGCCGATGGCGCCAATCGGCTTTTCCATTGACTCTATCTCCATAATCAGGGTCAACATCATGGAATCCGCCTGCATGCTGGCAGTTGAGTTTCCGCCGGGAATTATCAAGGCATCCAGGTTTGCGGGATGCAACCGGGACATCTGGATCCCCGGTTTGATCAGGGCCCCCCTCATGCCAGCCACACCCGCGGGAACGGTGTCCCCCAGGGAAATAACCAGCACCTGGGCTTCCATCCCCTTGAGGATCTCGGTCACCCTGATGACTTGCCCGTCGTCAAATCCAGGTGCCACTATAACGCCGACTGTCTTGGCTGTCAGTTTCACTTTTCTCACCCCGGGAGTTATTACTCCTCAACCGGAATTTACCCAAAATTTTTACCGGTAAACTATGAAACAATGAAACTGTTCTATTTTTCGCGACGCTTGAAGTGAATCCTTGCCTTCCCCGTTTCCGGAGTTATTTGCTCGAGCCGCTTCTTCATCGATAGCAGCCAACTTGCCGTATCTGCTTCCAGCTGGTCGATCAACCCAAAATGCTGGATGCCGCAACCGATTTCGTTTTCATCCTCGATATCCTGCGACTCAAGCAGCCGCCAGTAAATGCACTTATCCCCTGTGCACCAGGCATCGATACCGTTGATCTCGTTGAGCCGGCAGCGATCCGTTTTTTCTTGTTCTGTCATCGGCATGCCTCTTCGCCAGGCGCAATCGCCTTGTTATTTATAAGTAATTTGACCTTATTATAACATTCCCCTTTTTCCATCTGACTATTATAATCTATTCGTTTGAGTTAGAACGGTGTTCAAGCGGGTATAAGCCATAGGCTGTCCAATTCGGAGGTACCCCTTTGACTGACGAGCTACTGGCTGATGTTGTCTGCCTGCAGCTTCCCCAGGAAACCCGGATGTCCGGGATCGTTCGCCTGGCCGTATCCGCGGTGGCAAGCAAGTCCGGACTCAATCTGGATCAGTCTGATGACATGCAGACGGCGCTGGATGAGCTCTTCCGGTTGTATCTGTCAGAACCAAATCCGGAAGGAACATTGTGTTTCCGCTTCCAGATCCTGTCTGACAGACTCGAGGTGGTGACACAGGGCATCTCACGCGATCTTTTTGATAACGACAGCAAGCTCAACCGTTATAGTCGTTTCATCCTGGAGCAGGTAGCGGACCGCGTTGAAGAGATACCGAGCCCTCAGGGGGGATTTGAGATCATCCTGGTGAAAAACGTCGCTCAGAAGCTTTCTTGACGCGCCGGTCCGACAACTCCCTGAGCAAGGAAGAGATCCAGTCGCTCTTTCGTATTTATAAGGGTTCGCACGATCCCAAGATCAAGAATATTCTGGTGAGGGCGCATCTGGATCTGTCGCATTCGCTGGCGCGACGCTTCATGAACCGCGGCGAACCGCTGGACGACCTGGTCCAGGTAGCCTCGATGGGCCTGCTGAAAGCGATTGACAGGTTTGACCCGGACCGAAACGTGCAATTTACTACTTATGCGGTGCCTACGATCGTCGGAGAGCTGAAACGGTACTTTCGGGACAGGACCTCAACGATCAGGCTGCCGAGGGGGTTGCGGGAGCGGGCCCATGCGCTTAATAACGCCGTTCAGAGATTTTCACAGGAGCATGGCAGGTCTCCCAATGTTGCAGAGATTTCACAGGAGATGGGGATCAGTGAAGAAGACGTGATCGAAGGCCTCGGGAGTATCGAGAGTTCTGCCGTCGCGTCGCTCAACTCCAGCTCGGCTGAGGACAGCGATCTTTCCTTGCTTGACATCATTGGCGGTGAGGACAAAACCCTGGAGACACTCGACGAGCGGCTCAGTCTGGCCGGAGCCATGTCAGACCTCAGCGCGCGGGAGCAGAATCTGCTTTATCTGCGGTTCGTGGAGGGTCTGAGCCAGACCGAGATCGCAAACCAGCTTGGCATTTCGCAGATGCATGTTTCCCGGCTGCTGCGGCGGACGCTGCAATCGTTGAGACAGAACCTGACTATGCCCAAAGAAACTTTATAGGTGAAAGAGATGACCGATAGAAAAGTCCTTAATCTGATCGTACCAGCCAAAGCTGAGTACCTTTCGCTGGTGCGTCTGGTTGTCTCCGCCGCGGCCCAGAATCTCGGCTTCGAAGAAGACAGCATCGCCGACATCAAAGTCGCGCTTTCCGAGGCTTCGACCAACGTAGTCAGGCACGCATATTTCGAAAGCACCGACCGCCAGGAACGCACCATCGAGATTTCCTGCTTTGACGGGCAGGGAGATTTCAAGGTGGAAGTCCTGGACCGTGGCCATGGAATGCCGTTGCCACCGCCGCCATCCGAGGGCCTTGGCTTCGGCATCATGGGCAGCCTCATGGACAAGGTGGATGTTGAGACCAGCGACTGCGGCACAGCCGTCTTGCTGGTGAAGCATGCCGGCGCCGGACGCGAAAGGACGCCGCAGGCCTGAATTGGTGCCCGAGGTGGGAATCGAACCCACACACCCGTAAGGGCGAGGGATTTTAAGTCCCTTGTGTCTACCAGTTCCACCACTCGGGCCGGCTCGCGGTTTGCTCCGCCAGCTGCCTGCCAGTGCATTCCCGCATATGCATTCTATCTATCCGAAGCGCCGCCGAAAAGCCGTCCGTCCAGCCTCGCCTAGAGTTCCAGCGCCGCTGCGTCCATGATATCGGTTTCACTGACGGTCAGGCTCGATACGCCGGTGTATTCCATCACCCTGGACGCGATCAGCGCCCCGCCGACGATCACGTCCGCCCGCCCCTCCCCTACCGTCGCGATCGCCAGCCGCTGTGAAAAATCCATCCGTGCCAGGCGCTCCAGCATGCCGTCCACCGCCTGCCGGTCAAGAACATGCCCGTGCACCGCGTCGCGGTCGTATCGCTGCAGCTCCAGATCGATCGCTGCCAGCGTAGTAACCGTGCCGGCTACCGCGACCGCCAGGTCGACAGCGCCAAGACGCCCGCGTTCTATCCCGGAGGCCAGCGTTGCATCGATTTGGCTGGCAGCGCCGGCAAGCTCGGTTGCCGCCGGCGGATCCTCGCGGAAAAACCGCTCGCTGATGCGGACGCACCCCAGGCGCAGGCTGCGCGCGTAATCGATACGGCCGCGGACGCCACATGCGATCTCCGTGCTGCCGCCGCCGATATCGACCAGCATGATTCTTCCGGAAGCATGTCCCAGGCCCAGTGTGGCGCCTAAAAAGCTGAGCCGCGCCTCTTCCTTTCCTGGCAGTATCCCGCATGAAAAACCGTGCTGCCGGGCAAGCTGCGCCAGGAACTCCTCCCCATCAGAGGAATCCCGCACCGAACTGGTTGCCAGCATCAGCGTATTTTCCACGCCATGGGCGGCGATGATCTCGGCATATTCATCCACACAGCGGCTGACGCGCTCGCGCGCCGCCGCCCCCAGCCGGCCGGCCGCGTCAACCCCCTCCCCCAGCCTGGTCACCGTAGTCAGCCGCGCCAGCTCATCCAGCTCATTCCCGGCTCTTCTGGCGACCAGCATGCGGGTGGAATTGGTGCCGGTGTCGATGATCGCAACAATTGTCATAATTACTTTTTGTGTTATTTCTCCGGCTCGCGGAGGTAGTGGCGGCAGCGTTCGTCGCCGCACCAGATGTCCGCAAGTTCGCCCGCGATCAACCCGCCGATCGCGTAATCACGGTGGACGAGATAATAGGCAAACTGCGCATGCAGGCATTTTAACAGGAGGTCGCCGGAGGCGGCGGCGATGCGGGGTCCTGGAGGCGCCGGCTTGATGGGGCCACCGGCTTCCGCCTCCCACTCGGCTTCATGACGCCGTTGCGCCGCCCGGACGGATTCCGCCAGGGCAGCATCAGCGGTCAGCCGCTCCTGCAGGCGCGTAATCTCACCCCGGTCCTCCAGCCGGGATATCTCGCGGCGCAGATACGGACAACTCAGATAATAGAGATTGGGATTGGGATTCCCCCCCGCGTCGACTGACGAGTTCTTGATGACAGCAGGCCAGCCGTAGCGGCATGACACGACGATCTCGAATTCTATCGCGGGCGGACGGCCGAGCTGTCCGGCGACGGCAAGGCGGAGCTGAAGCGGAGTCGGTCCCTCCGGCACGTCAGGGCAGAAGCGACTTCAGGTCGTCCAGCACCCGCCCGAGCAACGATTTCGGTGCGGGAGCGGCGGGGGCTTTCGCCGGCGTGCTGCTCGCGGCACCAAGATCGCGGACCACATATGGCTGCTCTCCGGGCCGGATGAGGCCCAGGTCGCGACGGGCCACCTCTTCCACGTACGAGTTGGTCTGGAGCCGGTCGCGTTCCACCTGCAGCGAATCGTGTTTCTGCTGAAGCCGGGAAGCTTCCGCCTGTTCCTGCTTGATATCGTTGCTCCGGCTGTAGATGGCCATTACCGGTGAAATATAGCCGGCGGCGATTATCAGGATCACGGCGAGCATGCCCAGCCGCCAGAGACCGCGGCGGCGGGTGACGAATGCAAATCTCCTTGTTGTGGCTGCTCTGGCTGTCAAATCCGTTTTCCTTCTAAGCATTTTTCGCCGCCGCCGTCCTCACCCCTTCATTTTTTTGCCGCTTCTGCTGCCGGCAGCAGGTCTGCCGCATGCAAAGTCGCGCCAGTACGCCAGCCGCAGCGGATCGCTACTCGATCCATTGAACCTTGATCAGGTTTGTGGTGCCTGGCTCATTGACCCTGATGCCAGCCGTGATCACAATCATCCTCCCCGGGCTGACCAGTCCGCTGGCTTCGGCGGCGCTGATCGCCTTGGAGAACGTGTCGTCGGTATCGCGGGCGGGAGTTATCAGCTGCGGTTTCACTCCCCAGGCGAGCGCCAGCTGGTTAACGACGTTCATGTCGGGGCTCACGGCGACTATCGGCGAGCCGGGGCGGTGCTTGGCCACCTCGACGGGCGTGGTGCCGGAACTGGTGGGCGTAACGATGGCGGCCACATCCAGATCGCCGGCCAGCTCGCAGGCGGCGGCGCTGATAGCCCGCGTCACCGAGCCGCCGGAGGAACGCTTGTCTACTTTTCTCTTGCCCAGCGAAGCTTCCACAGTGCGGGCGATGCGGTGCATGGTGGCCACCGCCCGCGCCGGATACTTGCCCACCGCGGTTTCGCCGGAGAGCATCACCGCATCGGTGCCGTCGTATACGGCGTTGGCGACGTCGCTGGCCTCGGCCCGGGTCGGTGTCGGGCTGGTGATCATCGATTCGAGCATCTGCGTGGCCGTGATCACCAGCCTGGCGTTATCCGTCGCGCGGCGGATGATCTCCTTCTGCCAGTACGGCACCCGCTCCGGTGCGATCTCAACCCCCAGGTCGCCGCGGGCCACCATGATGGCGTCCGCCGCGTTGATGATGGCGCCGATGTTGCGGATCGCTTCGCGCTTCTCGATCTTGGCGATGATCTTCACCGGCCGGTCGGTCAGTTCCACGATCAGGCTGCGCAGCGCCTCGATGTCGGCCGCCTCGCGCACGAACGACAGGGCGATGTAATCGCTGCCGGCTTGCAACGCGAATTCCAGGTCCTGGCGGTCCTTGGCCGTCAGGCTGGGCGCCGCGATCGTCGCCCCGGGAAAGTTCACACCCTTGCGCGAGGTCAGCAAGCCTCCGGACATGACCCGGCATACCAGCGCACCATCCTCCTGCCGGAGCACTTTCAGCACGATCTTGCCGTCATCGATAAGGATGCGGCTGCCAGCCTTGGCTATGCTGTCCAGCCCTGAATAAACCACCGGGATCTGCCCGGCCGTGCCCGTGACCCGGCTGGGAGTCACGGACAGCTGCTGGCCGCGTACCAGCTTCACTCCTTCAGGAGGCATCTCGCCGACCCGTATTTTCGGCCCCTGCAGGTCCGCGATCACCGCCAGTGGTTTACCGGCTTCAGCCGACACCGCGCGCACGATCCCCAGCAGGCGCGCGTATTCCTCGTGGCTGCCGTGAGAAAAATTCAGCCGTACGGCGTCCATCCCGGCTTCGACCAGCGCCTTGATCTGAATCTCACCCGCAGTGGCGGGACCGAGAGTCGCCACGATCTTTGTTCTTCTGAATATCATCATCTGCCCCTTCTTCATTCTTCCTTGACTTCGCATTAAAAAAACTCTTTTCAAATAGAGGAAAATAACTTATAATTATTGTAATTCTTTACCGTAGAGCAGCACTCACACGCGGCTTTTGCGGAAAGAAAGTGATTGTGATGGAAAAGAAGATAAAGAAGTGCAAGGTTTCAGGTTGTGGCAATTGGACGGTTCGCCACGGTGTGGATTACTGCGAGGAACACCGGCACAAGCTCGACCCCATCTCGGCGCTGTATATCGACAAGACTCCGGAAGAGCTGGAAGCTGACGAGCACGTGATCGAATTCTTCTCCTACCTCTTGACGAACAAGTCTCCCGAAGAGTTGCTGAGCTGACACGCTGGCGTCCGGCTCCGGGAATGCCTCCGTAAATGAAAAGTGTCTCCGGACCGGGAGACACTTTTTTTGTTTGTTTATAATTTGGCTGAATTCTGCTAGCTGGCATGGCCGCCTTCAGGTCAGATAGAAATAAAGGGCGTAGAGCAGCTCGCCGGCGGGGCTCATCGAGTGTACGGTGATGCCAGGCGGCGCATCCACCAGCGCCTCGGTGTAGTTGAAGATGATCTTGACGCCGGCGCTGACCAGCACGTTGGCCGCCTCCTGGGCCGCGTGCGGCGGCACCGCGAGCACACCCACGATGATGCCCCGCTCCCGGACCGTCTCCGCGACCTCAGTCACCGGTTGCACCCGCAGACTGCCTACCTCCTGGCCGATCTTCGCCGGATCGGCGTCAAACAGCGCCGCAATGTTGAACCCGTGATCGGCAAATATCTTTGAGCTGGCGATGGCCGTGCCGAGATTGCCGCTGCCCATCAGCGCCAGGTTGTGCGAGCCCGATGTGTGCAGGATCTCCTTGATGCGGGCGATGAGGTAATCCACGTTGTAGCCTACGCCACGCTTGCCGAACTTCCCAAAAGATGACAGATCGCGGCGGATCTGTGTGGGATTGACGTTGGAATACTCACTGAGGGTCTTGGAGGAGATGGTGTGCTTGCCAGTCTTTTTCGCCTGAGTGAGAATCTGCAGATAACGCGACAAGCGGGCCGCGACTCCTAAAGGCAGCCGTTCCTCTGCCATACTACCCTCCATCCGGTTTGCTGGTTACGGCAAGACTTTACTCCACTATGTATCATTTTGCAACTAGCAGGGGTGCGTTCAACCGCAGCCCGGGACGGCAGCCCTGATTACTAATGTCTTCCCCGGGGCATAAACTTCGTATGGTGGATCGGCCCTGAAGCCGCCGGATTCTCCCTATAACAATTTGACAGTATCAGGCTTAGATTTTATAATAGCAATGCGCTAAGACAATAGCGATTTCAAATGTTTTACTTTACAGGCAAATGTCAGCGTGTATTTTAGGAGGAACAGATCATGGGCAAGGTAATCGGCATCGACCTGGGAACCACCAACTCGTGCGTGTCCGTCCTGGAGGGCGGCGAGCCGACGGTCATCCCTAACGCCGAAGGCGGCAGGACAACGCCTTCGGTAGTGGCGTTCACCAAGGATGGCGAGCGGCTGGTGGGGACCGTGGCCAAGCGCCAGGCGGTCACCAACCCCGAGAACACCATCACCTCGATCAAGCGCTTCATGGGCCGCAAGGAGTCCGACGTGCGCGCCGAGGAGAAGACGGTTTCCTACAAAGTGGACAAGGATGCCAGCGGCGACGTCGTCGTCGAGGCCGGCGGCAAGACTTACAAGCCGCAGGAGATCTCGGCGATGATTCTGCAGAAGCTCAAGAGCGACGCCGAGGCGTACCTGGGCGAGAAGGTCACCGAAGCGGTGATCACCGTGCCGGCCTACTTCGAGGACGCCCAGCGCCAGGCAACCAAGGATGCCGGCAAGATCGCCGGCCTGGAGGTCAAGCGCATCATCAACGAGCCCACCGCGGCCTCGCTGGCCTACGGCCTCGACAAGGAGCACGACCAGACCATCCTGGTCTATGACCTCGGCGGCGGCACTTTCGACGTCTCGGTGCTGGAGCTGGGCGAAGGCGTCTTCGAGGTGAAAGCCACCAGTGGCAACAACCATCTTGGCGGCGACGACTTTGACAAGCGCGTCGTCGACTGGATGGCCGACGAGTTCAAGAAGGATCGGGGCATCGACCTGCGCGAAGACAAAATGGCGGTGCAGCGGCTGGTGGAAGCGGCTGAGAAGGCGAAGATCGAGCTTTCCAGCGCCATGACCACCGATATCAACCTGCCGTTCATCACCGCCGACGCCAGCGGTCCGAAGCATCTGACGGTGACGCTCACCCGCGCCAAGCTGGGCGAGCTGACAGGCGACCTGATCGATAAGACCGAGGGGCCGATGAAGCAGGCGATCAAGGACGCTGGCGTCAGCACCGATCAGATCGACCAGATCATCCTCGTGGGCGGCATGACCCGTATGCCCGCCGTGCAGGAGCTGGTCAAGAAGATCGCCGGCAAGGAGCCGCACAAGGGCGTCAACCCCGACGAGGTCGTCGCCGTGGGCGCGGCTATCCAGGGCGGCGTGCTGGCTGGCGAGGTCAAGGATGTGCTGCTGCTGGATGTGACGCCGCTGTCGCTCGGCATCGAGACCAAGGGCGGTGTCATGACCAAACTGATCGACCGCAATACCACCATCCCGACGAAGAAGAGCGAGATCTTCTCTACCGCGGATGACAACCAGACCAGTGTCGAGATCCACGTGCTGCAGGGCGAGCGCGAGATGGCCGCCTACAACAAGTCGCTGGGCAAATTCCAGCTGATGGGCATCCCCCCCGCGCCGCGCGGCATTCCGCAGATCGAGGTCACATTCGACATCGACGCCAACGGCATCGTCCATGTTTCCGCCAAGGACCTTGGCACCGGCCAGGAGCAGAAGATCCAGATCACCGGCGCCGGTGGCCTCAACGAAGAGGAGATCAGCAAGATGATGAAGGATGCCGACGCCCACGCCGACGAGGACAAACGGCTGCGGGCGCTGGTGGAAGCGCGCAACAACGGTGAGAATCTGATCTACTCGACGGAGAAGTCCATCAGGGAGATGGGCGACAAGATCGATGACGCCACCAAGGAAGGCATCCGCATCGCCACCGACGACCTGAAGAAGGCGATGGAAGGCGAGAATGTCGACGACATCAAGGCCAAGACAGAGGTGCTGATGCAAGCCTCGCACAAGCTGGCCGAAGCTGTATACCAGCAGGCGCAGTCCGCCGGCGCTGCCGGCGCCCAGGGATCGGCCGAGGGCGACGAGGAAGAGGTCGTCGAGGACGCCGATTACGAAATCATCGACGAAGACGAAAAGAACAAATAAGCCTTATGGACAAACATACGCATCAACGGGGCCCAGCCCCGAAAAAAGACACATCCCCGGAATCCGAAGCGCCCACTGCGGGCGCTTCGGACCAGAAGGTCGCCGAGATCTCCGCGCAGATGGCTGAGGAGCTCCGCCGCGAGCGGGATGAATATCTCGAAGCCCTGCAGCGGCTGCAGGCGGAGTTCGCCAACTTCCGCAAGCGGGTGCTGCGCGAATCGGAGCAGGCCGGCCAGCGCGCCTCCACGCAGATGATCGAGGAGCTGCTGCCGGTGCTGGATAACTTCGAGCGGGCGATGCAGGCCGCCGCCGAGCACGACCAGGAGGTCTTGAGCGGCGGCGTCGAGCTGGTATACAACCAGCTGCGGGACGTACTGGTCAAGCGCGGCCTCTGCGAGATCGACGCCCACGGGCAGCCGTTCGACCCCAACCAGCATGATGCGATCCTCTGCCAGCCCTCAGCCGAGCATGAGGAAGGCACCGTGATGCAGGTGATCGAAAAGGGCTACCAGCTCGAAGACCGCATGGTGCGTCCGGCGAAGGTCATCGTCTCCAAGGACCTGGACGCCGGCCGTGACGAGGGCGGTAAAGATTGATGAGATGGCAGATCTGTACGAAACATTAGGAGTCGACAGGGGAGCCTCCCAGGCCGAGATCAAGAAGGCCTACCGCAAGCTGGCGCGCCAGTATCATCCCGACGCCAATCCGGACAACAAGGACGCCGAGGCGAAGTTCAAGGAGATCTCGGCGGCGTATGACGTGCTCTCGGACACCGAGAAGCGCAAGCAGTACGACGCCGGGCCCCAGCAGTTCTACGGCGGCGGACCGGGCGGCGCCGGCTTCGATGCCTCCGCGTTCGAGGAAGCGTTCCGGCGCAGCGGCTACGGCGGCGCGGCAGGAGCAGGCGGTTTCAACATCTTCGACCTGTTCGGCGGTGGCGGCGGCGCCGCTTACGGCGCCGGCCGGGCAATGAAAGGCGCCGATCTTACTTATGTGCTCAATCTTTCCTTCGAGGACGCGCTGCGCGGTGTCACCACCAGGATCGCAGTCGACAAGGATGTCGGCTGTCCCGCCTGCCAGGGCTCCGGCGCCGCTCCGGGCACATCGCCGTCTACCTGTCCGCAATGCGGCGGCCGCGGCGTCGTCTCCCGGAACCAGGGCTTCTTCGCGCTGAGCGAGCCGTGCCCGCGTTGCGGCGGCCGCGGCAGTGTTATCGAGACGCCCTGCCCCCGCTGCGGCGGCTCTGGCATCGCGCGCGCGACCAAGAAATATACTGTCAAAATCCCTCCCGGTGTCAAAGACGGCAGCAAGATCCGGCTGAAAGGCAAGGGTCAGCCAGCCCCTCAAGGCGGGCCACCGGGAGATCTTTACGTCAAGGTCAAGGTGGCCGCCAGCCAGGTTTTTCACCGCCGCGGCGACGACCTGCTCATCAATGTGCCGGTGTCGTTCGCAGAAGCCGCTCTGGGCGCCAAGGTCGAGGTGCCCACCACCGATGGCAGCATCTCGCTGAAGATCCCCAAGGGCACGCCCAACGGCAAGAGCTTCCGGGTCAAGGGCAAGGGCGCGCCGCGGCTGAAAGGTGGCGGCTCCGGCGATCTGATTGTGAAAGTCAGCATCACCGTTCCCGAGAAACTCAACAAGGAGCAGACCGAAGCGCTGAAGCGGTTCGCTGAATTAAGTCACGATGATCCGCGCGCCGGCCTGAATGCCGGTCAGTAACCATGCCAGTCCGGAATAATAAACGCAAGGGTCCGCAACCACTCTATATGATCTCGGTCGCCGCCGAGCTGGCCGGGATGCATCCGCAGACGCTGCGGATCTACGAACAGAAGGGCCTGATCACGCCCGCCCGCACTCCGAGGAACACGCGCCTCTATTCGGAGGAAGACATCGAGCGGCTGAAGAAGATCCAGGAATTCACCACCCGGTTGGGGATGAACCTCGCCGGCGTGGAGAAGGTCCTGGAACTGGAGTGCCGCATCAACGACCTGGAAGGAAGCATCGCCGCCCTGCGCGCCGAGGTCGCCGAGGCCGCCGGCCGGCTCCAGCGCGAGGTCGAAGCTGTCCATCGCAGCTACCGCCGCGAGCTGGTCCCTGTCTCCAGGGGCGAGATTATTCTGCGCCGCCGGCGCAGATAGCCCCACTCCCCCGGGCTCCAATCCCGGGTCTGGGCCGGTTCCGGCCTGACCACAGTCCAAGGACGCCGCCCTTGCGGGCGTGAGCCGTTTCAGGCACTGCGCTTGTAAGCCCAGACCGCCAGGGAGATGAAGACGATCAGGATGCCGGCGATCCAGATAAGCGCCTGGCCGAGATCGCCGGGGGCGCCCTCCAGCATCATCGAGCGCACTGCATTCACGGTCACGGTCACCGGTTGATGCTCGGCAAACGGCTGCAGCCAGCCCGGCATCGTCGCCACCGGCACGAAAGCACCGCTGGCAAAGACCAGCGGAAAGATCCAGATGAAGCTCGCCACCTGCACGGTCTCCGGATCGTGGACGGTCAACCCGATCGTCGCCGATATCCAGGAGAATGCATATCCGAAAAAAAGCACCAGCAGCATCGCGCCTGCGCCGTAGGCGAAACCGCCCTGAAAGCGAAATCCCAGCACCATACCGACCGCGACCATGAGCAGCACCACGAAGGTGTTGCGCAAAAGGTCGGCGCCGGTCCTGCCGGCGAGCACCGCCGAGCGCGCGATCGGCAGGGAACGGAAGCGGTCGACCATCCCCTTTGAGAGGTCGTCGGCCAGCCCGACGGAGGTGGCAGTCGAGCCGAACAGCGCCACCTGCATCAGGATGCCAGGCAGCAGGAACTCGATATAGTTGCCGGTGCCGGTGGTAGCCCCGATAGCGCCGCCGAACACGTAATTGAACAGGAGCAGGAACATCACGGGCTGGATGGTAGAAAACACCAGCAGCTGCGGGATGCGCTCGTAACGCCTGAGGTTGCGCTTCACCAGAGTCAGGACGTCGGAAACGTTGTTTCTGAGCCTTTCCGGCCAGGTCCGTTCAACCACGGAGGTGCTCATCGCTCCTCCGCCACATTGCCGGTCAGGGTGAGAAATACCTCGTTCAGAGACGGCTTGCGCAGACGGATGTCGGCGATGGGGATCTGCTCCCGGTCCAGACGGCGGACAACCTCAGTGAGCGCGTTGGTGCTGCTTTCCACCGAGCCGCAGATACGGTTGATGCCTGCTTCTACTGTGGGACTTTTAACGAAGAGGTCGGCTGTGACATCAGCGGCCCGCTGGAGCCGGCCGTCCGTCGCGGCGATGCGGAATTCCAGCACGCTGCCGCCCACCCTGTCCTTCAGCTCGCCGGCCGTCCCGTCGGCGATCAGCTTCCCCCGGTCGATAATGGCGATCCGGTCGGCCAGCTCTTCCGCTTCTTCCAGATTTTGCGTCGTCAGCAGCAGCGTGGTCCCGCCGCCGGTCAGCTCCCGAATGACACTCCAGAGCTCGGCGCGGCCGTGCGGGTCCAGCCCGGTAGTGGGCTCGTCCAGAAACAGGATGCGGGGGGCGGTGATGAAGCTGGCGCCAAGGTCGAGCCGGCGCCGCATGCCGCCGGAATACGTCCTGCCTGTCCGGTCAGCGGCCTGGGTCAGATCCAGCCGATCGATGATCTGCTGCACCTGATGCTGCGCCTGCCTGCGGCTCAGATGGTAAAGCCGGGCAACCATCTCCAGGTTCTCGCGCCCGGTAAGATGATCATCCACCGCGGCGAACTGTCCGGCCAGACCGATGATCTCACGCACCTCGGCGGCGCGCGAGACGACATCCAGCCCGCCGACCTCGACGTGGCCGGCGTCGGGCCTGAGCAGCGTGGTCATGATCTTGATCAGCGTCGTCTTGCCGGCGCCGTTCGGCCCCAGCAGGGCGTAGATCCTGCCCTCGGGAATCGACAGCGACACGTCATCCAGCGCCTGGACGTCGCCGAAACGCTTGCTCACGCCTTCTGCGGTGATCGCATCCATGCGTATCTTTTACCCGCGCGGCGCCTTAATCATGTAAGTAAGGCGCGCATGCACACCGCGCGCCGCAAAGCTACGCCGGTATTTTCTTCCAGGCCACAGAGATGACGAACAGCAGCAGCGAGATCAGCACTATCGTCCCCCCCGCCGCCGTATTCAGGTAAAAGGATGCAAACAGTCCCGCGACCACCGAAGCCAGACCGAATGCCACGGCGTAAAGGATCGTACGGCTGAAACTGCGGCCGTTTTGCATCGCCGCGGCCACGGGGATGACCATCAGCGCCCCGATCAGCAGGCCGCCCACGATGCGCAGCGAGAGCACCACCGTCACCGCCGCCAGAATCACCAGCGCCTGATTGAGAAAGATAGTCGGCAGGCCGCTGACGCGGGCCGATTCGTCGTCAAAAGCCAGATAAGCCAGCTCCTTGTAAAACAGGCCGATGAAAGCCAGCACCAGCCCGCCCAGCGGCATGATGATCCAGAGGTCCTGCCTGCTGACGGTGGTGATGCTGCCGAAGAGATAGGAGAAGAGATCGATCTGCACATTCTTCGACAAACCGATGAGCACGATGGCCACCGCCAGGCCACTCGACAGGAACATGGCCAGCGCCACATCCCCGGTCAGGATCCGGCCGACACGCAGCCGCTCGATCACCAGGGCGATCACCAGCGCCACTCCCAGCGCGCCGATGAGCGGATTGATAAAGAGCAGCGCGCCGAGCGCCACGCCGGCAAGCGACGCGTGCGCCAGGGTATCGGCGATGATCGAATAGCGCTTGGCGACCAGAAAACAGCCGATCAGCGGCGCGACCAGACCGATGGTGATCCCGGCCAGAAAAGCGCGGACCATGAAACCATATGTGAATATATCCAGCAATGCCTTCCGGTTCCCCTAGTGCCCGTGCAGGATGAATTTGCGGCCTTTGCCGTAGAGCTTTTCCATGTACTCGCCGGTGATGAATTCCTGTGGCGAGCCATGGCAGATAAGTGTCTGATTCAGGCAGGCGACGCTGCTGATCTCATTGGCGATCACGTCGATGTCATGCGATACGACCACCAGCGTGATGCCTTCCTCGCGGTTGAGGCGCGAGAGCAGGTGGTAAAAGTCATCCTGGGACTGCACGTCGACGCCCACGGTGGGCTCGTCCAGCAGCATGATGTCCGGTTGCGACACCAGCGCCTTGGCGATGAACACCCGCTGCTGCTGGCCACCAGACAGCTCCGTGACCAGGGACCGGCGGTGCGCCAGCATGTTCACCTGCTCCAGCGCCGTGTCGACCGCGCGGCGATCCTCCGCTTTCAGGCGCCGCAGCAGGCCGGCGCGTCCGATCCGGCCGAACGCCACGACTTCAGCGACTGTGAACGGAAAACGCGCCTCGATGCTGGTCGCCTTCTGGGGCACGTATCCGATCCGCGACCATTCCTGGAAATCGCCGACCGGATTGCCGAAGAGCTCGACGCTGCCGACGGTCGGCCGGATCAGACCCAGCATCAGTTTCAGCAGCGTCGTCTTGCCGCCGCCGTTGGGACCGATTATACCCAGATAATCGCCGGGGATGATATCCAGGTTGATCCGTGACAGCACCGGCTCTTCGCGGTAGGAAAAAGTGACATCCCTGACGCTGATGACCGCGCCCCCGCTCATGACCCGCACTCCATGGCCCGGCGCAGATTTGCCAGGTTTTCCCGCTGCACCGAGAGGTAGTCCTCCCCACGGCCGGCCTCCTGCTGCGTCAATCCTTCCAGCGGGTCAAA
Source organism: Actinomycetes bacterium (assembly GCA_021791195.1). Lineage (GTDB taxonomy): Bacteria > Actinomycetota > Thermoleophilia > BMS3ABIN01 > BMS3ABIN01 > JACWAD01. Next base: position 8,335 of record JAJYXB010000007.1, on the reverse strand, counting down.
AACCAGCGTCTGTGCTCCCACTTCGGTGGCGATCGTCTGTGACAGTTTCGGGTTGACCAGCCGCTCGAAAAAGATGTAATGGATATTGTGCTGGCGGGCGAATCGCGCCACCTCGGCCAGTTTTTGCGGCGGCGGCTCCTCGTCCGGCGAAAGGCCGGAAATCGCCATCACGTCCAGACCGTAACGTTTGCCAAGATATGTGAAAGCCTGGTGCGAGGTCACGATGTCTCTCCGGGCGCAACTTGCCAGTCCGCTTCTGAAAGCGCCGTCCAGGGCGGCAAGTTTCTGGTTGTATGCCGCGGTATTCTGTTCATATACAGACCTGTCCTTCGGATCCGCCCTGATCAGGCCATCCCTGATGTTATCCACTTCCCGCTGGGCCAGCACCGGATCGAGCCAGACATGCGGATCGTAGGCCGAACCTTCCCCCGCCATCAGATCGATCCCGTCGCTGGCATTGACCACGACTACGCCACCGGCGCCCAGATCCCCGCTGATCTTGTCCGCCCAGGGCTCCAGACCGGCGCCGTTGTAAACAAAAACCTGCGACTTGTAAGCGCCGGCGATATCCTGCGTCGTGGGCAGGAACTCATGTGGCTCCACGCCCGCGGGAATCATGGTAGTGACATCCACCCTGTCGCCGCCCACCTGACGGGCGAACTCAGCCATGGTGTAAAAAGAGGCCGTGACGCGCACCTTGCCCCCGGGTGCAGGCGAAGTGCCCAGCCTGCCAAAGGGTCCCAGCCCCAGAGCCATGCACGCGACCAGCACGGCCAGGAGCCCCAGAAGTAGCCAGAATAGCCTGCGTTTCAACCGGGATTACCGCCTTGTGTACGTTTACTTCTCCAAGGGGAAAATACTACGACGCCAAAGTATTTGCAAAAAAGTCGCAATTAGTCTAGCTTTTCTCCTGTGAAGGCCAAATTCAAACAGCAGCTGCGCGAGGCGGGACTGAAAGTGACGGGGCCCAGACTGGAGGTCTTCGGGTTCCTGCAGAAGCATGATCTGACGACGGTCTCCAGCGTGATCCGCGAATGCGCCGCTGGCGCCGACCGGGCCAGTGTCTACCGCACGCTGGCGCTGTTCCGCAAGCTGGGGATCATCCACGATGTGGTCGCCGGCGGCAAGCGGATGATCGAGCTGACCGACCGCTTCGCCAGCCATCACCATCACCTCTCCTGCCTGGAATGCGGCCGCTCCGAAACCGTATCGGATCAGGCGCTGGAATCCGACCTGGACCGGATCTCAAAGAAAAATGGCTTCCGCCAGGTCAGCCACCAGATCGATATCAGCGGCATCTGTGCCCGCTGTCAGGACAGATCTCCGCGGTGAGCTTCGGATATTGACAGGGGATTTTTTTACTGCTATATGTGAATGAGTGTTCACTTATTTTCATTTAAAAGGCAGTCACAATCATGATTAACAAACAGACCAAGTCATCGCGAACAGCGGCAAGCGATATTTGTGAGGTCCACTGCATTAATCCTGCCGCGGTGAAACAGGCGCGAAAGAAGGCCTTGGCGTTATTGGCTGCAACCGATCTCGCCCAGATCTTTCAGGTCATGGCGGATTCCTCGCGTCTGCGCCTCATATCTCTGCTGGCTGAGCGGGAACTCTGCGTCTGTGACCTGGCTGCGGCACTGGGGATGAGCCGATCCGCGGTATCCCATCAGCTTCGCGTGCTGCGAATGGCTAAGCTTGTGAAATACCGCAAGGAAGGACGCATCGCCTATTATTCACTGGATGATGAGCACGTGCTTAAACTTTTTACCACTGGGCTTGAACATCTGGGTCACAGGTCAACCGTTCAAAGGGGATTGAAATAATGGCGTCGCTTTCTGATAGCAGACGTCGCCCCTCCTTGCTGACTCGCGGTATCCGCTTGGAGTTTTTCACTATTGGCTATAACGCCATTGAAGGATTTGTGGCAATTGGTGCTGGTTATTTAGCAGGCAGCGTAGCGCTGGTGGGCTTTGGCCTGGACAGTTTGATCGAGATAACTGCCGGTGCTGCGCTGCTGTGGCGGCTCAAAAAAGAGGCACAGCTGGGACATGCAATTACAGATGATGATCATTCGAAAATCGAGCGCCGGGCGTCATACGTTGTCGGGCTGACTTTCTTTGCCCTGGCCCTCTATATCCTGATTGAATCCGGCTGGAAGATGCTGGCCGGAGTGGAAGCGCAGGAAAGCACGGTGGGCATCGTCGTCGCCGCGCTCTCCCTGGCCGTGATGCCGGTTCTGGCTATTTCCAAGCAACGGGTGGCTACTGCCCTGGATAGCAGGGCCCTGGCCTCTGACGCAATGGAAACCTGGGTCTGCACATATCTTTCGCTCGTACTGCTTATCGGGCTTGGCTTAAACGCCGCCTTCGGCTGGTCGTGGGCCGATCCCCTGGCGGCGCTGGCCATGTTGCCTCTAATCATAAAGGAAGGGTGGGAAGCCCTGGAAGATGCAAAGGAAGATGAGTAAAAGCGAACACAAGCATGCATCAGCAATAGAATCAACTGCCCCCCGAAAGGGGATTGCGGGCGGCCTGATCTGGGGCATCGCCCTCAATCTTTCCATAGTCGTCGTCGAGGTCATCGTCGGCCTGATCGCAAACAGCCTGGGGCTTTTAAGCGACGCCGCCCACAATTTCACGGACATTACAGCCCTGGGTATTACCTGGTACGGTATGGCGCAGGCAAAAAAACCGCCTAATGCTGAAAAGACGTTTGGTTACCATCGCACCGGCATCCTCACCGCACTCATCAACGCCATTACCATTGTCCTTGTTACTGCCTGGATATTTTACGAAGCTTACCAGCGTTTTCTAAATCCGCAACCGGTAGCCGGCAGGTTGGTCCTGGTTACAGCAGCCATAGCCCTTTTTGCCAATCTGTCAATAGTGGGCATTCTCAAAAAAGCTCATTCGGGGGACATAAATATCCGCGGCGCGATCCTCCATCTGCTTGGCGACGCGGCCGCTTCGGCCGCCGTGCTGGTCGCAAGCCTGGTTATTATCGCCACTGGCTGGTACCCGGTTGATCCACTCATTAGCATAATCATTGGTCTAGCCCTCCTCTGGGGGGCCTGGGGCATAATCCGCGAAACCCTGGAAATCTTCCTGGAAGAAGCTCCGCGGGCAATTGAAGTCAATAAACTGGTGGCGGAAATGAAGGAAGAGAAAGGAGTCAGAGATATTCATGATATCCATGTATGGACCATCGGCTCCGGGCTTTACGCTCTCAGCTGTCATGTGCTGGTTGAGGACGTCATGATCAGCGAAGGGGGCCATATCCTGAAAGATTTAAGGGAGATGCTTGTCCGGGACTTTGGCATTGTTCATGCAACCCTGGAGATCGAGTCTTCTGCCTGTGATGTCGCCGGACCTTATTGCGATATCAATAACCACACGGCGAAGCCAGTAAGACATCACACTCACTGACTTTGAAAAAGTGCGGCGGTAAATATGGCACACCAACACCGTCACCAACCCGTAGTTTGATTCCGAGTCATGAACATCTGCAGTTGCTTGTGGTTTTAAAAAAGGGGGATTAAGGCGAACGCAGGGAGCCGTCGTCTGGGCGCAGCCCAGACTTCCCACCGTTTCGCCGAGAGACAAAGTATCAAGGAAACCGCAGGTCGAAATGGTGGGAAGTAAAATAGGGGCCATCGCAGGCTTCTGCTATTCCATGTTCCTTTTCTCCTGATTCTCCTGGCGCTGTCATCCGGGTGCGGCGAGGCTCAGATAAACCCGGCGGCTGAAAGCAGCAAAACTGCGACGCAAAGTAACTCGAGCATTGCTACGAATACCGATTCGGCAACAATAGGCACTACAAATGCCAATACAGAAATAACTAACGAGCCGCCGGTTGCTCTTCCCGCAAACGCACAAATAATCGAACAAAATAACCTCCCCGGCGTCGCAAACCGAGCTTTGATCATCTGGATGCTGAATCCAACCCGTCGCGCGCTTTCTGCCGGCGATGCTGACATTTATTCCTGCCCTCAAGAGACAAGGGGCGCCAGCTATTACGAGGGGCCAACTCGGGTATCCCTGCAGGACACGGACACCGGCAACATCATAAACACAATTTCGATTAGTGATTCAAGTCAGAAAGATGCTTTCTACCTGCCCTGTGAAATTAAGCAGGGCTACTATTACAGCGTGGATGCGCCGCCGGAAACGGAAGGAAAGCCTGTTATTCTCGATTACCGTGATATTAATGGCGAAGGGGCAGCCACTGGAATTTGCTCTCTATGACAAACAGGGCTGTTCCCCGGTAAATTCGGCACTGTTCGGTTACAGCGCCTCGCAGGATCGAGTCATCCAGTATCCCATCAACGTTGCGGGCAATTGCAGGAGAGACAGCGGTCCATACTTGCGGTGGGGCGATTTATTTGCAAAACAGCCGGTTGCGCCCGGGTATTGGCATTTCACAGTTCAACCGGGTCACGGGTATACCAGCGTCCCAACCAGTGACATACACTATGATTCCGCTACGGAAAGCTTTACCGGAGGTTGCACGGCCACTGGTTAATATGACAACCGGGAACGTCATCAATGCTGACTTCATTGCTACCCATGGACAGAAATTTCGCGTCACTTGCTCAATTTTCTCGCACAGAAGATTCCTTTAACCATGATAAATCTGGACTGACGGGCGCCTCTGGTCAGAATTCGTAATGAGCAGCCCTGCGGTTCGATTCCGCACGGCGGCTCCACATCAGGGCATATGCTGAAACGCCAGCTTCCCCAGCTCTTCTTCCTGCTGGTAGGTTATGTTACCTAACATATTAATCAGCGTTCCGCCCTTGTTAAGAAACAAAATTCCGCTCTCGCTGAAATATGAATCGTCACCGATCTTCGTCTTCGTCGCCTGCTGCTTGTCGGCCGGCCGGTTGGTAAAAGTGCCCTCGGTGTAGTACTGCAGGGTTATCCTGGTTTTTGGGTCGCCCACCGCGTCTTTGGCCACTGATTCGTAAACACATGTTTTTGCCGGCGTGAACTCGCTTGTGATTTCCGTGGGCTCCGCGAAGGCTTCCGCCAGGACGCTTTCCACTTCGGTTCTGCTCAACAGCTTGCAGGCTTCGACGCCCTGGGGGGATGAGCCTGCGGTTGTTTCCTCGCCGGACGCGGCGGCCGCAGTCATGTGGGCCGTGGTTTCCATTGCGGACGCGTTCGAGCCTTCCTCAGCTTTTCCCGCCGGGAAAATTGTCCCCAGAATCAGCACTACCACAAAAAGGCTGCCGAAGATCAAACCCGCCCGCTTGCGCGTGAAGTTGGTGTGAAGCAGGGTGGAATAAACAGATGGCCTGATCAGTCCTGTGAGCAGGCATCCCAACGAGAACAGGAACATGAGACTCCAGAATACAGCCAATCCGGTCTCCCTTGGTCAGAAATGTTTTTGACCCGGCCCGCGCATCTTGTTCTGCGCCCCACCCAATCACTCGCGTTTCAACCCGTCCGCCAACCCTTGATAATGAAGTAAAAACCGGAAACGCAGGGAAGGATGCCTCCCAGCAGGACCGCGGCCAGATAGCCCATAGGCGAGGCCTTGAGATCGCCCCCCGCAAACCTGATTACCGCGCCTAAAAGTATCACGAACCCGAGGCCGAGGAGTACCGATCCCATGACCATGAAAAGCAGCCGCTTCACGCCGTTCCCGGTTTTTTGACGGGGTGCATTCATAAATGTACGAGTCCGCCGGCTCGACCACGAGCCAGAACCATTTCAGGGTATCAGTTTTCTACAATTTTTCAAGGAGTTATAACTGAATCTGGTGTACGCCCACTGATTTGAAAAAGGCGGCGCACCCTGTTGAAATTGGTTTTGACCAAATCAAATTCAACAAAAGGAGTGCGCCACATGAGCGAGAGTAACGTAGTTCCAATCGAAAGGCCAGCGTTTATTTCGGACCCGCTGACGGAGATGCTCAGGCGGGATGCCAGAGAACTGCTGATGAGAGCGCTGGAAGTTGAGGTAGCCGAGTATCTGGCTCTCTTTGAGGGTCTCACCGATGAGCAGGGACGAGCGGCAGTGGTGAGAAACGGCTACCTGCCGGTGCGCGAGATCTTAACCGGCATCGGCCCGGTGCCGGCCAAGGTCCCCAAGGTCAGAAGCCGCACCGATGAACAGGCGGTGTTCCACTCGACACTGGTGCCGCCATACCTGCGCAAGGCAAAGTCGGTGGAGGCGGCCATTCCCTGGCTGTATCTGAAAGGCATCTCTACCGGCCAGATGCAGGCGGCACTGGAAGTGCTGATGGGACCCGAGGCCAGGGGACTCTCCCCGGCGGTGGTCAGCCGCTTAAAGAAAGTCTGGCTCGATGAGTACCTTGCCTGGAGCAAAAAGAGGTTGGATGACGAGACCTGGGTCTACCTGTGGGCCGACGGCATCTACTCGGGAATAAGAGCCGAGTCCCAGAAGCTTTGCCTGCTGGTCGTGGTTGGTGTCAACGACCGGGGCGAGAAGCACTTCCTGGCCATCGAGGACGGGGTAAGAGAATCCACCCAGAGCTGGCGGGAGGTGCTTCTGGATCTAAAAAGCCGAGGACTAAACGCTCCGGCGCTCGGCGTCGCTGATGGCGCTCTGGGATTCTGGGGCGCACTGGACGAGATCTTCCCCGAAACCCGTCATCAGCGTTGCTGGAAGCACAAAATCGCTAACGTGCTCAACTATCTGCCCAAACACACTCAGCCGAAAGCGAAGGAGGCTATACACGAGATCTGGATGGCCGAAACCAAAGACGACGCGGTGAAGGCTTTTGACTTGTTTATTGAAACATATCAGGACAAGTATCCCAAGGCTGCCGAGTGCCTGGTCAAGGATCGCACACAGCTGCTGGCCTTCTACGACTTTCCGGCGGTGCACTGGCAGCACATCCGCACCACCAATCCGATCGAGTCGACGTTCGCCACCATCCGGCACCGCAGCAAACAGGCCAAGGGCTGTGTCACCAGGCAGACGATGCTGGCGATGGCATTTAAGCTGGGAATGTGCGCCGAAGGCAACTGGCGCCGGTTGCGCGGTTTTGATCACCTGGCAAAGGTAATCAACGGAGTAAAGTTCAAGGACGGAATCGAGATCGAAAACCAGGACAGGGATGCCGCCTGATCAATGAGGTGCCATACACCAGAATTGACTATAGCTCTTTTTCAAGTGGGTTTCGCGCCAGTGGCGTGCCTAGTAGCCCAGACTTCCCACCATTCGCCGAGAGACAACGGAGGATACGGCGCGAAAAAGGTTTGACGCTTATGCAGGTAAGTAAAGTCTTGGGCTACCGCAACGCTGGCTATGTTTCAGACACGGAACTCGGCCGGTTCGTTCCTCACCCCGACAAACTGGCCAAATGGGCCGAAGTCCTCGGTATGACCCAGGAAGAGATGGATAGCCGGTTGGCAGACGCCAAGCTAGAAGACATGGGATATTTATTGTGACACATGAGCTTCTTATACTTAGATGAAACAATGTAATTTCTCAAATTTACCAAACGATCCGGACATTCTTTTGAATAATCCGTTAATAATTCTTTAAACCCGAAATTCCTTACTGAAACCTCTAGATCCTCCAGATCCTCCGTCGTCATTATTATCAACGCCATCTATGTTAAAGACGGTGAAGTTAAAAGGCTCAGCCTGCCGAATTCTTTGATGCTCTCTTCTCAGCTGAGCGTTGGAATAAGTCTTCATTGGTCGGGGTGTTCGGACGTTATCTGAACAGCTACAACGCCCCTATTTTACAGCAATTGGGGAACCTTGCGAAGAAGACTCTGAGGTAATTTCAAGCATTTCGCCACTCAAATCCAATATTTCTTAGCGATTCATATACAACATTTTATAGCGGTTTACGTCAGATTCCTCTAAAGATCGTATTTTCTCAAACTCCGATTTAGCTCTCGCAAAACTTCTGCTAAGTGAGGCAGCTCCTTGATCTGATGCTCCAGGCGGGTTCCCCACATCCGCTCATATTTATCTTTTTTGTCATTCAAGCTTGTTTTTAATCTCTCGGGATAAATCCCTTTAAACTCCGCCTTCTCGCGAAAAGCATCCGGGATTTTGTGGAAATCGATATCAGCCATCCCAAAAAGATAATTCACGTCATAAATATCCCGAGGTTCAGTGCGGCCGATTATCGCGCAAAGCTTCTCAACAAGAATTTCTTCCAGAGAATAAGTGGCGAAGCTTTTAAAAACGGCATCGCTATATGGCGAATGGATCTCTTTGGGTCGTGCCCTTAAACTTCTGTAAATTCTAACAGCCGCTAAAGGAAGAGCGGCCATCGTTCTCCAAGATATTAGGTATCGAGTCCAATATCAAAGGAGAGACGATGGCCAGAGTAAACGGTAAGGG
>JAJYXB010000004.1 GCA_021791195.1 Actinomycetes bacterium | reverse complement strand
CGCTACCTGAACATGGAAGAGCTAGATGATGCTGAGGCGGAGAGTGTCATTCATGCCCGTGAACTGATCGCCGTAAACTGAGATTCTTGGAGATGAGAGGAATTTACAGAAGATTTTGGACTTGACCCATGGAAATTGGCTGGCATAGCATCCTCGCGGGAAAGCGGCCACCAAGCTTCAATGAGGCCATGGCATTTCTGCCATGGAAATCAGGTTTGAGTAGCCGTAGGCATCCCATTTGAGTAGGCTTCAATGAGGCCATGGCATTTCTGCCATGGAAATTCCGGCCAGGTCTCAACTTCGTCGCCGTAAGCGCCGGCGCTTCAATGAGGCCATGGCATTTCTGCCATGGAAATTAAGCGCGGGGCCTTCTTTGGCCGGGGCAAACGCTCGCTTCAATGAGGCCATGGCATTTCTGCCATGGAAATAAGGTCAAGCAGCTCATGGCCGGATACGACGCCGAACAGGCTTCAATGAGGCCATGGCATTTCTGCCATGGAAATTTAAAAGTGTCACGTCTTGCAGGTCGAAAAAAGACGCAGCTTCAATGAGGCCATGGCATTTCTGCCATGGAAATGGGCTCCTAAACCAGGAGTTGCGCCATTGATTCCGGCGTAGCTTCAATGAGGCCATGGCATTTCTGCCATGGAAATAGAAACTCGCTCGACTAGCATCAGTGCCATGCAATCCGCTTCAATGAGGCCATGGCATTTCTGCCATGGAAATCGGTACGGCGGTAGCGGCTGCCGGCGCAGCCACGCTCAAGCTTCAATGAGGCCATGGCATTTCTGCCATGGAAATGGGGACAGCGATTCAGGCGACGATTCAGGTGATTATCGCTTCAATGAGGCCATGGCATTTCTGCCATGGAAATAAAAACTCGCCTGCCCACATTGTGGCGGCAAAAGTGCTTCAATGAGGCCATGGCATTTCTGCCATGGAAATTAGCAACGCTCCCGGAGTGCTGGGCAGCCTAATCATGCTTCAATGAGGCCATGGCATTTCTGCCATGGAAATGAACTCAAACCTGTCGAGGGAAATGATCCTCGGGATGCTTCAATGAGGCCATGGCATTTCTGCCATGGAAATGGCTATGCCATACATCGACATTTCGTTAAATGCCCAGCTTCAATGAGGCCATGGCATTTCTGCCATGGAAATCACCGTGACACGCTCGGGGCCAGCCTCGCCCGCATGGCTTCAATGAGGCCATGGCATTTCTGCCATGGAAATCTGTGGCAAGCAGCGGTTGGACAACCGGGGTGGCGTTCCAGCTTCAATGAGGCCATGGCATTTCTGCCATGGAAATACGGACTGTGGCGGGGGGCAGCTCAACCAGGAAGGATGCTTCAATGAGGCCATGGCATTTCTGCCATGGAAATAACAGAAACCTGAGTGGCAGGTGTGAAAAGCAATGGCGCTTCAATGAGGCCATGGCATTTCTGCCATGGAAATAGCTTCCTTAATATACCCTTTATTTAAGCGCATTTCGAGGCACTTTTTCGAGAGGCGGTCTTCGTATTTCAAATTAATACGTGTTCCTCCTTAGCATTTTGTCTCTTTTCTTGTCTTAACTATCATTTCTGCCATTGTTTCGAGAGGTTGCAGGGTGTGGCCTATCATTCCAGCGCTCGCGTCAATTCGGCAATGAGAGATCATACTATTTGCGATTTTCTCGTGACAATTTCAGTAGCTCTTCCAATTGATTTAATACTCTTTATTGGCCGGCCTTCTGTCGGACCAAGATCGATAATCAGTATCTGATCTTCACTATGATTGATTATTTCTTTAAGCTCCGCGTTCATTTTCACTAAATCTATAGCCGGCAGGTCGCATTGAAAAACGGAAAGTTGCATGTGGGCACCAAACCCTTTCATGGTTTTGAAAACTCGCCGTAGGCGCTTGGGATCACAAATATCGTAAGTCACTATATAGAGGCGTCTCATTATTCAACGGGTAGTAAAACTCGGATACATGGGTATTTCGCCTAAAAGGTAGCGCCCCAGCAAGCGTGCCTGAATCTCCAGTACTCGGCGATAGCTGACTCGATAGCCAAAAACTGGGTGAGTAATTTCCTGTGCCATCCTGCGTTCGTACGTCTGCAAAAACCGCTTTCTGCCTTCTGGCGTAAGGGCTACTGAGCCAAATCGTGAAATGAAATCCTTATTTCGGATCTCTCCGTTGTTTATTGCGGTGATGACAACCGAATCCGCAATCAGGGGACGAAATTCTTCCATTAGATCAAGAGCCAATGCGGGCTTCCCATAGCGCGTTTGATGGTAAAAACCCATATACGGGTCAAAACCTACATTCTGAAGTACTATGGCCCACTCGCGCGTGAGTATGGCATAAGCAAATGAGAGGAGAGCATTAACCGGATCCCGGGGAGGCCTACGATTTCTGGTTCTAAAATCAAACTCGGGGCATTCAGCTGACCCACTTTTCAAAAGCCCGGAAAATTCACAAAAATATCTTTGAGCGGCAGTCCCTTCCGTGCCAAGAAGTGATTCCAAGGAATTGCATCTCAAAGCCTGATCCATGTCGCTTCGTAAATCTCGTAATACTTCTTTGGGCGGTTTGGTGTGATTGCGCCTTAAAACAGTTCTAGAATTGGCAATTTTCGCGCGAACAAAACACTTTGCCAGGGAAAGGCATTTCTCACCATCTCTCGCTGTCTTGAACTGCTGGCTTCTAAGCTCAACATTTTTGTGAGTTATGCCTTGGGTGACGCCGTAGAACCAGCCACCCCCAGATAGGTAGCAAATGGGAATGTTGCGCCGGCAAAGCTCTTGAATTACCTGAGTACTGACTTGAACATTTCCAAAAAGAACCAGCTGCGATACCTCGATCAGGCGAGCGTCGGCTACAACTTCCTTTCCTTCTTTGATTTGAAGGACATCGCCGCATTTGCTGACCCGTGCCCTGGGCTTTTGAACGTAGAGGGGCAAGGCATGATCGCGCGCGGGTGCCAGTTTGCGTATCGGAGTATGTTTTCCACTACGCAGAAGATAGACCTCATCGGGAAGACAAATTCCGACCAATGAGCATCGCACGCATTTGGCATCGTCAGCCAAAGGTGGGGGAATTTCTGATGTATCCGCCAGCTCCCGCATTTTCTCAGCTTGAGATATGGTGAAAGAGATAAGTTCGTCATCGAACTCAACACTTACTCGTTCTTTGGAACCTACGAAATAAATTATGCCGGCTTCACAGTCGAAACCATTTTCTCTAAGTACCAGCCCTTGTGCGCAGAGCTGAACCAGTTCGGGCTCCCACGCGCCTTTTTGTACATGTGGCCGCTTCCCTCGCTTGTAGTCAACCGGTGAGACTTTTCGACCGTTTCCTTCCACCAGGTCCATCTTGGCCGTTAAGCCGATTTTGTCAGCCGTCAAGTATACGGAGCGCTCATGTATTCCATTGATGTCATCTTCGCTGGGTTCAGCAGGTGCTCTTCGGACAGGCTCCTGATTTACGCGCCGGTGCTTGTACTGACCGTCTACGGTCTCAACATTGTCAACGAATTCGCCCTGAATCCACTCCAGATATGCCAATCTTGGGCAATAGGTGAATTCGTTCAGCATGCGAACGGGGAGAAGGAGGGGGTCGTCCGGTCTATTGTCGTTTGTTTGGCTCACGGGCAAAGGATCGTCTCCGGCATTCGTAGTACATGACCGTGAGACAATCGGCGCGAGGCCGAATAACTTGAAGCGAAGTTTATTTAGTTGTCAAGGAACGGGAAGCTAAAAAGCTTCATATTAACCTGGAAATAATGTTTGATCAATTGTTTATAGGAGCAAATAACCCCAGTCCAAAATGGCAACCAAAGCCAAGCGCCAGCGGCCCTGAAACTGGTTCAGAGAAGTTGATTCGCCAAAAACTTCCATGGCGATCTGGTTGGTTCAACCCATATTTCCTGCGGAAGCGAAGAAAATGGACTGGGCGGCGTGTCTGCTTGCCAACGCGGATATGTTCAAGTCTTTCCAACGCTATTGGCTCCGGCAGGTTTCGCTCGCTGCATTCGCGAAGGATCTGTGCTTCTATGCCAAGTCCCTTCTTCACATGCCAGGGATGCAGATAGGGCGTTGTGGAGTGCCATTCTCTCGAATGTTGCATCAGCTGTCCCCCGATGCTCACGTCACCGATATCTTCCAGAACTAGTTGCCATTCTCCATTATTGCGGCTCCAGATTCGATGGAGTTTCTCGAGAATGCGTCGTTCTTTTAATCCCATCCCTGCGGGCACGTGCAATAGCAGGCGGTCTATGCGACCGTCGCCATTTGCATCCCAAGGGAGGTAGAATGCGTGCTGATGCCGGTTGCCCGGGGGTAGGTCATGGCCAGAAATGATGGGAGGAATAGCGTCTTCCCCTAGTTCGCGTTTGGCTTGGCTCATCACCGCTTGTCGCAGCAGTTCGCCTATCCGCACACTGTCTTCCACGCGAGGCAATGGCTTACCGACTAACAAGTATCGCACGGTATTAAAGACGGGCAGTGCATCTTTCCGTGGAACCCGCTTTGGGCGCAAGGCATCAAGTGGTCGCACGTAATGGACTTTGCGTGCTGCCGGTGGCTGACTCCAGCCGTGCTTGCGTAAATCAGACGTCTCTACCGAAATAGCATCGAGCAGGGTTTCAGGCAAAGTTGAACTCAATTTCTTGACTGTGCGCTTGTCGGATAGAAATTGTTCGCGCAGTATCAGATATTCGTCAGCAGGCAGCGGCGCAAATAGAGTCACTATCTCTCCCAAAATTTCGCCTGTAGTCTGATCTAGTGTTTGGTCTCCTGGTATGCAGTTTGGAGCTGGTGATTCTAGGACACGACGGCCTTTGACCCACGACTCCGCGCGGCCGAGGTATGACATGACTTCCAGCAGGTTTTCCAGCAACCTCGCTTGATCATTCGGCAAATCAAGGTTGGGCCAAGTTATATAAAGATGTTCGTTACGGCTTACGGCAACGAAGGCATCAAACACGAGAGAGGTTGAGCCCGCTTTCCACTGTGGCATGTAATGACGGGTATGGCTATGACTTGCTGCTGGCAGAGTATACTGTGGCAATTCCACAGCAAGTGAATCGATCAATGCCCGCAAGGCGGATTCCTGATGTTTTTCGGAATATTTGATCTTGTGATGCCAGGTGGAGATCAACGCGCGCAGAAAACGCCACGGTTCCGGTGGCCACGCAACAGCGCCTTCGTTAACGTGCCGGTCCCATGGCGTGGCGTGATATCTGCCGGCTGGGAAAGTGAAGGAAATAGCAAGCATCGCTCAATCCTCATCATTGGCATTTGGGGAAGCCTCCTTTTGGTTCTTGTTCCCCTCTTTCTTTTTACTCTTGCCGCCAGTCCGATATGTCACCGTCGTTGCTTGAAAATTTGCATCGGGCCGTGCTGCTTCAATAAGGTTAGGTAATGAGGCATCGAGTTCTGACAGTTCTGGTAAAGCAAACCCGTTTGGCTGCTTAACGATGATGTTCATCAGCTCCAAGTCGCAGGCCGTACGTAAGCGTAATCCCGTTTCCAAGAATGCACGAATTTTATAGAGAGTCAGCGCAACCAATAGTTGATACACATGTTCCGAGAAGCCATAGCTACGGAATTGTGCGAGATCGATGCTGAAGTAGCCCCTGATGTCAGGTGATACGAATTCATCTCGCGAAAAAATGACGTTGCCCTCACCGCCTTTTTTCCCGGGTTCGATTCCCTTTTTCACCCCACCGCTGGAAGCCACTGCTACCTTGCTTGCTTCGATAAATGCAGATAGTGCTCGCGGAAGACGGATGACACCCGCGATCTCTTCGAGAAATATTCCGTGAATGAGTGAATTGATATCGAAATCCAACAGCACAGGAGCCAACTGGTCTCGGATAGAAAAGGGCCGATCTTTTTGATGGTTTATAGCAGCCTTGATGGGCTCGAAGTCATCTGTTCGCGCGATGTACTCTGAATTGAGACGATGTGCTTCAAGAACAGAATTTGTCAAAGGCTGACCATCCTCGTCCACAACTTTGACAACAGGTAGACCTTTGAGCGGCGGAACCCAATCATCAGCGATTGTGTCCCAACACACTGCCTCCATACGGTTGGCCATGCTTTGCGGTGATTCTACCAGCAGCATCTGCGTGCCGTCCGGGCCTTCATATTGAGCCGCGCCAATATCGGGAAATCCGGTGGGCTGAAAACGTGTGCCCTGCAGTGGTTGCAGCTCTGCTTCTATCAGAATGCGCGGCGCATCATTTATGGTGGATAGATCAAGACTCATGTTCTATTCTCCTTTCAAGGTGCTACAGGGTTAGTGAGCGTTTGCAGTTTCAGGGCTGTTCAGCGCGATGCGGCCTAAAGTGCCGGTTGCGCCGAAACGTAACGGTATCAATAATGCTGCGGCTGCACGGCTATGGCCGATTCCTGCCAACTCCGGGAGTGCATCGGAAGCAAACAAAGGCGACAATCCAGACGCACGCAGGCGCCGCCAAGCAAGACGGATGGCCCGGTTTCCTGAATTGCCGGCGACCAACTGGGCCAGGAGACCGGAAGGCACTGGGAGGCGGTCTCGTTCACCCATCAGATTCAGGGCGCGCAAAGTAGAATTGGGTGTCATGCAAAGCTTAAGAACAGCAAAGGCAGCAGGCGCAACACCTTCTCCGGCGGTGTGCTCGGTATCTCGTGGGATGCTGCACAGACTCAAACTGGGCAACAAACTGGCGATGCTTCGATCCATATGATCGCTATGCAAGAATGCGAGCAGGTCGTCGAGATCAATGCCGGCCGGGCTGCGCAGGGGTTTGTCAGGCATATCAAGCTGTTCGGCTAGCCAGAGGCGTCGGCATAACAAAGCAATCAGCGTGTCAGGCAAATTGCTTTTCGCCTTAGTCTGAATTCGATAGCGACAGGCTGACTCGGTGGTGGCATCCTTTGCCTGTAACCATTTATTGAATCTGGGATGAAGGGGAAACAATTGAGAGCGTAAGGGCACGGGCGCGTCTTTTGTGCCGCTCAGCCCAGCCAGTGCACGGGCTATGCGAAACGCGGGTGTACCGTCATCGGCAGCTTGCACCCAACGCTCAGATAGGCGCGGAACGGGCGGAACCGATTCCTGTGCTCGTTTACTCTTTGACAGTGATGACTGGATTTCACCAAGTATTATTATTATATTTTGGAATGAATGATAGTTTTCCGACCTGAGAACGCGGATAAGTTCGGCATCTAATCGTGCAGTTAGATTCCTTAACTTAGAACTGGCACGCCATCCTCCGGATGAGGTCTTGCTCCGAGAATAGCGGTGCAATTTGAAAAGAAAGCTGTTTTTTCCAAGCTCGTCAATCAAACCAGAATAGGCACTTTGCTGAACATCAAAATGTCCCAAATCTACCGCAAAGAAAGCATCGCCAGAGCGTTTAAGAAATGCAGTTCTACGAAAACCAGCTATTCCGCGATTCACCCCAAGACTGCCAATCGCCCTAAAAAAGTCAAACCCATTAGTTACAGATTTGCCTTGAAGCATGATGCGACCCTCTCTTAAAATTCCTTTGAGCTCTTGAAGTGTTGTAGGTTGATTCCAAAGGGGAAGCCACATTTCTGCAGTTTTTCTTTTCGCACCCTTTGGTGACTCATCCGAAGTTACAAATGATTCACCGACCGCATACGGAGCCACAGTGAATGGTAGGCTCGCATAGATATCTCCCGATCCGTCCAACCTTCGCACCGCTGAACCCGAAAACAGCAGGGAGCCTTCTAATTGCAGAAGCGTATCCCAGGGATTCAATAACGCGTTGGCAGAATAACCGGCATCAGCATTGCAGCCGCCGGCGCTTGCCGGATCAAATTGTCCAACCGAGACCTTCTTCTTGTCTTGAGCTGATGCGGAAATTAATCCGCTGGTAGCGTGTCCAAAGAGTGCATGGCGTAACCATGCTTCGGATTCCTGTCTGGGTTTCCCACTTTGCGGATCGAAGATATCATTAAGGCGTTTTAGGTAATTAACTCCGAAATCCATGCTGCCATCGAGACCTCCAGCTCCAAGCAATGGGGCTGCAATCGCTTTCTCAGTTTGCGCATAGGACGATTCGTTGGTGAGTAATAAGCAGGCATCGAACCAATCCAAAATCTCCTCTGGTAGTTGATTTCTTAATTCCTGAAGAAGTGCTGATTTCGCCGCCCTCACAATTTTGTTAAGACGAGTAATTTCTTCTTTTTCTTCGTCTGTAAGATTCTTCTTCCCCTTCCTTTTTTCTATTGCTTGAAATCTTTTCAGACTTGTGCGCTCTGAATTCAACCGGGTTAAAGAGGGCATCTCTTTGATATAGTTTAAGACAGTAGATAAAATTAAGAATCGTGCTGCGACGGAGTCAGCAGAAAACAGCCTAACCATTTGCGCACCTGCTCGTGACGATTCTTTGCCATTCTCTTCTTCGCCTTCGAGAAAACCGCCACGACCATTCCACGGCGTTACCAGAGGACTGGGCCGATAATCATTCTGAAAGAATGAATAGATTATTTCTCGGTCATGCCCGATTTGGCCGGAGAAGGCGGAAGATTGAAGAACAAAAACACCATTCTTCCAAAATCCCATAAATTGAACTGTGCACTTTTGTTCTGATAATAGCCGCAGCACCCCAAGCCCTTTGAGGTAACTGGCTAGCGGTGTAGTTGTACAGCCGGATAGGACGATTTCATTCACTTAAAGTGTCTCCTTGCTGCTCCTGCTCTGCGGCAGAAGCGCGCCAGTCAGCCAAGCGTACGATAGTTTCCAACCAAGCCAATTGAAACGGCCCGTGCTCATTTAGAAGTTTAAATGTACGAGCGGTCCAGGAAGGACCTTGTTCACCGTCGCCTAGTTCCATGAGGGCAAGCCTTAAAGTTGTCTCAGCACTTTCCTCACCATCGAACTTAATTGCGGGAAGAACATCACCCTCCCACACGCCGCGGGCGAAACGTTTGATACCGACGTCCGCTTCCTCCATTGGCATCGCGCGCAGGCTCATGCGTACCTTTCCATGGTGAGCGGCGATCAGGTAGGCGATGAGGTCACCGTTGGAATCAGTGCTATGTTGATCAAGCCAATCCAACATTGAGGCGAGTTCATGGCGAAAATATTTTCTTGCGTGACGACCGCCACAAAGTGACTTGGCCAGTAAACCAACCGGTGCTCGATCACATGAATGCAAGGTTGATTGAAAAACATCATGCGCCTTACCAACATCATGCCAGCGGCCGGCATGAATCAAGGCCGGTGCATATGCGGCCTCACCGATTGCTGTGCACAATCGCTTTGCTTGTTCGGCGACATGACCTAGATGGTCAGTTAGCATAACTGGTAAGGTTTGACGAGAGCGCCAGTCATCACCATAGGCAGCCTCAGCAGTAGGGACCCCGGCCGGAACGAGCGGGACGGCGTCCTTCGCGTTGACATCGAAACCAATTTCTGAGTCATAGCCACCATAAGCTGCTGAAAGCATCAATGTCATGCCTGGTCGAGGGTCCTTATCCAGCTTGACCCATCTTTCCTCAAGACCGTCCCAGCGCCATGCATCACGCTTTTTCAAACCCTTTGCTTGGCTGATTGAAGCGGGGCAAAGTTCGTTTCGATTCGGAGCTTCTTGCTTCTGCGGCTGGTTGGGATCGTCAAAGTCTCGCCAAAAGACCTGTAGGCTCGGTATGCCACTGTCGCGGATGTAATCGGAGACGTCTACATCGAAGCCGGACAGGTCTGGATCAGTGTTGAACAGGTCTAGCAGATCCTTTCGCCTCAGAACTGCGGTTAGAGGCCGCTCAGAATCGGTGGGCGGCAAGTCTGCGGGGCTCGCACTTATCAGCTTAGCGAGCTTACCGCGCGCGTCGGCTAGCTCCTCAATTGCATACGGCAACGCATCGGCTTCATCTTCGATATCGATCCAGAGAATGTGTGCGCCGCCCATCGAGTTATGTTCACCATAGCGGTTACAGCGGCCAAAGCGTTGAACAAGCGAAGACCATGGAGCAAGTTCCGACACCAATACTTTGGAAGAGATATCCACACCGGCTTCGATGGCTTGCGTTGCCACCACGATGCGATCCGAGTCCGCCTCTTCGCGTAAACGCCGGGCTTGCTCGGTGCGTTCCACCGCGCGAAAGCGCGAGTGGATAAGCAAATCTTTCTGGTCTAATCGTTTCGCCCGCAGCAAACGGAAAAGCCCTTGCGCTCGTTTCACCTGGTTAATGATTACAAGCGTTTGTCCACTTGGGTCGTGTGCATTGAGAACAAGACCACACAAAGCTTCCAGGTAGGCTTTCTGGCCTTTCTCGCTCTTCGTTTCTTTCGTCAACGTAAGAGGCGTTTGATCGATGGTTTTGACCGCCTGCAGACGGTCCCCGGCTTGTTCTCGATCCTGTTTGCTGATGGTTAGTTGTGTGAGTGAATCCAGATGGGGTTTCATGTCCACTGTGGCCAGCCAAGCAGGATTAAGTGTGGCTGAGAGCCACATCGAGCGGCTCCCGCGAGCCAACGGGAAGTTGCGGCGAAATGCTTCCAATTGTGCTGAAGTAGCCAGGCCAGCGCCCATTAATTGCACTTCATCAAGCACCCACATCGAATCGTTATGTAATAACGAGAAGTGTGCAGGCCATTGGTAGCGGCTCATACCGTAGCCACGCATAAGCGCACGAGAGAGGAGCATGTCCTGGGTGCCGATTAAAATTAAATCTTCCTCTGGGTACTCAGCCCAGGTTTTGAGATCGTCAGCACCACCCATCAGCACGTGGACGGATACCTTTCCTTCGCCCACTTCACCTCTTACCCCGATATTTTCTAGCCAATTGCAGGCGTGGCGTTCGGTCTGCTCCACTAGCACCCGCATTGGCAGGCAGTACACAAGCCGGCGGGGTGTACCAGAATCAGGTTTGTCGGCTCTCTTATCAAGCCGCCACCCACGCTTCCACAACCATGCGAGTACAACTGCAGCAGTCTTGCCCATGCCAGTTGGTACATCCAGGAGATCGGGCCACGATTGATCGTTATCAGTCCCAAAGCGACCCGTTGCCAGCCTTCGCTGGTAATCAAAGGGCGCAAAGTCTTCCTTAGCTTCTTTATTAAAAGCGCATCTGAAGAAATCGTTGTAGTCCATCGGCTTCATGATCTTTTTTGGTTGCTGATTATCTTTGGTCAGGCTAGTTTAATGATCGCACGAGATTTCCATCAGTAATGTATGCTTAAATATCTTTGATGGAGTCAAACTACCTCGAAATCACCTGCATATGCGCCAATTTTATATTGCCTGCGGCTATGTATCGATGCAGAATGGAAGCTCGCAATTTTTTTCATCGTACCATCCACCCCGGACAGAAAAACTGAGCGCCGCGCACTCCAGCCCTCCCAGTGCTCCATCGCCCATCACCCACAACACCGCTTATACTTCTTCCCCGAGCCGCAGGGGCAGCTATCGTTCCTGCCGATCTGCAGGCTCCTGGTGCGAGCCAGCTCTTCCCCCAGCAGTTCCCGAAAGGCTGATTGGCCCAGATTGGCGAAAGTCTCGATCGCTCCCGGAAAAAACCCCAGCATGGCGGTCGAAAGCTCAGCCAGTGTCGTGTTCTCAACCAACGATGCCATGTTTTCAGCGAGCTCACGCCTAGAGAAAAATGTCAACACCACCAGGGCCTTATCGAGTTCAGTCCTTTTTCCATCATCCAGGCGCACATCCCAGGCCTCTCTGGAGAAGGCATAGCCGCGCAAAAAACCCTTTGACCATTCACTCAAAGGCGAATTGACCAGCAGATTATCCATGGGATTACTGCTTATAATGCAACCCGGAGGAAGGCCGCGGCAGTCATCCAGCGACGCGCCGTTGACCGAGTTATAGAAACTCATCATGCAGAACAATATTTCCCGGGCCTCCTCATCATTTTCAAATCCCTCCTCATCGCCTCCGAATACCAGCGGCAGCCATTCCGACATCGGGACCAGGTCTGGCGCGTTGCTGATGGCGAACAGAAGCCCGGCAACGGCGTGATAGCTCAATGTTCCTTTAGGGCGCTGATGCGATGCCAGGAACCGCTTCAGGCGCAGTTCCTGGGCATCCGTAAAATCGAGGTTTTCCGCGTTGATCATTTTGTGGCTCGGCCGGGTTCAGTCATTTTCGGAGAAGCCCGGCAATCTTGCGCCAGGGAACATAGTCATATTGTTCACGCATTTCAGCGGGAAGACCTTTTACCGCTTCGCCTATTACCGCCAGGTTTCGTACCACGGCATCCAGAGTCTTTTCATCTTCAGCAAATTGAGATGCGGACAAGCCTGTCGTGAACCGGATAATCTTCTCGCAAGCCACCTCGACGTCTTCACGATAAAGACGGAAATCACGCGACATATCTGGTTTCTTTCTCGACACGTTGACGGATTCTCGGCTTGAGTGCCCTGACAGTCACAAGATCCACGCGTCTGCCAAAAATATCTTCCAGGAAAAATTTAAGATCCATGAAGTTGTCGAATGTCGCTGGAGAAGAAAAGTCCACTTAAATATCGATGTCGCTTTCGGGCCCGGCTTCGTTTCTCGCGAATGAGCCAAAAAGAGTGAATTTATTCTAAATCTGTCAAGATCAGATCTGTGCGCAGCCAGCAGCGTGAGTATCTTTTTGGCATCCATACCTGACTCCCATTCCTGTAAGTTACCCGAGGACCGTGCCCACAAAATCTATTTGCGGTGCATGTAGAGAACGAAAGATGTCGATAAGAATATCACTTCGGTCATTGTTTGTCTGGGAATATAGCTGCGCGAGAAGGGCTCCTCACGTTGGCAGGTCCAGTTATTATAGCTGCGCGCCGGAATGACAGGATACGAAGCTGCTTTCGCCGACAACCAGGCAGGGCCGCGGCTATTGCTGGCGCCCGTTCGTGACCAGCCTTGGAACAAACGCCGTGAATTTCTCTTCCTCGCCAAGAGTTGCAGGAACCGTGACGGCGTTGTTCCATCATTTCCTGCGGGAAAAAAGACCAATATGATGGCTGTCTTCTTTTAATGGTATCAGGGTCAGATTTTTCGGAAATGTACTTTTTCCATCACTGCTTACGATCACGACGGACAGTTGTTTATTGGGAAATGTGATGTCTAACCAGGTCTTAATCTCGTAGTCATTATAATTTCTGCTAAACCCCGGGAAAAAGGCCGCGTTTGGAAAGTTGTATATATCAATTTGACTAGATTTTGGCAGAGCGGCCGCGGCGCTAGAGACTTTTTGCAGAAACAGCCGGCTGTTCTGATATGTTGATTGCGCGTTGATTTCAGCAAATGCAGAAACGAAAATAATTGAGAATATCAGTGCTATTGAAAGCAGACAAAAATTGCGGCTGGCTAGTGATACTGCGGCAAGTCGCCTTTTGTCTGGTTCCTTTTTGATGGCAAATAGTTGGGTGAAGACGTAAGCAACGAGACCGCAAAAAGGAGCCGCGATCAAATACTCATTATGAGCAGAATAAGTCTGGGTTATTACAGATAGCGCCAAAGGCAGCATTATCCAGAAAACAAGAAATATCAAGACGTTTGCGTCTTTGTTCCATTTCAGGTAGTGAATTATCCTCGCAGGCTTAAAATGGTAAATGATAAGTGAACTCCCCGCGAGCATGGCGACCAACACCACCCACCGCATTAGCATCAGGTTCTGTAATATCGTCCAGTACGACAGGTCAGGGGCTCGCAATATCTGTACGCCGGAAGCCAGCACAATCGCTGCAAGTGATAAACATGCGACAAGGGTGGACTGCAGCTTTTTGATAAAAAGGATAATGAGGTACAAAGAAAAGAAATATACGGTCAGGCTGGCCAGCAGCAGGAATACAACAAGTATCCGGACTCGCATTTGGCCGAGGCTCAATGTTCCCAGAAACGATGGTGACCATAGCAAGCCCAGGAAAGTCTCCCGGCAGATATGTAAAGACGCCTCTACCATGCTTGCCAGCCCTGGCGATTCATGTTTATAGCCGCCCAAGCCATTGAGAACGCCCAGCCTGAGAATGAAGAAGCCCGCCGCGAGTGCCGCAAACATCCAGATTTTTCGAATCGAGGTAATCATCCAGCTTTTGAATCCGTGCTCCCGACTCTGAAAAAGCAAAACATAGACGAACATCAAAAGCCATAAGACCACAGCAGTCTCTTTTGCAAAAAGAGCGAGCAAATAGAAACCTAAAGAAGCCAGCATCATGATTATTTTCAAGTTCTCAAAATATCGGAGGAAGGCGTAGAAAGATGCCAGGAATAACACAGTCATCAGTATGTCTCCCGCCCCGATGGAGCTACTCAGGCTGGATGCAACTGCCGGATGAACCAGGAAAACAAATGCTCCGATCCCGGCCGCGAACCTTGATTTAACCAGATGCGATATCACGACGAAAAGTAGCATTACTGCGAGCAGGTGTAGCAAGAGGTCAACTAAGTGATAACCGAAAGGATTAGAGCCCCAAAGAGCGTAATCTGCGCTACTAAGCAGGCTGGTAAGGGGCCTGTACATAATGCCGCCGCCAATATCAAGGCGATGGCCAAGCTGTGGCTCTGAGACTATGCGGAAAAAATCATGAATTGATCTGATACGGCTGTCGTCAATTTGCCAAAGGGTATCAGAGCCGGTAAAAAAACTTTGCAGGACACGGAAATAAAAAACGAAGGCGAAAATCAGCACGGCCATCAAGCTGGCCAGGATTAATATTATTTTTTTGTATACCGTCAAAAGAAAGATGTTTGTTTAAGAACGAATTGTATTATGTTAATTAAGATTGGTCAAAGCGCTCGCTGGAAAATGGACATCCCTGAAGGCCTATTTGTTCTCCAGCCGGCAGACGTCCCAAGGTTCCCCTTTCGCAGCATGCCCGCTTTTCATCAGCAGCCGGGCGAGCTAAACCGCTTGCCGGCATTCGGCTCCGGTGGTTAGAGGCAGACTATTCAGACTTTCTCAATCCGGATAAACCCGGGGCACCATTCGCGCCAGCGGATAAACCCGTAATTTCCTCTATAATCGATTGAGTCCCATAAACGCGAAGTTACCAGCGAGTTTCCATGTCTGACTTCATCACCATCCGCGGCGCCCGCGAGCATAACCTCAAGAACGTCTCGCTGACGCTGCCGCGCGGCAAGATGATCGTCATCACCGGCCTCTCCGGCTCGGGAAAGAGCTCGCTCGCCTTTGACACCATCTACGCCGAAGGGCAGCGGCGCTACGTAGAGTCGCTCTCGGCCTACGCGCGCCAGTTCCTCGGCCAGATGCAGAAGCCGGACGTCGACAGCATCGAGGGGCTCTCGCCGGCCATCTCGATTGACCAGCGCGCCATCAGCAAGAATCCGCGCTCGACTGTCGGCACCGTTACCGAGATCTACGACTACCTGCGCCTGCTCTATGCGCGCATCGGCCGGCCGCACTGTCCCAACTGCGGCCGCCCGATCGCGGCGCAGTCACAGGAACAGATCATCGACCAGATCCTGGAGCTGCCGGCCGGCACGCGCTTCATGGTCGAGGCGCCGCTGGTGCGCGGCCGCAAGGGCGAGTACCGGGACCTGCTGGAGCAGGTGCGGCGCGACGGCTTTACGCGCGCCAGGATCGACGGCGAGGTGCGCCTGCTCGAGGAAGAGATAAAACTTGACAAAAAAATTAAGCATGACATCGAAGTCATCGTCGACCGGCTGGTGATGAAGGAGGATGTGCGGCACCGTCTGGCCGATTCGGTTGAAACCGCCGCCGCCCTTTCCGGCGGCCTGATCGACATCGAGACCGCCGCCGGCGAGGTAAGGACTTACAGCGAGCAGTTCGCCTGCCCCGACTGCGGCGTCAGCCTGGCGGAGCTGGCGCCCCGCATCTTTTCCTTCAACAGCCCCTACGGCGCCTGCGAGAACTGCACCGGCCTCGGCTACCTGGAGAAGATCGACGTCGATCTGCTGATTCCCGACAGGAGCAAATCACTGCGTGAGGCCAACATCCTGCCCTGGAGCGTCGGTTTCCGCCACGTCATCCGGCGGCTGGCGCGGCGCTACGGCATCAGTATGAGCACTCCTTTTGACAGGCTGTCAGAAGATGAACGGCAAATGATCCTCTTCGGCCCGGGCGAAGAAGAAACGCGCAAGCGCCGCGGCCGGCGTTCGCGCTTCGAGCCCGCGATCGAGGGGATCATTCCCAACCTGGAGCGGCGCTACATGGAGACCGAATCCAGCCTGGTGCGGGAGCGCATCTCGCAGCTGATGACGGTCAAGCCCTGTCCGGTCTGCCACGGAGCGCGGCTCAAGGCCGAGAGCCTGGCAGTCACGGTCGGCGGTCTGAACATCCATCAGCTGTCGCGGCTGCCGGTGCGCGGCTCGCTCGCTTTCCTCGGGGAACTCGAGCTCACCGAGACTGAACAGCTGATCGGCGCCCGGGTCATCAAGGAGATACTGGAGCGGTTGCGGTTCCTCGACGATGTCGGCGTCGGCTACCTGACGCTGGACCGGATGGCGGGGACGCTCTCGGGCGGCGAGGGCCAGCGCATCCGCCTGGCCACGCAGATCGGTTCCAGCCTTGTGGGGGTGCTTTACATCCTCGACGAGCCCAGTATCGGCCTGCACCAGCGCGACAACCGCAAACTGATTGACACATTGATGCGTTTGCGTGATCTGGGCAACACTGTCATCGTCGTCGAGCACGACGAAGAGACGATGCGCGAGGCCGATTACCTGGTCGACATGGGACCCGGCGCCGGCGAGCACGGGGGAGAGGTGGTGGCGCACGGCAGCGTCGCCGCGGTGCTGAAGTCGCCGGACAGCCTGACCGCCGCCTTCCTCAACGGCGAGCGCGGCATTTCGGTGCCCCCGCGGCGGGCGGCCGAAAACGGCAGCCTGCGTATCGTGGGCGCCCGCGAGCATAACCTCAAGGCGATCGACGTCGACATTCCCCTGGGATGTTTCGTGTGCGTCACCGGCGTTTCCGGCTCCGGCAAGTCGACGCTGATCAACGACGTCCTCTACCGCGCGCTGGCCTCCGGGATGTACCGCGCCAAGGCCGAGCCCGGCGCGCACGGCCGCATCGAAGGCGCGGAAAAGCTTGACAAGGTGATCAATATCGATCAGTCACCAATCGGCCGCACGCCCCGCTCCAATCCGGCGACCTACACCGGCGTCTTCGATCACATCCGCCAGCTGTACGCGGTGACGCCGGAGGCCAAGGTGCGCGGCTACAAGCCCGGCCGTTTCAGCTTCAACGTGCGCGGCGGCCGCTGCGAAGCCTGCGGCGGCGAGGGCACGATCAAGATCGAGATGCACTTCCTGCCCGACATCTACGTTCCCTGCGAGGTCTGCAAGGGGCGGCGCTATAATCGCGAGACCCTCGAGGTGCGGTTCAAGGGCAAGAATATCGCCGAGGTGCTGGATATGAGCGCGGCCCGGGCGCTGGAGTTCTTCGAGGCGATACCCAAGATCGCGCGGCGGATGCAGACACTGGTGGATGTCGGCCTGGGCTACATCCGCCTCGGCCAGCCCGCAACGCAGCTCTCTGGCGGCGAGGCCCAGCGCATCAAGCTGTCGGCGGAGCTCAACAAGGTGGCCACCGGCCGTACGCTCTATATCCTCGACGAGCCGACCACCGGGCTGCATTTCGCCGACATCGAGAAGCTGCTGGAAGTGCTGCAGCGGCTGGTGGATGCCGGCAACACCATCGTCGTCATCGAGCACAACCTCGATGTCGTCAAGAGTGCCGATCACATCATTGATCTCGGCCCGGAGGGCGGCGATGAGGGTGGCTACCTGATTGCGGCCGGAACTCCCGAGGCGCTGGCCCGGAAGCGCTCCTCCTACACCGGCGCGGCGCTCAGGCCGCTGCTTGGCGCCCGCAAGCGGCGCCGCTGAGGCCACGAGGCTCGACTTTCTCCCGGCGGGGCCTTAAAATCGGCTGGTGCATTTTTTACCGGTATGACAAGGAGCTTTCAGATGAAATCTGTCAGGATGTTTGTGGTGCTATGTTTGCTGGCGGCGCTGGGGACTGTTGCCAGCGGATGCGGCTCTTCCCCGGCCGGCGGCGGCACAGGCCAGACCCCGACGATCCCGGTGATATCCCAGCAGGCGAAGAATCTGGATCCCTGCTCGCTGCTGAGCAAGGAGGACGTGGCCGGGATCATCGGTCAGAAGGTCCAGGATCCCCGGCGCACCGGCA
The DNA here is from genome assembly GCA_021791195.1 of Actinomycetes bacterium. Lineage (GTDB taxonomy): Bacteria > Actinomycetota > Thermoleophilia > BMS3ABIN01 > BMS3ABIN01 > JACWAD01. The sequence goes on along the minus strand of JAJYXB010000004.1, from coordinate 174,544 downwards.
CCAGTTGCAGCTATGACTCCAACAACGCGACGAACTTCCAGAGCGTGCTGGTGGTGGCGCAAGCTGGCACCATGGATGACTTTAATTACCAGAAAAAGGTTCTGGGCGACAACAAGGCCAGGGATGTAGGCGGCATTGGCGACGCGGCCGCCTTTTTGACCGATACGCAGATCGTGGCGTTGAAGAAAGACGTACTGATCAACATAACCGGTTTCGGCGTCCCCGCGGACCAGCTGCAGGCGCTGGCAAAGAAAGCAGCCGACCAGGTCCAGGGCTGAGCCGGCGGCCATGTGCCGGCAGGGTCTCGCCCCGCCGGACCACCGTCCATCTCCTGTCGTCGACGAAAGGCGCTCATGCCGCCGTTACAAAGATCCGGCCTGCTGATCGCCAGCCTGGCGGCGTTCATTGTGTCGCTGACGCTGCCGGCGCCGCGGGCGCTGGCACGCGCCGGCGGCGCAGCGTCCATGGCAGCCGTTTCACCCGCGGCCGCCTCGGCCTCCCCGCCGCAGGCAAAAAACAGTATCGGCGTCACCGTGACACCGGCAAAGATATCGCCGACGATCGCGGCCGGCGACCAGACCGCCGAATCTGTCACCATCACCAACCGGTCCGGTGTGGCCGTCACAGTGGCGGTTCAGCCTGGCGCCGGTGGAAAGCCCGGCGGCGGCGTCAGCATCGCCGTCCAGCCCAGCAGGCTTAACCTCCGCCCCGGGCAGTCGGCGACAGTCGCTATCAGAATCACAACCGGCGCGCAGGCGCCTCCGGGATCGGTGCGGGGTCTGGTGGCCATTCAGGCGCAGCCGTCCGGAGGCGGCGAGATTTCGGTTGGTAGCGGCGTGGACGTCATCCTCGACGTGAACGTCATCCAGCCGGTCGTTGGCCCCGGCTTCTCCGCTCCCCTGGTCGTCGACGGCGGCGAGCCGGCCGTCTTCTCACTGCGGGGCAGCAACAACAACAGGTTCCCGGCGCGCCTTGACGGCAGCGTCAGCGTCGGCGGCCTGCTCAGCGGCACCGGCTTGTCCGGCCAGAGCCCCGAGCTTGCCTCCGGACAAAGCGCCGCTTTGCGGGAAGTCTGGAGTGATCCGCCCACCTTCGGCATCGGCCGGGTGACCATGCAGCTCAGCGCCGGAGCAGGGTCGCCGGTCAGGAGCACCGCCCTGATCATCTTCTTTCCCTGGAAGCTGGGGCTGATGCTTATTGGGCTCGCCTTCACCACTACCGCGGGATTTTTCCTCGGCAAGGGTTTTCGCTAAGGTTTTCCCTCCAAAATGGCGAAAACCGGGTAGTGGATTTTTCAGCCCTGGAGGCGGGCTTTGCCTATACGTGGGTCTCAGGACAGCTTTGCTGGTAATCGGATGCTGCCGGTCGCGGCCTGGCCGGGCTTGGCTTTTTTTGCGGCCCTGCTGATCGCCGCGGTATTTATGGCCGCCCGCGGCGCCGCGGTCCTGGCGCCGGCAACCGGCATCTTCACCGAGGCAAACGGCGATATGATCGAGATCTGCGCCGATGCCGCCTGCACCAGCCATACCACCGCCTTTGCTCCCGGCCAGCGCGTGTATGTGCGCGTGACCACCACCAGGGTGAGCAGCAGGTCTTCGGGAAACATCCAGCTAAGGAACTACCTGCAGTCGTGGGTGGCCAGCGGCGTCTGGACCCGGACTTCATCCAGCTCGCCCTATGTCTACACTGGCTCGGTGCTCATCCCCGCCAGTTCCCCCAATTACCTGAAACTCACTGGCCGGGTGAAGAACAGCATGACTGCGCTGGATTTTGAAGTGCAGCTGGATATCTCCACCCTGACGGCCCAGTACATGAAGTTCTACGCCGACCCGGCCCGGACCGATGAGAGCTACACCTTCCGCCCCGGCGCCGTTATATACGTCTCCGCCTACGGCAGCGGCGCCACCTATTCGGGTTCGAATACCGGCAGCAACAACCGGCTCTACGATTTCACCAACGCGGCCAAATATTCGTGGGCGGCGCCGGCTGTAACACAAAACGGCAAGATGTATAATTTCCTGCTGAAGCTTCCTGGCGCTGGCAGCCTCAATGATCGCGACTGGTACGACCTGCGGACGCTGCTGAAAAACACTGGCGGAGGCGTCATCGAGTGGATGTCGGACATGATCCAGATCGACAGTACGCCGCCCACTGGTGCAATCGCCTCGCCGGCTGCGAACGATTTTGTCAAGGGAACAGTGGCGGTCAGCGGCACGGCCAGCGACGCCACCAGCTTCTACCAGTATCAGCTGGACTACGGCGCCGGTGCTTCGCCCGGCAGCTGGACTGCCATCGCTACCGGCAGCTCGCCGGTGACAAACGGCTCCCTGGGCGCCTGGGACACCACCGCAACGGCCGATGGCGCCTATACCCTGCGGCTGCGGGTCTGGGACCGCGCCGGTTGGGATCCGAGCGCGCCTACGACAGTCACGGTTCTCGTCAATGTCGACAACAATCCGCCGGTAATCTCGAACGTGGCCGTCTCCGCGGTCACCGGCACGGCGGCGACGGTCGCCTGGAACACCGACAAGACCGCAAGCTCGCAGGTCTTCTATGGCACCAGCTCCGGCAACTATCCGGAATCGACCGCGCTGGACACCACCCAGGTCACCAGCCACTCCCAGAATCTGGGCGGGCTCATCCCCGGCACCAAATATTATTACAAAGTCTGCTCCGCTGACGGGGGTGGCAACAACGCCTGCTCCGCGGAATCCACCTTCACTACCGAATATGTAACAGTTCTGCAACCATTCGCCGGCATCGGCGATGACACCGGGTTCGGCACCGGCCAGCCGGACTGGAACTGGGGCGCCGACCAGCACCTGCGCATCGGCGACCTGGCCGCCGATCCCAATATCATGACCATGCGCAGCGCCCTGAAGTTCGACCTTTCCGGCATCCCTGCCAATGCCAGCATCATCAGCGCCAACCTTTCCCTTTACCAGATGGCTCAGGGCGACACCAGCACGCCGTTCCTGGTGGCATTCGGGCTCACGCGGGCCTGGACACCAGGTACCCTGACAGGGTCGCAGCCGGCTGACGGCGCCACCTGGAATACAGCCGACGGCACGTCCGCCTGGGCTTCTCCCGGCGGCGACTACGGCGCCTTCCTCGGCTGGACCATCGGCGCCAACTCCACCGGCGCCTGGCTTAGCTGGAGCCTCGACACCGCCGCCGTCCAGGGATGGGTTGCCAACCCGGCCACGAATTACGGTCTGATCGTCCAGAACCTGTTCGAGAACTCAGGCGGCAACGACCTGAAGAAGTTCTACTCCTCGGATTACACCGGCGACGCCACTCTGCGGCCCAAGCTGGTCGTGGTCTGGCGGCCGGCCACCGTGGGCTACCAGACGGCGCCCAAAATCGGCGAGGTGCGCGCCGAGAACATCCATGCCTCCTCGGCGGAAATCAAATGGTCCACGGATGAAAATGCCTCTTCGCAGGTGTGCTACGGCACCACCACCAGTTACGGCGCCTGCACCGCCGTGACCGACGCCGGCGGCGTCAATCAGCACGTGGTTTCACTCAGCGGCCTGGCGGCTGACCAGGATTATCACTACAAGGTGGTGTCCACTGACACTGCCGGCAACAGCGCCCAGTCGGCAGATCAGGTGTTCCACACCGCCAGGCTGATCACCATCACCGCGACGCAGGATACCTGGATATCCAGCGCCGCGTCGAAACAGTATCTCAATTACGGGGGGGATACCGATATCGACGCCGGCGAGAACGGGGCCGCGGAAGTGCGCCGCGGCCTGCTGAGATTCGACCTTTCCGCGATTCCCTACGGCTCCACGATCAACAACGCCACGCTGTCTCTGTATGAGCACGCCCAGGCAGATACATCAATGCCGGCCTTGGGCGTCTACTATGTCCTGCCGGCGAAGCTCTGGACGGCAGGAAGCGGCACCGGCACCGCCAGCGGTGACGGGGCCACCTGGCTCAGTTACGACGGACCTGGCGCAGACACCTGGTCGAGCCCCGGCGGCGACGGCGACTTCAACGCCACCGCCAGCGCCACCGCCAGCGCGCTGGATGTCTCCGGAGGGGCCGGCTGGCTAAACTGGGACGTGAGCGGACTGGCGCAATCCTGGATCAGCGGCGCTGTTGCCAACAACGGTGTCCTCATTAGGAAGATCTCCGGCAGCGGCGCCGCCGATTTCAAAAGCTTTTATTCGGCGGATTATTCTACGGCGATGCTGCGGCCGAAGCTGGTGGTCGAGTATGTGCCGGCGCCGGTGTCGATCACGATGACGGTCAGCGGCACATACAACCGGGATGGCAGCAGTGGCGGCGGCGCCGGTATCGATTTTGGGCAGGTGGCTCCGTTGAAGCCGTATGTCATCGGCAGCGGCGGGATGCCGCCGACGCCTTATGCGGTCCAGCTGAGCCTGCAGTCAAACGCGCTCTGGAGCCTGAGCGTCGCCGCGAGCAGCGACCTGACGCTGCAGTCAAACCCGGCCGACACCATTAACATCGCCAACCTGGCCTGGAAAGCAAGTGGCAGCGCCGATCCCTGGCGCCCGTTTCAGACTACCAGCGACCCCATCACCAGCGGCTATCCGGGCCTGGCCCCGCAGACTTTCGGCTATGATTTTCAACTGAACATCCCCAACGTGGCAACGCCGGGCACTTACAACACAAAAGTCGTGTATACAGCGGCATCCGCGGGCTGACCTTAGGACCAGGTACCTATCCGGCGGCTTGCATCCGTTGACTGCGGGGACTGAAAGGCATCAGTCGTCAAGCACAACATAGGTTGCGACGCCGCCATCCGGGTCGCGCAGGGCGATGACGCGGCCGCTGGCATGCGCCTCGCCGTCGTCCTTCACCGCCAGGTAGCCGCGCACCTGGAGGCTGACCCTGACAGCCGCATGCGCATCCGAAGGCAGTGCCGGAGCCGCCGCGGCAAGCGCAAGGGCGCAGCCGGCGCCCGTGGCCAGCATCAGTTTGAGCAGCGATGACGTGTGTGGATGCGGAAGCGTTTTCTTCCCCCGTCATGATTAACGGAGGAGTAATGGTAGCACGAAGAAGAAATTCAGTAAATAAGCGGCGCCGGGGCTGGCGCTAGACCCACTGCAGCATGTCGTCGATCAGACCCACCTCGAACAGCAGGCTTAGGCGCTGGGCGGCGTTGCGCGCTTCCTCCAGCTGCAGCCGGGCCTCTTCCGTCTTGCCCTCGGCTATGTACGCCCGGGCCAGATCCAGCTGGTTGTCGATCATCGTCCGCATCAGCTTGCGAGTCTCTTCATCGCCGATGTCGATCATGCGGTTGTCCTGAATCGACGGGAAGATCTCGCTGAGCGGCACATGTGTGCTGGGAGCAGCCGGCGCCGCCGGAGGCGCGGCCAGCGTTTCATCCGCCGGGGCCTGCCCGGCTGGCGCCATCTCCGGGGCAGCCTCAGCCGGGACCTGCTTCAGCTCCTCGGCCATGGCTCCCGCGGTGGCAACCGGCTCCGCCGCCTGCCGCTTCGCGTCTCTGGCGGCGCGCTTGCCCTTCGTTGCCCAGGCCAGCAGGATCAGGATGATGATCAGCGCCGAGACGATCATCAGGATGATTTTCCACGGGAATGTCCAGAAAGTGCTGGTCATCACCAGTTTGGTGTTGTCGGCTCCGTACTCGATTTCGGCCCGCACGGTGTAGCGGCCGAAGAGAAAGCCGCTGTTCCAGGGGATGTTTATCCGCCGCGAGGACGCTGGCAGCACCACCCATTCGGGGATCTCCGCCGGCGGCACATCGAGCTCAGCCACCGTCTGGCCCAGCAAGTTGCTGATGTAGATCTTGCCGTGGGGTTTGACGTGGATGTTACCCTGGTTGTTGAAAACGATGCCGACATTGATGGGGCCGTACTCGGTAAAGGACGGCACTTCCGGCGCGTTTAGTGTTCCCTGTTCGTTGACGTTGCCGGCTACGCTGATGAGGAACAGCGTGCCCATCCGCTCGGTGAGGTTCACCGTGCCGCCCTGGCTCTGGCTGGCGTCATTCTTCGCCGAGGCGAACAGCACCGCATAATGGCCGCCGGGCTCCGCATCGCGCGGAACGTTGATCTTGACGTTGAAATCGATGCTCTCGCCCGGCTGCAGCGTGATGCTGCTCACCTCAGGATCCATCCAGTGCCGGGCGCTGAAAGGGCCGTCCTTGTCACCGAGGAAGATTGTGTCCTGGGATGGGTCCTGGGAACCCTCGAAATCTTCGACGCTGAACTGGACGTCCTTGACGCTGCTGGTGCGGTTTGCCAGCGTGATGTCGCGGGAGGCGTTTTCGCCGGGATTCAGGTTCAGTTCCACCTTGGTGGGAGAGATGACCATCTGCTCGTTGGGAGGATCGCCGCTTTTCTGGATCGTGAAGGCTCCCGCCAGCGCCGGGAATACCACTGACATCACGAGCCCCGCCGCCGTGACGGCGGCCAGCAGCAAGGCAGCCAGGCGGTGGCCGGCCTGGCTGGCGGCCGGCGGAGCGGGTCCGGGGCCGTTTATCGCTTGGTCGTCGATGTGAGTGATGGTTTTAAGGCCTTCCTTACGGGTTCGATTTTTTTCTTCGCCTTCCAGGACGGGATCTCCTGCATCGGCCATACTGGCCAACGGCAAAAGCCCTCTGGCAGGGAGGGCTTAAAGCCGTCAATCTTGCGTTGACGTGTTGCTATTCAGTTGTTATGCAATCACGGCTGAACCGTCGCCGTAACCGTCACGTTGGCGGTATATGCGCCGGCGGGCTGGATATGCCCTGCGCCGACTCCCGCCTTGAAGTACAAAGTGGTGCTGTCACCGCCGTCTGGAGTAGCGCTGCTGGTGGTTTTCACCGGCAGTTTGGAAATGCCGCTAAAACCGTTGAAAGTGGCATTGTCCGTGCTCCAGCCGAATGCAGACGTGTTGCCTGCTACCGACCATGCCGCCGGACCGCTGAAGTCCGCGAAGCTGTTGCCGGCGCCGTCTGTCATGGCTGCGCCTGGCTGCGCGGAAGCGATCTGCAGATTGTATCCTGTGGCGTTGTTGGTCTTGACGTTCCAGGTCACGTTGCCGCCGACGGACATGTTGTCACCAATGATGTCCGGCAGCTGCAGGTTGCTGGGATTGTCAATCGCGATGAAGTCGCCGACATTGACATTGACGTTCACCGGATCGCTTACCGGTGAAGGCGCCGCGCCAAAGCTTACCGACGATAAAACCAGGAACACCAGCAGCGAAACTGCGCCCAAGAGCAGGATTTTCGCTGGAAGTCTCACCTGGCCACACCCCCTTCCCTTTACCCTTTTCCCCGGTTAATCCGGGCTTTATAATGACCTTCTCCCTTATCCCACGCATCAAAAAAGGCCCAAAAACGCTCGTGTGCGACCGAAGCTTTCTTGGACCGGCATGCCCAGTCATGGGCATAATAAATGCCCAGTTCCAAAACCTAAGAGCTTGCGCTGAAAAGCTTCGGCGGCTGGGCTGTCTCTACGGAGACCCCTGGCTTTGCGTCCCCGTCTCACAACGGGTTTGCCTTTTCGTAGATGCGTAACTTGACAGGATTATCGTCATTGCAATGAATAGCTTTAGCACTTTGTTAGTCGTTTTCGGTGTGTGTTAAGGTATATATGTATGTATCCTGATCTTTTTTCCATCGGTCCTTTCTCAGTTCATTCCTTCGGCCTGATGATGGCGATAGCTTTCATTGCCGCCGGGATCTCGGCTTTCTACGAATTCAGGCGCAAGGGTCTGGACACTGAGAGCATCTACTGGCTGGTGATCGCGGCAGCGGTGGGCGGACTCGTCGGCAGCAAGATCAACTATCTGATCCAGCATCCGGATGAGTTGCGCGACAGCCCTCTGGCCGCGGCTTTCAGCGGCGCCGGCCTGGTATGGTACGGCGGCGTTATCGGCGGCGCCATCGCGGCGCTGCTGGTGGTCAGGCTCTACCGGCTGTCCTGGGTAAGGGTGCTGGATGCGGCCGCGCCGGCGATGGCGATCGGCTATGCTTTCGGGCGGATCGGCTGCTTTCTCAACGGCGATGACTATGGCCAGCCATCTCACCTGCCCTGGGCGCTGCAGTTCCCGAAGGGCTCGCCGCCGACTCCTCCGGGCATCGCCGTGCAGCCGACACAGCTGTACGAATCTTTCTCATCCGTGGTCATCTTCCTGATTCTGATGTATGTCCTCAGGGGGCGGCTGAAGCGTCCGGGCGCGATGATCAGCGCCTACCTGGTCATGGCAGGCACTGAGCGCTTCCTGGTCGAGTTCGTGCGCATGCACCGCGACGGGCAGTTGCAGGCGCAGGTGATCTCGGTCATCGTTGCCGTGCTGGCCGCCGGCGCGCTGGTTCTGATATATAAACGGCGGTCGCAGGATCAGGATCAGCCCGACCCGGCGCGATGACAGCCAGCCGGGCATGCCTTTGAAGGATGCGCTTTAAGGTTACCCTTTGGAGATCACCCAAGTAACATTCGTCGCTTTTATCTGGGCCTTCATCGCCGGGCTTGCGTCATTTCTTTCCCCCTGCGTATTGCCGCTCCTGCCAGGCTATCTCTCGTTTATCTCCGGCGTCGGCGTGGATGAGCTGGGCGTCCGCGCCAAAAAAGTGGCGATGGCCAGCGGCACTTTCGTGGTCGGCTTCGTCATCCTGTTCAGCCTGCAGGGAGCGGTGGCGGGGGGGATGGGGGAGTCGCTGACCAATATCATCAGTCCGGGCGGAGTCGATCACCGCATCCTGGAGATCTTCGGCGGTGTGGTGCTGATCATCTTCGGCATCTTCGCGCTCGGCATCTTCAATCCGATGTGGTTCCAGAAGGAACGGCGTCTGCGCCTGATCCGGAAACCGGCCGGCACGATCGGCGTCGTGCTGGCGGGGATGGTGTTCTCGGTGGGCATCGGTCCCTGTACGGGTCCGCTGCTGGGCTCGATCTACATGCTGGCCATCGGCACGCAGAACCCGGCTGCGGGCGCCAGCCTCCTCTTCGTCTATGCGCTGGGCATGGGTGTGCCTTTTGTACTTTCCGGCTTTCTTTTCGCCCGGCTGATAGGAGCTTTTGGCTTCATCAAGAGACACTTTGCGGTGCTCAAGATCGTATCCGGGTCGATGCTGGTTCTTTTCGGACTGATCCTCGCTACCGGGCAGATCGAGGTGCTGTCGGCCTGGATGCAGAAATGGCTGCCGGGCATCAATATCTGAATCTGCTCTTTTTGTTGAAGCTCGGGCGGCCGGATGTTAGTATGTTTTCGTTACGCGGTTACTTCTCACGTTGCAGACGCTGGTTTCCTGATCCGTCCTTTTCCGCCAGGCAATCTCTGCTTGCCGGCGGTTTTTTTGCCACCGGCCGCCTGAGGCCTGGCCTGGTTTGATGAATACCGAACAGCAAACAGAAGACCTTACTCCCATCGGTGATGACGATGGCTGGCGGCCGCTTGACATAGTTCTGGCGCTGGGCGCTTTTGTAGCGATCGTGGCGATTGCCATCGGCGGCTATTTCTATTACGAGTCGACCCGTCCCGCGCCGATCACGGATGGCTCGGCGGCGCCGGCTTTTTCGTTGCCCCGGCTCAACGGCCCCAGCGTGAGCCTGGCCGACTACCGCGGCAAGGTCGTCATGATCAACATCTGGGCAAGCTGGTGCAACTCCTGCCGTCAGGAGATGCCCTCGATGGAAAAATTCTACGAGAGCATGAAGGGGAAACCCTTTGAGATCCTTGCCGTCAGCATCGACGCACAAAAGAACGACGCCGACCAGTTCGCCAGGCAGCTAGGGCTGACGTTCCCCATCCTGCTCGACCCGGGCAAGAATGTTTATGACCTCTATCAGGCGACGGGACAGCCGGAGACCTTCATTATCGACAAGCAGGGCAAGGTCGCGAAACACATCATCGGTCCGGACACCTGGACCGACGCCTCGTCACCCAACGTCGCGTTAATCCAACAGTTAGTGAGCAACTGATGAAAGATAATCTGAAATGGCTGGTCCTGCTGCCGGTCCTGGGGGTCGTGGTCGTGCTGGCCATATTTGTTCCCCGGCTTGTCAGCAGCGGCAGCGGTGCCAGTGACAAATCCTCCACATCCCAGAATAACCAGGTGGTGCAGCAGCAGATCGATCAGGACAAGACGACGATCACCAATTACCAGGATCTAACCAAGAAGAATCCAAAAGATCAACTGGCGTTGAGGAAGCTGGGGGACACCTTCGCGGATCTTGGCGACCTGCAGTCGCAGGAGGGGAAAATCAATGACGCCGCCTGGAGTTACAAGTGGGCGGTGGACCAGTATCGCCAGTACCTGAAGCTGAATTCGGACGATACCGAGGTGCGAATCGACCTGGGCTATACTTACACCCAGCTGAACATGGGCGATGTGGCCATGCGGGAACTGCAGACGGCGGTGGCGCAGCAGCCGAACAATCAGCGCGGCTGGCTCAACATCGGCTATCTCGACCTGCAGACGGGCAAGGTGGATGAAAGCAAGGCTCCGCTGCAGAAGGCGATCGCTCTTGGCGCCAGCAGCCAGTACGGCCAGGATGCCAAACAGCTGCTGGACCAGGCCAATAACGGCGGCACCCAGAACCTGGTGCCGGTTACGCCCTAAAAAAACCGGGGACACCTTAGAAAAACCGGGGACACCTTACATATGTAAGGTGTCCCCGGTTTTTCCCGGTTTTTCGTCCCCCGGTTTTTCGTCCAGCCTCAGGCGCTTTCGCGCAGGTGCTGCGTCTCCTGCAGTTCCTTGAGCCGTGCCAGCGTGTTTGCCTCTATCTGGCGGATGCGCTCGCGGGTGACGCCGAACCGGCGGCCGATCTGCTCCAGCGTGCGCGGGTGCTCGCCGTTGAGCCCGTAACGCAGTTCGAGGATCTTGCGCTCCCGGTGCGGCAGCGAATTCAGCACCTTGTTGAGGTCGTCCTTCTTGATCTCGACCATCGCGGCGTCAAGCGGTTTGGGAGTGCCCTCGTCCTCGAGGAAATCTCCCAGCTCCGCTTCCTCTTCGTCGCCGACCGGCTTCTCGAGGCTTACCGGGCTCTGTGAGATCTTGATCAGGTGCTGCACCTTCTCAACCGTGGTATCCATCGCCGCGGCGATCTCTTCCGGCGTCGGCTCGCGGCCCATATCCTGCACCAGCTGCCGCTTCGCGCGCACGAGGTGATTCAGCTTCTCCACCATATGCACGGGGATGCGGATGGTGCGCGCCTGGTCGGCGATCGCGCGCGTCACTGCCTGGCGGATCCACCAGGTGGCGTACGTCGAGAACTTGTAACCGCGGCGGTAATCGAATTTCTCTACCGCGCGGATCAATCCCAGATTCCCTTCCTGGATCAGGTCCAGGAATGACAGCCCCCGGCCCAGATACCGCTTGGCGATGCTGACAACCAGCCGCAGGTTGGCTTCCACCAGCCTGCTCTTGGCGTCCATGTCGCCGCGCTCCATGCGTTTGGCCAGCGACACCTCCTGAGCCGCCGACAGCAGCGGAATGCGGCCGATGTCACGCAAGTACATTCGCAGCGAGTCATCAGTGGCCGTCGGCCGCTCTGGCTCCACCGGTGTGGGCTCCTCGACGAAATCATCGGGCTCGCCGAGTTCTTCGATCTCGTCCTGTTCGACGATGTCGATGCCCTGATCGGTGATGCGAGCGTACACCTCTTCAATCTGCTCGGTCGAGAGGTCTGCCTCCTGCAAGGCGTCGGCGATGTCATCCAGAGAGAGGAATCCCTTTTCCTGACCTCTTGTTATCAAGTTTTGCGTCAATTCGTTTGGAAGTTCTGTCATCGATGTCACTTTGATTTTATCTTTCTAGTTACGTTTGTCTTATCCTTTATTTGCCCATCTCAAGCAAATACCAAGCGGCCATTGTACCACAGTCGCGCAAAGCTTGCTCCCCCACTCAGGGCAAAAAGCACACCAATAAGTTATCGGCGGGAAAAGAATCCAGGAGAGACCAGCGAAACGCGACTAAGAACATCTTATTATTACCCATTTGCAGAATTACTTAAACGGAATCCCTGACCTTCAGCAATCCTGCGATGTTGCCTAAAGCGCCGTCCGAAGGGGACATCCTGGCGGGGCCTGTCATCCGGGCGGTTCGACCGGGTAAGAACGCGGCGTCTTGGTCCAGGACGACTTCCCCGACAGCAGGCGTCCTACCGCGACGCAGCCGGCCGCGAACCAGACACTATATATGACGGCGAAGATGTGCGCCCACAACAGGGCTCCCGGGAGGCTCACTTTGCCGTCCTCGCGCCAGTAGATGAAAGCCATCACCGGCAGCGGCCCGAACGAGAGCACGTAAAAGAGCAGCAGATAAGGCAAGAAAGCGCCGTATAACAGGTCGCCGACCGTGGCTGCGCCCGAAAGCAGCGCATAGACGGTGATCGCCAGGAGGAGGAACGAGGCCGGGAAGAACAGGAAGACCAGCGCTATCCCTGTCAGATAATAGGTCGAGTCGATGCGCGTCGCCAGCCGCAGGCTGCTGGTCAGGATCCCGGGGATGTGGCTCCAGCAGGTGACATGCCCCTGGAACCAGCGGGAGCGCTGCCGTAGCAGCGTTCGCAGCCGCGTGGCCGCCTGCTGTGCGACAAACGTGCGGCCGGCGAAATGGTTGGTCCATCCGGAAAGCATCAGCCTGAGGCCGATGTCGAGGTCTTCGGTCAGGCAATCGGTCCACGGCTCCTCTCCGAGCGAAGCGAGAGCGCTCAGGCGCACGAACTGGCCGTTGCCGCCCAGGCCGACACTGCCCATCGATTCACGGCCGCGCTGGAAGATGCGGTTGAAGGTCAGGAACTCGAACTGCTGCCAACGGGTGAGCACGTTTACGTACGCATTATAGATGCGCACGCTCGCCTGCACTGCGCCGGTTTGCCGGTCTTCGAAATAGGGCGTGACGCTGGAGATGATGTTGGGCGCCACCTGCCCGTCGGCGTCCAGCACGCACAGCACCATGTTTTCCGTGCCGAATTCCGCCGCCAGCGGCGAGTTTTTCACCAGCCGGAAGGCGTGATTGAGGACTGCTCCCTTGCCGCGGCGGGCGATCTGCGGCGGGCGGTTGACCAGATCGGCGCGCTGGCTGCGGGCAGCGTAGCCGCCAACGATCTCGGCGGTGCGGTCGCTGGAATCGTCGTTCATCACCATGATGCGCACATTGCGGTCCGGCAGCGCCAGCAGGCGATCGAGCGTGCCGGCGATCACTTCTTCCTCATTAAGCGCCGGGATCACGAAGATAAACATCAATCGCGGGTCGGTCGCCGGCAAAGGGTAGTGCACGCGCCGTCCCAACCCGAAGACGACCCCGTAATAAATGAGGATGCCCAGGCCCACGAGCGAGAACCAGCTAATCCCCGGCATTCCCTTGTTATCCGCAGTCTGTTTCATGTCGGACACCAGGTTCTGGATGCGGTCCCGCACAGATATATCGACCGGGTGCGGCAGCCGTTCCTTGGGCACCAGCGAATCGAGCGAAACAAAGGTGAAACCGGTATTGCGGATATTGGCTACCAGCTGCTTCAGAAAGGAGATGTTGAGGAATGGATGAAAGAAGGCGCTGGCGACGCCATCGCGCACCGTCACCAGGCCGCCGGTCTCCGGCACCGGCGAATCGCCGTGGATCGCGGAAGGAAGCTGCACGTATCCCATGTTCTCCGGAATCACTTCCTGCCCGTAGCGGTCGGTGTCCAGTATGAAAGGAGCCGCCTCGTCGCCGCGGCGGCCGTAATATACCGGAAAGAAGCGGGCGATGATCGTGGCGGTGAACGGGTCGGCTGTGTAGTGCGGCGTCTCCCAGGCGATTGGATAGATGCCGTTTCGGTGCGTCTCATCCAGGGCCGCCGCCAGCCGGCTCTTGATCCAGCCCTCGGATTCCGCCGCTGGCGGCGCGTTTGCCTCGCTGTCCCAGAACTCGTAATCGATCGCGGTCTCGCCCCGGTACTGGTGAGTATAGCCATGGAGGACGATGGCGCCGCCGCGGTCCTGCATATAGCGGATGGTGCCGACGAAGCCCGGACTGTCCGACATCGAAACCTGCTGGCCCGTGGCCGGATTGACATATACCGGAATCAGCGCCACCGCGAACGGAATGTTCTGCGATTTAAGGTAGTCGGCGATGGCGCGCAGCTTCTGCTGGTCAGCCATGGGGTGTACGTCCTCGATGCGGATCAGCGCCTGATGCCGGGTCGAGTGCGGGACGCCGACCATCTCGTGCAGCAGGTCGGCAAAGGCCATGTAGCTGGTGTACTGCGATACCCCGGTGAGCGGGTTGTCGGCGACATGCCAGAGGTTGGCGCCGCGGACGATATAGGGTGCGGGGGCGTCAGGGTCGGTGCCGATCATGTCGGCACACAAGACTGCCTTGCCGGGGTCTGTGATGGAGACCAGGTCCGCCTGTGGCTCGGGCTTGGTCATCTTCTGCCCGCCGTAGCGGACGTCGGTAAATGTGCCGCTGACGCTCTTGACGAACGTGAAGCCGTAGCGTTCGGTCATCGGCCGGCCGGCGGCAAACTGGTTGAAACCGGCGCCGATCCACACCACCGTCTTCCCGGTTCGGGCGATGTCCGCCAGCAGGTCGCCCGGCGCGGGGGAGTCGTTGCGCTTCAGATAAAAAATGACATCATAATCCTCCAGGTTGCCAGCGCGGTAAGCGGATTCGGTGACGATCCTGGGTTTAATTGAAAAATGGCCCAGCAAATCCTGAAGCAGCAAATCCTGCTGGTTGTGCGTGCCGCCGTCATGTACGACCAGCACGCGCAACTGCGCTCCTCCGCCTGCTATCGCAGCGTTCGCCTCAGCGCCGGCCGCAGCCGGGACGGCGGTATTATCAGCCAATGCCGGCGTCCCAAAAAGGACAGCAAACAATCCGGCGATAACCGCCGATCCGACAGCCAAACCGGTGATCATCTGTGAGACGGCTTCCACCGAGCAGGGCGGCGACAAGGCCCAGTGGATCAGCGACATGTTCGCCCGGCTGCCGTCGCGGTTTCCGCGCATCGTCGGTGTCACCTGGTTCAATATCAACAAGGAAACCGACTGGCGTGTGGAGAGCTCGGCTGCCAGCCTGGCGGCTTTCCGCGCAGCTGTGGCTCCGGCGGACACTACGCCGCCGGCGGTCAGCTTTGCTGCGCCCGCGGATGGAGCGGACGTCTCCGGCGCTGTGGGCGTAACGGTTAGCGCCTCCGACAACGTCGGTGTGACCCGGGTTGAGCTCTACGCCGGCGGCAGTCTGGTTGGCAGTGCCACGGCGGCGCCATACGATTTCAACCTCGACACCAGAGGGCTGGCCGGCGGCGCCGCAACCCTGACCGCCAAAGCATATGACGCCGCGGGGAACTCATCAACATCACAGATAAACTTAAATGTTAAAAACCCCTCCGACCGCAGCTATTATTTTGGCTGGTATGATGACGCTTCCAGCGGGATGCAGTGCTGGGTCGTGATCGGCAACCCCGGGCCGGCGGCGCAGCACGCGCAGGTCTACATCGGCGGCCGGCTGTCAGGAGAGTATGACATCGGTCCCGGCCAGCGGGTCACGCCCATGTTTGCCGGCGTAATGAACGGCCCCGTGAAAGTGGTTTCCACCACGGGCGGCGGTCTGCTGGTCAGCGAGCGCAGCCTCTACAACGGCAGTTTCACCGAGCTGCCCGCAGCGCCCGCGAGCGGACCGGCCACCGACTATTACCTTACCTGGTACGATCAGCGCTCACCGGGGATGGCCAGCTGGGTGATCATCGGCAATCAGGGCAATGCGGACGCGCAGGTGGATGTCACGATCGCCGGCCAGGAGCAGGGTCACTACACGGTGCCAGCCGGCGGGCGCGTCACGCCGCAGTTCAACGGCGTCATAAACGGGCCGGTGCGCGTCACCTGCTCCAACGGTCAGCCGCTCACCGTCAGCGAACGGACGGTGTTCGACGCCGCCTTCAACGAGACCCTGGCCCGGACGGCGCAGTCGCTGACCGCGGAGAATGACTTTACGTGGTATGACGACGCCAGCCCCGGCATGAGCAGCTGGGCCCTGGTGGCAAACCCGTCAGGGCAGGCGGCCATGGTCGATGTCTACGTGGCCGGCAGGCTGATGGGAAACTACAATATCCCCGCCGGCGGCCGGATCACCCCGAGTTACCCGGGCACGGTTGACGGACCGGTGCGGGTGGTTGCCACCGGCGGCCAGCCGCTGATCGCCAGCCAGCGGACGCTTTTCAAGGCTGGCTTCGCTGAGGTGACCGGCACCTCGCCCGCCCGCCAGTCCAGTGACCAGTGGTTCGCCTGGTACGACAGCGGCACTCCCGGCATGTTGACCTGGCTGCTGGTCGGAAACCAGGGGCAGGCTGAGACAGCCGTCGACGTCAGGATCGCCGGCAACGTCGTTGGGCATTACATCATCCCGGCCGGCGGCCGCATAACACCAGTATTCTCCGGACAGGTCAATGGACCGGTCGAGGTAACCGGCAGTGCCGGCAGCAGCCTGATCACCAGCGAACGGGTGATCTACTACGGATCGTTCGACGAGGTGGCAGGACGGGCGCTGCCCTGACCATAACGGTGGATGAGGTAACAGGGGGGCGCTTCCTTGACCGCACCGGGAGCGCTTGGTCATCCCACCTGGACCTGCATGATCTGATCCTAAAGCTGATCAATTCGCCAGAAGACCCCAGTTTTTGACAAATTCCAAATATTTGGTTATTGACAAATGGCGGGGAAAGATTACAATATGATAACCGACTAAAATAATCCGGGTTCTAGCTTTTGCTCGACTGCGGTGACGGATATTCTGATAAGAAAAAAAAGCCTAACCCCAGGGGCTGCGTGAGCAACGATGAGAAAATTTCCGGTCTGACCGGCTGGCACCCGTATTATGCGTCGGCGGACTGCCGTGATGGTAATTTAGGTGTATATCAGGCGAGCATCGCTACCGCGAGCATAGCAACCGAAACCCATGTTTCGCCCGGTGTCTGGGCGGGCCGGCGCGACTTCTTCAATGCCGGCGCTTCGCTCAGGGAAGCTATTTCCCGCGCCGAACAGGCGACCAAGAAAATCACCCTGATTATCCCCTGCTTCAATGAGGCCGACACCATCGGCCATGTTATCGATGGCATACCGCATGAGAAAATCAAGGCAGCGGGCTGCTCCATTGATGTGATCGTGGTCGACAACGATTCCAGCGACAATACCGAAGCGGTGGCGCGGCGCCACGGCGCCCATGTCATCCATGAGCCAAAAAGGGGAAAAGGTCAGGCTATCAAGACGGCCATGTCCGTAATCGACGACGACTGTGATTACGTGGTCATGATCGACGGCGACGATACCTACAAGACGGCCGAGATCATGCGCCTTATCGAACCGCTGGAGAGCGGCTTCTGTGACGTGGTGCTGGGTTCCCGGCTGGCGGGGCGGATGCGCAAGAGCTCGATGAAGTTCCTCAACCGCCTGGGCAACTGGTTTTTTTCCTCCCTGGTCCGGCACATGTTCAAGGTCAACATCACCGACACGCTCTCCGGCTACTTCGCCTGGCGCCATGAAGTCATCAGGAACCTGCGTCCGCATCTGAAGAGCTCCGGCTTCGCCATCGAGATGGAGATGATCACCAAGATGTCGCGGCTGGGTTATGAGATCTATTCCGTCCCCATCACTTATGCTCCCCGCATCGGCGAGTCCAGCCTGCGGCCGCTCACGGACGGCCGGCGGATCCTGACGATGTTCGCCCGGCAGCTGTTCTGGCGTCCGCGTGAGAAACGGATCGTCGCCTTTGTCTCCGACGCCGTGGAGCCGTTTCACAAGGGTGGCAAGGAAAAACATCTGCATGAGGTTTCCAAGCGCCTGGTCGATCACGGCCGCGAAGTCCACATCTACACGATGAAATGGTGGCCCGGGGAGAAAAATATCGAGCTCGACGGCATTTATTATCACGCGATCTGCCGGAATCATGCGCTTTATAAGGGCAAGCGCCGGTCAATCAGGCAGGGACTGCTTTTCTCGCTGGCGTGCCTGAAACTGACCTGGAAATCCTTTGATGTGGTCAATGTGGACCACATCCCCTTTTTCCCGCTATTCAGCATGCGGCTGGTCTGCTGGCTGAGGCGGAAGAAACTTTATGCGACCTGGTACGAGGTCTGGGGCCGGGAATACTGGCTGGAATATCTGGAGGGCGTCGGCGGCCGGATTGGCTATCTGGTTGAAAAAATGGCAATGAAGATGCCGGATGTATTTATTTCCATCTCGCGGCAAACGACCGAGCGGCTGCTGGCGGCGGGGGTGAGCCAGCCGGTGGAGACGGTGCTGCCCGGCGTCGATCTCGATCCGATCACTACCATCCCCAGGCTCGATTATTCCAGCGATGTCATCTATGCCGGCCGGCTGATCGACCACAAGAACGTCGACCTGCTGATCAAGGCAATCGCCAAGGTCAAACGGAACCATCCGGGGATCAAGTGCGTGGTGATCGGCGAGGGCCCGGAGAAATCTTCCCTGGAGAACCTGGTGGACACGCTGGGGCTCAAGGAAAATGTTGAGCTGCAGGACTTTCTGCCCAGCCATCGCGATCTCTACGGGCTGATCAAGGCCAGCAAGATGCTGGTGCTGCCCAGCGTGCGGGAGGGGTTCGGCCTGATCGTTGCCGAAGCCAATGCCTGTGACGTTCCCGTGATCACTACGGATCATGAAAACAATGCCGCCCGCCATCTGATCGTCGAGGGCAAGAACGGCTATCTGACGGCGGCCAGCGAGAAGCATCTGGCCAGTCAGATAGGCCGTCTGCTGGATGAGCCCGGCAGGCTGAGACCGCGGGAGACTTTCCTGCATGAATTTGGCAACATGAACTGGAACCGGGCG
Organism: Actinomycetes bacterium; assembly: GCA_021791195.1. Lineage (GTDB taxonomy): Bacteria > Actinomycetota > Thermoleophilia > BMS3ABIN01 > BMS3ABIN01 > JACWAD01. Next base: position 155,782 of record JAJYXB010000004.1, on the reverse strand, counting down.
GCTGCAGATTTCAATGAACTGCTGGTATGAATAGTAGCGTAGCCGCTTGATGGAATAAATCCCCAATTAGCGCCAATCCCGATAAGGTCGGGAATTTCCCGGCGCCTGTAGTGTTCTACTACAAGCAATAGTTTTGGATCGACCTCCCCATTGATCCGTATCTGCTATTGCGCTTCGAATTAAATAAATAACAGCAGAAAGTTCAACATCCAGAGCCAGATTCGTCTGCTGCTTTGATTCCGCGGTTCCCCGCCTTGCGCCGATTCCCCCAGTAAAACGAAAGTAATGGAACCGTTTTCTAAAGACGGCACGCTTTCGTCCGATGCAAATAGTAACGGGGGAGGCACCGACATGGATTGGAATCAAGGAAATGCCTGTATTCGGTGCCGTTCAGGGGTTCGTTCATCAGCGGACCAAGACTATTATAACCATCACAGCCGCGGCGCTGACCGTCGCGCTTTTGTTGTCACTTCAGGCCTCCGCCGCCTCAGCAAGCGGCCCCGGCCCCTCGGTGACTGCCTGGCCCATCGGGCCCCAGAGCAGCCTTCCGGGTGTCGTGGGGGTGGTCGCCGAGTCTGGCTCCGCGCTTACCGGCGGCTCGCTGGTGATCAACAACGGCGCTACCCTTTCCGGTTGTACCGTCAACAGCACTGACTATTACTGCAACGTGTCCGGGCTTAAGTGGAACAGTACCTATAACATCACCGGATGGGTGAGTGATGGCACCGGGACCGCGCCTGTCAGCTGGAGCTTTCAGCCATCCCAGAATGCCCGGCCCAATCTCAGCATCGATTCCATGGTCGCGTTCTGGGGCAGTTACGACGATTACACCCAGAGGCAGTTGACTGTAACCAGCACGTTGCGCAACTCCAGCCCGAATGGAGCCTACAATGTCACTATCACCGGCTCGTCAGCAAGCTCCGGCGTCACGCTGAAGACGCGGCTGCCGCTGGTTGTCGGCAACATCGCTCCCAACTCGACGGCCAATCAGACTTACAAGTTCGTGGTGCCAGTCGGCACCGCCAGTTTCCGGCAGCTGATCAATGCATCGGCCCAGGATATCAATGGCAACACCTATAGCTATCAGCCGTCCCAGACCGTGAATCCGAATGGGAAGATCGGCATCTCTGTCGGCGACAATTTCGCCAATCTCAGCGATCAGGATCTGGATAGTTCCATGGCTGATATCGCCAGCCTTGGTATCGGCTGGGTACGGTTCGAAATGGCCTGGGACCTGGCGCAGCCCAACGGTCCCGGTTCTTATAACTGGCCCCAGTTCGATCGCATCGTCGCGGCGGCCAACCGGCACAATCTGCAGCTGGTGCCGATATTGGCCTATACGCCTGCCTGGGCCAGGCCGGCAGGGTGTACCAGCTGGCAGTGCGGGCCAGCCGATCCCAACCAGTTCGCCACCTTTGCGGCGGCCGCAGCCAGTCACTACGCATCGATGGGGATCCATACCTGGGAGATCTGGAACGAGCCGAATATCAATGCTTTCTGGCTGCCAACCCCGAATGCTGCCGCCTATACACGGCTGCTGCAAGCGAGTTACACGGCCATCAAAACAGTGGATCCTCAGGCCAGGGTAATCAGCGGCGGCCTGTCACCTGCAGACAACACAACCGGACATATCGCCCCGCGTGATTTCCTGACGGCGATGTACCAGGACGGCGCCAGGAACTACATGGATGCGGTCGGTGATCATCCATATTCATTCCCCGCGCTGCCGTCGAGCTTGCTCTCGTGGAGCGGCTGGTCGCAGATGTCCGATCTGGACCCGAGCATCCGCAGCATCATGGTCGCAAACGGCGACGGCAACAAACAGGTCTGGGCCACCGAGTTCGGCTGTCCCACCAACGGCCCCAGCTGGCAAGGCGACGAACTGCTGCAGGCGGCGATGGTCAAGGATGCCATCCAGCAGGTGAGCACCAAGCCATGGGTGGCGGGCCTGTTCCTGTACAGCTACAAGGACCTGGGCACCAGCACCAGCACAATCCAGAACTTCTTCGGCCTCGTCCGTCACGATGGCTCGAAGAAACCCGCATACTACGAGCTAAGGAACGATCTCCTGGGCCGGTGAGCCGCTGCGGTTGGAACGTGAGCTTCAGGACTGACTGGGGCCGCGTCCGTCACTGCTGGTGAAGCATATTCTGAAGCTCCCCGTAAGCAGGCTTTCTGCTGCCGTCGGTACGGATGATGCCGAAATCGTTGGTTGCCTGATTCGGGTCCCCCGGGCTATCTCTGTATGTATGGAAGAACATGGCGCCCAGCCAGGGCTTGTTGCCCATTTGCTCGAGCGCCTGCTTGAATGACAGCGCCTGGAGCGTCTCGTTGAGATTGCTGGCGCCGCCCGAGGGCGTCCCGTACTCTGTGGCCCAAACCTGTTTGTTGCCGTCGCCGTTTGCGACCATGATGCTGCGGATGCTCGGGTCCAGATCGGACATCTGCGACCAGCTGCTCCAGGCCGTCACGTCATCGGGAAGTACTGGATACGAAAAAGGGTGATAACTGAGGGCGTCAAAGTAGTTCCTGGCGCCGTCCTGGTACATCGCCGTCAGAAAATCACGCGGAGCGATATGTCCGGAAATGTTTTCGGCTGGCGACAGGCCGCCACTAAGCACGGTGGCGTTGGGATTGACCTGTTTAATGGCGGTGTAGGTTGCCTTCAGCAGTTCCACGTAAGCCGCCGCGTCCGGCTGAGGCAGCCAGAAAGAGTTGTTGTTCGGTTCATTCCAAATCTCCCAGGTGTTCACGCCCATAGGCGTGTAGCGTCTGACGACCTGTTGGGCGAAATTGGCAAACGCCGCGTTGTCAGCGGGGGCGCAGACGAAGTTAGTCTTGCAGGCGGGCTGCCTGGCCCATTCGGGCGCATAGGCCAGCACAGGCAGCAGCTGGAGGTTGTACTTCCTGGCCGCGAGCACGATGCGGTCGGTGGACGTCCAGTCGTACTGACCGTTATCGACTGGTTGTACCAGATCCCAGCCAATATCAATTCTCAGCCATTTTATCCCCAGGCTGGATATATCAGCCAACTCCTGGTCAAGTTCCTGGTTGCTCAGTGATTTCAGACTTCCGCCCACACTGAACCCTATCTTCTTGGAGGACAGGTTCAATGTTCCATTCGGATTCGTCCCGGCTTCGGTCTGGCCGGTTGAGGCTCCGGCCATCGATGCACCGGTTCCGCCCTCTCCCGAACTGCAGCCCGTGAATGCCAGGGCAATCACCGCCAAAAAACAAAATGCTATGATGGAATTCCGCTGATAAGTTTTTATTACCATGACTGCTGGTTATTTCTGTCTGTTAGCTGAAGGAATCGTGCTCTTATCAAATGAGAATGCTGTGAAAAGATTCATCAGGCGGTTCATAAAAGAATCAATTTACATCAATACTTTATATCTGCTTTTCAGCTGGGTCCTTCTGTCGGCATTCGGATTGCTTTTCTGGACAATATGCGCTCATCTATATTCCGACGCCCAGATGGGAATCGCCACAGCCTTGCTGGCCGCTTTGAATCTGATTTCCAGTCTGAGTCTGATGGGCTTTGAATTGTCGATCATCCGGGTGCTCCCGGAGCATCCTGACAAGAACACGCTCTTCAACGTCTGCCTTTCCACCGTGACAGTCTTTGGGGTATTCTTTTCGCTGCTATTCATGGTGATTCTGCCTCACTTTCACAGTGACCTTGACGTTGTCACCTCCAGCATCGCCACCCGGTTATTGTTTATCCTGTTCGTGCTGATTTCAGTCTCCGACTATATGTTTAATAACACCTTTATCGCTTACCGCAAATCGAAGTTCAACCTGCGCAAGAACCTCGTATTCAGCGTTGGTAAACTGATATTTCCGTTCTTTCTAATCGCCTTTGGCGCTTACGGCATCCTTTCATCCTGGATGTTCAGTCTGGGCGCGGCTGTGATCTATAGCATGGTCGTGCTTTCCAGGCGCTTCAATCACTCCCTGATGCCACGTCTCGGAATTGCTCCGCTCAGAGGGATGATCAGATACTCTTTCGGCAATTATTTGGCCAGCTTCGTCGAGGGTCTGCCGGTCATTGTGCTGCCTATCCTGATTATAAATGTTTACGGTCCCGAAATGAGCGCTTATTACTACATCGCCATGATGTTTGCGACCTTCCTGTTCACGATCTCAGCATCAGCAACGCAATCATTGCTGGCGGAAGCCTCACACGGCGGTGTCACGTTAACAAAGATGATCGGGAAGGTGTTAAAATTCCTGGGCTTGCTGCTGGTGCCTGGCATAATATTTCTCATGGTGCTCAGCCCATATCTGCTCAGAGTCTTTGGATCGTCATATGCCGCGGAAGCTACGGGGTTACTGCGTATCCTGGCTGTCGCCGCGGTTGTTAACGCTTTCAATTCGATAGCGCGCACGATCTTCAGGATCAACTATCGCACACTTCCGTTGACAGTCATTAGTTTTTTCGGCGCAGTGTTGATTATCAGTTTCAGTTATTTTTTCCGGGGGTATGGCTTGAATGGTGTCGGGTATGCCAAATTTTTGGGAGAAGCGGTCTCGCTGGTCTGCTACGGCGCCTTGATTTTTCTTGACCGGAGACGCTTGCTGCTCGCAGCTGCGCCGCGGTATAGCGCCTCCAATTCATCGACGTAATTTTCCACGCGGAATCGGTGCGCGCTCTGGCGCGCATTTTCTGACATGAGCTGATATAAAGTTTCATCCTGAAGCAGTCTCACGAGGGAAGCAGCCAGGCTTTTTACGTCCGAGGGATCGGCGATTATCCCGTTTTGGCCGTCATTCAGCCAGTCCGTCATTCCTCCCCTTCCAGAGGCCACTACCGGAACCCCGAATGCCATCGCCTCGGGTCCCACTCGACCGAAGGGCTCCGGCCAAAGCGAAGGAATTGCCACGATGCGCGTTTTCACGTACCACTGCTGCAGCTCCTGCCTATTGATGTGACCGAGCAATGTCACGGACCCGCAGAGCCTCCGGTCCATGATTAGGGAGTCAATCTCATCACTGAGACTACCACTGCCGGCTATCAGCAGTTTGGCGTCTGGAAGCGACTTTCGCACTAGTTCGAAGCTGTTCACAAGCTCCAGTACTCCCTTTTCCGGCTCCAGCCGGCCGGCGTAGAGGATACTGTCAGGCAATTTTGGTACGCCGGGCAACTGCTCCGGAATGGTCTCGATCGGGCTGTTTAGAACAACGGCCGGTTTCATTCCCAGCTGCTCAGCCAACCGTTTCATATGCTCGCTGCCGGCGACAAATGCTGCTATCTGGTCGAATCTTTTTCGATGAAGATAGATGCGCAGCAGCTCAAAATAATAGCGGAAGTATCCCGCGTGAAGCGGACAGCAGGCGTCGTCGCCATATCTGCAAAATTCGTCTTTGGGCAGGTATTTGTGCAGGGCTGGATACATCAAACCATAATCACGAAGGTCCATGATGGTCGGGGTTCCTTTCATCGCCTTCACGCCTGCGGGTGAAATTTTGGTCACCGTGCCGGCATGGATTACTTCTGGCCGGAAATCCCGGATCGCGAAAGAAATAGTTGTCTTTGCGGAATGATTGTATAGGTAATGCACTAGCTTGCCAGGCACGGTTGCGTCCCGGCTTGAGAACGTGTAGTCGCTGAAACCTGGCTGGGGCCTTGGGCGGTCGCCGGTGACCGCCCTCACTTCATGCCCCCGGCGCACCAGTTCGCGGCGAATATTATACAGGCTGTGTTCCGCACCGCCCACCAGGGCGCCGATGTCATGAATCATCAGTATCCTCATTTAAAGATCTCGGTCTGGCCGTTGGAATAGATGATGTCCTTATGCAGATTCAAGAAATCATTGGGGAAGGAATAAGCAAACACATCCCCACCAAACGGGGAATAAGACAGACCGTCACGCAAATTCGTGTAATCAGCAAAGACGTAAGCATTGCGGTTGATGTTCTGAGGCAGTACATTCGGCACCACCCATACCGGTCTGTTGCCGAAGAGATCGATTTTCTTCTTGGCATCAAAGTCGGCGAACACAGGATAATTGGGGTCGCTGTTCCTGGTGAGCCATGATATCGCCTCCTGTTCCGATCTGTGCGAATAATGGATTTCATAATAAAGGCCAAAGTTGTTTAGATTCAGCTGGGCATAACCGAAGCCAAGCAGCTCAGGCAGAAATGATGACAGCAGCAGGAAGTAGACGACGAAGAAAAGACCGAGGCCGATGAAGACATATTTTCGTAAAAGCAACCTGAAGATGGCGTACGCGCCCACCACCGCCGGGAGGCCAAGGCCGATCAGCAATTGTTGATAGGCTCTTAACAGGCTGTAGTCCTTGGAGAATAATGGCATGACCATGGCAAGGCCCAGCACCAGGATGTTCATCGACATGAAAAGCTTGAAATCGTCGTCGACGATATATGAGCCAATCCCGGAGAGGACCAGCCACATTATGCCGGCGATAATGAAGATCTTTGCAAACTTCTTGTAGATTTCTCCGTATGAATAAAGCGTCTGCGCCACGTTGTTGTTGGGATTGAACATGATGTCTGATTTGGCGCTCGGATTATAGCCCTGGTAGTCAACGGAGGAATACCGGGGCGAGTCGGCTGTGTTATCCCCGCCTGTGTGAGAACTGACGAAAGTGTCGATAGCCGATGACTGGATCCTGGAGTTGTTGTAGATGTTGAGCTGATCGGTCAAGCCCGTTTTATACTCACTAAAACCTCCCTCGGAAACATTTCGATAAACGGAAGCGACGAAGGTGGTGAAATTGTTCTGGGTCCCGGTGATCCATACGTTCCAGGATGCAGTCATCAGAATCAGCAGTACGACATAACTCCAGCCGGGCAACCACCTGGCGCCGCTGGCAAATGTTGAGCTCCTGCCGCTCAGCTGCCGGAACGGCGCGGTGGCGACAACTGTATCCTTGCCAACCGGCGGCCTGGAGACAATCGCTGCTGTCACCGCTGTCACTGGTCTTTTGATGAGATTTACAAATTTTGCCATAATACGGTTTCTGAAAACCAGCACGGACAGCAGAACCGCTATCGCGATGTAGGTCGTCGAGTAATGGGACCAGACCATGGCGGCGCCGAAAAACAGGGCCAGAAGGTACTGCTGCGGCCGCGAGAGCGATTTCGAGGAGAATGCCAACAACGCCAGCATGTAGAACAGCATCGCTATTTCCTGCCGGGTCAGAAAGGCGAAGTCCTGCAGCAGGGGTGGTTGGGAAACGAAAAAAAGACAGGCCAGAAAAGCGATGGCGTTGGAGACATATTTCTTCAGAAAGAGGAAAAGAGCCACGGGCGTCAATGCGAAGATAATCTGGAAAAGTCCGCGGAGTATGAGCTGATCCGGTATTTTTGGCAGTACCGCACTTAGCATGGTAGGCAGCAGTGTTATGCTCAGGCAGGCGTTATATGCGTCCTGATAATGGGACATGCTCCAGACGCCGAAGCTTTTCGTCATCTCGAAAACCGCGAATTCGTACAGAATATCGTGTCCGGAGATCACCCATCCCCTTAGTGAAGTGCCCAGGAGCAGCGCCAGCGTCAAAAAGAAGAGGGAGTAAGGAAACAGGGAATCCGGCACCCGCTTCCTCAGAAGGAGCAGTAGCAAGGCATAAGCACCAATACCGCCAAGCACGATCATTGCCGGCAGATTGCCGGCATGGTTGTTGAGGCCCACGGCACCCATGACTGCGCCAACGACGAAAAGCGGCGGCAAGACAAAAGCCGCGATCGCCAGGGCGGAGGGGTGCGGCGTCCTGAGCTCTAGCGTGAGGTCGACAGAGCGCAGGTAGCAGGCAGCAGCCAGAAGAAGATTCACCAGGATTACCAGGAGGATTACCGGCAGGGTGTCCAGGGGCCGGGCAATTCCCACCATTGGCAGCAAGGTGTTGATAAGCAGGCCGGTGGCAAACAGCAGAAAGATGCTGACGCCGACCGAATAGAGGATCCACTCCGACAGCCGGCGACAGCTGATGTCCAGCAGCCTGATCAGCATATACCCAGGCAGTAACAGGGAGACCGGCAGGGCGAAAATGATCGAGGGAAACAGGATGGCCGGGATAAATTTCAACCCGGCAAGCAGCGTGATGGCAAAGAGGGCTACGGTTATGACTATCAGCTGCAGCGTATTGTGGCTGGTCAGACGCCAGCCTCGGGCCGCCCGCTCTGGCGCTGGCACGCGGTCGTAAGTCTGCGAAAGTTCGAGGGGCAGCCTCGGTGGCTTGGGACCTAAGGAGCTCAATTTATTGCCGTCGCTATAACTTCGAAAAACGTGGTCACCAGGCTCACCTGACTACTGAAAATTGTTTTGGGCGCTAAAAGTGATGCGCTGGTTTTTGTCGAGCAGGTCAACGATGATCTTGTCTTTTTTCCCTGGCCGCGTTGGAGTAAAAAAAATCTCTTTTTTCGCACTTGCTCCATCTTTTACGGAGATTTGGCCGGACGTCAGGATCGTGGATTGGGTGTCCTCGATCGCGGTAACGCGATACAGGTATGTGTGGTTCTGGTTTTCATGATTGACGACGGTGAAATCGAACTGGTATCTATGGCCGGCGTCCATTAATTTGGGCAAGGATCCGTAGTCCGTAAAATAAAGCTCTGTGAGCCGCTCCGGCTTTCGGGTGAAATAGGGGGAGAGGGCTTCCGAGACGGCTCCGTAGTTAAAAATGAGCAGGCCCAGGATGACCAGGCCAGCAAGCAGGGTTATCAAGGCATTGTATCGCCCACGTGAGTGAGCTTTCAGTGGATTGGGCATGGATCGGCGACCTCGGTGTGGAATTACAGCTTATCCCTCAAGTTTCAACAGGGCTTTCTGTTAACCTCTTCGACGCTCTGTTCTTCATGCCCAGGAGATAACCGGTGGCCATGCCCAGATCGCGAAACAGCGTAATAGCGGGCATCACGGCAAATGCGTCAATCAGGTCGATCTTTTTTTTCAGCGCGGACGGTGTGTGCCGGAAGCATAAACCAATGACAAGCAGCAGTGATGGTGGCAGCAGGCCCAGGTGGAAAAAAGACAGCAGCAGCGAAGTGACGGCGGCCAGGTAGGCGCCGATCAGGGCCAGATATCGGTAGGGCCAGAGATTGGCTTCACCATCACCCTCGCTGTTTCTGCGGTGTCTCTTGAATACCGCTATCAACGATTCCTCGCCGTGGTGCCAATAGGCTTTGGCGCCGGGTGCGTGGCGGCTCTCGAATGCTTTTTCCACCTGCCTGAAGAAGTATGTATCTTCACCGGCCAGTGTCATCCACCCGGGGTATCCTCCCACCGCTTCCCAGGCCGACCGCCTGAAGGCCACCGATCTGCTGGAATGCGCATAACCGGAGGACTCCATGCCCATGGTCTTTATTGAGTACAGCACGGCAAATTGTCTGCCGATCCTGTTTTTACCCACGGCGACCGTATCGCCGTAGACAATGCCCACCTCTTCGCCGTTGGTTCTTAGTGGAAGGGTTATCTTCTGCAACCAGTCCTTTTCCAGAATGCAGCCTCCGTCTGTGACGCAGACGATTGGCGAGCCGCAGGCGCTGATCGCCTGGTTGCGGCCCTCGGCTATGTTGAGCCCCTTCTTCTCGATTATGGTCATGCTTCGCGGGTGGGATTCTTGCCATTCCCGCAGGATCCGCATCGTTCCGTCTTCTGAGCCGGTTTCACAGACAACGATCTCGTCAGGCTTCAGGGACTGGTGATCGATGGACTCGAGCAGGAGAGGGAGGCCCTTCTCCTCGTTGAGCAGGGTTATGATCAGGGCGATGCCGGGATCACTCATGCGGGCTTTGTCATTTTCAATTCCGTGATATCTGATAACTCGGCGCGATATTTTTCGATGATTTTCTCCCATCGGTACGACGTCATCACTTTCTTATAAGCCTTCGCCGCGTATTCTTCGGCCTCGCCGGGATTATTAATAATATAGCTGATTGCATCAGCGAGGGCCTTGGCGCTACCGGGAGCCACGAGCAGGCCGTCCTCGCGGTTCCGGATCACTTCCGAGATGCCGCCGATATCCGTGCCGATGACCGGCACTCCGCAGGCCATTGCTTCCAGCAAAACCATGCCGAAAGCCTCGGGCCAATCACTGGGAAGGACCAGCACCTGGCTGGCATGGATCCGGGCCACCAGATCCTTGCCGTGTAATTCTCCGTAATACACTGTTCCGGGGGAGTCGATCTGGGGACCCCTGCCCACCACGTGCAGGGTCGTTCCCGGCACCAGCCTGATCGCTTCCCTGAGATGATCGAGCCCCTTCCGGCCAGTTCTGAAATCGCCCACGAAAATCACTGACTTCCCATTGGGCCGGTTGTCCCTTTTTGTAAACATCGAGGTGTCCACGCCCGGGTTGATAGTCACCGACTTGCCGGTGAAGCGCTTGAGGAAGCCCTGCCGCACGTATTCCGAGGTGCAGACGATGCGGCGGGCTTTATTCAAAGCCAGCGGGAGGATCAACCGCTCGTAAAGATCTACCAGGCGATCCAGCACGAAACCATTGCCCTTCATCGAGCCGCAATGGTAGGTGACGATGACCGGTGCGCCGCGAGAAAAAAGCGCCACCAGATCGGCGAGAAAAGGCACCGGCAGGTGGATATTGATGACATCGGGGTTGATGTCGCGAACCAGGCGGCGGATATCAAGCAGCCAGCGAATGTTCAGCGGCGTGTCCTTGATCTTGAACTGCACAGGCAGCCGGTGGATGACCATGCCTTCCGGTGACTGCTCATGCTCGAGTTGTTGCGACGTCCCCGAGGTGATGACGTTTACCTCCACACCGGCCCGGGCCGCTCCTTTGGCCATTTCGAAGGCGTAGTGTTCCAGTCCGCCTGCTTTAGGGGGAAAATATGACGAGGCCAGCAACAGGCTGGTCCGGAGAGGACGGCCCAGGGAGCAATTTGCCACGTAATCGGCTTGTTTGTGGCCGGCGATGTAAGCAAAGACCTGCTCCAACTTATCCCAGTCGCCGTGCGCGTCGATCTCCCATGAATGGCCCCAGAGATGGAAAATTCCGCCGTTTTTCACACACACGTCGAACAGGTCGGCTGCCACGAGGCTCCAGTCCAGGAAGCGTGCCGCCCTGGCGGGATTGAATCCGGTAGCGCGCAGGTATCCAGAAAGGCCGGTGCGGTGCTGGTATGCGTGTACAGTGGTGCCGGCGGTCAGCGGATCGGTTATTCCGGTCTCGAATTGCCTGACAGTGCGAGCGTAGGTGAAGCCAAGGCCGCCCAGGCTTCTGGAGAGGCGGCGGCTGAACTTGCCGTAGGGATAACAGAAAGAGGTTGGCCTTGTCCCGGAAACTTCCTCCAGAACGTCAGCGCCTCGCGTGATCTCGGAGATAGCCTGATCGTGAGAGATCGCGGTCAGGTCCGGATGGGAAAATGTGTGAGCGCCGAGCTCGAATCTCTGACCGAGGAGGGTGATCTGCCCTGCGTCGAGGCGAGCGCCCGGATCGATTTCACGGGCGGACGGAGAGATGTAGAAAGTGCCCTGAAGACCGTATCTGTCCAGAAGATCGGCCACGCGAAAGTCCATTACGTGGCCGTCATCCCAGCTGGTTGTTACGGTGACTTTATCGCTTCGCCTAAACCAGGATTCCAGCAATATCATCACCAGCACGGTTCAAGACAGTTCCCCCGAACTTCCGGCGGAGGGTCGTGAGCGCTGTCAGTATTAACCTTTCGTTCAGAATCGAATGTATCTTGCTGGCAGGTCGCTCGCAATGGACCGGCAACAAGCAGTTATCAGCGTCATTGCTGACGCTACATGTAAATAGTCATGATTCTTTCATCCATTAATATCTTCTCAGATTTCATTAAGACCGTCAATTCAGCCCTGATTGTGGCAAGCCCGGGAAAACCGAAGAAATGCAGGGCACATATGTGTAAAATAATATGGCGCAAATCCTTTACGATGGCGTGCATTCTGTACGCACTGGACTGGGCAAATGTCGAGTATAAATACCGCTGTTGCTGATGACATGCTGATATGTAGCGCAAATATGGCAGAATGCTTTTCGTTGAAAGATCGCAGATTGTGACCAGGACTTCATTCCTTGATCGGGTCATGGCATTGCTGGTGTGCATGACCATAGCCATTGCGGTGTTATATCCTCAAAGTTTTTTTTCGCCGGATTCGCTGCTGGGAAACAAATGGCTGGATCCGCTGGCGGCGATGGTGGCGCCGCTGGCGCTGGCAGGGGCAGTCTGTCTGAAAGTCCGCAGGAAATACTTCCGGGCAAGCGTGGTTGATGCGCTGGTCCTTGTCTTCGCTGCCTATCTCGTGGCACAGAACGTCATCCTGGGTCCTACGACGCTGGTGACGCTGAAATATGTGGCGCTGGGCCTCGGGATTTATTACCTGACCACCTTATTGGCGGTCAAGGGAGAGTCGCTCAGGAAGCCGTTGCTGTATACCGTCATCGGGTTGACACTGCTGACATGCGCGTACGGCCTGCTGGAGTATGCGCTGCAGAAAAACGTGATCTTCGCGGCTCTTATCAGCCAGAGTGTTCCTGAGCCTTTGCATGGAGTCCACCGCATCGGTTCGACTTTGGCGCACCCCGTGCCTTTTGGCGCCTTTCTGCTGCAGGTCGCCCCTTTCTCCGGAATGTTGCTAGTAATCTCACGCCGTTGGTGGAAGCGCCTGCTGGCTCTCTTAACCATGTCCCTGGCGGTTTTGGCCCTGTTTCTTTCCTATTCGAAAGGAAGCTGGATGGTGGGTGGCATTCTGGTTGCAGGGGCGCTGCTGTTGATTCCGCGTGCCCGTAGCCGGAAGGCCGCTTTCCCGGCCACGATCATGCTGGTGATCGTGATAATTGCGCTTGCGGCATTCTGGGCCACTGTCACCCGCGAGATCGACTATCGCAGTTACAGCAGCATCGAAGGGCGAGAGATTGCCTGGCGAGCTGCCTTCGCCGGCATCGAGCAGCATCCGTTAGGCGTCGGGCTTTTTCAGGGCTCTACGGAGATGCAAAACCAGCTGGAACCGGTCTGGCGCGCCGCCTGGGGCCGGATGCTGGCGGTCGACAACTATTATCTGGACTTGCCGCTGGAGGCCGGCATCGCCGGGTTCATCATCTGGATTGCGATGATGATCATGATATTTCGCGAAGGGATAAGCGTGGCCCGGATCCGCGGGCCATCTCGGCCGTGGGCGCTGATGGCGCTGGTGGGCATCACCGCAATCTGTCTGAACGCCTTCACCGTTGACGCGTTTCTGCAATGGCCCAACTACCTGATCTTTTGGATGACGGCGGGCATACTGCACGGCATCGCCTGGAGCAACAATACCAGCTGCTGACCTGCTTTTGATCTGTCCCTGGCTCTGGAAAGGGGAGAAGTCGCCTGCCGCTATCCGCTCGGGGTGCTTCGCTGGCGCTGACTGCTGATATAACAAAAACGCCGCAAGGCGCTTTCGTTGGTTGACTAGGTGAAATAATTTTCTTTAAATGACTCGGCCAAGGTGGTAAGCGCCTTTTTAAACCCGATATCACTTCTATGGCCTGCCGGTCCGTAGGGTGTATTGTTCACGTCTACGATATAAATCTTGCCGGAATCCCGATCACGCAAAATGTCCAATGCTCCAATATCCAGCCCCATCATTGATGTAAATTCCAAGATTTTGTTTATTTCCATTGGATTGAATTCTGCGCCGGCTTCCGCCATTACAGACTCTTTCATATGGCCGAAACGGTCTTCAATACTATTGTATTTAAGGAGTATAAACGGGATCTCCCCGTTGATAATGGGAGCACGCATATCTTTCACGTGGCTACCATGACGATTATTAATAAGCAGTTGATAAACAAATCCAGTTTCCGGTTTTGTAGGTTCGGCGATTATCACGCCGTCGTGTTTGCCGTTATAGTTTGATTTACGAACATAATTTTCATGTTTCTCGGGGTCGATGCATAAACCATAGCCAAAAACATGTTTAAAAATACGATCCACTTTTTCCTTACTGATGTCGTCACAGCGCAAGTTTAAGATCTTGTTACTTTCAGAGATACGAAATAGAATATTATCAACTGGGCTGAAGGTCTTATCTTCGAATTTAATGACGAGATCGGCTCTAGCATTAACGTTATTTGTTATTTTATAGCCAAGAATGTGGCAGATTTTATAGATGACATGAAAGCTTACCGGTTTTTCCGGATAAAAAAGTACCGTTTTTGAATCATGATCTTTTTTGCTCCTTACCCTGAAATAAGAAATTTTGTAGGGTATGGCATTAAATGTATCCCGGTATAATCTATCAACCGCATTGTCAAATAAAATTTTGAGAGAAGCTTTTGTCAATTTATAAATAAAGATTGGCTAAATTTCAGTTTACATGAAGATAGACTCGTAAGAAATATAACATGTCGTCTGTTTTCGGCCAAGTGCAGATGTTTCTGTAAGTCCCCTCATCTCTGTAATGATCTGTTCCTGACCGTCGGGTCGCATATTGAGGCCCTGGTGTTGGAGAGGCTCGCAGCTTCCAGCAGCGCTCCATCAGGAATTACGCTGTGACGACGTATGCGCTGCTCGCAGCCGCTTGATTACTCCATCAGCCGGGCCAGCCAGCGCGAAGCCGTGAATCTTTCCAGGATCAGTTCCTTGACCAGCAGCGTCATCGGCAGGGCGAGGATGGCGCCCAGCGGTCCCATCACGCAGCTCCAGGAGAGAAGCGAAAGCACCACCGCAGCAGCGAGAGGTTGAGCCACCAGCCGTCAGTCTGGGCGTCAGCACAACGGCCTGCCGACTGGACCGGTTTCGATCTATTTGTCAGAAGAATTGTCGTCAAGGCCCGAGGCCGGGATTGATCCCTGGATGAAATTGATATTTGGATTGATATGTCTGCCGCGGAAGCAAGAGTGAAATAAGCGCACTGCTGATTTGAATATACGGGTGAACCGGTTTGCGGAGAGATTGAGAATGGTGGTACGCCCGAGAGGAATCGAACCTCTAACCTTGGGATTAAGAGTCTGTCAAAAGGCAGTCTGCCTGTTGCCATGCCTATCTGAAACGTTTTTGATTTGCAGGGAATTTGCTGAAAGACAGTCTGCCGTTATCTGAAGCCGTCTTTACTCGTAAGGGTCAAAATAAGGGTCAAAATTCCGCTTGACCTTTCAGATGGCTTTTCCTAGATTCTGATGATGAATTACAGCCCTTGGAAAAGCTCGTCAATCTTACTGGCGGCATCCTTTTTTGCCCCTAGTGCTGCGTGAGAATAAACATCCATCGTAAGCGAAATCTGAGAATGACCCATGAAGTCCCTGGCGGTAGTCGGATGAACCCCCTGAGCCGCCAGGAAGCTACAGGCGGTATGCCGGAGCGAATGAAAAGGTGTCGCCGGGAGGCCAGCTTTTTTTAGAAGCGCTTGGTATCGCGTATAAACGTTGTCACCGTCAAGAGGCGTACCGATTATGGACGTGAAGACGAAGCCGTATTCCTGCCAATCCGGGCCGGCCTTTATTTTTTCTTCGAGCTGGCGTTTGCGGTGCCGTCTGAGCGCCTGGATAGTCATTTCGGGAAGAACGATAGTGCGCAAGCCAGCCGCCGACTTTGGCTCTACCAGCCTGAGTTTGCCGTCTATTCGCTGCAAGCTATGCCTTACCTGGAGCGTTCCAGCACTCAGGTCGATGTCTTCCCACCGAAGCGCCATGATTTCCCCACGTCGAAGACCGGTACTCATGGCGACTACCAAAATGGCCTTCAGGCGATCTTCTTCCGCCGCCTTTAGTAGCTTTTGCGCCTGATCGAGAGTGAGAAACTTGGCGGCCTTTTTTTTCGGACGCGGCGGGTTCACGAGTCCTGCCACATTGCGGGAAGTAACCCCCCATTTGACGGCCTGCCCTAGCGCCCGGTGCAATACTGCGTAAATGTATTCACAGCGCCGGCGTGAAAGTCCCGATTTGAGCTTCTTATCTAAAAGATTCTGGACTTGTCGGGGGGAAAGTCTAGCCAGCTTTATCTTGCCCAGCTCTGGCTTAATATGGAGCCTAATAATATCTTGGTAACTGCGAAAGGTAGAAGGCCGCAAACTTGACTGAGCGGATTGAAGCCAATCGTCTAGGAACTTCGCAACTGTTAGCCGCTCATCGGCAATCGGTAATCCTTGCTCCGCTGCGCGGCGGGCAGTGTTGAGCTTTTGTTGACAGTCCCGCAATGTCTTTGCATAGAAACTTCTTTGCTTCCCTTGTATATAAATTCTTGCCTCCCACCTTCCATCAGGGCGCTTTCGGTAGGTGCCTTCTCCGGAGCCTCGTTTCATGATGTTAGCCTTTCATTAGAGGGTGATCGAAATAGTCAGGTTGAAGCAAGCGCTCGATTGCCTTTTTGCAATCTCGTCCGAAATTGCTTTCCTGCGTGTACTTCCATTGCTTGGGGCATTGGTCATTCCAGGCCTTCATCTTTTTCCGGTAGGTATCCCCATCGGGTTGTTGCGCGTCGAAGATTGCAAGGTGTAAATGCTTCTCACTTTGAAGACGAAATCTAGCCTTGTCCTTTTTGTCCTTTTTCAGCATATCTCGCCGGGCGCTTCTGTAAATTTCAGCTACCTCCCTTGCTGTCATGGCAGGGTCCACCGTCAGAACGATCCTGGAAGCAGCCGGTAAAGAAAGGCTGTATTTCCACTGAACATCTAGCTGAGGAATAAACGGGGAATTGCCAGTTAAAACAAAATCTACAGCTTGGGCCTTGCTCCAATTGTAAGTGTCAGAAAGCCTCTCACTGATCTTTGCTAAATGATCGAGTTTCTCGCCCTTGTAAGGATAGAATCCGCGCTCGTATTCGTCCTTAGGTACGAAATAATCAATCCTTTCACCGCGTTCGGGGCTTTCACCCGCATTCTTCTCATCTTCTTTGTCCTGAGACTTTAGCCAGTTTTCAACTTTCTTAGCAGCGAGAGGAAACTTGCTGTTAAGAACCTTCTCCCGGAAATTCTTAACTTCCCTGTCTTTACTGGCAAGCTGCGCGAACAAGACCGAAAGAGCCTCTCTTCTTAGAGCCTGAATTTCGGCCAAGCTTTTCGACTTAATAGGCTTCGGTCTCTTTCGGCTTATCACTTTTGACACTCCTGATAAAAAACATGGACTTTGTCTGGCGTATTGCAATATCAAGGTAAGACTCTTACGATGATAAATACAAGTGGATGATACTGGAAACGGTGCGTCTATGCAAGCCCAATTATATCTTGAAGAAAGGACGGAACAGATGGCGGAAAATCTCTTGAAAATCCCCGAAGCGGGGGCAAGGCTCCGATGGAAACGGGCGAAATCGTACCAAGCCGCCAGAGCAGGAGTGCTTCCCACGGTGCGCCTGCCGGGCGGAGCGTTGCGGGTGCCTGAATCAGCGCTGGATGCGCTGATAAAAAGACTCGTGGAAGAAGCTGGAATCGAAAGCGAGGCTGCATCTCGGTGATCTTCACGGTTGACCTAGATGCTATTTATTCCATGCCTTGCCGGGGAAGCCAGCGAGCTTTCAACCTGGACATTCCCGAAATGAGTCTTGCCGAAATTCAGGCCGACATTTACGCGGCACGGCAGCGATTGATCTTCGAAGCGGATATGCTCAACCGCTCCTATCTTCGGCAGCGGCTTTACCTGCTCGCAGCTCGCGGGGCTAAATTGCGGCGTGCCGCATGAGCGGCGCTGATATTCGCCAGGTATACGAGGCGGCGGCGCATGAGGAAGGCGCTGCTGCTCAAGCAGACACCGCGCCGCCGGTCGGCGTTCTCATGTCCGAGGTTATACCGGAACGTGTTTCGTGGCTCTGGCCGGGTCTCATTCCTCAAGGCAAGCTCACAGTCCTTGACGGCGATCCTGGCCAAGGAAAAAGCACACTTGCCTTTAACATCGCGGCCAGGGTAAGCCGGGGCCATGCTATGCCGGACAGCTCCGGCGGCGGGGAGCCTGCCGGCGTTGTGATCCTCTCCGCTGAGGACGGTTTAGGGGATACTATCCGGCCACGTCTGGAAGCAGCCGGGGCGGACCTGGCCAAGATCAATTCACTTCCCACCTGCCCGGATGACAACGGCGGTCATCCGCCGGTTTTGCCGGATGATCTTGAGTGGATCGAAAAGGCAATTGAGCGCGTCGATGCAAAGCTAGTCATCATTGATCCGCTGATGGCATATCTCAGCAGCAAAACCAATGCTCACCGGGATCAGGACGTTAGGCGGGCGCTCGCTCGGATGGCGGACCTTGCAGAAGAAACCGGCGCGGCAATCCTTGTCATCAGACACTTGAACAAAATGAGCGGCGGAAGCGCGCTTTATCGCGGTGGCGGCTCTATTGGAATCATAGGGGCAGCCAGGAGCGGCCTTCTGGTAGGCCGCGATCCCGGCCAGGAGGAAAACGGGGAAGGCCGGGTGCTAGCCTCCACGAAATGCAACCTGGCCGCCAAGCCTGAAAGCCTGTCGTTCCACCTTGAGGCAGCGGAGGTCAATGGGATACCCACAAGCCGGATCGTCTGGGATGGCGCAAGTTCCCATGACGCGAACACGCTTCTTGCCCAAGTCGATGACAGCGAGCGGGGAGCGCTCGAAGAGGCAGCAGAAGTCCTCAAATCCATCCTTGAGGCGGGGCAAGTACCGGCTGACGAAGTTAAGAAGCAATATCGCCAAGCCGGAATCAGTGACGCCACTGCCAGGAGAGCAAAAGACGCTCTCAAGGTAAAAAGCATCCATCCGGTGATCCCCGGCCCCTGGTATTGGGAGCTTCCAAGATGCTCACAAAATCCCCAAGATGCTCAAGATTCCCATAATGAAAACCTTGAACACCTTGAGCACCTTGGGGAGCCGGAATCATCGGAAAAGCAAACCTGGGAAGAGGCGGGCCGTCTAATCGAAGAAGGCAATCAAGAAAGGCTGACATTATGAGCAAACCAAAACTCAACTTCCAACAAGATCGGCAAACTCTGCTAAAGGCGCGTGGAGTTTTAATCAAATATCTGGATAACACGAGCGGTTTCCCGGGAGCGGGCCGGGGGCTAATGAAGATCATCGGGCCGCTGGATGAAATCCTAGCAGCACTAAACAGGAGCCTGGATGGGCGGGCGGAGAAGTGAACCGCCGAACCTACACGACAGCAGAGAAGGAAGAGGCGCTGGCTCTTTATGCCGATGTCGGCCCGGCTGAGGCCGGCAGACAGACTGGCATCCCTAAAGCCACGATCCGCAAGTGGGCGCATCGCTCCGGACTCACTAACATGACACCGGTGACAAGCAAAAAAACGCAGGCGGCAAACGAAGCCAATAGGGTTAGAAACGAGGCCCGCCGCGAAGAAGTCAAGGAAAAACTTCTGGCACGTATCGACCTCCTGCTAGAACGAATGACAGCGCCTCAGATCGACTTCAAAGGACAGCAGGCCCGCAGGGTCGAATACCCTGTGCCGCCGGCGAAGGACACCCTGGCGCTGGCAACCGGAGTAGGAATCCTTCTGGATAAGCTCCGACTTGAAGAGGGCAAGGCACCGCCGAAGGCTCAAGACTCGGGCGAACAGGATCATTCACAAGTCGGTTTATGGCTGGGCTGGATTTCCGGTGCAGTCCGAACACCGGAACAGATAGCCGAATATCTCAGAAATCCTGAAGGCCCCGATCCGGGGGGCTTTAACAAAGCGATGTTTGGAAAGCCGAATCCGAGCCCGGAAGACCGTCAGAAGGTGATCGAAGAATTGTGGGCAGATCGTGACGAAAAAGGGGAGATGGAAAAAGCATAACAGCAGCACCGGATAGACAAAATGACAATCGAAGGAGAAAACATAGTGAACAACGGAACAACAAAAACCAGCAATGTTTACATTTGTGAAATGATTGCACGCCTGAGGTCCGAAACCAGCAACGCGGCTTCAAGCATCGAGAAGTTCGCCAAGCAGATCGAAAAAATCCAGGGAAACGAGTCTTATTCGGCCGCCTACAAGGACGATCAAATCACCAAGGAACGCGAGAACTTAAATCAGCACCTAGATGCGGCGTTTGGAGAGGACGGCGCAATGGCAAGCCGAATCCAGGCGGCGGTATCTACCGCCAAGGACCGGGCCGCGCTGCCAGCGATCACGCCGGCGGAAGAACAACTAATAGCCGTCACGGCCTCTCAAGACATCGAAGCCAGGCAGTCAAACGAGAAGGCGATGTTTGATCTCTACCAGCAGACGCAAGAAAGCGGCGATCGGACAAGGGCCAAGCATCTGGCGCGGCTGATCGAGCCTCGAATCGAGGGACCGGATTTCAAAGCGCTCAGGATGGCGCTCAGGACGCCGGAGGAATCGGAAAGAGATAAAACCCTGGCGGCGGCCAGCAGCATTAAAAGCCAGCTTCCGATGGTGCGCGCACATCTTGATAACTTCGTCGAAGCGGCAATGACCGGGGAGCCAGTGGACCAGAGCGGCCTGGGTAGGGTAGTGGACCAAGTAGCAGGAAACGTCGAACGGAGCGCTGCAAGCCCGAGCGCAGGTATTGAGAACACCTGAGAAGTGGGGAACGTAGCCAACGACGAAGAATTTACTTATTTCATGATTCGATGTAAAATCGCATCCTCTTCAGAAACTCATTAATAATCGCGCACCGGGGGAACTTGTGTCTGGCGAAATTCCTTCATCTGGTTTCAAAGAAAAACTGACGTTCGGTTCTGTGCTGTTGATAGTCGGAGCCGTTCTCAGCATTGCTGGTTCATTCATGTCGTGGGCGAACCTGGGGGTTTTCTCTGTCTCTGGTTCTTCAGGAGACGGAAAGTTTACGGCGATTGCTGGCGCAGTTTCATTGATAATTGTCCTTTTCGTTTACAGTGCTAAAAAAAGGAACACTGCCATAACTACGATTGGTTTCTTAGTTGGCCTCTTTACCATTTTCGTTACTAGCTACGACGGCACAAACGTTAGCAACTCAGGAAGTGCAATTATTTCCGCCGGTGTCGGCACGGGAATTTACGTCGTCTTTCTTGGCGGCGTGTTATCTGTCTTGGGAAGCATCAGTTTGATTGCCAATCTGAGCAAGGACACCTTCTATAAACTGGGGGAGATTTCAAAGAAAAATAAGGTCATATTAGTGTTGATGATCTTGTTGGCGATAGGGATAGCTTTCGGTGGTTACTTCTCGGCAAGCGGAAAAACACAGGGTATGTCGTCAGACAATCCAACTGGTGGTGAATCTACTACATCGGTTTCGGAGCAGGCCAGTACCAACACGACACAAACGGGAACTATAAGCAACGATTCGGAAATCACCGCCGTGGCGCAGGCGGCCGCTGGTGTGCTGCATGATGGGGAGTATCACGACTGGATAGCGCTTTACCAAACATTTAACGCGGAAAGTCAGCACAATATTTCCGAGGCTGATTATGTCAAGAAGGAGAGTAATGACGCCGGGAATTTAAACATCTCCGGCTTTAATATAGACAATGTCTCATTTATAGACTCGTTCACTGACCCGAATACTAAGACAACTTATCGCCATGTAGCTGTGGTTTCTTACTCTGTCACCGCTGCTATTGGCCAAGGCCAGCCAGAGACTGATCACGAGACGATGCATCTTGTTAATGAGTCTGGGCAATGGAAAAGCTTTTTCCATAGTTAAGCCCGTTTAGCGGTTGATGACGGAAGCCTAGGAACGAGGTTCCAAGGCGGTAAACACATAAGAAATGCCCTTAAATGATCCTGGTAAGGGTCAAAATAAGGGTCAAAACGCAAAAAAGGCCGTCAATGCGAACGGCCTTTTTTCATGGAATTCCGCTATTAGCAGGCAAAATATCTGGTACGCCCGAGAGGAATCGAACCTCTAACCTTGGGATTAAGAGTCCCCTGCTCTGCCAATTGAGCTACGGGCGCAAATATGGTGGTGCATTAACTTTCAACGGCCCGTCTGGCGGGCCGAAAGGATAGTCTAGCATACCCGCGGGCGCGGGTGAAATCACCGCCCGGTCGGGATTCTCATGGGCGGATTACCTCATCCGCGCTCGAACTGAATCCTCGGCCTCACAGGTTCGAAACCACGGCGTAGACGGCGAAGACGGTGTACCAGGCGCCACCGAGCAGCAGCATCCACCAGGCGAGCGTCTTTCTCAGCCACATCCACAGCAGCAGCATCAGTCCGGAGCCGAGCGCCAGCGCGGCGCTGACGACCGCGACGCCGCTCAGCCGCCAGTCGGTCAGCAGCAGGCCCACCGACACCGGGAATACGCTCTGGAAGACCATGGCGCCGGTGATGTTGCCCAACGCCAGCGTATCCTTGCGCGCGCGGATCCAGATGACGCTGTTGAATTTCTCCGGCAGCTCCGTGGCGATCGGCGTGATCAGCATCGAAACCACCAGCGCCGGCAGGCCAAGGAAGTCGGCCACCGATCCCACCGCGTCGACGAACAGGCGCGCTCCCAGGACGATCGCCGCCAGTGACAACACGATCTGCGCTATGATCCGGGGCGGATGCGGCAGTTCCGGCAGATGGTTCCGGTGGAAATAGAGTTCGCGGGTTTCACCGTCGAGGTCGCCTTCCGTCTTGAGCGTGAGGTAGACATAAACCACATAGCCCAGCCACAGCAGTGGCGCCAGCGCCAGGCTGAGCGGCCGCAGGTGCAGGATACCCGCCGCGATCGCGAGCGTGTAGAAGCAGAGGAAAAAGGTCAGGTCACGGCCGACGATACGCGAGTTGACACGAGGGTTGAGCTGCCGCTTTCTGGTGAAGTGGAAGATGACCAGCGCCGCGCCGGTGACAAACATTGCCAGCGTCGAGAGCATGAATGGCGCGCCGAGGATGGCGCCGATGCCGATATCCTCGCCGTGGTTGCCGCCAGTGAGCACGATCGCCACCAGCGGCACCAGCGTCTCCGGCAGCGCCGTGCCGACCGCGGCCAGGATGCTGCCAACCGCGCCTTCACCCAGGCCGTGTTTCTTCCCGAACCACTCGATGCCGTTGGTGAAGCCTTCGCAGCCGGTGAGGATGACTATCAGGCTGGCGGCAAGCAGCAGGACGGTCATCGCTTGCCGGAGTCGTTGGAATCGTTCAGCAACAGGTATACTTCATCTGCGGACGAAATTATGGAAGGTGTCCCCGAATTTTTACAAGTGGAAAGAATTTAAGGTGTCCCCGGTTTTTACGGATTATAGCATCGCGCCATCGCGCCGGCGCTTGACGGCGTGGTTTGAACTGCCGATAGACAAGCAATATTCTCCATGAATCTGAGCCAGAGGGCCAAATGAACGCGCATGCCCACGGGCACGAGGATCGCAGCGCCAAGCTGGGGGCGGCGCTGGTTTCCGTGCTTGTCAATCTTTTCCTGATCACGCTGAAGGTAGTTATCGGCGTCCTTACCGGCAGCATCGGCATCCTCGCCGAGGCGGCCCATTCGCTGCTGGACCTGGTCGCCAGCGTGCTCGCCTTTTTGGGGATCCACTGGGCGGAGCGGCCGGCCGATCCCAGCCATGCCTTCGGCCACGAGAAATTCGAGAACATGAGCAGCGGCCTGCAGATGCTGATGCTGGGTGCTACCTGTGCTGTCATATTCTATGAAGCTGTCAAAAGGATGGTCACCGGTTTTTCCATCAATGTCACCTGGTACGCGCTGGCGGTGATGGCTGTCTCCATCGTGCTCGATTTCTGGATCAGCCGCTATCTGCATAAAACCGCGCATCATGCCGGCGGCAGCGTGGCGCTGGAGGCGGACGCGCTGCACTTCGTCTCTGACATGTGGGGAGCGGTGGCGGTGGTCATCGGGCTGACTCTGGCGGCGCTGGGGCTGAAGATCGCCGACCCGATCGCCGCCATCGCCGTCGCCATTGTCATCGGTGGCACCGCGGTGCGCTCGGGCGTGCGGACTGCCGCCATCCTGATGGACAAGAGCCCCGATCAGGCGATGATCGACCGGGTGGCGCAGGTGGTGCGGGCACATCCCGAGATCATCAACTTTCACACGCTGCGGGCGCGCCAGGCGGGCAGCAAGATCCTGCTGGACGTCTGCATCGAGCTGGACGAGAGCACCGGCCTGGGGCCCGCGCACGAGATCTCGCATGAGGTCGCGGAGCAGATCAAGCGGGAGATACCGCAGGTGACGGATGCGCTGGTTCATGCCGAGCCTGCCTGCCGCATCGAGCCGCACGAGGAGCACGAGCATCCCGGGCACAAATGAACCGGGATAAATCCTCCGTTCAGGGCATCGCGGACCGTCTAGAATTTCAGGCTTCTGAACACCAGGCCGGTGAGCGGCTTGGGGTAGAAGTAGGTGGATTTGCGCGGCATCTTCTCGCCGGCTTCGGCCACGTCCCTGATCTCTTCCATGCTGGTGGGGTTGACAAAGATGGCTATCTGAGCGCCGGCTTCGCCTGCGTCGATCTGGCGGAAAGCGGCCTCGGTGCGCTCCACGAAGCGGATGCGGGCGTCCGCGTTGGCCCCTCCAGGACGGATGCCCAGGGCGCCGGCAAGGATGATCCGGTCCAGCACGGTCACATCCAGCGAACGATAGGCCGCTGAATGGGGATCGTCGTCCGCCGCCAGCAGTGGCCGGGGCCGGCGCGCCGCCAGCACGCGGAAATCATCGCTGGCAGGCAGGTACATGCCAAAAGCGTTGCGCTCGCGGCCGTGCGCGGCCATCATCTCAATCATCTGCTGCTGCCTCGCCTGCCCCGCGCCGGGGACATCCAGGACCTCGAAATGTTCGCCCAGCAGCTCCGCCACGCCGCCGACAGTCGCCGCGCTCAGGCGGGAGACGAACCGGTGGATCGGCAGCACCGAGCGGCTGTCGCTGTCCATGTTGGCAAGGTAGGCCATGGTGAAGTCGTATGGCCGGCTGCCGCCCGGATGTTCGCTGCCTGACCGGTCGCTGCCGGCTTCGGCGGCGCGGCGCTGGTCGCGGTAGGCCAGCATCGTCTCGTAGCGGTGGTGGCCGTCGGCGATCAGCAGCGTACCCCGGGAGAGCGCGTCGCTGAGCGCTTCGGCTTCCTCCGGCTCGTCCAGCACCCAGAGCGTATGGCGTGTCCCGGCCTCATCGGTCAGGGAAAGCGCCGGCGTGCCGCCGGATTCTGCCGCCTGACGGGCGACCGCGTTCTCCGGATCGGAGTAGAGCAGGAAGATGGGGCTCAGGTTGGCCTCGGTGGCCTCGATCAGGCGCAAGCGGTCCTCTTTGGGTCCCGGGGCGGTCTGTTCGTGCGGCAGGATCCTGCCTTCGGAAAAATCGGCCAGCCGCACGGCGCAGATGAATCCTTCACGTACCGCTTGCGCGCCGCCGGGCGTCTGGTACTCCTCGCGCAGGAAGTAGATCGCCGGCCGGGGCTCGGGCCGCAGGATATCCCCGGCCAGCCACTGCTGAAGCAGAGCCGCGGCGCGCGTGTAGCGGTTCTCGCTGTCACCGTCGCCGGGAAAGGCCAGGCCGAAATCGAGATGGATGGCGTTGTCCGGGTGCTTTTCGTGGAAATGAAGCTGCGCCCGCGGACCGATGATGTCGTAGGGAGGGGAGACGACCGCTGACAGATCCGGCACGAGCTGTTGGTTGTAGCGCAGTCCGCGAAAAGGGATTATTTCGGTCAGGCGTTTTGACCCGGCTGGTGGCAAGCTAACCTTCGCGGACAATCCGTTGTGTCACTTCCTGGAAATGAAATCCCCAGATAATCAACTCGACGGTCTCTGAAAAAGCTTTCGGCTTGGTAATCAGCACTTTTATCAACAGGTGCCAGTAACGATAGGCATTCCTGGAAAAGAGGCCGATCTTGTAGATGCTGATGATGAATGCCCTGATGTCGCGCAGATTATGGCGCCCCGCGCTTTTCCTGACAGTCGGCCGGTAATACTTCAGGAATGCTTCTACCCGCTTGTAGTAGATCTTTGGGGAATAGATGTCGGTCAGCACCCGGTGATACCCGGCGATCAGTTTTTCCGCCGGGATCCTGGGAACAAAGGTAAGCTGACCCGCGTTTTCACCTCGCGACCGTTCAAGCAGCCTGCCTTCCCGCCTGAGCCGCTCCTCCAGATCGGTCTTTGGCAGCACCGCGAGCAGGCCGACCATCGCCGCGGGAGTCCCCAGTTCCTGTATGTAACGGACATGATCTGCGAAGATATCCGTTCGCTCAGCGTCCGCGTCAAAGCCAACAATCACACCGATCATCACGCCCAGGCCGTAACTCATGATCGTCT
The DNA here is from genome assembly GCA_021791195.1 of Actinomycetes bacterium. Classification (GTDB taxonomy): domain Bacteria; phylum Actinomycetota; class Thermoleophilia; order BMS3ABIN01; family BMS3ABIN01; genus JACWAD01. Next base: position 129,715 of record JAJYXB010000004.1, on the reverse strand, counting down.
GGACAGCCTTGAGCGGATTGATCTTCACATTCTGGAGCTTGGCACATTCCTTCAGGCTTTCCTCTGACGGCGATTCGATGCCGATAAAAACCTTGTAAAAGTTCGCCGATGACATGAGCGCCATCAGTTCCGGATGCTCCGCGAGACGGATATCGGCTTCGGTCATGAACTTGAACGGATAGCCACGGGCGCTCTGCCAGCTGACGATCAGTGGCAAGGTTGCCTTGATTTTCGGAATGTTGCCGATGAAATTATCATCCACGATGAAGATCGTGCCCCGCCATCCTGCCTCATACAGATTTTCAAGCTCCTTCACGAGCTTTTCACTGCTTTTCAGCCGCGGCTTCTGCCCGAGCATGATACGGATGTCGCAAAACTCGCACTTGTGCGGGCAGCCCCTCGAGTTCTGGATGGCCATGGTCGTGTAGTAATTGAAATCGATCAGCGACCAGTCCGGCAGTGGCGTCAGTTCCAGCGACGGCCAAACGCCATTTTGCTCATAGCGGTGCCCGGCTTTTCCCTGGGCAAAATCGTCCAGGAAAAGCGGCAAGGTCACCTCCGCCTCCCCGAGGACAAAGTGGTCCACGCCGGGTGTTTCTTCCTCCTGATTGGTAAAGAGTGGCCCGCCGGCGATCACGGTCTTTCCCGCTGCATTCGCGAGGCTGATCATCTTTTTGGCTGACTCCTCCTGCACCAGCATGGCCGAGATCATGACGATATCAGCCCATTCGATGTGACTGTCCTTTAACTTTGACACGTTCAGATCGACGAGCTTTTTCTCCCAGTTTTCCGGGAGCATGCTTGCCACCGTCAGGAGGCCCAGCGGCGGGAAGACGGCCTTGCGTCCCGTAAACGGGAGTGCTTTCTTAAAGCTCCAGAAAGTTTCTGGATATTCCGGATATATCATCAAGACTTTCGTTTTAAAACAACTCCTGGAAACCGTATGGATGCGTTTTCACGATCCTGTTGAATGCGAGGTACGCATCAATCATACTGCATTCGGAGTTTTTTCTGCTAGCCGGTGGCAAGATGGGATTACCATGGCCCGGGCGTCGGCTGGTTTTGAATCGATTCCCCGGGAAAAGAAAGTAAGCATGGGCGGAAGACATCCGGTCTTTTTGCCTCCCCGGGCCAAGCAGGCAAAATGAGGGGGGAGACGTGGCGGAAAAGCAGAATCGGGAAGGGCGGCAGCTCTCGGGCTACTACCGCGAAGAGTTCGGCAGGGTGGCCCGCTTCTACGATTTCGGCGTGCGGCAGGCGTTCAAGTGGGTGGGCGGCGAGATCATGTTCCGCTGCGGCATCGTTGAGGCCGCGGATGTGAGCCCGGGGCAGGCGGTGCTGGACGTGGCCTGCGGCACCGGCACGCTGGCGCAACTGCTGGCCGGGTGCGCCGGTCCCGGCGGACGGGTGACGGGCGTCGACATCTCGGAGCGGATGCTCGGCGTCGCCCGGCGCAAGGCGGAAGCCCAGGGGCTGTGGCCGCCGCAGCTTGAATTCATCCAGGCCAACGCTGAAGACCTGCCTTTTGGCGATGCCGGCTTCGACTGCGCCACCGCGTCGCTGGCGATCCACGAGCTCAACCGGCAGGGGCGCACCAACGTGCTGGCGGAGATGCACCGGATGCTCCGTCCCGGCGGCAGGATCGTGATTGCCGACATGCGGCCGCCCGATACACCGATCACCAGGCTGGGGATGAGCGTGGTCCGGCTGGGCGAGACTGACACTCTGCCCGACATGTGGCATGATGGGCTCTTCCATGAGATCGGACAGGCCGGGTTCGGCCAGCGGCGGCGGCGGATCGTGGGCAAGGGATTTTTCGAGATTTTGACGGGGCGCAAAGGGGAAGAATGATCGCTCCCGGCGCCGCGCCGGTCTCCGGGCGCCGGCAGTTAGGGCGAAGTTTTCTTTTTTACATCCAGCGCGGCCTGATACGTCCGGTTGCGGGGCATGCCCGTGAGGGCAGCGATGACGTCCGCCGCCCGGCGGGCGGAGAGGCCGCCGGCGAGCATCGTCTCCAGGGCCTGTTCGAGGACGGCCGGGTCCGGCATGGCTGAAGCCGCGGTCTCAGGCGCGGCTGCATCCGCCATGCCGGCGAACACCAGCACGATCTCGCCCTTCACTTTCTCCGGCAGGCTGGTGGCCAGCTCGCGGGCGCTGCCGCGGGAGATCTCCTCAAACCGCTTGGTCAGTTCCCGGCAGATGGCGACCGGGCGCTCACCGAGCGTGTCGGCCGCGGCGGCCAGCGTCGCCCGCAGCCGGTGCGGGGATTCGAAAGCCACGCAGGTGGCCGGCTCGGCGGCGATCCGCGCCAATGCTTTCCGCAGATCACCCTTCTTCCGCGGCAGATAACCGGCGAACATGAATGTGTCGGTGGTGAAACCGGAGGCCACCAGGGCGGTCTCGATCGCCGAAGGCCCGGGCAGCACTTCGACCGGCAGGCCAGCGTCCAGCGCCGCCCGCACCAGTCTGTAGCCCGGATCGCAGATCGCCGGCATGCCGGCGTCCGACACCAGCGCGATCTTTTCACCACGATGCAGCCGCTCCAGCAAGTCAGGCAGCCGCTTCAGTTCATTGTGCTCGAAGAAGCTGACCAGCGGCTTGCTGATGCCGAAGTGGGTCAGCAGCTGGCGGGTGCGGCGGGTGTCCTCGGCCGCGATCAGATCGGCCGCCTTCAGGGTATCGAGCACCCGCAGGGTGATGTCGCCCAGATTGCCGATCGGAGTGGGGCAGACCGATAGCATCGCTCCGCCGGCTAAAGAAAAAGAGCAGGGCGCGCGCCCTGCTCCGGATATGGCGAAAATACGAGGCTTGCGGCCCGTGCTGACGGCATGGGGGCCGCCGGCCACTCAGCCCTCGACGATGGCTTCGTTCGGGCAGACCTCGCTGCACGAACCGCAGTCGGTGCACTCGTTCGCGTTGATGACAAAAATGTCTTCGCCTTCGGATATAGCCTCGACCGGGCATTCGTCCATGCAGACGCCGCAGGCGAGACATTCATCGGTGATTTCAAAGGCCATCCGGTTACCTCCTCCGTGATTGTTGCGACGCGTCCGGTGACGCGCTTCTCATTCATCATTACTCTTTTTATGCCTCTTAGAATCACTTTTGTCAAGATTCACCAGTTCATAGGCGCGGCTGCCCAGTCCCAGCTTCTCCGCGTGGACCAGCTGGGCGGTGGGGTCGATGCCGTGATGGATGGCGCCGAACTTGTCGGTGGCGCCCAGCTCGGCTTCCGGCAGGGCGCTGCCGGCGATGCCCATGGCGGCGTTCACCAGGTCGAGGGCGGCGCTGTCCAGCGCCACCGGGTCGGTCGAGGCGGCGATGCCGATGTCGGGGACGATGGCGTTGTCGCTCCAGCCGAGGCAGTCGCAGTCGGGCGTGACGCTGAGGATGTAGTCGATGGCGGCGAATTTGCCCGCCTTCTCGCTGAGGACGCCGGCCATGTACTCGGCCGTCTTCTCCTGGACGATGCCGGGGTCGGACTTCCAGACGATGCCGATGGCGCCGGTGACGCAGGTGGCGACACACTCGCCGCAGCCGATGCAGGCGGCGTCATCGATCAGCGCCACCTTGCGGCCCCTGCCGCCGCCGGCCGCCTCGGAAGCTTCCACCATGGTGATGGCGCCCTCAGGACACCACTTGCGGCAGCGGGCGCAGCCGTCGCACTGCCCGGCGTTGACCTCGGGGTGGACATCCGAATGCATCATCTGCTTGCCGGGGCGGGCGCCGAAGCCCATCCCCAGGTTCTTGATCGTGCCGCCGAAGCCGCAGACCATATGGCCCTTGAAGTGCGCCAGCGAGATGAGGGCGTCGGCGTCCAGCGGCACTGAAGCCACCTTGACCTCCTGGAAATGGACGCCCTGGACCGGCACCAACCGGTAGTCGCGGCCGACCAGGCCATCGGCAATGACGATGGGGGCCCCGGTGACCTCATAGCCGAAGCCGTTCTCCATCGCCGTGATCAGGTGGTCGCGGGAATTGTGGCGGCCGCCAGCGTAAAGCGTGTTGGCGTCCGTGAGGAAAGGCCGGCCGCCGAGCCGCTTCACCTCGTCGACGACCACACGCACATACTGCGGCCGCAAATAAGTGAAATTGCCATGCTCACCGAAACTGGTCTTGATCGCCACCAGGTCGCCCTGGTCAACCACCTGGCCCAGATCCAGGGTTTTCAGCAGCCGCCTGTACTTGTCGAGGCTGCGGTCGCGGCTGTCGGCTCGACTTGATATAAAATAAACTTTTGACATAATATGACCTCTCTTTAAGTGTTCTCCAGGACCATGCAGGCGGCCCCCAGCATGCCTGCCTCGGGGCCGAAGCTGGCCGGAACGACCCTGACCAGGTCGCGGTTGGGCTTCAGTCCCCGCGCGTGGAGATAATCGATAGCGGGCCGCAGGATCGCGTCTCCGGCCTGCATGATGCCGCCACCGAGCACGAAGACCTCCGGATTGAAAACATTAATCAGGCCGGTGATGCCGGCGCCGACGTAGAAACCGATCCTGTCGAGCACGGCGCGGGCGTCTGCGTCCCCTTTGGCGGCAAGCTGCGACACCAGGGCGCCGTCGAGCGTCGCGCCGCGGGTCGCTGCCTTTCCCAGCGCCGACTGCGGTTTTTCGCGGGCAGCCTCTCCGGCGTAGCGCTTCAGCGCCGTGCCCGAAGCCATCGTCTCGAAACAGCCGTTATTGGGACAATTCCCCTGGCACGGCGGGCCATTGACATCGATGACGATATGTCCCAGCTCGGCGGCGCTGCCGGTGGAGCCGCGGTAGACCTCGCCGCCGATGATGACGCCGCCGCCGATGCCGGTGCCGATGGTGATCATCAGCGCCTCGCGGACACCGCGGGCGGCGCCGGCGCGGACCTCGGCAAGCGCCGCCAGGTTGGCATCGTTGTCGATGAAGACCGGCAGCTTCAGCTCCGCTTTCATGCAGGACACAAAATCAAAGTCGGCCAGCGGCACGTTGACGGACATGACGACGCGGCCATGGACCTGGTCGATCATCGAGGGGATGCCGAAGCCGACGCCGGCGACCGGGGCGGGAGCGCGCTGCATCAGCTTGCGTACCGCCGCCACGATGCTGTCCAGCAGGGCCTGCTGGCTGGAGGTGACCGTTTTTGTCTCGATGGAGTCGAGCACCTCGAGGCGCTCGTTAACCAGGCCGGCGGCGGTTTTGGTACCGCCCAGATCGACCGCGATGACCAGTTTTTTTGAGGTGGAAGCCGTGGATGCCAAACCGCAGCGAGTTTAATAGAATGACGGCTCCTTTTCAATGCGGGCGGGCCAAATAATACCCCCACAGGGTATATAAACTTAACGCCGACGGTGGTACAAAGTAACAACGTGTTTTTTAGCTGAGGAGTGTGTGTGGCTGCAGCGCTGGTATGTACCGGAAACAAACAGGCGAGGTTCGCCTGCGACTCCACGTGCGAGCACTGCGGCTTGCTGATGCCAGACCGCCGCCGGCAGGCTGCCAGCTATCTGCGCAACGCGGCCGAACGGCGCCATCTGAACGCCTGGGTACCCTACTCGCTGCGCCTTGCCGGCGCCGGTGCGGGCAGGGGGACCGTCACCGCTGCCCCCCGCCGGAGCACGGCGGCCACGCCGCTGCTGATGGCCGCGGCACTGGTCATCTTCAACGTGATGGATTCGCTGCTGACGGCGCGAGCCCTGTCGCAGGGTGTCGTCGAGGTCAATCCGCTCATGGCCGGACTCTTCAATTTCAGCCTGCCACTGGGGATGCTGTTGAAAACGCTGCTGGTGGCCGCGGGCGTGCTCGTCCTGTGGGGTTACTGGCACCTGCCGCTTGCCCGCCGTGGCATGATGGCGCTGACCGGATTCTACGGCGCCGTGGTGGTTTACCATCTTGTTTTCCAGCTGAACCTGCTGCACCCTTAAGAGCGGCTGGCGGCTGCGGGCCGCCACCGTGCCGGTGCTGATTTTCCTTGCGGCTGCGGCATTTTCCTGCCAGACTACGCACAGCGGATTATTCCGGAAGGCGCCATCGCGCCATTCCGGCAAGATCCGGGCCTGCGTCCCCGACCAGCCAGAGTCACTGATTTTGAACGACGAGCAAAAGCCGCCCAAACCTTACACCAAGTACACCAGTTCACGGTTACGTCCGAAGAAGGGCCGGCCGCTGAGGGACAGTTCCGAACCTGTCCCTGAGTTCAGGCCGGGCAGCCCCGGCCGGGGAACGGGGGGGAGCGGCGGTGCTGGAGCAGCGCCGCCGGGCAAGCGCCGCCGCTGGGGCTGGGGCAAGCGGATCGGCGTGACGCTGCTGATGCTGCTGTTATTGCTGCTGGTGGCCGCGGGTATCTCTTACTGGCGGATCAACCGGGCCGTCGGCGACAGCAATGCCAAGGTGCCGGCCGACGTCCGCCAGGTGCTCAAGCCCGCTACCGGCGGCCCGGAGAATATCCTCTTCATGGGCAGCGACAAACGTCCGGGCGAAAGCGCCCGCGCCGACACTCTGCTGGTGGTGCGGGTCGACCGCGGCCGCAAAGCGATCTCGCAGCTGTCCATTCCGCGCGATACGCTCGTCGACCTGCCCGGCTACGGCCAGAGCAAGATCAACGCGGGCTACTCCTACGGTGGACCGGCGCTCGAGATCAAGGCTGTGGAACAGCTGACCGGCCTACCCATCAACCATTACGTCGAGTTGCAGTTCGACGGCTTTCCGGCGATCGTCAACGCTCTGGGCGGCGTTGACATCAATGTGCCCAACACGATCGACTCGCAGTATCCCCAGGGTCTTAAGTGGACGCAGGTCCATTTCGACGCGGGTCCCCAGCACATGGACGGCGACCGCGCCCTTATCTACGTGCGCGTCCGCTATTCCGACGACGATTTTCACCGCATGGCGCGGCAGCAGCAGTTCATGCAGGCGCTCCAGCAGAAGATGTCAAGTCCAATGAATGCTGTCAAAATGCCCCTGATCGCCCCCGATATCATCGGCAACCTGGTCACCGACATGTCGACCAACGATCTGCTCAGGCTCGCCTGGACGAAATTCAGGACGCCGTCGGACCGCAACCAGAAGTTTGTGCTGACAGGCGCGCCGGAGTACATCGGTGGCGTCGATTATGTCGTGCTTGACAAAAGCGCCAGCCAGAAGACGATCAACGATTTCCTGGCTGCGGGCGGTTCCCGCTGATGCCGCATTCCGGCAGCAGTTCGAGGCCGCGACGGCCGGTTCTGCCGGGACGGCCGCCCTGTTGGCTTTCGCCGCATGGGGCAGTTAGAATACTTATGATGCGGTCCCGCTATCGGGCGGGACGCAATTTTTCAGGAAAATCGGGACGCCACGGCAGCCATTTGCCGGGGTGTCCGTCATTGGGAAATCCATTCTGACATGCGCATCGGAGTAGACCTATCGGTAATCCAGTCCACCAAGAGCGGCGTGGACTGGTACACATACAACGTGCTCAAGGAGATGATCGGTCTCCTTGAGCCGTCCGAACAACTCTACCTTTTCAGCAACCGCGAAACCGGTTTTGAGAATGAAATTATCTCGAACCCGCAGGTAACCGTGGTGCGCAGCCGTTTCCGATATCAGGAGCCCTGGCGGCAGCTGCTGCTGCCGTTGCTGCTGAAGCAGCACGGGATCGATGTCTGTTTCTTCACCAATTTCGTCCTTGCGGTGGCGTCGCCGTGTCCGATGGTGCTGACGATCCACGATCTCTCCTTCAAACTTTTCCCGCGGACGCATTCGTTGCGCAATGTCGTCTGGACGCGCAGCCTGGTGCCGGTCTCGGTCCGGCGCAGCTGGCGCATCATCGCCGTCTCCAACAACACCAAGCTCGATCTGTTGCGGCTGATGAACATCAGCAACGGCAAGGTCGAGGTTATCCACGAAGGCGTGTCCGCGGGCTTCAGCCCGGAAAAGGATGGATCCGATGCCGAAGCGCTTGGCCATTACGGCATCCGGAAACCCTATCTGCTGTTCGTGGGTACGCTGGAGCCCCGCAAGAATCTCAATCTGCTGATCAAGAGTTTCGACAAAATCACTAATTTCATGCCAGACGTCAACCTGGTGTTAGCCGGCCGCCGCGGCTGGATGGCCCAGGCCATCTTCGATGAGCTCGAACGCCGCGATCTGCTGGGCAAGGTCAAGATCACCGGTTATGTCCGCGAGGAGTATCTGCCGGCGCTTTATCGGGGAGCGTCGGCGCTGATCTATCCTTCGCTGTACGAAGGCTTCGGCCTGCCGCCGCTGGAGGCGATGGCTTCCGGCACGCCGGTGATCGTTTCGCAGGGGTCGTCGCTGCCGGAAGTCGTGGGCGACGCCGGCCTGTACGTCGATCCGCTCGACGTCGACGATCTGGCCGGAGCCATGAAGCGGGTGCTGAGCGAGCCAGAGCTGGCGGCATCGCTGAGAGCCAAAGGCCTGGAACGGGCTGCCCAGTTCAGCTGGAAGATCGCCGCCGGCAAGACTCTGGACATCCTCCGCCAGGCCGCTCGTGCAAATAGTTGACCAGCATTCGATGGAGTGGCGGGCAAAGCTGGTTCTGGCCGGCGCCTGTCTGGTAACGTTCTTCGCTGCATTCGAGGTTCGCCAACCGCTGGTCAACTTTGGCTTCTTCAATCTCACCACTTCGAAGCTGGCGGCGGTTCTCTTTTTCATCACGGTGTTCATCTGGGGCCTGGGCAATGCGCGCAACCTCTTCAGCCGCCGCTCGCTTGACCTGGCGGTAGCGTTATTCTGCCTGAGCGATCTGATATCCACCACGGCCGCCGCCGACAAGGTGTCGGCGCTCAAGTTCACTCTGCGGATGTTCTATGGGGCAGCGATTTATTTCGGCGTTTCCCGGCTGCCACGACGCTTCCGCTCCGATCTGGTGATCGCGGGGACGGTCACCGTGGCCGTTTTGATCGTCGCCCTCGTTGGCCTGCTGCAGAATTTCGTCATTCCCGTCAGCTGGGATTTCCTGCTCACGCCCTTCCAGGAGGAAATCACCACCTTCGGCGCTTTTTACAACGTACGCGTGGCTTCGACGCTGCCTTATCCGACTTCCCTGTCGATGTATCTGGAGCTGACGATGCCGCTGGCGCTAATGTTCGGCCTCTGGCTGACAGGCCGCTCATCCACTGCCGGCCGTCGCCGCTGGTGGCTGGTGGCGAGCATCGCCGGGGTGACCGCGATCATGGCGACGCAGATGTTCACTTTCACCCGCAGCGGCATGGTGGCGGCCCCGGTCTCGCTGCTCATCGGCGCCGCGCTGGCGGCCATCTTCGGGCTCGGCCGCCGCGTATGGGTGATGCTGGGCCTTTCGGCTCTGATTTTTGCCGCGTTGCTGGGGGGCTCGGCGCTGGTGAGCAACAAGATGGCGGCCCGGATGGGGATCAGGGAACAACACAATCATTATGGCGCTGTCTATTCCGTGGTCGATTTCCCCGCGACGCTGAAGCTGGGACAGCAGAATTCGGCGCGGCTTCACATCCGCAATACGGGCAGCATGACCTGGGGGACGCGGGGAGAAGATGACGAAGTCGACGTCTGCTACCGCTGGCTGGATTATCCCGGCGGCCAGGAGGAGCAAGTGCCTTTCACCACCACGCCTTTACCTCACAGAGTGCCGACGGGCGGCACCGTGAACATCGATGTGAATTTTCAGGCGCCGGCGAAGCCGGGGCAGTACATCGTGGATTTCGATCTGGTGCATCTGCGCAACACCTGGTTCTCCGCCGCGGGGGTGCCGGGGCTGCAGGTGCCGGTGCAGTTCTCGGCCACTTCGGGCCAGCGGTTTGTCTCCAGCGCTCCGGCCAGCAAGTTTGACATGGCGTCCCCGGACCAGGATTTCACCAGCCGCAGCGAGCTCTGGCGGGCGGCGATCAAGATCTGGCGCAGCCATCCGGTGCTTGGCATCGGCCCGGACCAGTTTCGGCTGAACTACGCTCCTTATATCGGAGTCGCTCCGGACAGTCGCATTCGCACGCATGACATCTTTTTCGAGGCCTTGGCCAACACCGGCGTCGTCGGCCTGCTGGCGATGCTGTTCCTGCTGGGATCAGCTCTTTGGGTGCAGTTGCGTCTGGTGCGCGAGAAACGCCTGGACACCACCAGCCGCGGGCTGGCTGTGGCCCTGATCATCGCCCTGATGGCATATATCGGTCACGGGCTACTGGATTATTTCCTGTGGGAGACGGGAGTTTCGTTCATGTTCTTCATACTGCTGGGCCTGACGGCGTGGCTGGATTACAGGGACGTTCCTTAACTTTCTTAACTTTTTGCCGGATGCTGAATTTTCAAAAGTTAAGAAAGTTAAGGAACGTCCCCGGCGGAGCCGGCGGAGCGCCCCCCGGCGGAGCGCCAAAAGTTAAGAAAGTTAAGGAACGTCCCCGGCGGAGCGAAGTACCTCCAGCGTTTGCGCGGCTGTCGTTTCCCAGGTAAAGCCGGCTGCCCGCTTCTTGCCGCGTTCGATCAGCAGTTTGCGGGTGCCGGAGTCGCTGGCCAGCAGCTCCATGGCCGCGGCAATCTCCTCGGCACTCTCGGGATCAATCTGAACCGCGGCGTGGCCGGCCACCTCCGGCAATGAAGCGCGGCTGGAGGTGATCACCGGGGTCGAGGCGGACATCGCCTCCAGCACCGGTAGTCCGAAACCCTCATACAGGGAGGGAAACACGAGCGCGGTTGACATCCGGTATATTGCTGGCAGATCCTGATCCGGGATGTAACCGGGGATATAGACCTTGCCGTTTTTGACCGCTGCCAGTCCTTTGCTGAGGCCGGAATCGGCGAAGATGCGGTTGCCGGCGCCGGCCAGAACCAGCGCATGCTCCCCGGCGATCTCTGCCGGAAGCAGGCGGTAGGCTTCCAGCAGGCGGCCGAGGTTTTTGCGCGGCTCCAGGCTGGAGATGGAGAGGAAGAACCTGGCCGGCAGCTTGTGGCGGACGCGGACCTCTTCCAGCTCGCTTTTGAGGATGCGGCGGCGGAACTCCGGCGAGACGCCCAGTGGCACCACCGCGATTTTTTCCTCCGGGACGTCCAGGTAGTTGATGAGATCGGTTTTCGTGCTGTTGGAGTCTGTGAGTACGTGCGCGGCCTGGGCTGCGATTCTGGGGACAACGGTGCGATAATACAAGGCGAACGTGCGCGAGAAATATTCGGGAAAAAGCAGGAATGCGAGGTCGTGGATGGTAACTACGCTTGGGACCGGCGCGTTCAACGGGGCCACGTTGGCCGGATTGAACAGCACGTTGATGCCGGTCTTCCTGATCATCCGCTTCAGCAGTGTCTGCTCCCAGACCAGGCCCTTGACGGGGCCGTTTGCGGGGAAGGTGCTGAGCTGGAGTGGCAGGTCGCCAGCGCCGGCACGGCCTTCGCTGCCGGCAAAGACGCTCAGGCGTACATCCGCCGGCCGGATCCGGCCCAGCGCCAGCGTCACTTCACGGGCATAGTGCTGCACGCCGGTCATCTGGCGGAAGAGAGCGCGCCCGTTTATGCCGATATGTAACATGCGTCCGATTTTATCACTGTGCAGGCGAGCCCGAAAAGTTACGGGCCCGGCGGTGCTTCCAGGCGCGCGCCGTCTGTGAACGCCCGGGAAAACAGCTAAAATAGTTCAAGGGATTATTCTTGTTAAAAAAAGCCAACAGATTCCTTATTTCTCACCGTTTTGCCCATATTTCCCTGATCCTCGGGGATCTGATCGGGGTTCTCGCCGGTTACCGTCTGGCCTTTGCGATCTATTTCCAACTGGGCGTCTGGTATGTGAGCGTCTCCCCCGGCACCGAGCAGCCCTCGATCGCGTTCTACATGGCGGTCACCATGGTGATCCTGCCGCTCTACTGGATACTCTTCAAGCTGCACGGCCTCTACCGTTTCCGGCTTAATCTGAGCGTGCTGGAGATCGCTCCGCAGATCTTCTCCGCCGCCACCGAGTCATCGATGCTGCTGATGAGCCTGGCGGTACTGGTCTTTCCCCCGACGCATTATTCGCGCAACGTCGTGCTGCTGTCCTGGCTCTGCGTTATCGTCGCAGTGGCGGTGATGCGTTTCGGCGTCTACCAGATGCTGAAACTGGGGCGCCGCCACGGCTGGTATGTGAAGAATACGCTGGTGCTGGGCGCCGGCAGCGTCGGCATCACCTGTGCCAGCAAGCTGCTGCGCAATCCGGCGCTGGGGCTGCAGTTTGTCGGCTTCCTGGACGAAAAACCTTCCGGCAAGTCGGCGCACTTCGGCTCCTATCACGTGTTCGATGACTACAGCAAGCTCGAGGAGATACTGGTCAGATACCATATCCAGCACATGGTGGTGGCGTTCTCGCGCGACAAGCACGACACCATCGTGGAGCTGATGGAACGCTGCCGCCCCTACGGGGTCGAGTTCACGATGGTGCCGCGCCTCTATGAGGTTTTCAGCGACCGTGTGGGTGTAGAGCACATCCGCGGTCTGCCGGTGATCGGGCTGAAGCGCACCAGCATCACCGGCCTGCAGGCGGTCACCAAGCGCGCCATGGACATCATCGTTTCGCTGCTGACCCTGATCGTGCTCTCGCCCTTGGTGCTGCTGACGGCTGTTGCTGTCAAGCTGGAGTCACCGGGTCCGGTGCTTTACCGTCAGACGCGCATCGGCCGCGGCGGGCAGCCGTTCGAGATCCTCAAGTTCAGGTCGATGCGGCAGGACGCCGAGAAGGGCGACAAACCCGGCTGGACGACTCCCGGCGACATCCGCCGCACGCGCGTGGGCCGCGTCATCCGGCCGCTGGGGATCGACGAGCTGCCACAATTGATAAATGTCATCAAAGGTGAGATGAGCCTGGTGGGGCCGCGCCCCGAGCGTCCGGAGCACATCGAGAATTTTGTCCGCGACATCCCCACTTATAACACGCGGCACCGGGTGCGGCCCGGCTTGTCCGGCTGGGCCCAGATCAACGGCCTCCGGGGCGATACCGACATCCATGAGCGGGTGGAGCACGATCTGTACTACATCGAGAACTGGAGCCCCTGGCTGGACATCAAGATCATGCTGAAGACGATCTTCACCTTCGTGGACCGCAACGCGTAGAGCCCGGAGGGGCAACAGGGTCGCAGAACGACTGGCCTGGCGTCCGCCAGGCAGCCAGCCAGGGGTGGCGCCGGTCAGATGGCCTTGATATCCGGGCCGGCGAGCTCGCGGTAGCGCGCGATCCGTTCCTGGCAGCGCTGCTCGTACTTGTCCAGAATCGGCGAGCGGTTATCATGCTTGTGCAGCTTGATGCGGTTGCGGCGTGCGCCCATCGCCGCATCGGGAGCCGCGTTGATGAGGATGCGCGACTGCACCTTGCGGGCTGCGAATTCCAGCAGGTCGCCCAGCGGCCCCGTCAGCAGCCGCTCCAGCCGTTTTTGCCGTCGCTGCCAGCGCGGGCTGGCTTCAAGCCGGTAACGCTGCCGCTCCGGGTCGGGCGACCATGAAGGGAAGATCTGGAAGATCCAGCGGTTGGCTTCCACGAAGTCCTCGAAGGTCCCCTTGTTGAAGACTGGAAGCGAGCCGAGGATCTCGCGGGCGAAGAACAGGTTCTCGTTACGGAACACCAGGTCGCCCTCCGTGAGGAAGACATTGAAGCAAATGTCCGGATTATGCCCGAACCGGCGCCAGAACCGCAAAAACAAATATGTCGTCCAGATGCGGCCGCGCGAGGTGATGATCAGCAGGTCGATGTCATCGCCGGCGGGCGAATTGAATGCCGCCAGCGCGCCGGTGATTGCCGCCATCCTCAGGAAAGGGATCCCCTGCATCGGGATCAGCCGCCTGAGCGCGATGGCCAGCTGCCGCTTCGATTCGGTTTCGCGGTCGCGCCTCAGCTGGCAGTTGCCCTCCCGCCCCTTGAGGAAAAAAAATTCACCTTCATGGCCGACGATCTCGCGCAGCGCGGCGTTATGCTCAAGCCGCTCGGCCACCTGCTCGGGCGTAATCATGGTTTGCTGGGCAAAGCGGACGATCTCGTCCAGGGTCAGGGGAAAGCCAAAAATATCCGAATAGCAAAGTGACTGGATGATGGCTTCATCCCAGGCGCGGCCGGTGTCTGCAGGTGCTGGCAGCGGTCGCTTTAAAGGTTCGCGTGCGGGTTCTGTAGAAGGATTCATGATACTGATTACAAGCTTAAAAAAGTATATGCTTTCAGGCGTTGATTCACAAACACGGCCTCCTGCCGGTGCGCACCGTTTCGGCTCTCTGATGCGCGGAGGCGCGCGGCGCCAGCGCGTCCATAATGTTCTTCGGCCGGGAAGGGGAAAAGATTGAAAGTTGCCATAGCGCATGAATGGCTGACCACCCTGGGCGGCTCCGAGCGGGTCGTGGCGGCGCTGCTGGAACTGTACCCGGACGCGCCGGTCCATACCACGTTCATGTCCAGCCGCAACCTGCCGCCGGAGATGCTCGAGTGGGACGTGCGCACCTCGTTCGTGCAGAAACTGCCCTTCCTGCGCAAGGTGAGCCAGCGTTACATCCCGCTTTTCCCGCTGGCGTTCGAATCGTTTGATTTCTCCGGCTACGACCTGGTGATCTCTTCCAGCTCCGCCTGCGCCAAAGGGATCCTCACCGGCGCCGGCACGCTGCACGTCTGTTACTGCCATACGCCGCTCAGGTATGCCTGGGAGCCGAACCTGGATCCGCGCTTCCGTCACGCCGGCAGGATGCTCAGGGCCGGCAATGACGTGCTGCTGCACTACCTGCGGATGTGGGACCGGCTGGCGGCCGACCGCGTCGATCACTTCGTCGCCAACTCGGGCAACGTCGCCGCCAAGATCGCCAAGTACTACCGGCGGGAGGCGACGGTGATAAATCCCCCGGTCGAGGTGGACCGGTTCCTGCCGGCAGCGGCGGGCGAGCTGCAGGATTACTTTCTCATGGTATCGCGGCTGGTGCCGTACAAGCGCGTCGAGCTGGCGGTGGAGGCTTTCAACCGTCTGGGGCTGCCGCTGAAGATCGCCGGCGACGGGCCGGAGCGGGAGCGGCTGGAGCGGATGGCGGCGCCGAACATCCAGTTTCTGGGTTATGCCAGCGAGGCGGAGCTGCCGCGGTTGATGGCGCGGGCGCAGGCGTTGATATTCCCTGGCGAGGAAGATTTCGGCATGGTTCCGGTGGAGATGATGGCGGCCGGGCGGCCGGTGATCGGCCTGCGGCGCGGCGGCCTGCTGGAAACCGTGGTGGAAGGGGAGACCGGGCTGCTGTTTGAAGAGCCGGCGGCGGCGTCACTGGTCGCGGCGGTTGAGCGCTTCAGTGCCGATGATTTCGATTCCGCGAAGATCAGCGCCCATGCGGCGAAGTTCTCCAAGGAGCGGTTCCAGCGCGAGATCGGCGGGTTCATTGAGGCCAGGATGGCTGAACGCCGGTAGGAACGCCCGGTCTGGCGGCGGTCCTTCCCGCTTCGGCCCGCTTAGGGCCGCACCGGGCCGATCTCATCCTCGCCCGGCGTGCGCCGGCGCCCGAGCAGTACCAGCACTTCCGGCAGGGGGATGATCCCCAGCGCCAGCACGGCCGCACCGTAGGCCGTGGCGGCGATCGCCACCACCACCATCACGTTCAGCCGGCCCCGCAGCAGCATCACCAGCACGCCCATCGCCGCCGCCAGCGCCGTCACTTTGAGCGCCGTGACGGCGGTGCCTGCCAGCGAGATGTTCTTCCTCAGCAGATAGAACATCTGGATCAGCCCCGCCAGCTCGGTCAGCAGCGTGGTGACGGCGGCGCCGGTGAAGCCGAAGACGGGGATCACCAGCAGGTTCATGGCAAAGTTAAGAATCATGTTAACCAATCCCACCAGGGCGACCGTCTTCTGCCGCTCGATGATGGTGAGGATGTTGCCCTGCAGGAAAGTGATGAACCACACCGGCACCGTCCAGATCAGCACCGCCAGCGCCGTAGCCGCCGGGGCGTACCTGCTCCCCAGCAGCGTCCGTATCAGCGGATCGGCCAGCAGCCAGCCGCCCACCGCCATCGGCAGCGAGAGCGTCAGCAGCCAGCGCGAGGCCCGCTGGAAGGGGTCGTCGACGATGTCGGTGGGGGAGTGGTAGGTGCCGGCCAGGTGGGGGAACAGGGCGGCTACCAGGCCCGAGGGCAGGAACATTAGCGCCGAGACGATGTTGTAGACGGCGCCATAGAGGCCCACTTCCACGTCGCCGCGGAAGAACGAGATCATGACGCTGTCGATGCGGAAATATACCAGGTAGAAGCCGACGATGAGGCCGAAGGGCAGGGCGGCCTTGAGATAGCTCTGCCACTGCGCGCGGTCGGTTGACATGAGGAACGGCCCGTATTTGCGCCAGACGATCCAGACCGCCGTGATGCCGCCGATGAACTGGACGAAGGTGTTGCTGAGCGCCACCAGCACGAAACTGTGGCCCGCCAGCAGCACGGTGATGCCGGCGGCGGCAAACAGCACCTTTTCCAGCAGCCAGAGGAAGGCCTGGATGTGCAGATCCTGCTTGACCGAATACGCGATTGTGGCGGCATAGAACCAGGAGTAGCCGATCTGCGCCAGGGCAAAGGCGACCACGGCCATGGAAGTGGAGCTGTCCTTGCCCATCAGTGGTGTGATCAGGATCATGACCACCGCCGAGGTGCTGGCAAGGATCGTCTTCAGCGTCAGGATGCCGGCGAGGCGCTGGTTGAGCAGCTCCGGCCGGCGGGAGAACTCGCGGATGCTGTATTCGTGCAGGCCGACGTCGCTGGCGATGGAAAAGATCTCCGAGAGGGAGAAGGCGAACATGTACTTGCCGTATACGTCCGGGCCCAGGCGGCGGGCGAGTACGAGGAAAAAGAGGAAACCGATGATGGTGCGGGCCAACTGCGCGGAGCTCAACAGAGCGGCGTTGAGCGGGACCCGGCTTTTGGCGGCGGGAGCTCCCGCCTTGTCCCTAGGTGGCTGAGACATTTGCTGGTAATATATCGACGATCGGTGTGGATTGAAAGCTTGCAGCCATGTGGGGCCGGATCCCGGCAAATTGTTCCAGAAGGAAATTCGATTGACTACCTGGGAAGAAAAATTTCTCCGCTTCGTCGCCGAGCGCTGGGTGTTTAAGGGCACTGACCCGCATGATTTCCGGCCGCGGATCGTGCTGATGGGATTCGGCGAGGATTTCATCAGCCCGCTGCTGAAACGCCACCAGCATTTCGGCGCGCTCTACACCGGCTACCTGGGCGAGCGTTTCGTCGGCTACATGCGTGTTCCGCCCGGGACTGTCATCCTCGAGGGCGTCGTGCGCAGCCTGGCGCTGACGCGCGTCGATACGATCATCGGGCTCGGCACCTGCGGCGCCCTTCAGGAGGAGATCCAGTGCGGCGACATCGTTATCGCCGACGGCGCCCAAGCGGGCGACTGCCTGTCACCTCACTACGGCTTCGAGCCGGGGCAGATGATCCAGGCGGACGCCGCCCTTTCTGACAGCATGGCCGGTTACTTCCGGCGCCGCGCCCTGCCGGTTTACCGCGGGCCCATTGTCACCACCGGCGCCATCTTCCGTGAAACCGAGGAGCTGATCGCCTCCTGGAACCAGGCCGGCTTTCTCGGGGTGGAGCTGGAGGCCTCGGGCCTGTATGCGCTGACGAATTTTCTGGGCATGAAAGCCACGATGGGCCTGCTGGTCACCGACAGCCCCGTCCGCGGGGAAACTTCGGACGTGCTGCATTCCAAAAAGCGCACGGCGTTCATCGAAGGGGTTACGAACTTTCTCAGTTCGCCCAATATTTAGGGGAGCTTAGGGAGAGGCGTGAACGCGCCGCCTCGGGTCTGGATCATGTTGTCTCGGAAAGTGATCTTTCCGCGTGGAAGCAACAAAAAATAGGATTTCAGGCAATATATCCGTAGCGGTGATGGCGCGCAACGAAGAGGGTACCATCGCGGACGTCATCCGGGCCGTGATGCCGCATGCCAGCGAGACGCTCGTGGTTGACGGCCATTCCACCGACCGCACCCGTGAGATCGCCGAGTCGCTCGGCGTGCGGGTGGTCCTGGATGGCGGCCGGGGGAAGGGCGACGGCATCCGCACGGCGATCGCGGCGGCAACCGGCGAGGTGCTCGTGTTCATCGACTCCGACTGTTCCCACGATCCCGCCGATATCCCGGCTCTGGTCGCGCCGCTGCTGGCCGGTGAGGCCGAGATGGTAGTGGGTTCGCGCTGGACCGGGGGCAGCGACGAGCTGGGCGGCGACTTTGGCAAGTTCGTCCGCAGCACCGGCAGCGCCATCATCACCCTGGCAATCAACTACCGCTGGGGCGCGCAGCTGACCGACACCCAGAACGGGTTCCGCGCCGTTTCCATCCCGGCAGCCAGGCAGGTCAGGCTGACTGAGGACATCTTCACCATCGAGCAGGAAATGATCATGAAATTCCTCAAGTATGGCTTCAGGGTTGCCGAGCGGCCGACTCACGAGCACCGCCGCCGGGAGGGAAACTCGCAGATCGTGGTCTGGAAAGTGGCGCACAGGTATTGCTGGTGCCTGATCCGGAATCTGCTGCGGTAGCAACTGGCATGAGAGTCGTCCTCGCCGCCCCCAACTCCAGGGCTCATACGATCACACCGCCGCTCGGCCTGGGCTACCTGGCGGCCAGCCTGAGGCAGCACGGCCACGAGCCGGCGATCCTCGATCTGGCAAAGCGGCGTCAGGATGCCGCCAGCGGCGCCCGCGCCGTGCGGGAGCTCAGGCCGGAGCTTGTCGGCGTCAGCATCCTCAGCACTGCGTACGAGCCGGCGCGCGAGCTGATCGCCGCCATCAAGCGGGAGCTGCCCGGGGTGCCGCTGGTGGCCGGCGGGCCGCACATTACCGCCATGCCCCGCGACGCGCTCGCTGACCTGGACGTCAGCCTCGGGGTTGTGGGTGAGGCCGAGGCCGCGTTCCCCGACCTGGTTGACCGCGTCGCCGCTGGCGCCGGCCTGGACGGCCTGCCCAGCATCTGCCGCCAGGAGGGGGGAGAGGTATCGTGCTCGGAACGGGCCGCTTTCCCCCAGGACCTGGACGCGCTGCCGTTCCCGGCCTGGGACTTGATCGATCCGCGCACCTACCCCGACCTGCCGCATCAGCTGCTGCACCAGAAATTCCCCGTGGCCCCGGTGATGACCAGCCGCGGCTGCCCCTTTGACTGCAACTTCTGCGCCTCGACCACGCTGTGGGGGCGCGGCTGGCGGACGCGCTCATCCGGCAACGTCGTCGACGAGATCGAGCTGCTGGTGCGCGAATACCAGGTGAAAGAGATACATTTCGAGGACGACAACTTCACGCTCAAGGCCAGCCACGCCGCCGCCGTCTGCGAGGAGATCATCCGCCGCCAGCTGGATATCGTCTGGTGCACGCCCAACGGTGTGCGTATCGACTCGCTCAGCGAGGACCTGGTGCGGCTGATGAAACGCTCCGGCTGCTACGGCCTGGCGTTCGGCATCGAGTCCGGCAGCCAGGCGGTGCTGGATCGCAACAAGAAGAAACTGGATCTGGACAGGGTTGCGGCCGGGATCGAGATGGTGAAGCGGCACGGCATCGAGGCGCATGGCTTTTTCATCATCGGCCTGCCGGGAGAGACGGTGGCGACGATCCGGGAGACGATCGATTTTGCCCGCCGGGTGCCGCTGGACCGCGCCAATTTCGCGCTGCTGGCGCCGCTGCCGGGCTCCGACATCTTCCAGGAATACGTGCTCGACCGCGGCAACGGCCAGAAGATAGACTACAGCGCTTTCAACTATTTCACGCCTTTCCCGCTGGGCGAGCTGGATGCGGCCATGCTCAACAAGTGGCAGCGGCGGGCAGTCTACAGCTTCTACCTGCGGCCGCGGCCGCTGCTGAACCTGGCCAGGCACGCGCGGCCGGGGCAGGTGAAGGAAATCTTCAAGGCCTTGATCCACTACAGCACATAAACCCGGTAATATGCCCGATATGTCTACAGCGATCGAAAGCCAGCCGATGAGAGTCCTGTTTCTAAACCCGCCGCCGGTAGACGGCGTCAATGTCGTGCGCGAAGGGCGCTGCATGCAGCGCACCGGCGCCTGGACGGCCGTGTGGGCGCCGGTATCGCTGGCGACTACCGCCGCGGTGCTGCGCGAGCAGGGGATGGACGTGAAACTGGCCGACTGCAGCGTCGAGGACGTCGACCGCGCCGGTCTGGCGGCGATCATCCGCGGGTGGCAGCCGCAGCTGGTGGTGATCAACACCGCCACGCCCTCGATCGAGAGCGATATCGCCGTGGCCTCGCTGGTGCGCGAAGCGGCGCCGGCGGCGCGGTCGCTGGCGATGGGCATCCATCCCAGCGCCCTGCCCGAATCCTGTTTTGACATGGACGCCAACCTTGATATGGTCGTGCGCGGCGAGCCGGAGTACACCATCCGCGACGCCGCCCTGGCGCTGCGCGACGGCGGCGACCTGGGCGCGGTCGCGGGACTCTCCTGGCGCGACGCCGAGGGCGCCCTGCACGCCGGCGAAAAGCGGCCGTTCATCGCCGACCTCGACGAGCTGCCGTTCCCGGCCTGGGACCTGATCGACACCGGCGGCTACCGGCTGCCGTTCACCGGCCAGCGCTTCCTGCTGGTGGCCAGCGCCCGCGGCTGTCCCTACGGCTGCACCTTCTGCGCCAACAAGATCTACTACGGCGCCCGGCTGCGCCAGCGCTCGCCCAAGCGGATCGTCGACGAGATGCAGTGGGCGGGCGAGCAGTTCGGCATCCGCGACTTCCTCATCTGGTCGGAGTCATTCACCAACGATCAGGAATATGCCATCGAGACCGCCGAGGAGATCCGCCGCCGCGGCCTCGACATCAGCTGGGTCTGCAACAGCCGCGTGGACACTGTCTCGCCGGAGCTGCTGAGAGCGATCAGGGACGCCGGCTGCTGGATGATCGGCTACGGCATCGAATCCGGAAGCCAGGAGGTGCTCGATTCGGTGCGCAAGGGGACGACGCTGACGCAGGCGGTCAGCGCCGTGCGCATGGCGCATGACACCGGCCTGGAGGTGACCGGCCACTGCATCCTCGGCTTCCCCGGCGAAACGGAGGCGACGATGCAGGCGACGATCGACTTCTCCAGGTTCCTCAAGCTGGACTACGTGCAGTTCTACTGCGCCGTGGCCTTCCCCGGCTCGAGTCTCTACGACCGCTGCGTAGACAACGGCTGGATCGAGGAGGGCGCAGACTGGAAGTATTTCGAGCAGAATTTCTCCGTGCTCACCACGCCGCAGCTGACCGCCAGGCAGGTGATGTCAGCGCGGGAGAAAGCCTACCGGCAGTTCTACCTGCAGCCGCACGTCGTGCTCAGCTCGCTGAAGAAGATCCGCAGGCCGGGCGATGTAATAAATTTCGCGCGGATGGTCAAAGATTTTCTGACGTGGGTGTGAACCGGCTGCCTAGCCGCTTGCCACCATCAGAATCCCCGCGAAGATGAGCGCTATCCCCACCAGCCGTCCCGGCTTCAGCGGCTCCTTGAAATACCACCAGGCGATCAGCATGATCAGCACGAAGTTGAGCCCGATCTGCAGGGGATAGGCCAGTGACAGGTCAACCACCCGCAGAACCGTGATCCAGAGCAGCTGCGATATGCCGTAGGTGAACACGCCGCCGATGATCGCCGGCCGCAGGAAGGCGCGCGGCAGGTGACGCAGCTCCAGCAGCTCTTCTTCGCGGCCGCCCGACGCTCCCGCCTTCAGCAGCGAGTTGCCCAGCGATGCGGTGACCGACACCAGCAGCATCAGGATGACCTTGGCCGCCAGCACCCTAACCGCTTCCTTCCCCGGACGGGAGCGCATCGCCGGCGCCGTCTCCAACCGCGGCCGCGGCGCCTGTTGCCGCGGCGGGCGCGGGCGACGGCGCTTCGCCGCGCGAAAGCAGGTGCACCACGACGATGCCGGCCAGGATCATGGCGATGCCCGCCAGCCGCCGGGCGCCGATCTGCTCGTGGAAATACAGCCACGAAGCCAGGGTGACGTTGATGAACCCCACGCCGACAAAGATGGGATAGGCGTGGCTGATATGGTGCCGCCCCAGTACGTAGACCCACATCGCCATGGCGATGACGCCGAGCACGGCGCCGATCCAGATCCAGGGGGTGAGAAAGATCGCCAGGGGGTCGCTGAGCGAGCCGCCGGCGCTGTTGGCGCCCATCTTCAGCAGCACGTCAGCCAGGTTGGCCAATGCCGTTATGATGATGATTATCAGGATCAAATCGTCAGGATCTCCCTGGCGGAAACGCGCCGCGCGACCGCTTGAATATGCCGGATATTTGATATACTAGCAAAAGTACCAACCCGGGTATGAAGTCAAGGGAACTTGAGAGCCCTTTTAATCAACCCTCCTTACAGCTCACAGATAGTCCGGCGCTATATGTGTTCCTATAACGCGCCGAACTTTCTGTTTCCGCCGCTGGAGCTGATGTACCTGGCCGCGCAGGCCAGGCAGGTTGAAGGCGTCGAGGTGCGGCTGAGCGACTGCATCGCCGAGCGGCTCACGCCCGCGGCGGCGCTGTCGCTCGCGCGGGCATGGCAGCCCGACGTGGTGCTCGCCATTGCCGCCATCGAGTATTTTGACAGCGATGTCGAATTCCTGGCCGGCCTCAAACGGGAACTGCCCGCGGCGCTGGTCGGCTGTTTCGGCCACCTGCCCAGCAATTTCCAGCGCGAGACGCTTAAGGCCACCGGCGCCGATTTCCTGCTGGCGGGAGAGCCCGACCTTTCCTTCCGCCGCCTGCTGGAGGCGCTGGCGGCGGGACGTCCACCGGCCGGCGCGGGCATCGCTACCATGGCCGGCGGCGTCTTCACGCCGGCTGAGTACCAGCGCATCGAATCACTGGACGAGCTTCCCTTTGCCGACCAGTCGGTCATCGACCATTCGCTTTACGGCGAGCCGTTTTACGGCCATCCTTATACGACCTTCCTTTCGTCGCGCGGCTGTCCCTTCAGCTGCACCTACTGCGTCAAGACTTTCGGGCGCAAGTTCGTCCAGGAGTCGGCCGCCCGCGTGGTCGCGGAGGTGGAGGCGGCAGTGCGCGACCATGGTATCAGGTGCTTCCGTTTCATGGACGATACCTTCACGGCTTCGCGGCGGCGGGTGCTGGATATCTGCGAGGGATTGAAGCAGATCGAGGGCATCACCTGGAGCTGTCTCAGCCGGCCGAATACGATTGACGGCGAGGTGGCGGCGGCGCTCAGGGAAGCCGGCTGCCACCGGGTCTACCTGGGGATCGAGAGCGGTTCGCAGCAGGTACTGGACTACCTCGGGCGTGGTTACAGGCTGGAGCGGGTAATGAAGAATCTGCGGGAGGTGAGGGACAGCGGCCTGGAGATGGTCGGCTGGTTCATCGTCAGCTCGCCGGTAGAGGAGCGCGATGATTTCGAGCAGAGCCTGGCGCTGGCGCGCGAGCTGAAGTTCGAGTTTGTCGCCGTATCGACACTGGTTCCCTATCCCTGCACGCCCCTGTTCGAGCGGGAAAAGGACAACATCGACTTCTCGCTGCTGCCGTACAGCTGCGAGTTCAGGAGCCAGCCGCCGGCATCGCGCGAGTCGGAGTTCTACCGCCGCTACTGCCTCAGCCCGGCTTACATCGCCGGCAAGATGGGGCATCTGGCCCGGCATCCCCGTGAAACAATCAGGGCGTCGGCGGATTTTATGCGTTACGTGGTGTCGTCGCGGCGCGATCCCAACCGAAAGGATTTGCTGTGAGCGGGAACGAAAGGGAGGCAGGACAGGGTGGCGACGCGCCAGGCGGGAAGGGTCCGGCGGTGGCTGCAGGCCCGTACCTGACGGTTGCCGTCCCCTGTTATGATGAAGAGGCGATCCTGCCCGCGACTTACGCGCGGCTGAAACGGATCCTGGAGGCACAGGGGGTGTCGTATGAGCTCATCTTCGGCAACGACGGCAGCAACGACCGCACGCTCGATCTCATCGAGGGGTTTGCCGCCGGTGACGCAAAGGTCTTCACCACCACGCATTATCCCAACCGCGGCCTCGGCTACACCTATCGCGACATGTACGCGGCCGCCCGCGGCGAGATTGTCATCACGCTTGACTGCGATCTGGCGATGACGCCGGAGGTGACCATCCCCACCTTTCTGGAGACGCTAAAGCAGGCGGATGTGGCCATCGGTTCGCGCTACAAGGGCGTCAAGGCAGACTATCCGCTCAAGCGGCTCGTCTTCAGCTGGGGATATATCATCATGAACCGGCTGTTGTTCAAGCTGAAGGTGCTTGACACTCAGACCGGCACGGTCGGGTTTCACCGGGAGATCCTGCCAATGCTCGACCTGAAGGCCGATGGGCCGGAGATGCTGGTGGAGCTCATCGCCCAGGTGGGCGCCCTGCCGCTGAGGATGGAGGAAGTGCCGCTGCCCTGGGTGCATGACACCACCAGCGGCGAGACTCCCGTCTGGCGCACCAGCGTACAGATGCTGGCTGGCACCATGCAGGTCCGCCGCCGGTTCGGCAAGTTCAAGCGCGCGCATGCGCACTGGGCACAGGCGGGCGCGCCGGGGCGCCAGGGCTGACAAGGACAAGAATCATGCCAATTAATATCGAAAACGTTCCCATCGGCGCCATGAAGATTCTCTCCTGTTACAAGGAGGTGCAGCAGATCCTGGCGGGGAAGATGCCGGTCCCCCGGACGATGGAGCTGCATGTGTCAAACGTCTGCAATCACGCCTGCATCGGCTGCCATTCGCGTCACCAGCACCGCGGCGAACCTCAGTTCCTCGATTTCGAGAAGGTGAAGGAGATCGTCTCGGAACTGGCTGAACTGGGCGTCGAGGGGGTGGAGATCTCCGGTGGCGGGGAGCCGCTGATGTACCCTCAGATCATTCCGGCGATTGCCTACATGCGCAGCCAGGGCCTGCGGGTGGGGATCTTCTCCAACGGCACGCTGCTCAACCGGGAGCTGTCGGAGTTCCTGGTCCAGAACCTGCTCTTCCTGCGCATCGCCTTCGATGTCAGCAGCAAGGAGACATACAAGGAAATCCACGGCAGGGACATGTTCGATTGCCTGCACGAAAACCTGCAGACCATCGTCCAGGTGCGGGCCGAGTTGCTGGAACGCAGCAACCGGGGGCGGCTGGGAGACCGGGGACACCCTGGCGTCGCCACCCTGGGCGCCAAATGTCTGGTTTCGCAGAAGAACTGGCGCGAGCTGCCGGAGGCGGCGGCGATGGCGCGCGAGATCGGTCTGGACTACCTCCAGTTCAAGTGCCTGCGCAACAGCAGATTCACGCTCGAGGGGGAGGAACTCGAAGCGGCCCGCCGGGAAGCCGAGCGTGCCCGTCAGGAGGCCACCGATGATTTCCGCGTGTTCGGCAGCCTAAAGAAGACGACGGTGATCGGCCGCTGCTTCCTCAACCCGATCCATCCCGTGATTGACGCCGCCGGCGACATGTATCTGTGCGCTTTCTATCATCACCGCGAGCAGGAGCACAGGATCGGCAACGTCTACGAGAAGAGTTTTCCCGAGATCTGGTACAGCGAGCGCCACTTTGAGGCGTTTCGCAGCTCCAACCCCGAAAAGTGCGCCGTGTTCGACTGCCCGTTCCACGAGGCGGCGATCCTGGCCAAGGCCTGGATCGTCGAAAACCAGAAACATCTCGAGTTTATCTAGAGAATGGAAGTCCCCTGCATCGACCTCGCCGCGGCGTACCAGGGCCTGAAGGCCGAACTGGACGAGGCTGTGGCGCGGGTGATGGCCAGCGGCATTTACGTGCTGGGCGAGAATCTGGCAGCCTTCGAACAGGAGTTCGCCGGCTGGATCGGCACGGCCGCCGCCGTTGCCACCGGTTCCGGCACTGACGCCATCTACCTGACGCTCAAGGCGCTCGGCATCGGCGCCGGTGATGAGGTCATCACCGTGTCGCACACCGCGGTCAATACCGCCATGGCGATCGTGAAAGCGGGCGCCACGCCCGTGTTTATTGACATCGACCCCGAAACTTACTGCATGGAACCGGCGCTGCTGAAAGCGGCTCTCACCGGCCGCACACGGGCGGTGATGCCGGTGCACCTTTACGGTCATCCGGTTGACATGGAGCCAGTGATGGAGTTTGCCGCCGGCCGCGGTCTGGCCGTGATCGAGGACTGCGCCCAGGCGCATGGCGCCACCTGCCGCGGCCGCACTGTGGGGACCTTCGGCGTCGCCGGCTGCTTCAGTTTCTATCCCACCAAGAACCTTGGCGCCTGCGGCGACGGCGGCGCGGTGGTCACCGCCGACGCGGAGCTGGCGGCGCGCATCCGTTCCCTGGCCAACTGCGGCCAGGGCAGCGAGCGCTACCTGAACATCTATCGCGGCGATGTCAGCCGCCTGGACGAGCTGCAGGCGGCCATGCTGCGCGTCAGGCTGCGGCACCTGCACGAGTTCAACCACCGGCGGCGCGAGATCGCCGATTATTACGAGCAGGCGCTTGTGGCCGCCGGGTTGACGCCCGCGGTCCGAAGCGCCGGTGACGGCCTGGCCGCCGGGATAGTGCCGCCAGCCGAGCGGGACTGGGCGCGGCATGTTTATCATCTTTATGTGATCCGCTCAAAAGAGCGGGACCGGCTGCGGGCGCACCTGGAAGCGGCCGGCGTGCGCACGATGGTCCACTATCCGCGGCCGGCCCACCGGCAGCCGGCTTTCGCCGGTCTGCTCCGAGCGCCGCTGCCGGTCACCGAGCAGGTGGTGTCAGAGATCCTGTCGCTGCCCCTCTACCCCGAGCTTGACGACGCCCGGCTCGAGCAGGTGGCGCGGGCGCTGAAAAGTTTCGCCGCATGAGCGGTGCCGAAGCCGTGGCTGCTTCGCGGACCGGACGCCGCCGCTGGCTGCTGGGGCTGCCGCCTCTGTTCGCCGCGGGAACGGGGCTGTTCGCCTGGACCGTGCTGGGAGCGCTGGGCCATCATGGGCAGGGGCGCACGCTGGCGGTGCTGGCGGTGGTGGTGGCGGTATGGCTGGTCTGGCTGGCCGAGTCGTACCTGCTGGCACAGGCTACGGCGCGGCCGCGGCAGCGGGTGGCTGAGCTGATCGCTCTTTCCTGGGCGCCGCTGATCATCCTGCCGGTGTCGGCGCCATACTTCGATCACCGGGTCGCCAGCCTCTTTCTGGGCGCTCATCCGCCGGCGGCGCGGGTGCTGGAGCTGGCGGCCTGGCTGCTGGGGCTGGCGGTGGCGGGCAGCGTGCTTGTCAAGCTGCTCATTTTCTGGCCGCGGGCGGTGGTGGCGGTGGACTATATCGAGCGCCACGCCATGCGGCTGCTGCTGGCGGCGGCAGGCTTGTATTTCGTGGTTTTCACCGCGCTGGCGTTTCTTTCCTATCACTGGTACAACAGCTTCTACCACGCCGACCTGGCGCAGTACAACCAGACTTTGTGGGCCAGCCTGCGCGGGCATATCTTTTATTCGGCGGGGCTGGAGATCACTTCCAACACCTACCTGAGCACGCACGTCTCGCCTTTCCTGCTGGTGTTCATCCTGCCCTTCTACGCTCTGAGGCAGGAGCCGCAGACTTACCTGCTGCTGCGCGTGCTGGGCCTGGCGCTGGCGACGGTGCCGCTGTTTTACTGCGTCCGCCGCCTGACCGCCAGCGCCGTGGCGGGGCTGCTACTGGCGGTGGCGTTCCTCTTCCACCCGGAGATCGCCGCCCAGCCGTTTACCTCCGGGTACGAGACGGTTTTCGTGGCGGCGCCTTTTTTCGCCGCTTTCTACTTTTTTCTCGAGCGGCGCTTCGGCCTTTTCCTCGCCTTACTGGTGATCACGGTCTCGGTGCGCGAGGACTTCGTGCCGGCGGCGCTTGTCTTTGGCATCTATGCGCTGCTTGTGCGGCGGTCGCGGAAATGGGTGCTGGCGCCGCTGGCTCTGGGCGCCGTCTGGGGAGCGGCGGTGCTGATCATCTTCAGGCTGACCATCGTACACAACATGTTCGCGCTCTATTTCGGCCATCTCGGCGACAGCCCCACGGCGATGATCCATACTTTGATATTCCACCCGATCTATTCCGTGGATGAGGTCAGACGGCTGCAGACCAGCTATCTCTACAACCTGCTGGCGCCGGAAGGCCTGGTGCTGCCGTTCGCCGGCCTGGCCAGCCTGTTCGCGCTGCCGAACATCGTCATCAACGTCCTGAGGGGATCGGATCCCTCCGGAGTCGCGGGCGGCATCGCCCATTATTCGGTGCTGGTCGTCGCCGCCTTCTGGCTGACGATCGCCGGACTGATCGGCCAGGCGCAGAAACGGCTGCCCGGGCGGGAGAAGCTTGCGGCCGTGGTGGCGGCGCTGGTCGTTGTCATCATGGTGGCGGCTTCTGCCCACATCTGGGTCAATTTCCTGCCCAAGGGGCCGCCGCCCGACGCCGCCGCGCTGACCCGGGCCCTGGCGATGGTGCCGCCGGACGCCTCCTTTTCCTCCAACGACGGCCGGGCGCTGTCACACGTGCCGGCGCGCTGGGGCCTCTACGACCCGCTGCTGTGGGAAGCTCCGCAGCCGCCGGACCGCCTGCCGCAGGGCATCGACCGGCTGCCGGCCGATTATGTGCTGGTGAAACCGTTCGGGAATTCCATGTACAATGATGCCGGCGCTTTCGCGTTTCTGACCGCTCCTGGCACACCTTACAGGCTGATCTTCGAGCAGAACGGCATCAGATTGTTTCATAAGCAGGACGATCCCATGCAATCTCGCAATTCATCGTGAACGGGAACTTGCGCCTTCGCCAGGACGCCGCCGCAGCGCCGGAAAACGCTGCCATCCTCACTCCGGGCAGAATATTGTTCTTTCTGGTCCTGGCTGCCGTGGCCATCCGCGTCATGGCGGCGCTGACGCGGCAGATGATCCAGCTGGATGAGGCGAATTACGTCAGCATGGCGAAAAACCTGGCCGCGGGACTGGGGCCGGAGGACATCACTCGCACGACGGCCACCCACTTCTCGCCGCTGCTGCCGCTGTTCATCGCTGGCGCCGCGGTTCTGACGCGCAGCTACGTTTTTGCCGCCTACGCGGTTGTGACGGTATTCGGCGGCCTGATCCTGATCCCCACCTACCTGCTGGGCGCCGAACTGGCCAGCCGGCGCGTGGGGCTGATGGCCGCGGCGCTGATGGCGGTCACGCCGCTGTTCGTCGATTATTCCTCCCGGGTCTACTCCGAGAGTGTCTACATCTTCTTCATGCTGATGGGGATCGTGTTCGGCTACCGCATGCTGCGGGACCGGAGCACGCTGGCCGCCCTGCTGGCCGGTGCGGCGGTGGGACTGGCCTATCTCACGAATCCGTCGGGCATCTACTATGCGGTGGCGCTGGCCGGCCTGGCAGTGGCGGCCGGGCTCGTCCGGCGCGCCTGGCGGCCGATGCTCCGGGTGCTGGCGGCATTCCTGCTGGTCTTCATGGTCTGCGCGGCTCCGTACGTGCTCTTCCTGCACGGGCAGCTGGGCAAATGGACCTACGACGGCAAGATGAACGGGGGCAATATCTACAGCTCCCTTCACAATATCAGCGCCAACACGTTCGATTGGGACAAGAATCTGCTCAGCCTCAACGCCGGCGACACGCAACTGAAGGTGCAGACGCTGCCGGAGGATGACCTGCTGAGCTTCTTCGTCCATCACCCGGTGAGCGCCGCGAAGGTCTTTGTGCGGCAGTCAGACGCGTTCTACGCACGGGAGCTGGCCAAGGTGATTCCGCTCTGGCTGCTGCCGCTGCTGGGGCTGGGCCTTTTCGCTTCCGGCTGGAGCCGGCGGCGGGCCCTGAACGTGGGTTATCTTCTGCTCATGATGGGGCCGGTTGTGGTGATCCTGGCGATGTACGCCCATGACCGTTTCTTCATGCCGTTCGTGCCACTCGTCATGATCTGGGTGGCGGAAGGCTGGAGCCGCCTGGCCGGCTGGGGCCAGGAAACGGTATCGCAGGTCTTTGCGCCGCCGTGGCGGGCGCCGTTGCGACGCTGGGCGCCCTGGATGATCGGAGCCGCGGTGCTGCTGCCGCTGCTGGCCTTTTCTGCTTACAACACGCTCAGGCAGAGTTATCCGGTCGGCTACAGGGATGCCGGCGAGTATATCCGGCAGGCGGCCGGCGGCGGCAAGCGGGTGATGAGCCGCGAATACAGCGCTGCGTTTTACGCAAACGGCACGGCTGTGCTGCTGCCATATGCCGCATATGACCGCACCACCGATTACGCCCGCAAGGAACATGTCGACTTTCTGGTGATCGGTTCCCGGGAACTGGCGGATTGGCGGCCGGCGCTGATGCGGCTGGCCCGGGCCGGCGGGCATCCGGAATGGAAGCTGGTCGACCGGGAGCTGCCCGGCACCGACAAGGAAACGCTGGTGTTTCAGCTCCAGCCGGCCTGAGCCGATTATCAGTCCGGTGAATCGACGCGTTCGGCATGAATCTTCGCTAAACTGAACAAAGATGACTCCGTCCAAAAAAATCGTCCTGTTCTATCCCCGGAATCATTTCGGCAAGCAGTACCATCCCTGGACCTGGGCGCCGCTGCCGATCCTGGCCGCGTCGGCGCCGCTGTTCGCCGAGGGCTACCAGGTGACGCTGATCGACGCCAACGTGGAGCCGCAGCCGCTGGAGCTGCTGCTGGCCGAGTGCCGCGACGCGGCGCTGCTGGGCATCAGCTGCATGACCGGGCCGCAGATCCATTTCGGCCTGGAGGCATGCGCGGCGGTGCGCACCGCCGGCCTGAAGCTGCCGATTGTCTGGGGCGGCTACCATCCCTCCATCCTGCCGGAGCAGACCAGCCGCAACCAGTACGTGGACGCCGTGGTCCGTGGCCAGGGCGAGCTGACGCTGCTGGAGCTGGCCGGCCGCATCAGCGAGGGCGAGGACTACACCGGCGTGGCCGGCATCACCTTCACCCGCGACGGCGAGACGGTCACCAACCCGGGCCGTCCGGTTGCCGACATCAACGATTTCCCCCGCCTGCCGTACGAGAAGCTGCGCAATCCGCGGCAGTACCTGAACAACATGCACGTGGGCAGCCGTTCCATCAATTATGTTTCCAGCCAGGGTTGCCCGGCGCGCTGCCAGTTCTGCGCCGAGCCGCTGGTCTACGGGCGCGCCTGGCGGGCCTACAAGCCCGACCGGGTGCTTTCCGACCTGGAATTCCTCAAGAGTTTTCTTGATGTCAACGGCGTCATGTACTTCGACTCGACATATTTTGTCAAGGAGCAGCGCGCGCGAGAGATCTCCGAGGGGATGATCGCGCGGGGGATGAAGCTGGGCTGGGCGGCCAACGCCCGGGCGCCGCAGCTGGGCAAGTTCTCCGAGGAGACGTTCGACGTCCTCAAGCGGAGCGGCCTGTGGGCGTTCCTGGTCGGCGCGGAGAGCGGCTCCCAGACACAGCTGGAGAAGATGCAGAAGGATATTGCCCCCGAGGACATCCTCGAGGCGGCGCGCGTGGCCACCCGGCATGGCATCAAGATCACCTACAGCTTCATCGTCGGCTTCCCGGGCGAGACCGAGGCCGAGATCGAGGAGACCTGGACGGTGATGGAGGAAGTGTCAAAGATCGTGGGCGAGTACAACTCGCAGCTGCATTTTTACGCGCCCACGCCCGGCAATGCCCTTTACGACCGGGCGGCGGAGCTGGGTCTGAGCCAGCCGCAGTCGCTGGAGGAGTGGGCCTCGTTCAACACTGTGGCCAGCAGCCTGCCGTGGATGAGCAAGGGCTTCCAGAACCGGCAGCGCCAGCGCGAGTTCTTTCTTGTCTACGGCTACCCTTCGGAATGGGTCCGCCGCCGGGCTTCCCGCAGCTTTGCCCGCCGGGCTTACGTATCGGCCGCGAGCACCATCAGCGCCGCCCGCTGCCGGCGCCGTTTCTGGAAGCTGCCGCTGGACTGGTGGCTGCTTCGCGGAGTGCGCGAAGGGGGATAAAATAATCATATTTCACCAGATATATCGGCAATTTGCATCATGTAATTTTTATTACTATCGCTAGAATTATATGGCCTCAGGATTTGGTGCCTGCGGCGATCATCATCTGAAGAAGCTCCGCGGCCAGCCTTATAGCCGAAGGCTTGTCCGGAGCCTCTTTTTTTTATTCACGGTTGTATTCACGGTTGTTTTCTCCGGCCGCCTTTTTTGGCCGCCCTGCCTCAGCTCGCCCCAGGAGCGGCGCGCGCCGTCCTTGCCGCCGGCTTATCCCTCCAAATGATCACAAGGCAGGATGATGCCCATCGGCGGCGGGACGGCTGCCTGCCGCGCGGCGCGGCGTTTATCTCGGCCCGGCTGTGTTGTAAGCTTGGCCAGGACGGGCGCTCCGGCGCAAACGCCGAACTCACCGAGTTCAACTGAAAGAGCATTGGCATGCACGCTTTCGGCAATCAAGGCGTCAAGCAACGCGGCGCGGCCGGGCGCCGGCGCCGGTCGTCGTTTCCGGGGCTGGCCGCGGCCGGCGCCGGCGTGTTTTTTTTCGCCGTCATATTTGCGGCCTATGCGCCGGTGATACACGATCCGCTGATCCGGGACGACTACTGGCTGCTGGGTCAGGTCAGGGGCGTCGGCGTGCCGCATCTGTGGCGGCTGGCCTACGTGCAGATCATCTACTTCCGGCCGCTGGGCGAGCTGGGCTACTGGCTGCAATGGCGCCTGTTCGGCGCGAGCGCGGCGGCGGCGCACACGCTCAGCCTCATCTCCGGGGCCGCTGCCGCCTGCCTGCTGTTCTGGTTCATGCGGCTACTGCGCCTGGAGTGGCTGACGGCCCTGTTTGCGGGGTTGCTGTTCGCGTTGGCGCCGGTCGCCGTGGAAGCGGTGACCTGGCCGGCGGTCCGCTTCGACCTGAATGCGCTGGCGCTGATGATCCTCTCGCTCGGCCTCTACTTCATCTTCCTCAGAGATGGCGGCCGCCGCGCGTATGCCGGCGCGCTCGCGGCGGCGATGGCGGCGATGCTGGTGAAGGAGCCGGCGATGGTCATGGTGGCGCTGATCCCGCTGCTGGAGGTCGTCTACCGCCGCAGCCCCGATGTAGATGCGGCCGCCTACCGCCGCCTGGGTTTCTGGCCGGCGGCCCTGCGGCGCTGGCTGCCGCTGGCGGCGCTGTTCATGATTTATCTGATTGCCAGAATCGTGGTACTTAAAGGTCTTGGCGGCGCCGCGCCGGTGCTGGGACTGCCCTCGGCGCGGGCGTCGTTCTTCTCGGCGATGGCTTTCGTTTTTCCCTACAGCTGGCTGGGGATCGGTACGGTCCGCTTCGGGTGGACGCTGGCGCTGGCGGCGGCGGCCGGCATTGCCGGCGCCGGTCTGCTCGCGGTGCTGCTGAGGCCGCGCCGGGACCGCTCGCGCCGGGCGGCGGTCTTCTTCGGCCTGTTCTTCCTGATCTCGCTGATCCCGGTCTATCCCTTTGTCTTCATGATCGGCATCACCCAGAATCTGGCCGGCAGCCGTTATCTTTACATACCGGCCTGCGCGTTCCTGGCGATGGCGATGGTGGTCGTTTTCGACATCGCCCGCCGGTCCCGGCTGCTGCTGGTCGCCACGGTTGTCCTGCTGGGCGGCCTGACCCTGGTGGATGCCTGGGCGATCCAGCAGAACAATGAACCCTGGCACGCGGCTGAGGCCGTCAGCGGCGCCATCCTGGCGCAGACCCGCAGCCTCGTGCCGGACCCGGCTCCCGGCGCCGTCTTCTACTACCGTGACATGCCGGTGATGTCCGGTTACCGCGTGTTCGAAAACCTGACGCTGCAGCCGGCGCTGGCGATCGCGTACGGGCGCGACGACATCCGGGTTTATGTCGCCGGTGATGACTTCGATCAATCTCTGCGGCGGGGAGACTACGAGTTCGGCTACGACCGGGCGCGGGGGAGCCTGACGCTGTTGCGGACGCCTGGAAGCGCGGGCGGACGCTGATGGCAAGCGTGAAGTCAATTGTCAAAAACGGCGAGGCGGCCGAACGGTTCCGGGTCCTGAAACACTCCGGCTACCTGCTGCTGGCGCGGCTGTTCGCGCGGCTGGCGTCGTTCCCTTTCATGCTTTATACCGCCGTCCGGCTGGGTCCCTCGCTGTTCGGCGCCTTCGCCTTCACCCTGGCCAGCGTCGAGATGCTCTCGGCGCTGGGCGATCTGGGGCTTTCTCGCTACGGCGCCCGCGAACTCATCCGGCAGGACAGCCGCCGCGCCTCCCTGGCCGGCATCATCCTCACGCTGCAGCTGCTGGTGTCGGTCGTGCTTACCGTGGCGGCGGTGGTTATCCTGCTGCTGCTGTCGCCGGGGCCGGCGAAGCGGGACGTCCTGCTGCTGGGCCTGGCGGCGGCGTTTGTTTCTTCCTTCATCTTCACCACCGACACGGTGTTTACCGCCTACCGGCGGTTTGGCGCCTCGGCGGTGTTCGCGGTTGTCGGCCGCGCCGTTTACCTGGCCGCCGGTTTCGCCGCGCTGCGGCTGGGGTACTCGGTGGTGGCCGTGACGGCGGCGTTCCTGCTCGGTTACCTGGTGGAGAGCGCGCTGCGCATGGCCTACACCGGCTGGCGGGTGACGCCGTTCTCATTCGGCTTCCACCGCGGCGAGCTGTCGGCCGTCATCGCCGGATCGGTGCCTTTCGCCCTGTCAGCCGTGGCGACGCTGGTCTATTTCCGCGCGGACACATTGATCATGGAAGTGCTGCGGGGGGACACCGACGTGGGCATCTACAACGCCGCCTACTCTTTCTTCGCCTTTTTCGTCTGGGCGCCGATCATCCTGGCGCGGACGCTGTTGCCGGGGCTGACGGAGCGCTTCCGGACCGACCCGGAAGGCGCGGAGCGGGCCAACTGGTTCTGGCTGCGCGCCGTGGGCGCCGCCAGCGTGCCGGTGGCGTTCGTGATGACGGTGATCGCCGGGCCGCTGATCCGCTCTCTGATGCCGCCGGACTTCAACGGTTCGATCATCGCGCTGCAGGTGCTGATGTGGTCAATCCCGCCGCTGATGATGGTGACCGTCGGTTTCAATGCCCTGGTTGTGACCAACCGGGAGCGCCAGGCTGCCGGGACCACGGTTGCCACGGCGCTGATAATTGTTGTGCTGGATCTGGTCCTGATCCATTATTACGGCGTCACCGGCGCCGCCGCGGCGATGGTGGCGGCCACGACGCTGTGGCTGGCTCAGGTCCACTGGCTGCTCAGGCGCGAAGTAATGGCCCCGGGGCACGGGCTTGCCGGCGCCTACGGCCTGCCGCTGGTCGGCGGCGCGCTGATGGCGGGCGCGGCGCTGGCGGCCTCGCCGCTGGGCCTTTGGGCGGCGCTGGCGGCCGGCATTGCCGCGTATGGAGCGGCTTGCGGCGCCTGGGCCGCGGCAGCGCGCCGGTGAGCGCGGCTGCCGGTCCTGGTTGCGGCGTTTGTGATAACCTTACAGAGGCAGCCGGCGCGGTCCTCGCGCGGCGCGCCACCGAAATCCCATGGCACGCCTCGGACGCACAAATCTGGAAGTATACCGGCTCGGGCTGGGCGGCATCCCCTTGATCAAGATGAGCCCGGAAGAGGCCCGCTTGATCATCGACGCCTCCCTTGCCGGCGGCATCGATTTCGCCGACACCGCCGAGGGCTACGGCGACAGCGAACAGAAGCTGGCCCGCTTTCTCAGGCATGACCGCGAGCGCAAGGTCATCGCCACCAAGTCTCCCCACCGCAGCGCCGCGGAGATGGCGGCCGCCATCGACCAGAGCCTGGGCCGCCTGGGAACCGACTATATCGATCTTTACCAGGTCCACAGTCTCAAGACGCGCCAGGAGCTGGACCGGGTGCTGGCACCGGGGGGCGCTCTGGAGGCGCTCAAGCAGGCGCAGCGGGACGGCAAGGTCCGTTTCATCGGCGTCACCGGGCACCGTCCTTCGGTCCTGACTGAAGCGGTGCGCACCGGCCTGTTCGATACCGTGATGACTGCCGTGAATGTGGTTGACCGGGAATCGGAAGCGGAACTGATGCCGCTGGCGCGCCAGCTGGATGTCGGCATCATCGCCATGAAGCCGGTCTGCGGCGGCACGCTCGACGATCCCGGCCTGGGGATCCGCTTCAGCCTCGACTCTGCCGTCGACGCCATGCTGGTGGGGATGAAGAGCCTGGCCGAAGTGGAAGCGAACCTTAAGACGGCGCGGGCGTTCAACCCGCTGACGGAGGCGGAGCGGGACGAACTGCTGGAGAACGCCAGGCAGCTGGGTGACGGTTTCTGCCGCCGCTGCGAATATTGCCAGCCCTGCCCCGAAGGGCTAAATATCCCCAGGATCCTCTGGATGGCGAACTATCACCGGCGCTACGCTGCCCGCGATCCCTGGATCGAGGATGAATACCGCGCCCTGGACGCTACTGCCGCCAGCTGCCAGGAATGCGCCGAATGCGAGGGCAAATGCCCGTACGATCTGCCCATCCGCCGCATGCTCAAGGATGCCCACCGGGAGCTGACGCCGCCGGCGTCGCTGGTGGTCAAGCGGGGACTGAAGCGGATGGCGAAGAAAGTACTCCGGCCACGGAAAGACATCGGTTGAGGCAACGGCCAGTTTGTCGCACTTTACAACAGTCCTGAAAAACTCCAGCTACCTGATGGGCTTCAAACTCCTGTCGCGGCTGCTGTCGTCCGCTTTCGTGATCTATGCCGCCACCGAGCTGAAGCCGGCGCTGTTCGGCATCCTCTCCTTCGTGCTGGTGACGGTGGACATGCTCAACGGCATCGGCGACCTGGGCATCACCCGCTACGGCGCCCGGGAGCTGGTGCGCCGCTGGCAGGATAAAGAGGTGCTTGCCGGCCAGATCCTGCTGTTGCAGCTTTTGACGTCTGTACCATTCATGATAGTTGGCGTCGCGCTGCTGCTTGTCTACCACCCCGCATACCCCAAGTTCCAGCTGCTGCTGCTGGGCCTGGCCGCCTTCTATCTCTTCAGCGTCATCGCCACCACGGAGTCGGTATTCACCGCAACGCAGAAATTCTTTTATTCGGCCCTGTTCACGTTCATCGGCCGCCTGGTCTACATGGTGTTCGGCATCGCCGTGCTGGTGGCGCACGGGTCGGTGGTGCTGATCATGGCTGGCTACCTGGGGGGTGTGATCATCGAGACGCTGCTGCGGCTGGCGATGGTCATCTGGAAGATCACGGGCTTCTCCTTCCGGTTTCCGCTCGCCCGGCTGTGGCGGATGCTGGTTATCATCGCCCCCTTTGCGATCGTGGGCATCGCCAGCATTTTCTCCTACCGCATCAACCTGGTGATCCTGGAATTCATCAAGGGCGACACCGCCACGGGCTTGTTCAACATCGCCTTCACGCTGTTCTCGCCGTTCGTGTGGGTGATCCTGATCTTCTCGACCACGGCTTTCCCCGGCTTCACCCAGATCTACAGCCGCGACCGGGACGCTGCCCGCCGCAACGGCTGGCAGTGGTACAGGCTGATGTCGCTGGGCGGGATCCCGCTGGCGCTGTTCGTGACCCTGGTCGCCCGGTCGATCCTGACGCATTTCCCGGCCGGATATCAGGACAGCGCGGCGATTCTGATCATCCTCGTCTGGTCCATGCCGGTGATGCTGATCAACGCGGTCGACATCAACATCCTGCAGGCGAGCGACCGCCAGCGCCTGGCGGCCAACGGGCTGGTGCTCGGCGCGGTGACCACGGCGCTGCTGAGCCTGGCGCTCATCCCGGCGCTGGGCGGCAATGGCGCCGCGCTGGCGTCGCTGGGATCGGTGACGGTCCAGGGGATCTACATCCATCTGCAGGTGAGGCGTCATTTCATGAAGCGCTGGGTCTATCCGCTGCTGCTGCGGCCGCTGGCCGGCGGCATCGTCATGGGAGCGGTGGCCCTGATCCTGCTGCCGGTCAACGTCTGGCTGGCGGCCGTCGCGGGGCTGGGAGCTTACGCCATTGCGGTCCTGGCTACCGGGGCCATACGGCCGTCGGAGATCAGATCGATGGTGAGGGGCTAGCCCGTGTGCGGCATTACCGGCACCGTCTCCACGAGAGCGCTGAGCGATGCGGCCGTCAAGCGCGTGGAGCGCATGGCGGACATCCTCAGGCACCGCGGGCCTGACGACCACGGCCTGCGGCGGGGCGGCAATTACGCGCTGGCGCACCGGCGGCTGAGCATCATCGACCTGGAGGGCGGCCACCAGCCGATGTGCAACGAGACCGGCACGGTCTGGATCGTCTTCAACGGCGAGATCTACAACTTTCCCGAGCTGCACGACGAACTGGTCGCGCGCGGGCACAGCTTCCGCACCCGCTGCGATACCGAGGTCATCATCCATCTTTATGAGGAATACGGGTCTGCCTGCGTCAGCCGCCTGAACGGCATGTTCGCCTTTGCCATCTACGACGAGGAGCAGAAGCAGCTGTTTCTGGCCCGTGACCGCGCCGGCATCAAGCCCCTGTATTACATCTGCAACGGCTCTTCGCTCAGCTTCGCCTCGGAAGCCAAGGCGCTGGTGATGACCGCCGAGCGGCTGATCGGCCCGGACCCGCGGTCGGTAGTGGATTTCTTCGCCCTCAGCCTGGTGCAGGAGGACCGCACCGCCTTCGAGGACGTGCGCGAGCTCAGGCCGGCGCATACGCTGACCTGGGACGTGGGCAGGAAGTCGCCGCCGCGCCCGGAGCGTTACTGGCAGCTCTCCTATTCGCACAAGCTGGCGCTGGAAGGCCCGGAATTGGCGGCGGCGGTCTCGGACCTGCTGGAGGACGCCGTGCGCATCCACCTGATCAGCGACGTGCCTGTCGGCACCTATCTCAGCGGTGGCCTGGACTCCAGCCTCATCTCCGCGATCGCTGACAATTATCTGCCAGAGCTCAATACTTTTTCCGCCGGCTTCGTCGGCAAGGAAATGCTCGACGAGCGTCCCTTCGCCCGCGAGGCGGCGCAGATGATCGGCTCGAAGCATCATGAAGTCGAGGTGGGGCCTGACGGCTTCCTCGGCAACCTGCGCCGCATCATCTGGCATATGGACGAGCCCACGCTCAGCCCCGGGGTCTATCCCTACTACTTTCTCTGCGGCCTGGTCGCGGATTCGGTGAAGGTGGTGCTCGGCGGCCAGGGGAGCGACGAGCTCTTCGGCGGGTATCCCCGCTACCGGATGGCGCTGCTGGAGAACGACATGCGGCTGTCGCTGAAACGGCTGCGGCTGCCGCGCCTGGCCGCGGGCGCCATGGAGTACCGCCGCCGCTACGGCCTGGGCGGCCTGAAGAACGAGGTGCTGCGGCTGAACGCGCCTAACGACCGCCGCATCTACGAGATTGTCAGCGGCTTCCATCCGCGGCGTCTGCCGGCGCTGTTCTCGGCCGGCTTCCGCAAGAAAGTGGCCGGCTACGATCCGCTGATGACGTTCCACCGCTCGCTGGAAGAGTGCGATTCCGACAATCTCATCGACCGCATGCTCTACAACGACTTCCGCAACATGCTGGCCAGCATCCTGCGGACGGAGGACCGCATGAGCATGGCGCACTCGATCGAGTCGCGGGTGCCTTTCCTCGATTACCGGCTGATTGAGCTGGCCGCCTCGATCCCGCCGAAGGCGAAGGTACGCGGCGACGAGCCCAAGCTGATCCTCAAAGAAGTCGCGCGGGGGCGGGTGCCCGACAGCATCGTCGCCCGCCGCAAGCAGGGCTTCACGGCGCCGATCGAAAGCTGGTTCATGGGATCGCTCGGCGGGGAGATCCGCGATCTGCTGCTGAGCGACCGGGCGCTGGCGCGCGGCATCTTCGACCGCACCGAGGTGGGGCGGTTGATCGGACGCGCATTTGGGAAGAAGAAGGACATCTGGAGAGTCTGGTCGTTGGTTACCTTCGAAACGTGGTGTAGAATATTCGCCGACGGCGAGGGCGTCAGCGGCCAGGACTGATTCTCGCCAGGCGGATATCACCAACCATGGGGGCCAGCATCAAGTGAGGACCCTCCTCGTCTATCCGAACATCGAGCAGAACGCCGCCCTGCCGCAGGTGGGCCTGAGCCAGCTGTCCGCATGCCTCAAGGCCGCCGGTCACGAGGTCGAGCTGCTCGACTGCACCTACATCGACCTGGCCGCGGCCCCGGACATTCTCGCCGCGCGGCTGGAGTCGTTCCAGCCGGGGCTGGTGGGGATCTCCATCCGCTCCTTCGAATGGGACTTCGTGCGCGCGGCGCTGCTGCCGGTGCTGGCTTCGTCCAGGCTGCCGGTGGTCGTGGGCGGGCCCCATCCCACCGCGGCGCCGGAAGAGGTGATGCGCGAACCGGCGATCGATTTCCTTGTCAGGGGGGAAGGGGAGGAGGCGCTGCTGGAGCTGGTGGCGGCGCTGGAGGAAGGCGGCGGCACCAGTGCCATCGGCGGCGTCTGGGCCCGCACTCCCGGCGGGATCAGCCGTAACGGGGTGCGGCTGCTGAATCAGGATCTCGACTCGCTGCCACTACCGGACTGGGACATCTGGGACCGGCGCCACTTCATCGATTCACATTCGCGGATCTTCGCCGGCGACGTCGGCCGCATCGGCGCTCTGGAGACCAGCCGCGGCTGCCCCTACGCCTGCCCGTACTGCATCAGCCCGACGCTGCACCAGCTCTACAAGGGCAAGGGGAAATACCATCGCGAGAAATCAGTCGGCCGCATCATTGCCGAGGTGATTGACAAAAAAGAACGTTTTGGTCTCGATTATGTCAATTTCATCGACGAGACGTTCCTGCTGCGCGACGACCGCATCCGGGAATTCTGCGACCGCTGGGTGCGTGAGGTTAACCTGCCGTTCCGCTTCACGACGCGGCCGGAGACGGTCACCGAGGAGCGCATCGCCATGGTCGCGGCCGCCGGCGCCAGCGTCATCGGCCTGGGCATCGAGTCCGGCGACCCCGCCTACCGCCGCGAACACCTCAACCGCAACTACAGCCAGGAGCAGGTGAAGGAAGCCGTCGCCATCATCTCCCGTCACGGCATCAAACTGTTCGGCTTCTTTGTCATGGGTATGCCGCATGAGACGCGCCAGAACATCGACCGCACGCTGGACCTCATCCAGGAGCTGCGCGGCCTGGGGCTGGACCATTACATGCTGACGCTCTGCTATCCCTTTAAAGGCACGCCGTTTTATGATGTGGCCGTGCGGGAAGGAATGATGGCGGTCGAGCAGACCGAAGCGCCCAACTGCTGGGAGGACACGCCGCTGTCTCTGCCGGGCCTGCCGCGCGAGCAGCTGGTGCGGCTGCGGGGGCTGGTCAGTTATTTCGGCAGCAAGGACCCGCGCTGGCGGCCGCTGATAAACGTCTGCGAACGCAGTACGCCCGCCTATTACGCCTGGAAGCTCTACCGCAAGGTGGAGCGCAGGATTTCGCCGAGCGACATTCTCTGAACCGGAGGGCCGGACGGAAAAAATCCGCCCGGCAACAGAGAACATTCATTGATGAACGAAACAAAAACCAAAAAAGTGGTGCTTTTCTTCCCCGATCCGGTGCGGGGGAACGACAAGGCGCCAGCTGCGGCGTCCCCGGGATTCCCGATGTCGATCCTGGCGCTGGCCGGGCCGCTGCGGGCCGCCGGCTACGAGCCGGTGCTGATCTACGAAGGCATCGAGGACGATCTGGACGCGCGCTTCACCGAGGCCTGCCGGGGCGCCATCTGCCTGGGCATCAGCAGCATGACCGGCAACCAGCTGCGCGGCGCCATCGAGTACGCCCGTTTCGTCCGCCGGCGCTTCCCCGGGATGCCGATCATCTGGGGCGGCTACCATCCCTCGATCATGCCGGAGCAGACGCTGGCGGAAGATTATGTCGACGCCGTCGTGCGGGGTCAGGGCGAGCTTGGCTTCGTCGAGGTGGTCCGGCGGCTGGAGGGCGGCCAGGACTTGAGCGGCGTCGCGGGGGTCAGCTACAAGGACGCCTCCGGCAGGATGCTCAGCAATCCGGCCCGGCCGCCGGTGGATCTGGCTCAGCTGCCGCCGCTGCCCTACGAGCTGCTGGACATCGAGAAGATCATCATCCGCAACAGCCCCGGTTTCCGCTCGCTGCAGTACCTCTCCAGCACCGGCTGTCCCTTCAACTGCGGTTTTTGCGCCGAACCGCTGGTCAACAAGCGCAAATGGCTGGGGCGCTCGGCCGATCAGGTGGTGCGTGACGTCGCCGCGCTGGTGGCGGATTACCGTCTCGACCATCTGACCTTCATCGATCCCAATTTCTTCGTCAGCCTCAAACGGTCGCGGGAGATCCTGCGGGGCATGCTCGACGCCGGCGTCCGCATCCAGTGGAGCGCCGTCGCGCGCGTTGATCAGGTGCTTAAGTTTGATGATGAACTCTGGAAGCTCATCCGCGACAGCGGCTGCCGCTCGCTGGGCGTGGGGGCGGAGTCCGGCTCGCCGGAGATCCTCTCCATGATCGACAAGCGCATCACCGTGGAGGAGATCTATGAGTGCT
This sequence comes from Actinomycetes bacterium, assembly GCA_021791195.1. Lineage (GTDB taxonomy): Bacteria > Actinomycetota > Thermoleophilia > BMS3ABIN01 > BMS3ABIN01 > JACWAD01. Next base: position 87,523 of record JAJYXB010000004.1, on the reverse strand, counting down.
CCCGAAAAATGAGAGACAACGGCGTGGGGGGCATTTTCAGCTTCATGGTGGGCTTCCCGCTCGAACGGGACTCGCGCCGGGAGGAGATGATGCGCACGGTCGCCGCCGCCAAGACAGTCAAATCGATCTTCGCGGAGATCAAGACGCCCATCTGCTACTACGCGCCTTATCCCGGCTCGCCGCTCTTCCCTTACGCCCTGAAAATGGGCTTCAGCGCGCCCGCCACGCTTGAAGGCTGGTCTGACTTCGGCTTCACCAGCGTCACCACCCCCTGGGTGTCGGAGCAGGAGAAGGATTTCATCGAGCGTTGCAGCACCTTTTACTTCCCGATCGCCTATCCGGACGAGCGCGTGCAGAAGAACCTGGGGTCCGGAATGATGCGGCTGCCGTTTTCTGTCATGCAGCGGCTCGCGCGGGTGCGGGTCAAGAGGGATGTTTACAATCTGCCCGTGGAATGGCACCTGGCCAAACTGGTGGCGCGCGCCATGGGCAGCCGGGATCCCTTCCTGATCTCGCAGTTTTACAGTTGATTTTCAAATGGGGTTGCAAGACCTCTCTTTTAGTTATAGTTTTGCCGCGGTTTGAAGTGCCTGATTTGGAGGTATAGGAGGACCTGGAGCGAACGCACGGAGAGCTCTCCAGTCAAGGGTTTCTGGCTTACGACAGAATCGGGGGAAGCAGGCGTGAGATTCGGAGCAGCCTGATGGCGGTAAGTAGGAGATTGCCTTTTGGAGTCGCCCAGTATCGCTGGCGCTACCACTGGCTCCGCAAAAAAAGCGTCACTCCCACAGGCCCGTTCTATATCAATATCGAGCCCACCAGTTACTGCAATATCCGCTGCCAGCTCTGTTCGTACAACTATTCCCGCAAGCCCGGCTACATGGACCTGGGCCTCTATGAGAAGATCGTCGATGAGGCCGCTTCGCTCAACATCCATGAAGTCGCCCATTTCCTCGCCGGCGAGCCCCTGCTCCACCCGGAACTGCCCTACATGATCGAGTACGCCACCGTTTCCGGCATGGAATCGCGGCTGCACACCAACGGCATGCTGCTCACGGAGGAGAAATCCCGCCAGCTGCTCGATGCCGGGCTGGCCTTCCTGGGCGTGAGCTTCGACGGCGAGGATGCCGAGACCTACAACGACATGCGGCGCGGCGCCGATTTTGATCAGGTGGTGGAGAACATCCGCACCTTCCTGCGGCTGAAGGCCGAGCGAGGGACCGAGACGCCGCATGTGACGCTCAAGATCGTCAAGAAGGAAGCGGAGCCGGCGGCGGCCGTAAATGGCGATGGTCATCACGGCAGCGGAGATGGCTACGGGCGCGGGAGCATGGAGGCCGGCGAGCTCTGTGTCAGCGAACACTTCCGGCGCCGCTTTGACGGCCTGCCGGTGGACGTCATCAAGGTGATCCATCCCCACGCCTGGCGCGGCGAGGTCAAGCACGTGGTGCCGCAGGTGACCACCGGCGACTATTATTATCCCTGCATGGTCCTGTGGGGGACGATGAGCATCGGCTGGGACGGCCGTGTGGTCGGCTGCGCCGCCGATCTCAACGGCCACGACATCCTCGGCGATCTCAACCGCGAATCGATCATGGATATCTGGAACAGCGACCGGCTGCAGCACTACCGCGACAAGCACGCCAACGGCCGCTACCAGGAGCTGGATCTCTGCCGCGAATGCAACTTTGTCTGGCGGGGCAAGAATCCCCACGTCGCCTTTCTGATGTCAAAAGTGCTGCCAAAGTCGGTGAAGGGCATGGGCAAAGCGATGCTCTCCGGCACCCATCTGGTCGGCAAGGACCGGCGCACGAAGACATATCGCTGAGCCCCTGCGCGGCCTTCCGGCCGCCGTTTTTCTCATGACTGCCGCCGCCGCTGCCGATCATGTTCGCGGCGCAATTACGCGCTCTCGCCTGCCGCGAATTTTAGTGTAAAATCATTGTTGAGCTCTGGCGGGCCTGCCTGTCCTGTCAGAATGTTTTTTTGTCCGGATCTTTTTTAGCGAAGGTATCTGATGAGCTTTGCATCACAACGTCTGCTTTATTTCATCCGCCGGAGGCGCTTCAGCCTGTGAGCGGCATTGCTGGCATCCTGAAAACATCAGGCGAACCGGTCACCAGCGAGGAACTGAGCCGGCTGCATGCTCCCATCGCCCATCGCGGTCCTGACGGCGAGGCCGAAGTCATCAGGGGCGCCGCCGGCCTGGCCCACCGTTTCCTGAAGATCCCTTCAGCGGTTTCCGTGCCGCAGCCGCTCTCCAGCGAGGACGGCAGCATCACCCTTGTCTGCGACGGCCGGGTCTACAACCACGCCCAGCTTCGCTCGGCGCTGGAGGCGAAGGGACACCGCTTCAGCGGCCCCGGAGACGTCGAGGTGCTCATCCACCTCTACGAGGAGGAAGGCGAGCGCTTTCTGGAGCGGGTCAACGGCATGTACGGCTTCGCCCTTTGGGATGACCGCCGCCGCCGGCTGCTGCTGGGCCGCGACCGCATCGGCGTCAAGCCGCTGTACTACACCCGCACCGCCGACCGGCTCCTGTTCGGTTCCGAGATCAAGGCCGTCCTCGCCGACCCCGCTGTCAAGCGCCGGGTTAACTTCCGGGCGATGAGCGACTTTTTCGGCCTCTCGTACATTTTTGACGGTGAGACGATTTTTGATGACGTCATGGCGCTGCCGCCGGGCTGCATCTATATCGCCTCCGCCGACGGCGAGAACCGGCTTGAACGTTACTGGGACATGGACTTCGCCCCGGATCATCCCTGGGACGAGGCGCAGCTGGTGGAACAGGGCCGGGCGATCCTGAAGGAAGCAGTGGAGCTCGAGGCGGCGGATGTAAAGCCACTGGGCATCCACCTGAGCGGCGGCATCGACTCCAGCTTCATCACCTCGCTGGCGGCGGACATGGACCGCGACCGGCTGATCACGCTCTCGGCCGGCTTTCGCGAGCAGGATTACGACGAGCGCAACTATGCGCTGATGGCGGCGGAGAAGGCGGGCGTGGTCCACAAGACCGTCGAGGTCTATCCGGACCCGGAGACCTTCACCGACACCATGAAGACGGTGATCTGGCATGTGGACGAGCCCACCGTCAGCCCCGGCATCCATTCCTTTTACGTCCTCAACGAGTTCACCGCCCGTTTCGTGAAGGTGATCCTCGGCGGCCAGGGCTCCAACGAGCTGCTGGCCGGCTACAACCGCTACATCATGTCGCAGATCGCCGACCGGTTCAGCGAGGCTCTGAAGCGGCTGCGGCTGGCGATGGCGATCGCCGAGGTGCGGGAGATGAAAGATTTTTACGGCCCCAAACCGTTGAAGCGGCTGTTCCTGGAGGTGGGCAAGTCCTCTGGCCAGCGGGCGCTGCGGGTGGCCAGCACGTTCGCGCCGCACGAGAAGGAAAAGCTCTTCTCCGCCAGGCTGAAACAGGATCTGGGTGGTTATACCACGGAAGAACATTATCTCAATGGATTTGCATCCGCGCCGGCGGCGACCACCATCGACCGGATGATGTATCTGGACATGAAGAACATGATGCCCAATATGCTGCGCATCCTCGACCGCACCTGCTCCGCTTTCGGCGTGGAAGCGCGGACGCCGTTCCTGGACCATCATTTCGTCGAGTTCGCCTGCAGCCTCTCCGATGACGCCGTGCTCAAGGGGACCGAGTCGAAGTACATCCTCAAGAAGATGGGGGAGGGCATCCTCAAGCATGACACCATCTACCGCGACAAGTCGGGTTTTGCCGCGCCGGTGACCCCCTGGCTGCAGGGTCATCTGAAACGCGAGGCCAGGGACATCCTCCTTTCGGAGCAGGCGCTCAGCCGCGGCTACTTCGACGTGCCGGGGCTTAAGTCGTTCATCGAGCGCCACGAGCGGACCGGCAAGGGCGTCTGGCAGGTCTGGATGCTGCTCATCTTCGAGCTGTGGCACCGGAGTTTCATCGACTAAGCGGTCTGCATCTCCGGCGGGGGGGCGGAGCGCGGCGCTCCGGCGGAGTTTACCGGATAACCTAACAACAAGGTCAGATTGTCAAGCATGCCTCACACCTCAAAGCCCAGGATCGTTCTGCTGTTTCCCCAGCCGCTTGAAGTAGGAGACTACTCGCTGGAGATACCGCTCTCGATCCTGGCCGTGGCCGCTCCGCTGCATGCGGATGGCTACGAGGTGGTCCTGATCGACGAGCGGCTGCACGACGATCCGGAGCGTGACCTGCTGGCGGCGGCAGAGGGGGCGCTGTGCGTCGGTGTCAGCACCATCACCGGCTTTCAGCTGAAACGCTCGATCCATTTCTCGCGCCTGCTGAAACAGCGCCATCCGGACCTCCCCATCGTCTGGGGCGGTTATCATCCGTCGCTGCTGCCGGAGCTGACCGCCGGCGAGCCATATGTGGACGCCGTCGTGCGCGGCCAGGGCGAAGTCTCTTTCCGGGAGATCGTCTCCCGGCTCGAGGCCGGCGAAGGTTTCACGGGTCTTGCCGGCGTCACATTCCGGGACGCGGCCGGGGCGGTGGTCAGCAATCCTGACCGGCCGATGGCCGACGTCAGCAGCTTCCCGCCGGCGCCCTACGAGCTGCTGGACATGGAGAAGTTCTTCCGCCTGAACGGCGGCCGCCGGGCGCTGCAGTTCGTCTCCAGCCAGGGTTGCCCCTTCAAGTGCACCTTCTGCGTGGAGCCGAAAGTGTTCGGCAAGTGGAGCGGCCGCAACGCGGAGCAGGTGGTGGACGAGATCGAGGCGCTCAGCCGCCGCTACCGCCTGGACCACGTCACCTTCTCCGATTCCAACCAGTTCGCCAGCATGAAGCGGATGAAGGAGATCATGACCCTGTGGCTCGAGCGCGGCCTGCGCATGACCTGGAGCGGAGCCGCCCGCGCCGACCAGATGGAAAAGATCACGCCGGAGATCTCGGCGCTGCTTATGCAGACCCGCTGCGCGCAGATCGGCATCGGCATTGAGTCGGGCTCGCAGGCGATCCTGGACCTGATCGACAAGCGCACGTCGCCGGAGAAGGCCATCCGTTCCAACGTGAATCTGGAAGCGGCCGGTGTGCAGGGATGCTATGCCTTCATGGTCGGCTTCCCCAAGGCGCTGCCCGAGGCAAAGAACGAGATCTGGCTGACGCTGATGCTGATCAAGGAGATGCGCCGCCGCCATCCCGAGATAGTGACCGTCACTTTCTATGTCACCCCATATCCCGGCACGCCGGTCTATGACATCGCCCTCAGCCTGCGGCTGCCTCTGCCGAAAAAGACCGAAGAGTGGGCCGAGTGGGAGTCGACCAGCATCAGCACCACCTGGATCACCGCGGCGGAGAAGGACATGGTGGAGCGCTGCAACAACTTTTATTTCCCCTTCGCCTACCCCGGCAGACAGATGCGCATGCGGCTGTCGCGGATGAGGTGGAAGCCGCTGCTTTACCCGCTGCACTGGCTGGCGCTGCTGCGTTGCCGGTTCGACTTTTACGGCCTGCCGCTCGAGTGGCGGCTGATGCAGCGGCTGGGGCGCACGCGGCGGTTCCGGCGGATCGGCTCGCAGATCGGAGCTTTGCGAGGCTATCGCTAGGCGCTTCCGCTATCATGTACCCATCACCATGTCAGCGACGGAAAAAATAACCCAGGGAGAGGAAATCAGGACCAGGCCCTGTCCTGCCTGTCCGGTCTGCGGTTCCAGCGGGACCGTCTTCTACCGCGACCTGGTCGACGCCTTTTTCGGGGCTCCTGGCAAGTGGAGCTCGCGCAAGTGCACCAACCCCGACTGCCGCCTGGTCTGGCTGGATCCGATGCCGCTGGAGGAGGACATCGCTCTGGCCTACAGGGATTACTTCACCCATCACGGCACGGCCGCGGCGCGCTGGATCGAGCAGGATGAACGGTCCGGCAGCCTCGCACAGCGGATGTACGGCCTGGTCCGCAAGCAATACTGGAAAAACCGCTACGGTTATTATGGCGGCATCCAGGGCGGCCGCGCCGGCCTGATCGGCCATCTGGCGTACCTGCATCCCGGCTGGCGCGCGTCACTGGACTCAAAAGTCTTCTACCTGCCGGCTAACCCCGGCGGCAAGCTGCTGGAGATCGGCAGCGGCGGCGGCCAGCAGCTGGAGATCATGAACGCCCTCGGCTGGCAGGCGGAAGGCGTCGACCGCGATCCCGAGGCACGCAAGAATGCCATGAGCCGCGGCCTCAAGGTCAGCCTGGGCGTTCTCGAGGATCAGGATTTCCCCGAAAACCATTTCGACGCAGTGATCTCCAACCATGTCATCGAGCACGTCTTCGATCCGGTCAGCCTGCTTAAGGAGGTCCATCGGATCCTCAAGCCTGGAGGAAGGTTTGTGTTCATCACGCCCAATATCGAGAGCTGGGGGCACCGGGTCTTCCGCCACGCCGACCTGATGTTCATGGACTCGCCCCGGCACCTGTATGTCTTTTCGATGCCTTCGTTCCGCCGGCTGGCTGAGCAGGCCGGGTTCGGCAAGATCAGCGCGCTTACGACAATCCGCCATGCCAGCTCGCTTTATTTCAGCGACAGGGCGATCAGCCGCACGGGCCACTTCGAGCAGGGCGGCCGGGTATCGATGAGCGACCGGCTCGGGGCCAAGGGGCTGCAGGTGGTGGAATGGGCCGCGCTCAAGCTCAGGCCGGCCGCCGGTGAAGAGATCGTTCTGATCGGGGAAAAATAACCCTAGTTCAGCTTGCTGTAGTTGGTGAGGCTGGTCCTGGTCAGGTCGGCTGTGCAGGACTTGGAGTATCCCGACAGGTCATATAATTTCCTGTGCTGACCACTGTAGAGTAATCTGGCTCCCGGCAGATCCACGGAAGCGTCAACCACCAGGTATTTGAAACCGTCGCCGCACAGCGCGCTGTAATCCCCATCCGCGAAGCTCTGCTTGATCTCGTTATTCCGGGCGAACACGCTCCTGGTTCGGCGCGAGATGAAGCCGCCGACGATCGGATGGTCGTCCAGCGTCTGATACAGCATGTTCACCGGATTCTCCTTGGGATAATAATCGTACACCGGCGCCTTGTCCGGCAGGCTCTCGATCGCGGTGACGTAGCCGGGGATGGGGGGCACCCCGGCCGGCAGCGCCCGGGCGGGCAGATATTCGACGCCGATGGCCGTGGCGATCAGGACCAGCAGCAGCCAGCCCCGCTTGCGGTTCATGATGCGGGAGAGCGCAACCGCTGCTATCACCGCCGCTGCCAGGGTGGTGAGCGCCATGATCCGGTCCGGCATCCCCGCCAGGCGCAGAAAGGGCAGCAGATCCTGAAACACGGTGTAGGGCATGATGAGGTGGTTGCCGAAAGTGTGGTGGTATACGTGCAGGACGGGGCCGAGGCTGTACAGGAAGCCGATACCAAGCAGCAGTAGCCATTCGAGGGGGAATCTCTTGCCGAACTGCTTTCTTTTGATGACGACGTAAGCTGCCAGAGCCAGCACCGTCACGCCGATCAGGCCTTCGCCCGCACCTTCGCCGAAGCTAAGCCGGCTGCTGTACCAGCCTTTCAGAAATCCGGGGAGGAATGGCGCCAGCAGGTCGATCGAATAGGTCGCTGCCGGATGCGCATCAATGAAGGGGTCTTTCAGTTCGGCGCTTATCAGGGCCAGCAGAAACGGCCCAAAGGCGAGCAGGAACAGCGATCCGAACAGGGCCAGGGGCACGAGATATCTCCGGTCGAGGATGCGGCGCCAGCCGTTTCTGAACATGAACACCGCCAGGAATATTGCGGCCGTAAAACAGGCAAAGAAAAGATAATAAAGATCGGTGTAAGCGGTAAGAATGAGGAACAGCGAAGCCAGGAGGCCGCGTTTCAGGCTGGGCCTGGTCAACAATTTGTGCCAGAAGATCAGGAACAGCGGCACCCATTCCAGTGACATCAGATTGATGCGGCCGTAGCTGAGGTGCAGCATGGCGAAACCGGAAAAGCCATAGATGAAGCCGCCGACGATACTGGGCCAGTACGATCTGGAAAAATAATAGGCGATCAGGAACCCGCTCAGGCCGCTGAGCACGACGGCCAGGATCATCACCGTGTTGTACGCCTGATACGGCGTGAGCACCAGGGAAAGGCCGGCGCCGAGAAATGAATTCGTGGGGCTGAGCGTCTGGGCCAGCAGGGTGGTGCCTTCGGGGTAGAAGAGCATGGAAGTGTGATACGGCGACTGCAATGTGGCGATCGACTGGCGCACATGCCAGAAATTCCACAGATTCTGGATCGCGTCGCCGGAACTGTCCGCGTACCACTGGCTGCCGAACCTGGTGATGGCTGGGAAAGTCAGAACGCAAAAAATGGCGAAATACACCAGCAGCGGGAACAGGCCAAAACGTAAAATGCGATTCTTCAATGGCAACGAACCTTCCAGAGACTTGACAGTTGATTATACATTGGCTATGCAGGCATCAGCTGGTAGATCATCACTTCCCGGCTGGTGTCGGGATAGATGGTGTCCACCAGCCGCCAGTCGGGGTGTCCCGAATCGCCTGCCAGCAGGATGGAAAGCCCCGGCCGCCAGTTGACGATGTCATCTTTTGAGACAATCATGTAATCAACCCTGTTGTACCGCGCGTATGCCGTGGTCCGGCTGTAATCGGCGTAGGGCAGCACGACGGAGATGCCATCCGCGTAATACGCGCCGATGTAATTCCGGTCCATGACCCGCAGGCCCGCGCCTTCGTGCTGCTCCAGCCAGCTGCCCGCCAGCCGGAACTGGCCGGGATTGCCCTCGCGGCGGACCATCTCTCCTGCCAGGCCGAGCGCCGGCAGCAGGATCAGGACGGCTACCGCCAGCTGCGCCAGGATCAGGCGCTGGCTGCTCCCGCCCTCAAGCCGCTTTCGCAGCCACTCATCGATCCTGGTCCATCCCAGCGCCAGGAAGATCAGCGACAGGGCGGTAAAGGGGACGAAGAAACGGCTGCGGTAATCGAGGATGAAGATCATCAGCACCGGCAGGATCATCAGCATCAGGAAGCCGAGCTTCTTCATCCAGTCCCGGTAACCCATCCGGGTAAATATGCCAAGCAAAAGTAATGGCAACAACCAAAGCGGCATCGTTTTTACCAGTTCTCCGCGGAGGAAGTGGCGCGCGTTCGTTTTAAGCAGGTTGAACCCCAGTCCGGGATGCATCGCCACAAATGAAACGGGATCGGTGATCTGGTAGAGGTCCTGCGCGACCTGCACGCCGTGGCCGTCAGCCGTCAGCGCGTAGGCCTGTTTCTCCCAGTCCGGGGTGACCAGGGTCAGGTTATTCGTGGTGGCGTTGATGTTGGCGGTCGCCGTCTTGCCGCTATAGGTCCAGCGATCGAGATGGTTGTGGAGGAAATAGACATATGGCGCCGCGAACACGAGAAACACCGCGGCCATTACCGCCACCGCCGAAGCAACCGGCCGCCAGCCCCGCTTTCTGAGAACAACCAGCGCGGTGGCGAGAATGGCAAATATCGCCAGATAGTAAACCGCGGCGGGATTGGTCAGATACGCCAGCCCCAATGACGCGCCGGCCAGCAGACCGTCTCTGAGGCGGAAGCCGTGCAGCATGTCCCAGGCGAACAGGATCGCCATCAGCAGGAAGAACGTGTAGACGGTCTCGGTATATATCAGGGAGCTGTAATAGACCAGGAGCGGGAAAACAGCGCCGAGGGCGGCGGCCCTGAGAGCAGTCGGTGCGCCGGTAAATTTTCTGGCAAGCAGGTAAATCGCCAGCATGGTCAGCATGCCGAAGATGACCACGGTCGCTTCGCCGGCGATGACAAAGTTGCGCAGCAGAACGTGCAGGCTGGCGATGAGCAGTGGCAGCAGCGGGAAATATACCGTGTCCGGGGTGCGCCCCAGGCTCTCCAGCCCGAGACCCTTGCTGAGGTTCTCCGCGTCGGAGAGATAGACGATCTCATCGCCCTGGACGGCCGGATGATGCATCACGGCGACGATTCTCACCAGCAATCCAGCAACAAAGATCAGCGTCAGATAGTGGCCGGGTTTGAGCCGGGCAGCCCGGGAGTAGAGCTTCGCGGGCAAATCAGTCATGAATGGGATAGCTTTTTTCCTCTCCTGCGGAAATTCTTTCCAAACTACCCAACTATTTTAACTGTTTAATTCAGATTTATGAATTAACCGGCCCCGACCCAAATTTCCACTCAAGACAGGCTAAGTTGTTATAATTTGCTTTTTGAACTCCGCATTTTCCGAGGTTTTATGAGCGAGAAGATAGCCCTTGTATTCCCGCGCCTGCGGCGCGAAAGCAACGTCTGGGCGCCGCTGCCGCTGATGGCGCTGGCGGCGCCGCTGCAGGAAGCCGGATTCGCCGTCGAGATCGTCGACGGGCGCGTCATCAATCCGCACATTCCCGACATCCTCGAGGCGGCCCGGGGAGCGCTCTACATCGGTCTTTCGGTCATGACCGGCCTGCAGATCCGCGACGCGGTCGCCATCTCGCGCGCCGTGAAGCGCTCCTGTCCGGAAGTGCCGGTGGTGTGGGGGGGATATCACGCCAGCATGCTGCCGGAGCAGACACTGGCGGAAAGCTACGTGGACATCGTCATCCGCGGCCAGGGACAGATCCCGGCCACGGAACTGGCGCGGCGGCTAGCAGCGGGTACGCCACTTGATGGAATACCTGGCCTGTGTTACAAGCGGGACGGCGAGACGGTGATCGCCGACTACCCCGCTCTGGTGGATATCGACCAGTTCCCGCCGACGCCCTACGACGTCATTGATACGGAGAAGTACATGGTCAACGACGTCGCCACCCGCACCATGAAGTATTTTTCCTCTCAGGGATGCCCGTTCGGCTGCGGATTCTGCGCCGAGACCTCGATGTACGGCCGTGGCTGGAAAGGGTTCTCCGCCCAGCGGGTCGTCGATGACCTCGAGAACCTGGTGAAGAACTACGGCGTCAACGGCGTCGATTTCGCCGACACGAATTTCTTTGTCAGCAAGCGCCGCGTGCGCGAGATCTGCGAGGGCATCATCGAACGGGGACTGGACCTCAAATGGGCCGCGGACGTGCGCACCAGGCAGTTCATCGATTTCCCCGAGGACCTGCAGCAGCTCATCCGCGACGCCGGCTGCCAGCGGCTGCTGCTGGGCGCCGAGTCCGGCTCGCAGGAGGCGCTGGAGCACATCGGCAAACAGACGACGGTCGAGGACACGCTCAAGGCGGCCCGCACCTGCAACCGGCTGGGCATCATCGCGCGGTTTACGACCATGTTCGGCTTTCCCGGCCAGCCGCAGAAGGACATCGAGGCAACGCTGAAGATGATCGAGGGGATCAAGGCGATCAACCCGGATTTCGAGGTCCATGGCTTCTTTTTTGCGCCCTATCCCGGCGCGCCGATGTATGATGAGGCCGTGCGGCTGGGGTTCATGCCGCCGCCGCATACCGAGGCCTGGGCCGACTTCGACCTGACCGAGCTGCACACGCCCTGGGTGGATCCGGTCTACAAGGAAAAGGTTGACATGATTATCGACTTCTACATGCCCTTCGCCTCGCCGGGGCCGGAGCTGAAAGAGAAGATGAGCGCTGGCGGCGCCAAGGCGCTTGCCTACAGGGGCATGCATGAGCTCGCATCCTGGCGTGTGAAGAAGCGCGAGTTCCGGGTGCCGCTGGAATGGCGCCTGAAGCGGTGGCGCAGCCGATAGGGGACGTTGCTTTCCTAAAGTTCCTAAATGCGATGCACGCCGGGAACCTTGCCTGGATGATAATTCAAAATTGAGAATTTGCTGAAATGGATGGGACTTTCATGGATTCCTTTAATGCAGATGACGCATTAATCAGGAACGTTAGGAAAGCAACGTCCCCGGAGCTGCCCGATTTCGCCGGCGCGGAGCTCGCGGTGGACTGCGCCGTTTGTGGCGCCGCCGCGCTCAGGCCGGTATGGACTGTCAGGGATACGCTGCTGAACTCCCCCGGCGAGTTCCGGATCGTGCGCTGCCCCGAATGTGGCACGCTGCGGATGTCGCCGCGGCCCCCGTTCGAGGAACGCCGCGCCGCTTTCTCCGACCTCTATCCCCTGTTCGACTGGGCGCTGGGCCGCAAATGGGCCGAGCCGGAGGAGCGCATCGCCCGCTTTGCGCCGCAGATCGCCGAGATCACCCGCCGCCACCGTCCCGGCCGCCTGCTGGACGTCGGTTGCGGTGACGGATATTTCATGCTGGGAATGAAACGGCGGGGCTGGGACGTGCGCGGCATTGAGCTCAACGAGAAGGTGGCCGCCTTTGCCCGCGACACGCTCGGCCTTGATGTCGCCGGGGGCGCCGAGCACGAAGCCGACTGGGATGGCGCCTATGAATGTATCACCCTGTTCGGCGTCATCGAGGATGTCGACGATCCCAACTCCCTGCTCAGGCGCTGCCACGAGCACCTGGCGCCCGGCGGCCTGCTGGTCGTGCAGACCCACAATATCGGGTCGTGGGAGGCAAAGCGGTTCGGTCCCAACTGGTTCAATATCGAAGCGCCCCGCCACGTCTGGCATTTCGCGCCGGCGACGCTGAGGCGGCTGATTGAGAACAATCACTTCAAACAGGATGATTTGCTACACTATGGCGCGGCATATGTGACCGAGCGCAGCATCGAGATCCGGCGGGGCAGGGTTTTCCCGTCTTCGGCGCTGGACCGCCTGATGCGCAAACTGGTGGTGGTTCCGGCGGCGCGCATCCTGCCGCGGCTGGGTCAGGGAATCATGATCGAGGCGTACTGCCACGCAGCCCGCGCGCAGGGGGAGGCGCCGGCCGGCACAGGGGAAACGCGATGAAATTTCTCTTATTCTTCCCGCTCACAAACAAGGACAACAAGCACAAGGCCAGCCCACCGCTCAGTCTGCTGGCGCTGGCGGCGCCACTGATGGCCGCCGGGGTCGAGGTCGAGGTGGTCGACGCGCGCATCGAACCGGATTACCGCGCCAGGGTGCTGGCCGGCATGGAGGACGCCGACCTGCTGGGGGTCAGCTCGATGACCGGCTACCAGATCGCCGATGGCCTGGAAGTATCCGCCGCGGTCAAGCGCGCCTTCTCGGATAAACCCGTCGCCTGGGGCGGCTACCATCCTTCGCTGCTGGCGGAGCAGACGGTCATGGATCCCAATATCGACCTGGTCGTGCGCGGTCAGGGCGAGCAGACGATGCTGGAGCTGGCTGAACACCTCGATGGCCGGCGCGCGCTTGATGACATTGCCGGTCTGTCATATAAGCGGGACGGTGAAGTCATCCATAACGCCGACCGCAAGGTGACCGACATCAACGAGTTTCCGGCGATGCCGTACGATCTGGTTGACATCGAGCGCTACATGGACTTCAACCGCCGCTTCCACGGCGATACCCGCCGGGGCCTGAGCTATGTCTCCAGCTTCGGCTGCCCGCACGCCTGCGGTTTCTGCTCCAATCCCGAGGCTTACGGCCGCAAGTGGAAAGGGCTGGCGGCGGAGCGGGTGGTCTCGGAGGTGCTCGGCCTGGTGCAGCGCCACAACCTTGACCGCGTCTACTTCGATGACAATAACTTTTTCGCCTCTAAACGGCGCGTGCGCGAGATCTGCCAGGGCTTTCTGGATGCGCCGCGGCGTTTCGAGTGGTTCGCCACCATCCGGCCGGCGCAGGTGCTCGCCTTCAGCGGCGATGACCTGAAGCTGATCCGCGACAGCGGCTGCACCAAATTCATGATGGGGGCGGAGTCCGGCGACGATTCGGTGCTGAAACTGATCAACAAGGGCAACGAAGCCCGGGATGTGCTGGAAGCGACGCGCCGCTGCCGCGACCACCAGATCCAGCCTTCCTACGTCTTCATCCTCGGCTTTCCCACCGAGAGCTGGCAGCAGATGCAGACGACGCTGGATTTCATGAAGCAGCTGAAGGAGATCTACGCCGACACGCGCACGACGACGCTGTTCTTCACGCCGTTCCCGGGGACGCCGCTGACGCGGCTGGGAGAAGCCAGCGGCTTCACCATGCCGGCGACGCTGAAAGACTGGTCGGGCTACGACGCCCGCACGGTGCAGACGCCGTGGATCACCCGCCAGCAGAAGATCAAGGTGAAACAGATCGCCGATTTTTACATCCCCTGGGCCTATCCCAACCAGTTGGGACGGGAGAAGATGGCGCGCGCCGGCGCCCTCAAGCCGCTCTTCTGGCTCTTTACCGGAGTTTGCCGGGCCCGCGTCCGGGCAGGTTTTTACTCGCTGCCCTGGGAATGGCATCTGGCGCGGCGGCTGAAACTGACCTAGAGGGACGTTCCTTAACTTTCTTGACTTTTCGCAGGTTACGTCTCTATCCAGAGCCATAGCATATGAACAAGTTAATAAAGTCAAGGAACGTCCCTGTGGCGTGCGCCCTGTGCGGCGGCCGCGACGAGCGGCGGCTGTTCCCCGCCCGCGACAAGATGTTCCCCGGCCGGGAAAGATTCAGCGCTGTGCGTTGCCGCCGCTGCGGGCTGGTCTACCTGAATCCGCGCCCTTCACCGCAGTCGCACGCCGCCGCCTACGGCCGGCGCTATTTTTTTTCGGCTGAGAATGCGGACCAGGCGCAGCCGGTGGAGCATTACTGGCCAGTGGTCCGCTTTCTGGAGGAGCAGGAGGAACCCGGCCGGCTGCTGGATATAGGCACAGGCAACAGCCCCTTCCTGCCGCTGATGCGGGAGCGGGGCTGGCAGGTCGCCGGCACCGAGGTCGACGCCTCCCTGGTGCAGTACTTCCGCCAGCAGCATGGGATCGGGCTTCATTGCGGCGAGTTGCAGGACGCCGGGCTTGAGGGCGGCAGTTTCGATGCGGTGACGATCATGGGGGTGCTGGAGCACGTCTCCGATCCCCTGTCGCTGCTTGAGGAGGCGGACAGGATCCTCGCCAGGGGAGGGGTGATCGGGCTCTGGTGCTTCAATCGCAGCATCGAGGCCCGGCTGCTGGGCAGGTTCTGGCTGGGATTTGACGCGCCCCGCCATCTTTACAGCTTTTCCCGCCGGACACTGGAGCAACTGCTGGAACGGGCCGGTTTCGCGGTGGAGCAGGTCTACTTCCGGCCGGTGAACTATCTGGCCTACAGCGGCATGTGGGCGGCGGCGCGGATGCGTGACCGGCTGAGCGGCTCCGGGCGGCCGGTGTACGTCCCCAGGCTGCCAGCGCTGCTGGAAAAGCTGAGCCTGCCGCTGGGAGTCGCGCTGGCCCGGTCAGGCGCAAGCTCCAACATGTATGTTTTGGCCAGGAAGAGGAACCAGCAGTAATTCTCCCCGGGCACTTTCTGCTCATACCCCCACGAGGCGCGATCATTCTAACCGGCAGACATTGTCCGCGGTCTGCGGAACAGTCCGGTTATTGAAAAACAAGGCAACTCGATGTAACCTCATAGGTATAGAATTGACACTAGGGCATGGACCGGGCGGTCCATCGGGGAAGTGGGCTTGACATGAGCAAGACAGGCAGACTGGCGTGCTACGTCTGCAGTTCGGATGACTCCAGGCTTTTTTATGTTGGTCGTGATAAAGCGTTGTATTCCGCTGCGCATTTTCCCATCTTCCGCTGTGAGGAATGCGGCCTCGTTTATCTGAATCCCCAACCCACCAGGGAAGAGCATCAGCAGTTTTATACGCATGAGTACCCCTTCCGGATCGGGCATCACGCGGGTGGAGCCGGCCTCTACGCTCCCGTCCTCGGACATTTGCGGCAACGGGAGCCTGGGACCCTGCTGGACATCGGTACTGGGAACAGCATGTTTCTGCCCGCGATGAAAGAAATCGGATGGGATGTCAAGGGAACAGAGATCGATTCCGAGATCGTCGAGACTTTCCGGGATGAGCACGGCATCGAGCTGGGCTATGGCGAGCTCGAGGATATCGGCTACGACGATGAAAGTTTCGATGCTGTCACCATCCTGGGGGTGCTCGAGCACATCCGTCAGCCCCAGGCTTTCATGGATGAGGTGACACGGATCCTCAAACCCGGCGGCGTTCTGTGCCTGTACATTTTCAACCGGGGAGCGGAAGCGAGCCTGCTGGGCCGGTACTGGGGAGGCTTCGACGTGCCCCGGCATCTCTTCTCGTATTCAACAAGGAGTCTGACCCGCTTGCTGGAGCGCTCCGGCCTGCGGGTCACGGGCGGTCATCATCAGCCGATCAGTTTTTTGCCGTTCTTCCTGGTCTGGCTGGCGATGCGTACACGGAACCGGATCGGGAGAAGCGCGAGCGCGACTTTCCCCACGAGCCTGCCGCGCCCCCTGCGCCTGCTGAACACCCCGGTGGGCAGGATCATGGCATCGATGAAGCACAGTTCCAGCCTGTATGTTTTTGCCCGCAAACCCGGCGCCGTGCCGCAGCCGGCGGGAGCCGGTCCGGCATAAATGCTGGCGGCGCCGCGCCGGCTATTGTACAATCAAAGATAGTATCACCAGCTGGGCTGAAGCCGCCGACGGGCGGTTTCTTCATGCAGTGCCAAAAAAGGTAAAATATTGCCTGATGGCAAGGGGATCGGCTCCCCCTCCTGTGACTCCGGACAAATTTCTGCCGGAGGGTTTACTAATCTTTGCGGTCAGCCGTCCTTGCGGCTGGACAGAAAAAGGAATCTGATGAACATGGTTCAGAGGAAGACCGATTATGACCGCCGCGGCAAGAAGAAGATCGCGCTCTTTTTTCCGACGCCGGCTTACGGTCATTACCGCATCGAGCTCGGGCTCGCCATTGCGGTGATCGCGGCGCCGCTGGAGGGCAAGTATGAGCTTCATCTGGTGGACGAGCGGGTGACCCCGAACTACGAGCAGGAAATCCTCAATAACCTGGACGATACCGTTTGTGTCGGCATCAGCTCCATCACCGGCTATCAGATCAAGCGTGGCATCGAGATGGCGCGCAAGGTGCGGGCGATCAACCCGGAGGTGCCGATCGTCTGGGGCGGCTACCATCCGTCCCTGTTTCCTGAACAGTGCTGCGAGTCGGAGGCCTGCGACATCGTCTGCGTCGGCCAGGGTGACGTCACCTTCCCGGAGATTGTCGGGTCGCTTGCCGCCGGCAAGGCTCCGGAGGGCGTCACCGGTTCGGTCTACTGGACCCCCGCTGGCATCGTCACCAACCCGCCGCGGCCGCTGCTGAACATCAACGACGACTTGCCGGCGCCCTATCATCTGCTGGATGTCAACCGCGCCATCGAGATCAACCAGCACCGGAACCACGAGAAGATCCGCACCATCGAGTTCCATTCCAGCCAGGGCTGCCCGGGGAAGTGCGGCTACTGCGCTGACGCCCAGCTCTACCAGCGCCACTGGACGGGCCTGGATGCCGAACGGGTCATCCGGGAAGTAACGCAAATCGTCAAAACTTACAACCTCGATCAGGTGAATTTCAGCGACGCCAATTTCTTCGCCAACCAGAACCGCGTCAAAGCGATCTGTGAGGGGTTCATCGCCAGCGGTCTCAATATCCGCTGGGTGGCCTCGGCACGGCCGGACACCTTCCACCGCTACAAGCCGGAGGTCCTGGAGCTGATCCGGGAAAGCGGCTGCAAACGCATCATCGTCGGCGCCGAGTCAGCTGCCGAGCCGGTGCTGCAGCTGATCAACAAGGGCGCCACCGCCGAGGATCACCTCAAGAGCGCCCGCGTCTGCCGCGATTATGGTATCGGCGGCACATTCACCTTCATCACCGGCTTTCCGCACGCGCCGGGGACGCAGCCGCAGGAGACGACCGAGGACCTGCTGCGCTTCATCGAGAAGGTAAAGCAGATCCATCCGGACATCCGCACCAAGATCTTTGTGTTCACGCCGTATCCGGGCACGCCGCTTTACGATCTGGCGGTGAAGTACGGCATGCCGGAGCCGAAATCGCTCGAGGAGTGGGCCGACTACAACCCGGCCACGCTGAAGGAGAGCGTCTGGGTCGGGCCGGAAGAGCGCCGCATGATCGAGAAGGTGAACGGCTTCTATTATCCCTTCGCCTACCCGGACAGCAACATGCAGCTCAAGCTCCAGAACGGCGGCATGAAGAAATATGCTTACCGGCTGCTGCACGCGATGGCGCGTGCTCGCGCGCGGAGCCATTTCTACGGCATGCCGCTGGAGTGGATGCTGTTCAAGACATTCAGGAAGGAAACGTTCGAACCCATCGCCTAGGACCGGCTGCCCGCCCGGACGCCCGCCGCTGGCGGTGCCGCACGGGGGCCGGGGGCCGGAAGACTGGAAGTATGCCGGATCATGTCGCTTAAAGCCAAAACGAAGAGCCTGGTGAAAAACAAGGTCGCGCGCGTCGGCGAGATCACACCAGATTTTCCCAGCCGCATCAACATCGAACCCACCAATCATTGTAACCTGCGCTGCCGCATGTGCCCGCGCAAGGATCTCACCCGGCCCGTGGGTGAGATCGACATGGACCTGTTCGACAAGCTCGCGCATGAGATTTCGACGCATGCTCCCACGGAGGTGCGCCTGCACAAGGATGGCGAGCCGCTGATGAATCCGCGCATCTTTGACATGATCGAGCACATGAAGACCATCGCTCCCAGCACGCTGCTGAACATGGACACCAATGCGCTGCTGCTGGACGAGGAGAAGGCGGAGAAGCTGCTCGATTCGCGTCTGGACGTGCTGCTTTTCAGCGTCAACGCCGCCACCGCGGACACATACAAAAAAGTGCGCGGCTCCACCAGGTTCGATCAGGTGATCGCCAACATCGAGCGCTTCCTGGCGATGCGCAGGGAACGCGGTTACGTCTGGCCGCGGGTGAAGGTGCAGCTGATCGTGATGCAGGACACCAGGGACGAGATCGGCCTGTTCAAGGAGCAGTGGGGATCGCATGACGTCGACGTCCTGCTGATCCCGGCCATCAACTGGGGCGGGCTGCGTCCGGAGGTGGGCAGTCTGATGCAGATGCCGGAGCGCCGCTATCCCTGCACCTATTTGTGGAATTCCTTCTCGGTCAACTGGGACGGCAAAGTCAGCTTCTGCAACGTGGATTTCGACCAGATGGGCGTCATCGGCGACCTCAACCGGCAGACGATAGAATCGGTTTGGAAGGGCGAGGAGTTCAGGCGCTACCGGGCGCTGCACAAGCAGGGCCGCTGGGGCGAGATCGAGCTGTGCCGCAACTGTAACTACTGGGCTTACACCAAGAATGTCTGGTACCCGGTGCCGGGGATGGGGTGGAAATGAGCCCGGCCGTCAGAGAAGGAAACGCCCCGCCGGCGACGGTCTGCGACGTTTGCGGCGGCGTGCATCACGAGCTGCTGTTCGCCGGCCGGGACCGACTCTTCGGCATCGAGGGTTCTTTCCCGCTGCTGAAGTGCCAGGACTGCGGCCTGGTGTTCATCAGCCCGCGGCCCTCGTTTGCAGAGATGGCGCGTTTTTATCCCCAGGAGGATTACGATCTTTACAACAAGGCGGCGGGGCTGAAGGACCGCGGCCTGGACGAGCTGGGCCGCCTGCTGGGCCCGCGCCGGGACAGGATCGAAGTTTACAAGCGCCCCGGGCGGCTGCTGGACATCGGTTTCGGCGACGGCTCCTTCCTCTACTACATGAAGGAGAACGGCTGGGACGTATCCGGGGTCGACTACAATGAGAAGATGGTGGCCATCGCCCGCGACGACCTGGGCATCGACGCCCGGGCTGGCGAGCTGGAGGACGCCGGCTTCGAGGATGGCGCCTTCGATGTGGTGACGCTCTGGGGGGTGCTTGAGCACGTGCAGAGCCCCAGCCGCACTATCCGCGAGATCGCCCGCATCACCGGTGAGCAGGCGCTGCTGGTGATCTATACGCAGAACGCCGCCGCGCCCGAAGCGCGCCTGCTGGGCGAGGACTGGTTCATCTACGAGGCGCCGCGGCATCTGTTCAGCTTTGACCGCGCCAACCTGGCGCGGCTGCTGGCGGCATCCGGTTTCTGCGTCTCGGAAGTGGTCTACGAGGCGCCGCTCTACTACCTGCAGATGAACTGGCAATACTTCAAGCAGCGGCGGCTGGGGCGCGGCAATGACGTGGTGCATGCGCCGACGCTGGCGGACCGCCTGGCGGTCAAGGGGCTGTCGCTCTACCGCCGCCTGATCGACGGCAGCAGCTGGTCGCCCGCGATGACCGCCTACGCGGTCAAGCGCCTGCCGGATGACGGCACGGCGCCCCAGGCGTCCCAAAACGCCCAGGTGTCCCAAAACGCTGATAGCGGCGCGCCGGCGCATGCCGGTGAACAGGCGGAGGCTGGCAGTGCAGACGCATAAGCTGGGGAATACCGGCCTGGAGGTGTCCCGCCTGGGGCTGGGCGGCATCCCCTTCCAGTACATCAGCCAGATGGAAACCAACCAGATCATCCAGACCGCTCACGAGCGCGGCATGAACCTGTTTTACACCTCGCGCATGTACCGCGACTCCGAGAACAAGATCGGCCTGGGGGTCAAAAGCTTCCGTGACGGGGTAGTGCTCGGCACCAGCACGCACAAACGCAAGAAGATCGACGGGCGCAAGGACATCGAGCAGAGCCTGAGGAACTTTGGCACGGATTACATTGATGTCTATTCGCTGCACAACGTGCTGACGCTGGGAGTGCTCAGGGAGATCATGAGCCCCGGCGGCGCCTACCAGGCGCTGGAGGAGATGCGCAACGCCGGCTATATCCGGCATGTCGGCATCAGCGCTCACCAGCCGGAGACGGTCCTGGAGGCGCTGGAGATGGCGGCCTTCGACGTGGTCGAATTCCCGCTTAACTTCATCGACCGCGAGGCGGCCGCCGGCCTGCTCGCCGATATCCAGTCGCGCGGCATCGGCTTTGTCTCGATCAAGCCGATGGTCTTCGGCTATGCGGCCACCGCCTCGGTGGCGCTGCGCTATGTTTTCAGCGCGGCGCCGGACTCCACTATCGTCGGCACCTACAATCTCGACGAGCTGAACGAGAACCTGGCGGTCGAGGAGGCTGGGGGAGAGGTCACCGGGGACGAGATCATGGAAGCCATCGCCGCCTCCGAGCGCGGTTGCTACAAGGTTTTCTGCCGGCGCTGCGAAAACTGCGTCGTCTGCCCCCAGGGCATCGACATCAAACAGGTCCTGCGCCTGTACGAGTACTTCGACCGTTACCACTCCTGGGACTGGGCCCGCGATGCCTACGCCGCTCTCAATCCCAGCCTGGAGGCATGCGACAACTGCGGCGCATGCGAGCGGGAATGCCCCTACCACATTCCCATCAAGCGCCAGCTGGAGCGCGCCAGGGTCGACCTCATGGCACGCAGGAGCGCGCGCCGGCTGGTCCGGAAAAAGCTGCTCGGCAAATAAGGCCGGCTGGCGATGTCAGGCACTGACTCCTCAGGCGCTTCCGCAAGCCGCCCGGACAGGCGCGAGGTCTGGTTCCGGCGGATGCACGCCTGCTGGCGCGCCGGGGTGGCCCTGGCCATCGTCGCCGGCCTGCTCAATCTGCTCAACCTGATCGGGCCCACGCGGATCGATCTGGGGCCGCTTCTGATCACCCCTTTTCGTGTCGCTTTCGGTTTCGCCTGGTGTGCGCTTGCGGCCCGGCTGGTCCTGGAGCGGCGGCTGCCGGAAACAGATTTCGCCGACAGGCTGGTGGTATCGCTGGTACTGATATTCCTGATCCGCGGCATCTTCGATCTTGCGACCATGTCGATTGTCCTCAACTGGCTGCTAACCGGCGCCGGCGTCTATTTTCTTGTCAGGCTGGGGATGAAGGACCGCTCCGACGTGAGGCTGGTGCTGCTCTCGACCCTCGTGGCCTTTGTCGTCATCGGCATCTACGGGCTGCTGGAGTATGTGGCCAAGGATAATCCGCTGTTCAACGCCGTTCAGATCGACGTCATCGGCGCCGACGCCCGCATCCAGGCCAGCGATCAGTTCTACCGCATCCGGTCGCTGATCGGCCATCCCGGCTTCCTTGGCGCGATCACGCTCAGCTCGATCCCGATCGGAATGCTGATCCTGTGGCGCCGGCGGCTGCTAATGGTGCTATTTCTGATCATCGCGGTCAGCGTCTGGTTTCTGACATTCAGCCGCGGCTCCTGGCTGCTGGGGACGCTGATCCTCTTTCCGCTCATCCTTTTCCGCGCCCGCGGCTGGTTCGGGCGTCACTGGAAGCTGACGGCGGCGATCGTTCTCATTCCGGTCGCGGTCATCGCTGTCGATTACTTCGACCGGCAGGAAGCCAGCATCACTTTTTCCGGGAACCGGATCATGGAGTCGGGGCTGCGGCTGAATCAGGGCAAGGACGGGCAGTATGCCATCGAACGCTGCAAGTCCGAAGGTCTGACACCGATCGACAATTTCGTTTATTTCAGCGTCGGCCCCGAGTGGCGCGATATTCACAGGCCGGTGACGGTCATCCTGGTTTACCGGGACGTGGGCAACGGGTCCGTCCAGGTGGACTACGATTCCCGGGATCAGAGCGCTCCCGGCGGTGCGGATGGTTCCTACAAGCAGACGGTGGCGATCGGCAAGAACAACACGGGCGATGTGACCAGCACCGCCTTTTACCTGGACGATCCCCGCTTCGACGGCCGGGAGAACTTAAATAGCGATTTCCGCGTTGTCGATTCCGACAACAAGATCATCCTCAACCAGGTCATCCTGCAGAAGGGCAAACTGAACCTGCCGTCGATGATATCGTACCAGTGGCTGTCGCGGTCCAGCTCCATCAGTGACCGGCTCGACCTGTTCCCCTTTGCCTGGGGTGTTCTGAAGGCGAACCCGTTTGGCGTCGGCATTTTCGAGACGCCGGGAACCGACCATCACGCCGTCGACAGCCTGCCGCTCACCTGGGTGATGGAATTTGGCTGGCCCGGGCTGGCGCTGGTTCTGGGACTTGCCTTCCTATTGGTGTATGAAGGGATTAAAGTATGGAGAGGGCCCCGCTGCCTGGCGACGGTGCTTTTCCTGGCTCTGGTCATCGTGCTGCTGCATGGCGGGCATTTGATGATTCTATACGACAAGCCGAATCTTGTTCTGATAGCTGCCGTTGGCGCTGTCTACGCCGCCGT
Organism: Actinomycetes bacterium; assembly: GCA_021791195.1. Lineage (GTDB taxonomy): Bacteria > Actinomycetota > Thermoleophilia > BMS3ABIN01 > BMS3ABIN01 > JACWAD01. The sequence goes on along the minus strand of JAJYXB010000004.1, from coordinate 64,615 downwards.
CCGGCCTTGGCGCCGGGGGGGACCGGCGATCAGCGCCACGTCTGATGACTGCATGATCTAAGGTTAATTTATGAAATTAATGAAGCTACTGCTGGGTGACACCGGCGGCAAGCCTCGTCGCTGGCTGCTCGGGATACTCGCACTCGCATTTGTAATCAGACTTGTCTTTCTTTTCGGGTTCACCGATTTCCATTCGTCATTCTCCGAGGATCCCTATCCGGAGATAACCAACCTGATGATGGCCGGACAGGGATTCTCCAAGGATTTCGGGCCGCCCGGAGGCGTGCAGCCGGTAACCAATCACGGCCCGCTGTACCCGGTGCTAAGCGCGGGCATCCTGGTTGTTAGCGGCCATAGCTGGATGTGGGTCAAGCTGGCGCAGATCGTCCTCTCGGTGGCCGCCGTGCTGCTGGTTTACCGCCTGGGAAGGCTGGTCCTGGGGGAGACGGCGGCGCTGATCGCGGCAGGGTTGTCCGCGATTTACCTGCCACTGGTGCAACTGAGCACGCAGTTGATGACCGAGACCCTTTTTACCTTTCTGCTGGCGCTGTCGGCATACCTGTGCATCCGGCTGCTGAGGAAATGGTCAGGCCTGCTGGCGCTGTGGCTGGGCGTGGTAATGGGACTGCTGATCCTGACCAAGCCGAAGGGACTGTTCATCGCCTTGGTGTCGCTGCCGCTGCTGCTGCTCATTGCCCGCAAGCGGGGGCTGCTGCTGCGCTGGGCGGCGGTGCCGCTGCTGGTGTCGATACTGGTTTATTCGCCTTGGGTAGTGCGCAACTCCCTGATTGAGCGCACCTTCCTGCCCTTCGGCAGCGGATTTGGCGAGGCGGTGATAATGGGCCAGCGGGCTAAAGTCACCGAGCCGACGAACCTGTCGCGGGAAACGGCGGGCCAGCGAAGCGAGAGCCGTTTCAGCGAGGCGGTCCACTATGTTATCGACCGGGGGCCGGTCCGGCTGGCGCGGACCTCCGGCCAGCACTTTCTCAATCTGTGGTTCAATCTCGGTTTTGATGACGGCGGCCCGTCGACAGCCTCGATCGCGTTCGCGCTGGCCAACTTCGTGTCGCTGGCCGTCGCCGGCGTGGGCGCCGTGATGCTGTTCAGGCGTGCCGGTCCGATGCGCGACGCCGGCTATGTGATCGTTTCATTTGTGTTGATGTTGACTGCGGTGCATCTGGGCACGCTGGCCGTCGGGCGCTACGCCGTACCGATGATGCCGCTCGTCTTTGTGCTCGCTTCCCTGCCGCTGGCGCGGCTGTTGCCGCATCTTATGGTCAGGCGGGGAAGGACGGCGGCGCCGGTCTCCGGACGGGTGGAGCGCTCATGAAGCTGATGTCGGGATTCCACTCCGCCTTCGGGCAGGCGCCGCTCAGCTGGGGACAGAGCTCCGGCACCAGCTTCAAGCGCGGCCTGCCCCGGGAGGCCAAACCGCTGGCTGCGGTTGCCGCCGCTCTGCTGGGGGCGCTGCTGGTCGGCATGTACTCTACGCACCTGAGCACCAGGATGCCGCTGGTGATCGTGGCCGCGGGGGGGCTGTTCTGGCTGGTGGCGAAACGGCCGCGGTGGGGCGTCGTGTTTTTGCTGGCGCTCACCTCGACTCTGGTGCTGCCGGAGTACTTTACCCGGTGGATGTCGGACAACCTGGCCTACGAAATGTACTTACTGGTGCTCCTGCTGCTGTTGGTTCGGGCGCTGGCGATCAAGAGCCGGCCGGGAGTATTCGAGCGCATCGTGTCTTCTCCGGTCGCGATTGCGCTGATTACTTTCATGGCGTTGGTGCTGGCCAAGTCCCTCGTGGTTTTAATCGAGAGCAGATTCTCCAGGCACTCATTGAGTTCAATCTTCCTGGTCGACCGGCCTTTGCTGCTTTACCTGCTGTTCATCCCGGCGCTGCTGTTTTTCGAATCTGTCAGATCGCAGCGGTGGCTGGTCGGCGCCATGCTGGTGCTGGGCGCCGTTACCGTGGGTGTCGGTCTGCTGAGCCTTATCCTGCATAACTCCTATCTCGGCCAGTTCATGTCGGCGCAGTCGCTGCAGACGGATACGCCGGATGTAAGTTCCCTTGTGGAGCGGCTCCGGCCGCCAGGGGACGCGCTGATGTTGTTTGGCTTCTGGATCGGCATCATAAATCTTGTGATCAGGCCGTGGGCCTGGAAGCAGGTGGCGGTGTTCGTGCCGCTGACAATGCTGATGCTGACCGGCGTCATCCTCGAGTTCAACCGCAGCTACATCGTTCCCATGGCCGGATTGCTGCTGCTTGCAGTGTTCATCAACCGCAAGAACGTGAGGATGAAACTGCTGGCGGTCGGCGCGGTGGCGGCGGTTATCCTGCTGCTGTTTGCGTCGGCGACCGGCACCCTGGATAAATACGTCAACGCGGCCGTCGTCAGATACGGGACGACTTTTTCCTCGAGTTCACTGGATGCCCAGAGCCTGGTCAGCCGTCAGATCGAGGACGGCTATGCGTGGACCGCCATCAGCGGTTCGCCGGCTTTTGGCATTCCGATCAATGAGTTCTACCGGCCTACCGTACCGAATATGCTGGATAACCTGCGCTGGTACATCCACGATGCCTATATCTGGTTCTGGACCTACTTCGGCCTGGCGGGGCTGGCGGCTTTTGTGGCCGTGCTGGGAGCCTCGCTGCTGCGTGTCCTGATGAACTGGAGCAAGATCGGTGACCCCCTGCTGCAGGCCACGGTTCTGGGGATCGGCTTCGCGCTCGTCACACTGGTGGCCGCTAATTTCTTTGCGCCCAAGTTCTATGAATTTCAGACCGTGCCGGTGGTGGCGCTCGCAGCCGGTCTGGTAGAGGCCATCATCCAGGCGCAGAAGCGGGATGCCGGACAAGCCGTTGGCAAGTGACGACAAACCGACAACCAGGCTGCCGGTGAACCAGTCTCCTGCCCAACCCGGACGGTCTTCCTCGGCTATCTCGCGGGTGGCCCGCAACATATCCTTCCTGTTCGCCTACCAGGTGGCCAGCCGGGCGCTGGGGCTGGTGCTGAACCTGGTGCTGGCGCGCCAGCTGCAAGACACCGGCTACGGCCGCTACTCGCTGATCCTGGTGATTATCATGCTGGTGGGGATGGCCGCCGACTTCGGCACGGCCAACATTCTCATCAGGGACATCAGCCGCCGGCGTGACCGCGCCAATTCGTTCCTGGCGGCGGCGCTGCTGCTGAAGCTGATCACGACGCTGATGGTGGCGGGCTCGGTGGCGGTGATCATCCTCACCTCAGGGTTCTCCCACGATTTCGCCGTGCCGCTGATGATCGCCACGCTGTCAATTATCCCCACCTCGATGTCAACCGCGATCGAGTCGACATTCCAGGCCTTCGAGCGCATGGACTTAAGCGCGCTGGCCGATGTCGTCTTCTCCCTCGCACTCACGGCCGCCGGCGTTGCGGTCGTCTACCGCGGTGGCGGCGTCACGCAGATGACCGAGGTCTACCTCGCGGCGAGCTTCGTGCGGCTGGGTTATTCCGGTCTGGTTTACCGCCATTTGCCCCGCGTGCCCAGCCCATGGAAGCTTGACGGCGGGATTTTCCGGCATCTGGTGAAGGAATCCTTCCCGGTGCTTTACTGGCAGCTGATCAGCCTGGCGTACTACAAGGTCGACGTGGTGCTGCTGGGCGCCATGCGGCCGGAAGCAGAGGTGGGCTGGTACGCGGCCGCTTACAAGCTTTTTGAGGTCATCACCATGTTCGGCTGGCTGGCCGTGCAGGCGCTGCTGCCGCTCATGTCAACGATTTACCAGAAGTCAAAAGATAATCTGTATGTGCTCTTCGAGAAGACGATGAAATACGTCTGGATCGCCGGCCTCGGCGTCGCCATTCTGATGATGGCGCTGTCAGGCCCCGCGGTATCGCTGGTGCTGCCACCCGAATACCAGCCCGCGGTCAATGTGCTCCGGGTGCTGGGATTCGCGGTGCCGCTCATGGTTGGCTGCACGCTGTTCGGCAACCTGTTCGTGGCGATGAACCTGCAGGGGCGGGTTGCGAAGTGGTCGCTGCTGTCACTGGCGGTGAATGTGGGCCTCAACCTGGTGCTCATCCCCCATTTTGGGGCGATGGGCGCGGCGGTGACCACGCTGCTCTCCGAAGTGTTCAGTTTTGTTTTCTTTTACAGTTTCACCGCTTATTACCTGCGCCATGTAAAATTGCTGGAGGTGTTTGTGTTTCCGGCGCTGGTGGCCGGGGGCATGCTGGTGCTGCTGATGCTGATGCGGAACATGCCGGTGTACGTCGTCGGCGCGGTCGGCATCGTCGGATATCCGGCGCTGCTGCTGCTCTTCCGCATAGTATCGCAGGACGATATGAGTTATTTCCGGCGACTCAGAGCCGGTTGATGCAAACGGCGGAGGTGGATGGAAACGGGTGATCACATGGATAGCCCCACGGTCTGGCTCGTCATCGTCCTCTACAATTCGTACGCTGACACCGCTGACTGCCTGCAGAGCCTGCGTGCGGCCACCTACCCTGCCCTGCGCACCGTTCTGGTCGACAATGGCTCCGGCGACGGCTCCGGCGTCCGCCTCAGGGAAGAATTCCCCGAAGTGACGCATATCAGGAGTGAGAACAACCTCGGGTTTGCCGGCGGCTGCAATCTGGGCATCCGGGCGGCGCTGGCGGCCGGGGCGGATTACGTCTGCCTGCTCAACAACGACACGCTGGTGGGGCCGGGATTCCTCGAACCGCTGGTGGAGCGGACAGAGGCAACGCCTGGCGCCGGCATCTTCGGCGGCAAGATCTTTTATGCCGAGCCTGCCGGCCGGCTCTGGTTCGCCGGCGGACGCATCGACCGCCGGCGCGGCCTGACTACGCACATCGGCCAGGATCTGCCTGATTCTGAGGCCTTCGACCGGCCCCGGGAGGTCGACTATATCACCGGCTGCCTGCTGCTGGCGCCGGCCTGGCTCTACAAGCGGCTGGGGCTGCTGGACGACCGTTTTTTCATGTACGCGGAAGAAGTCGATTTCTGCCTGCGGGCCCGCCGCGCCGGATACGGTTGCTACTATGAACCGGCTTCGGTCATCCGCCATCGCGTCTCCCGTTCCATGGGCGGCGCCTACCGGCCGCTCTACTCCTATTACCAGGTGCGCAACCTGCTGGAAGCCTACCGCCAGCACCTGGACTGCGGAAGGCTGTCGCTGCCGATGCTCAGGCTGGCGTGGCATCTGGCAGGGTATCAGGGCTACATCGCGCTCAGGGCGCATCGCGGTGCGGCAGGTCCGTACCTCGCGGCCCTGTTCACGGGATGGCTGGATTTCCTCCGGGGAAGATTCGGTCCCAACAGCCGCAGCTGGCTTGCGCTGAAATAACCAGCCAGGACCTCGCTGTGCCTGTTTGCTTTACGCGACCTTTGCATGACCACCCATGGAGAAGTATTCTTGGATTGGACGTAATCTTATAATTGGACTTCATGCGCATTTTCTATAGTATGAATTTCCAGCCAGCTCAGAAGTCTTCATCGCGCGCACGCAGGTCTTTGATCTCTAACGAAGGCAGAAGTTGCTGATTGAAGAAGCTAAATGGTTCGGCGAGAATATTCGTAGTTTCGAACCAGACGATATTTTCCCTATGTGTAACGTTGGCAGCTCCACGTGGGAATTCCGCACCATGGAGCAGCCTTGGATCGATGAGTTCATCTTTGCGCCTGCGCGGGATCTCGGCCAGACAGTAAAACATGTTGACATCAAGGACGCACCAGGCGTTGACATAGTTGGCGATCTTTTAAACCCCGGATTTCGCAGGCAGTTATCGCAGCTGAAATTCAAATCGGTCTTTTGCTCAAACCTGCTTGAACATGTCGGTAATAGAAGAGAAATCAGCGCAGTGCTCACAGCAATCGTCCCAGTCGGTGGTCATTTATTCGTTTCTTGTCCGTACCGGTACCCGCGGCATCTGGATCCTGTCGACACCGGCTTCCGGCCAGATATTCAGGGGCTGGCAGCGACTTTTCAGGGGACATCAGTGGTAAGCGGTGAAATTGTCATCAATGGCACGTATTGGGACGTGATCTCCGACACCCCCTTTACCTTGCTGAAGACGGGTGTACGATTATTATTGCCTTTTTATAAATTTCGCAACTGGCAAACAAATGTTTATCATCTGCCCTGGTTGATGAAACGTTTCGAGGCTACATGCGTGGTATTGCGAAGGGAAGCTTGAGAACAACAAGTCTATCCATATTCCAGCCAGCGTCCGCCTGCCATCATAATCATTAGCTGGAAATATTCCTGCAATGCCGACTGCGCAGGTTTTGGCGATATCCTGAATTTATCAGCATGAAAATATTATATTGCTGCGCAGAGTTTCCCTATCCTGCCGATTCCGGGATTAAGGTGCGCATTTTCAATCTGGCAAGAGAGTTGGCCAGGCGCCACGAAGTCCATCTTTATTGCCTTGACAGTTTCCCCGTTTCTGAGGCTTCAGTCCAGGCCGTCAAAGATACGGGAATCAATGTAATCCTGCAAACGAAACCTCGACTGACCAGATTTGCAAAATCCTTGGTTTATCTTCAACGCCTTATTCAGGGAATACCTCTGCCGTATATCCTTGCTTGGGAAAATACAATTTTTGACTCGCTGGCCTCATTGGAAAAAGAGGTGACGTTCGATGTGGCTGTTGCGGAACATCTCTTTATGGCGCGTTTCATCCTCAGGTTAAAATGCCGCAAGGTGCTTGCTGATCAAAATATTGAAAGCGAACTGGCTGGACAGATTGCGAAAAATGTCCCCCATCCGCTTCGATGGTGGAAAAAGATCGAAGCGATGTGGATAGGACATTATGAAAGAAAGATGGTCCGTTCGGTGCAAACTGTTGTGGCGGTAAGTCCGCAGGATTGCCAACAATTGCAACTGATGGCGGCGGGTGTGCCGGTTATACTTGTGACAAATGGGGTTGATTGTGCGCTTTATTCCGACATTTATAAGACAGGGAGGCCCGCAGGATTGCACCTGCTCTTCATCGGCCTGATGAGCTATTATCCTAACGAGGATGCAGTTTTATGGTTCGCTCGTGAAGTGCTGCCGATGATTCTTCCCGGATATTCTGATATGGAATTCATGATTGTCGGCGCTGAACCAACTGCTTCCGTGCGGGGATTGGACAACGGCAGCAGCATCCGCGTGACCGGCGCTGTCGAGGATGTAAAACCCTTCTATCGTCGCAGCACGCTAATGGTAGTGCCGCTAAGCATAGGGGGCGGCTCCCGCTTGAAGATCCTGGAGGCATTGGCCGCGGGAACTCCGGTTGTCTCGACTGCGAAAGGAGCAGAAGGCCTGGCTGTTGAAGACGGGCGTCATCTTTTGATCGCGGAGACACCGGCAAAATTTGCGGAAGCGATCATTAGCCTGCATAAGGACAACGCTCTTTATGAGCATCTGAAGAAGAACGGCCGTAAACTGGTCGAGGAAAAATATGATTGGCCGGTTCAGGCGGAGATTTTGGAAAAAACGCTGTTGCGGCTTACGACTGTATCGTAGTTTCGGTTTCCATAAAAGTTGAAGAAAGCCTTCCCTGAAATAGTGCTGATAAGACGGCCATTCAATTCATGTCTACTCCGGAAAATGCAAATAAAATCTGGATAGTGGTATTTGCAGGCAATAACGGCCTCACCCACTACAGTTATTGCCTGGCGCAGGCGCTTGCCGCCGCCGGAAGCAATGTCGTTCTTGTGACCAATCGCAACTATGATCTTGAAGATTTCCCTGCCGGGTTCCCGATCGTGAAAGTTTTCAGTCGCACGCGCCGGTATCCGATCGATGTCATACGTTACTGGCGGCTCTTTCTCCGCGAGCGCCCGGCCGTCGTCCATTATCAATACTTTCTGAAGTTTCCCGCTGTCGAAGCTATCTTGCTAAACTTACAGAGACGAACCGGGGCGAGGCTGATTTTTACGGCCCATGACTGGCTGCCGCATAATCCCAGGTTTTATCACGCGGCACTGTTTCGGCGGATTTACCGGCTGTTTGACAGGATCATCGTTCATTCTCCATCGGGGTTTCGTTTTCTTGCCAGCGAACTCGGTGTCGATCCGCGGAAGCTGGATGTCATCCCGCACGGGCATTATGGGTTTTTCGGCACCGACAGCAAGCTTACCGCCGCTGTCGCCAGGGAGCGTCTGGGACTGGACCCGGACCGGTTCTGGTTCCTGTTCTTCGGGCGCATCGATCCCCATAAGGGACTGGACGCCGCACTGCGGGCGCTGGCGGTCACCGGCGCCGGGGATGATGGCGGGCCAAAACCGCCGGGGCTGATCGTCGCCGGCGATCCGGGCCCGCATAGCCTGGAGCCCTACCGGAAGCTGATCGGGGAACTGGGCCTGGAAGATCGGGTAAGCATGCATGCCGGCCATGTGCCGGTTCCGGAGATCCAGGTTTATTTCCGAGCCGCCGACGCTGTGGTGCTGCCCTACCGCGAGTCATCCACCAGTGGCATCGCTCACGTGGCGATGGGGTTCGCCAAACCTGTGGTGGCCACCGCTGTCGGCGGCCTGGTCGACGTCATCGAGGACGGCGTCACCGGCTTGCTGGTGCCGGCGGGCGACGATCAGCAGCTGGCAGCGGCGATGGAGCGGATCGCGGGGGAAGCCGAGACGCGCGCGCGGCTGGCGGCTGGCTGGGACAGCGTCCGGGAGCATTATTCCTGGCAGGCTATCGCGCGCCAGACACAGGAAGTCTATGCCCGGGTAGCCGGCGGGAACTGAAACGGCGCCTCTGAAGCCGAGTTAACAAAGCAGGATTTTCTTGAAGATTCTTCAGATAAACAAGTTCTGGCGCGTGCGCGGCGGCAGCGAGCGCTACGTGTTCGAACTGTCGCGGCTGCTCGAGGAGCGCGGTCATGAAACCATCCCCTTCGCCATGCGCGATCCGGCCAACGAGCCCAGCCCGTACTCGTCGCTGTTCGTCTCGCCGGTGGAGCTTTCGGATCCGTACCGTCTCGGGCTGACGCAGCGGCTGGGCACGGCGGCGCGCATCCTGCGTTCGCGGGAAGCCGGGCGCAACATGTCGGTGCTGGCCGATCTGACGCATCCGGACGTCGCCCACTGCCACAACATCTATCATCACCTTTCGCCTTCGATCCTGCCGCCGCTTCAGAAGCGGGGGATAGGCATCGTCATGACGCTGCACGACTACAAGCTCATGTGCCCGGCACTGCGCTTCTACAACGGTGGCGGCGTGTGCGAGCGCTGCCGGCCGCTGCATTACGGCAGCTGCTTCTCGGGCAAGTGCGTGAAGGGTTCGCGCGCCGCCAGCCTGCTGTGCGCGGTGGAGATGTTTTATCACGATGCCACCAAAGCCTACACGGGCCGGATCGACCGCTTCATCGCGCCCAGCCGTTTCATGGCCGACAAGTTGCTGGAGCGGGACGTACCGCCGGAAAAGGTAGTCGTCATCCCCAATTTCATCGACACTGCCAGCTGGCAGCCGGGGGAGGGCGAGCGCGACTATGTACTGTTTGCGGGCAGGATGTCGCTGGAGAAGGGCGTCGAGACCCTGATCCGGGCGATGGCGAAGCTGCCCGACATCCCGCTGAAGATCGCCGGCACCGGCATGCTGGAACGCGAATACCGCACGATCGCCCACGAGCTGGGGGCCTGCAATATCGAGTTCCTCGGCTTCCGGTCCGAGGAGGAGATCCGCCGCCTGACGCAGGGCGCCCGTTTTACCGCCGTGCCGTCGGAGTGGTACGAGAATGCGCCCATGACCATCCTGGAATCGTTTGCCTGCGGTACGCCGGTGGTGGGGGCGCGCATTGGGGGCATCCCGGAGCTGGTCCGCGAGGGGCAGACCGGCATGCTGTTCGAGCCTGGCGATATCACCGGCCTGCGGCGCGTGATCGAGTCGCTCTGGGACCGCAGCGGGCCGTGCGCACAGATGGGCGCTGCCGCCCGTCAGCTGGCGGAAGACGAGTACTCGCCGGCGACGCACTATGATAAAATTTTAGATGTCTATCAACAGGTTAAGAGGACCTAAGATCAAACTCCCCTACGATGCAGTCATAGCGGTCACCTACCGCTGCAACGCCCGTTGCCTGATGTGCAACATCTGGCAGACCGAGGACGCCGGAGATCTCGACGCCGCGCTGCTGGCGAAGCTGCCGGACACCCTGCGCTACGTCAATCTCAGCGGCGGCGAGCCGTTTCTCAGGCGCGACCTGCCGGAGCTGGTCGACGCGGTGATGGCGGCCAGCCCCAGGGCGCAGATCGTCATCTCTACCAACGGCCTGGTATCGCAGGGGCGTGTGCGGGAGGCGGCCGCCGGTTTCCGGCAGCGCTACGGCGACCGCGTCGGCCTGGGCGTCTCGATAGACGGCATCGGCGCGACGCACGACCGTATCCGTGGCATTGACGGCGCCTTCGACCGGGCTACCGAACTGGTGAAAGCGCTCCGAAGCGACGGCCTGACGAACCTGCGCCTGGCTTTTACGGCCGTGGACGAGAACGTCCAGGATTTCTACCAGGTTTATCGCCTGTCACAGGAGCTGGGGGTGGAGTTCACTTCGGCTGTCGCCCAGGGCTCTTCCCATTACTTTCAGAAAGACAGCACCAGCGCGGTGAAGCTGGAGGAACTGCGCGGGCAACTGGACCGTATCGCTGCCGGCGAGCTGTCCAGCACCTCGCCAAAGCGCTGGGCTCGCGCCTACTTCGAGCGCGGTCTTTATGACTTCGCCCGCGGGGAAGGGCGGCCCCTGGCCTGCCTGGCGGCCGATGACTTCTTTTTTATGAGCCCCGCTGGTACCATTTATGCGTGCAATGTTCTGGACCTTCCCCTGGGCAACCTGCGCGATGCGAGCTTCGAGGAGATCTGGACGTCTCCCGCGGCCGTAAAGGCAAGGGAGTCCGTGGCCGGTTGCGGCATGGGCTGCTGGATGGTGTGTACCGCCCGCACGGCGATCAAGCGCAATCCGCTGCGGGTCGCCGGCTGGGTGGCGGCCGGCAAGGTGAAGGCCGCACGCGGCAAGCCGGTGCTGTGAGGGACCGTTGCGAATAGCGGTTCTGGGGACCAAGGGCATCCCGGCCCAGTTCGGCGGCATCGAGCGCCATTGCGAGGAGCTTTATCCCCGGCTGGCGGAGCGTGGCCATGAGGTCACGATCTTCGTGCGCGGCTGGTATTCTCCGGTGCGGGGACCGTATCGCGGTGTGAATCTGCGGCTGGCGCCGACGCTCAATCGCAAGGGGCTGGACGCCTTCCTGCACACCGCCGCCGGCTCGGTGCTCACGCTGGGGGAAAGTTTTGACATAGTTCATTATCATGGCATCGGCCCGTCGCTTTTCAGTTTCATGCCCGAGCTCAGACGCACGAAGACGGTGGCCACGGTGCACGCGCTCGACTGGCAGCGGGCCAAATGGGGGAGGGGAGCACAGGCGGTCCTCAGGGCCGGCGAATGGGCGGCGGCGCATTTTCCCGACCGGACCATCGTCGTCTCGCAGGAGCTGAAACGGTATTTCCGGGCGAAATATCACCGCGAGACCACGTTCATCCCCAACGGGGTCACGTTTGCGCCCAGGCCGCGGGCGTCGGCGCTTTTGAAGCCGCTGGGGATCGGCCGCGGCAAGTACATCCTTTTCCTGGGCCGGCTGGTTCCGGAAAAAGGCTGCCATGACCTGATCCGGGCCTACAAGGGGCTGGATACGGATTTGCCGCTGGTGGTGGCGGGCGGTTCCAGCCATTCGGACGAGTATGTCCAGAGCCTGAAGACGCTGGCCGCCGGTGACGGGCGCATCATCTTCACCGGCAACGTCGAAGGTGAGCTGCTCAGGCAGCTGTCGGCGCACGCGGCTCTGTTTGTGCTGCCGTCGCTGCTGGAGGGATTTCCGATTGTTATCCTGGAGATGCTCTCTTACGCGGTGCCCATCCTGGCGGCCGACATCGGTCCCTCGCAGGAGGCGCTGGCCGGGGGCGAGTTCGGCGGGCTTTACCGCGCCGGCGATGTCACCGATTTGAAACAGGAACTGGGTGTGGCGCTGGCCGGCCTGCCGGAGTTGAAACAGAAGGCGGAGGCCGGCAGGAAGCACATCCGCAAAGCAAATGATTGGGACGAGATTGCCAAGCAGACGGAGAGTCTATATGAAGAAGTTCTGCGCTGACAGATTTGCATCGCCGGCCGCACGGCTGGCTCAACGGCTGAAGGCCGGCCTGAGTGGCGCCATTCCAGCCGCGGCTGGAGCCGACGTCAGGCTGCTGGAATCTACGCTCGCCGGCGATACGCCGTTCCTGTGGGCAAGGAAGAAGAAGCGCAAGCCGGCGCCGGCGCCCAAGCCGGTCGAAAAGAAGCCGCGCAAGGCGGCCGCGCCTGGCGGGCCACCGTCCCGCAACCGGCAGAAAAGCCTTGCGGAGCGGGTGGAGAAAGGGATCGGCAGCTGGTACGCCCGCGCCGGGCTCGATGACTATTCCGGCAAGGAGTGGGCGCGGCTGGGGATGGTTCTGGGCGGTATCGCCATCGTCCTGCTGCTGTACTCGTTTTATGCCGGCGGCTATTTCGTGATCCAGCGCGGCTGGGGCGAGCTGATCATCCTTTACCTGCTGATCATCGGCGTGTTGTTCGGCCTGCCGCTCGCCGGCCGGATGACACGTCTGGGCATTGCCACAACCGCCGTTTTTGGCGCCTACAGCCTCTGGATCCTGGTGTCGGTCACCTGGTCGCTTACTCCGGCCAACAGCCTGATCGAATTCGCGCGCGCGGCCCTGTATCTGGGCGGGTTCATGCTGGTCTACCTGTTCCTGTCACGCCGGGAGTGGCTGGCCTGGCTGGGACATCTGTTTGTCACCATCGCCTTTATCGTCGCGGTGGCTTCGCTTTTGCACGACAAGATCTATCCGCCGGTCCGGTTTGATTTTGACTCCCGTCTGAGCTGGCCGCTTACTTACTGGAACACCGTGGCGATGATGATGGTGATGGCGTTTCCCATCGGCCTGCGGGTGATTTCGCGCCGGGGAACCAGCCCCTTGCTTCGCGCTCTTTATGGCGGGGCCCTGTTCATGATGCTCACGGTGCTGTTCTTCACATTTTCGCGCGCCGGCCTCGGCCTGCTCGCCGTCGCCCTGGGCATCTATCTGCTGTTTGCGATCGATCGCCTGCGGGCGCTGTTGCAGACGGGCGTGGCTGTACTCTGGACCGGCGCGGTCATCGCCGGTTGCTACCTGTTCGCCCCCGCGATGATGATCCTGTGCAATTACAACCAGAAAACATGTCCCGCCGGTCCCACTCCCGACGTGCGCGCCAGCCAGGGGCACATCCTGGGGATTATCACGCTCTTCCTCTTTGCCGGCGCCATGGCCAGCCAGCTGCTGGTCTGGTGGCTTGACCGGCGCGTCAGTCTCAGCGCGGCGCTGGCGCGCAAGATCGGCATCAGCCTGGGCATTGCAGGCGCCGCGGTCGTTCTGGCCGCGGGCGGCTTCGTCGTGGTCAAGGCAGGTGGGCCGGTGGCGATGGTCCGCAAGGAGGTTGATTCGTTTTCTTCCACCCAGATCAACGAGCAGACCACCAACGCCAGCCAGCGGCTCCTCTCCACCGAGACGCAGCGTCCCCAGGAGTACAAGGTAAGCATGGAAACTTTTGCCGCGCATCCGCTGACGGGTACGGGCCCCGCGACCTGGGATCTGGCCTGGCTGGCGAAGCGCCCTGCTTTCACTACCAATGGAACGGTCCGTGAGATCCCGATCAAGAACGGACACTCCATCTTCTTCGATGCCCTGGCGGAGGTGGGCATCATCGGCGCCGGCTTGCTGGCCGGCTTCATCGTGCTGTTCTTCGTCAACTCCATCCGCGATCTGCGCTTTCTCGGCCGCAGCCGCCACCGCGAGCTGTACGGCGCCTTTTTCGCCGCCTGCACCGTGCTGATCCTGCACTCCTTCATGGACTGGGACTGGCAGATGCCGATCATCTACCTGTCGTTCTTCTTTTTCGCCGGCGGGCTGCTGCGATACGGCGTGATCTCGCGCCGGATGAAAGGCGCGGGTGTCGGGGAAGAGGATGAAACCGGTGCGGCCGGGACCAGGAAAGGCGGGACGCTCAGGCGCCTGCTGGACTGGAAATGGCTGCTGGCGGCCGGCTGCCTGCTGGTGACGCTGCTGACCATCGCCCTGATGGTGGCGGAGAGCGGCATCGAGAACGACGGCCACCTGATCCAGGCCGTCAACCAGTACGAGAACCAGAATGACCGCAACGGCGCCGAGGTGCAGTTCCTGTCGCTGGAAAAGTCAGCCGCGCGGGCGCATGAATTCGATCCTCTCGATGCCCAGCCGCTCCGGGACGAGGCGGTAGCCAACGAGGGCGAGGGGATCTATCTTGCCAACACGGGGCAGCAGAAGCTGGGGCAGCAGAAGATCGACAAGGCCCTGGGCCTGCTGAACCAGGCGCTTGACCTCGAGCCAAACAATTACAAGATCTATGCGGACATGGGGCGGATCTATCTGGAGACCAAGCAGATCGACAAGGCGGCGGGGGCCGTCAGGAAGGCCCGGCAGCTGGATCCGCTGGAGTCGCAGGTACTGGGCAACATGGAGATCCAGATCAGAAAAGCCGGCGGCAACCTGGGCTATTAAGCGGGGACTATTATGCGGCGCCCCGGGATATCAAGCGGGGCCCTTGGGGCATCAAGAGGGAATCCTTGGGTTATTAAGCGGGGACCCGGCCGCCGGACCGGGTTTTACTTCCCGTACTGCTCCCGGTAATACCGGGCGAATTCGCCGCTCTTGATCTTCTCCCACCACCAGCGGTTGTTGACGTACCAGTCGACCGTCGCCCTCACGCCTTCTTCGAAAGTGTGGGCCGGCGTCCAGCCGAGCGCCCTGGCCCTGCTGCAGTCGATCGAATAGCGGAAATCATGCCCGAGGCGGTCGGGGACGCGCTCGATCATGTCTTCCCTCTTGCCAAGCGCTTCCAGGATCAGGCCGGTGATGGTGAGATTGTCGCGCTCGTTGCCGCCGCCGATGTTGTAGATGCCGCCGATCTCGCCCCTGTGCAGCACCGTGTCGATGCCCTCGCAGTTGTCGGTGACGTAGATCCAGTCGCGCACGTTCTTGCCACTGCCATAGAGCGGCAGCTTCTTGCCTTCCAGCGCATTGGTGATAAACAGCGGGAAGATCTTCTCGGGATACTGGTAGGGGCCGAAGTTGTTGGAGCTGCGGGTGATGATCGTTGGCAGACCGTATGTGGTGTGGTATGCCATCACCTGCATGTCGCCGCCGGCCTTGCTGGCGGAGTAGGGGCTGCTGGGCTCCAGCCGGTCAGCCTCGGTGAAAGAGCCTTCCGCGATGCTGCCATAGACTTCGTCGGTGCTGATCTGGATGTAGCGGCCGACCTCATGCCGCCGTGCCGCCTCCAGCAGCACGTAAGTGCCGAAGACATCGGTCATGATGAAATCGGCCGGGCCGCCGATGGAGCGGTCAACGTGCGATTCGGCAGCGAAGTTGATGACCGCGTCGATACCTGACATCGCTTTGTCGACGGCGCCGGCGTCGCCGATGTCGGCCTTGACGAAGCTGTAGCGCTCATCAGACTCGATATCCTTCAGGTTGTCCAGGTTGCCAGCGTAGGTCAGCTTGTCGAGGTTGACCACCTCGTAGTCCGGATATTTTTCCAGGATCAGCCTGATGAAATTGCTGCCGATAAAGCCGGCGCCGCCGGTTACCAGTATCTTCAAGATCCGCTCCTTGTCGTCTTGTCACCCGCTGCCTTCGAAGCGCTCAGGCGCTGAGGCCGGAAAATCATCAACCTCCGGGGACGCAGCCCTGCCCGGGCCGGCCCAGGGTTTCCTGTCTTAATCTTCATCCGGGGAGATGGAGGATTCCCCGGGGTCGGTATTCAGCTCGCCCAGCTGCCGCAGACATTCTATCAGGCCGTCGCGCCAGTACGGCATTGCGATCTCCGGCGCGCGCGTGTTGGCCAGCACCGAATAGGCGGGCCGCGGCGCCGGGGCGTTGTACGCGGCGGTAGTCGTCGGTTTCACGTCCACACTGATTCCCGCCAGCCGAAAAATCTCACATGTGAAATCAAACCAGGTGCACTGGCCGGCGCCGGTCATATGGTAGACGCCGGGGTCGCCCAGCCGCTGCTCCGCCAGGCTTTTCAGCGCCGCCGCCAGATGGCCGGCGTAGGTGGGACCGCCGGTCTGGTCGTTGACCACGCTCAGCTGGTCGCGCTCACGTCCCAGCCGGAGCATCGTCTTGACGAAGTTGTGACCGTGGGTGCCGAAGAGCCAGGCGGTGCGTACTATCAGATGCCGCTGCGGCAGCGCCTGGCGCACTTTCTCCTCGCCGGCGTACTTGCTCTTGCCGTATTCGCCCAATGGCGCCACGGGGTCGTCCTCGCGGTACGGCACGGTGTTGCTGCCATCAAAGACGTAGTCGGTGCTGATGTGAATCAGCGGCAGCCCCACCGCGGCGCAGCTTTGAGCCACGTGGCCGGCGCCGGTGTCATTGACAGCCCAGCAGGCCTCCTTATTGGCCTCGCAGCCGTCCACATTGGTGAAGGCGGCGGAATTGAGCACCAGGTCAGGTGCCGCGGAGGCGATCACGCCGTCCACAGAGCCGGGCTCGGTGATGTCGATGGCAAGGAATCCCTCCGTGCCCGGCAGTTCGGCTACCGCCCGCGCCGTGTCGGCGCAGGTCACTGCGTGATCCGGAGAGAATGTGCGTCTTAAGTCGAAGCCGAGCTGGCCCGCCGCGCCGATTACCAGGATCTTCATCTAACCCATCTTGATATCCCAGTCGTACGGGATCTCGTCGGTGTCGAAGGGAAGCCGGTACTCGTCCGGCTCGTCGTAGTTATAGGTCTCGGTGGAGACGTTGACGACGATTCCCTCATGCTCGCTGATGCACTTCCAGCCGTGGTAGACGCCTGGCGGTATCTGCAGCAGCGTGGCGTTGAAGTCGCCCAGGAAGAACTCGTTCACCTCGCCCCTGGTCGGCGAGTCGTCGCGGGAGTCGTAAAGCGCCACCTTGAACATGCCGGTGACGGCGACGAAATTGTCGGTCTGCAGCTTGTGGAAGTGCCATGCTTTGACAACTCCCGGATATGTGGTAGTAAAATAGCACTGGCCGAACTTGATGAAGACCTCGTCGTCCGACCGGAGCATCTCCGCCAGCCGGCCGCGCTCATCGGGGATGACCCGCAGCGGCTTGGTCCTGACTCCGTCAATCATGCTTCCCTCCCGTAAAGTGTCATTCCTGCGCGTCCGTCCCGGCAGCTCTGCCGGTCCCCCGGGCGCCGGGATTCCCGCTATTAATCATGAAACGGCACGACGTCAACTAGACGATGCCGATCCAGGAGTTGTCGCCGACCATGAAGCGGTAAGCCCGCGGCTTGTGGTCCAGCCTCAGGATGCGCACGTTCTTCCCGATCAGGCTGCCTTCCATGCGTCCGCGCAGGTCGATCACCTTGCTCTGCGCCAGGATGATCGAATGCTCGATCTCCGAGTTGCGGATCTCGACATCGCAGTCGATCGAGGTGTACGGGCCGATGTAGGAATCGTGTACGACGGCCCGCTTGCCGATGATGACCGGGCCGCGCACCGTGCAGCTGCTCACCGATGCGCCTTCCTCGATGACGACGCGGCCGTGGATCTCGGATTCCAGCACCGTGCCGCGGATGTCGCCCTCCAGCGCGTCCAGGATCAGCCGGTTGGCCTCCAGCATGTCCTCGAGCTTGCCGGTGTCCTTCCACCAGCCTTCGACGACGTGGGGCTCCACGCGTTTGCCTTTGTCGATCAGGCACTGGATGGCGTCGGTGATCTCCAGTTCGCCGCGGGCCGACGGTTTGATCTCCCTGGCACACTGATGGATCAGCGGCGTGAACATGTAGATGCCTACCAGCGCCAGGTTGCTCTTCGGCTCACTGGGCTTCTCCACCAGGCGGACGACGACGTCGTCATCACATTCGGCGACGCCATAGGCCTCCGGGTTGGGTACCTCCTGCAGCAGGATGAGCGCATCCGGCCGGTTGTTGACGAACGTCGCCACCAGGTCGCTGATGCCGTCGCGCAGCAGGTTGTCGCCAAGGTACATGACGAAGCTGTCGTCGCCGAGGAACGGCTCCGCGGTCAGGACGGCGTGCGCCAGCCCCAGCGGCGCCTCCTGGGGGATATAAGTGATCCTGACGTCCCAGCGGCTGCCGTCGCCGACAGTCTCCTCGATCTCCGCCGCCGTATCGCCGACGATGATGCCGATATCTTCGATGCCGGCGTCCCGCAGCGCCTCGATGCCGTAGAAGAGCACCGGCTTGTTGGCGACCGGCACCAGCTGCTTGGCGCTCGTGTGCGTGATCGGCCGCAGGCGCGTGCCGGTGCCGCCGCTGAGTATGAGTCCCTTGAGTTTCAACCTGATGTCCGCTGGTAGTGGTCCTGTCGGGGCGGGGCAGGCTGGCCGCCGTTCCCGTCCCTGATTTCTGGAAAAAAGGCTAGGTGGAAGTATACCAGTGGCACCGGAGCCGTGCCAGCATTGCGGGAGCGTCGGCGCGGGTTTCAGGTGCGGGCATATTGCCCGCCGGCCGCCGCAGGCAGCAGCAAGGGGGAGGGGGGAGACCCGAATGCAGCAATAGGTGCGCGCCGGTCACATCGCCTGGCACGCAGGGGGGAAGGGGGAAGACCCGTGGCAGAATGCAGCGATAGGCACGGAGGGGCAGAATGTGCCGGCCGGGCTGCAAGCCAGCGGAATTCGGGTCCTGTTTGTTATACTTCGCATGTGCAGCGCGTTCGTGTTCGCGCGGGCAGGCGATGCGCTTCCCCGGGCCCATAGCTCAGTTGGTTAGAGCAGCCGACTCATAATCGGCCGGTCGCTGGTTCGAGTCCAGCTGGGCCCATTCCAAACAGCCTGCAAATGGTAACAACTTGTCTGTGCGGCTCGTCGCGCGAACCGACATTGTAGGCGTTTGACAGCCACGCTGACAGCCTAGACGAAAGTAAGTTATGGACGGGATGGATGTAATGGAAGAAAGTGGCAAAGGACCGGCGGGACCAGAGAAAGATGAAATCCGGATGACTTCTGGGATTCACACAGATCGTGACCGGTCGATTTTAAGTAGGACCGATGACTAAAAAACGCTAGGAGAGCCTTCGGTGTAAAGGTTAGCCCCTTACCTGATATCCTGGCCAGCTAAAAAAGTTAGCGTCCAGCGGAGCCCACCAGAAATTCACCATCAGAAAATGCCTTGTGCAAGGCATTTTCTATTCCTCGAATTCATGACACCCGGCTTAACTCGAACTTTAAGCTGTTTCGATTCACTTCTTCTTTTTGCCGGGAACAAATCCAATGGGATGTTCCTTCTTCGGACGAGGCGGTGCCATTAATTCACGGATTGCTTCAAATACGGCTTTGAATTGCGTATCGTATTTCTTTTCAAGCGCCGTGAGTTTTCGCGCCAGGTCGGCATGAGATGACAGCATCTGAAGCAATTGCACAAAAGTCCGCGTGATTTCGATGTTGACCTGAACGGCTCGTTTGCTGTGCAGCACGCTGGAGAGCATGGCAACACCCTGTTCAGTAAATGCATACGGAGGATAACGCCGGCCGCCTCACCCGCTTGAGATGCCAGATTGGCGTTTCAAGTCTTCAAACTTCTGCTTTGTGAGCTGGAACATAAAATCGGGTGGAAATCTTTCGATATTACGGCGGACAGCGCTTGTCAGCGCCCCGGTTTCTACTCCGTATAACTCAGCAAGGTCTGAATCAGGCATCACCTTTTGGCTACGGATAAGCAGGATGGAATTCATTATACGTTCTGCCGGATCCCGAAAGCTGACTTAAAATAGAGAAGTTCAAATCAGAGGAAATTAAAAAAGCATCCACAGTTTTGATCTTGGCAAAAAATGTGCCACTTTTTATAACAAAGTGTGGCTTTTGTTTAAAACATCGAAAGTTGATCCTTTTGGTATTCCGGACAAACCTGCGACGTTACAAAAACTTGTCGACTATGGATCCCTAGGGAACCTAGGTCTAGCTGTAAAGGGGATTGTACAGTTATGTAGTCTTATTATGCAACAAATAACATCTTTGACATTAAGTTACTAATAAAATATTATCACATCGCAATTTTTATGATCGAGGGTCTTAATGCCTTGTAAAAAATTCGGTTTATTGGAGTCGCGTGTGTATATTTCCAAAGCTGGTGAATTAATGATGATTAACCAGAAAGGAGAGTGGTAAGTGTCAGACATTTTTAAGTACCACGAGCAACCGGGTCTGATTGCAAAGTTTCTTTTTATCCTTATTTTACTAGCTTTAACATTTAATTTGGTCCAAGTGAAGGAGGCAAGAGCAGATATTCCATATGGTGATAATCCTTGGCCGGGTTATCCGGGTTACGATCTAGTCCTCGGCGGCATTTGGTCTCACTCAGCCCTCGCGGCAAACATGTGGCGCTATGGGCGTTACAATTTCAATGCCAACTTTGCCTGGTATTCGGCCGAGGATACGATACAGGTGCAGTGGGGAGATACACGTGTGTGGTCCAGCTTAGGCATGGATAAACTATATAGTCGGAATGATGGCACTTATTGGTGGACGCCGTTATGGCATTCCTGGAATACCCTGTTTAATCCGGGAGCCACCATACGCGTCTGGACATGGGGAGGGTCTTTTGTCTCTAAAGTCTGTGGCAACTCTTCCCCGTGGGGCGTCAATCCGCCTCCACCGTTAATCTCCGGTTATAAGTGGAACGATCTTAACGGAAACGGCGCCTGGGATCCCGGCGAACCGGCTTTGGCGGGCTGGGAGATTGACCTTTACCGGTATGGTGCCTTTGTCGGCCGGACCTGGACTGACGGCAATGGATATTACCAGTTTGTCCTGGATGCCAACAATCCCAATCTGCTACCGAACAACTGGTACTACGTCTATGAGGTGCAAAAACCTGGTTGGTACCAGACAAACGGCGGCGGAAAAGGCGTTTGGGTTGGAGAGGGATCAGGGAGCGCCGGCTTTAATTTTGCCAACAACGATTTCGGCAACTTCCAGTACGGCTCTATTGGTGGCACCAAGCGGGTAGAACCGGACGCAGACGGCGTCAAAGGTCCGGAGGACACTCCTCGGGCTGGATGGCCGATGATTCTGAAAAAGGGCGGCCAGCAGGTGGCGGCTACGCAGACCGGATCTGACGGCAGCTTCATCTTCAGCAATCTGGGGCCAGGCACTTACAGCGTCGAGGAAGGCCAACAGGCTGGCTGGTACCGCACAGCGCCGGTGTCCGGATCTTACTCATATTCAATAACATCTGGTGCCAGTTTCGGCGGCGCTGATTTTCTCAATGCCCAGTACGGCAGCATCCAGCCGCTAAAGGTGGATGACTTAAACATGAACGGCATCTGGGATAGTGGTGAGTCCCTGCTTGCCGGTTGGACTATGCATCTTGGAAACAGCCAGGGAAGTGAGCTTCAACCTCCGCTTGTAACCACCGCCGATCAAAATGCCTCCCCGTCTTGGAGCCAGCTTACTGCCGGTGCCTACACGGTTTGGGAAGACGAACAAAGTGGTTACGTTCCCACCGGCGACACCAAACAAGCTGTCACCCTGGCTCCGGGGCAAACTGAGCGGGTTCCCTTCTTTAACGTGGCCACCGGCGGCATCGAAGGATACAAATACCATGATGATGATGGAGACGGCGTGCGCCAGGATACAGAAGAAGGTATTCCCGGCTGGACGATCACTTTAACCGGCTCTGACCTGGCCGGCCACCAGGTTTCAGAAACAACGCTTACCGACAGTAACGGTTTCTATCAGTTCACGGGGCTGGCGCCCGGTAGCTACCGTGTAAGTGAGGAAGAAAGGCCTTTCTGGGAACAGACCTCGGCAGCCTCGGAGGATGTTACGCTTGCTTCCGGGAAAACTGTAGAAGTATCCTTCGGCAATCTGCTTACCGGATCGATTACCGGTCAAAAGTTCAACGATATTAACGGTAACGGCCAGCTAGACAGCGGTGAGCAGCCTCTTCCCGGAGTCGAGATATCCCTTTCGACTAAAGATGGCACAACCGTTGGCACCCCGGTTCTTACCGATGCTAATGGCAGCTACCGTTTCGATATGCTCAAGCCGGGAGACTACACTGTTACAGAAACGGTGCCTGACGGTTGGCTGGCCACAGCTCCCACAATGTATGACCTGACTGTAACAGGCGGCCAGGTAACCATCGCGCCCAACTTACTTAACGTCAAAGCGGTGACTATCTCGGGCACCAAATTTGATGACGGCAATGCCAACGGCGTGCGCGACCAAGGTGAACCGGGCATCGCTGGTTGGCAGATCACGCTCGAACAGTTCAGTAACGGCGCCTGGTCACAGGTAAGCGCGCAGCCCACCAGCGCCGACGGCAGCTACAGCTTTGGCGGCCTCCTGCCCGGCGAGTACCGGGTGAGCGAGGAAGCGCGCGATCATTGGCGTCAGACGCTCGCGCCGGCAGAAGTGCAGACTTTGGGCGGCGCTGTTTGCGACAATATGGATTTCGGCAATGTCAAGCTTGGCTCCATTACAGCGGTCAAGTGGGATGATAGTAATTCCAACGGCGTCTGGGACGCCAGTGAGAGCCCCATCCCCGATTGGGGGTTTCATGTCACGGGAACAGCCATCAATGGCGAGCAGGTTGATACCTGGATAAAAACAGACGCAAACGGCGATGCTCTGCTTGACAATCTGCTTCCGGGCACTTACAGCGCCGCCGAGCAGACAGTTGGTCTACAGCTAAATGCCGACGGCACGGTTGCCGAACCCGGCTGGCGGCCGGTCACCCCCGCCTCAGAGCCAGTTCAGCTGACGGAGGGAGCCAACCCGACAACGTCGTTTGGCAATATTCATCTGGGTTGGATCTGGGGCAGAGTCACCCATGAAATCTGGGGCTATTCGATTGCGGGGATTCCGGTGGTATTGGAAGAAACTGGTCAGCGAACGGTAACCAACCAGGACGGTTATTACTTCTTCTACAGTGAGGAGCCTAACGGTACAGCTCAGGTAACCACACCTGATTACACGGTGGAGCTCGACCTGTCGGGCACCGACTGGATGAGTCACTATGGTGTGGATAAAGCCGTTGTGGTCCCCGAAGGCGGCCCCGCAAGGGCGGATTTCCTGATATACGACAACCCGAGCGGCAGTCAGCCGCGAACGATCGGTTACTGGAAGAACTGGAGCAATCACTACGCTGCTGCTCAGATGCAGAGCTTCGTTGACCTGGTGCGCGGCGGCAGCAGCGTGTTTGCAAATCTGACGGTTGATCAGGTGGCTACCATTCTTACTATGGGCAAACAGACTCCCATGATCGACAAAGCAAAGGCGCAGTTGCTCGCGGTCTGGCTTAATCTGGCTTGCGGAAATCTGGGCGCCGATTCGCAGGCGGATCTAACAAGTATAAATGGCTGGCAGCAGGTCTTTGACAGCTCGCCTGTCTCTGTCTGGCAAATAGTTGAGAAAGTCGAATCTGTCTTCGCTGCCAACAACAGCAGCTACCCGAACTGGGAAGTCATCAAGGACGTTCTTGACGGTCTCAATAATGGGGTGATCTTGCAGAAATAAGCGCTGCCTACACCAAAGAGAATAAAACGGGGCCGGCTTGGCGGCCCCGTTCACCGTTCATCCTTTTGTTGCATGTTGCCTTGCCGGATGTATCATAGTGGGGGTCGGGAATTTTAAGGCATTTTTTCCTTCGTGTGAACCACGCGGTTTTCAGGATCGGTGCCGGTGTGGGCTTTCATACCGAAGTACCACTGGTTGCCTTTCCTGGTCTGGGTCATTTCTGGGTCGTGCTGCTTTTCCTTGTTCTTGGTGGATGAGGGCGCATCAATCAGCGTGGCGTCAACGATAGTGCCTTCTCTTAGCATGAGGCCATTTTCTTCCAGGTAGGAGCAGGTTACCTCAAACAGCTTCTCGGTTAGATGATGCTTCTCCAGCGGGTGACGGAAGTTGAGGATGGTGGTCCTCGTCGGGAACCGGGTCAGCGCCCAGCTCGATGCCGGCGAAGCGGCGCATCGACTCGATGTCGTAAAGGGCGTCTTCCATGGCCGGATCCGAGAGGCTAAACCACTGCTGCATGAAGTAGATCCTGAGCATCTTTTCAAGCCCGATGGGCGGGCGGCCGTTTCCACCCGTCGGATAATAGGGCTCAACCTCACCGGTTAGCTCTCTCTAGGGAACGATCTGGTTCATCTGGCCGAGGAATATCTCTTTCTTTGTCTGCTTTTTCTTGCCTTCGTAAGCCAGAGTGGCGAAACTGGGCTGCTTCAAGGAGACCTCCCTGGTTGACTTTCCGCTATTCTATCATAGAATTGCTGACGGAGGGTTAATCAGAGGTTCCTTAAGTTAATGGAAGCAGTGGTCGGACGCGAGAACATCATGGACTCGTGTCACTGCAAGATCAACTAATGCGACTCCAATGTACAATGTGAACCGCCGTGTACGGAACCGTACGCACGGTGGTGTGGGAGGACTGGGGGCGTAAGCCCCCTCCTACCCGATTCGAATTCATGACACCCGGCTAGACTCGAACTTGGAACATTCGATTCATTTCTTCCTTTTGCCGGAAACGAATCCGATGTGTGTTTCTTCTTTGGTTGGGCGGCGCCAATTATTCACGGGTTGCGTCAAATACTGTTTTTGAATTGCGTATCGTCTTTCATTGAACCCATGTACTTCTTTCTCTATATGTGACACGATTAGAGCATGAAGTGGCCACGACTGTCATTGATTCTCATCCTCTTGCTGCTATTAATCTTGGTGGCAAGTACTGATTGCGGTTCGGGCAGAAAGGAAGGCAACGGTCTGGGCAGAAAGGATAGCTACGGCCCGGCCCTGAGCGGCAACGGTCGCTACGTCGCTTTTGTTTCTTACGACCCCGCTCTTCGGGATCTCTTAAAGATCGACTGTCCCGAGGAGCTGTGCTGGCAGGTCTATGTCAGGGATGTGCAAACTGGCGACATCACTTTGGCGTCGTCAGATAGCGAGGGTAAGCCTGCCAGGACGGCGGGCGCTGTCGTCGACCCACACGGGTACCCGTACGGCGGCGGCACATCATCTCCCTTCGGAAAAGGGCCAACACAGGTTTCCATCTCTGATGACGGCCGCTATGTCGTCTTTTCTTCGTATGCTTTGAATTCAAGCGGCGAGGCTGCGCTTTTCCGTAAGGATATGCAGAGCGGTGAACTGTCGTCAGTGTCGGCGCCTCCTGCCGCGCCGCAGAATCTGGCCACATTTTTCTTGCCGGCGATGTCTGGAGATGGCCGCTTCATCGCCTACTGGACTTATTCGCCAGCTCTCTTCCAGGGCGGCGAGGGCGCGAAGCTTTATGTTCGTGATATGACGGCTGCGCAATCAGAGGTCATCCCTCTTGATGGTTTGCCGGGCGGCAAGGATGTTGGTTTGCCAGATACCCCTAACGCTGTGACGATATCTGATGACGGCCGCTTCGTCGCCTTCGCGGCCAGTCTCAGTGGCAGTAGCGGATTGCAATCTGAAGGACAACGTGTTGACGTCACGCCATCCGGTATCGCAACCAGTCCCATCACCGGCAGCGGATTGCAACCAGGCATCTTCATGACGGACCGGCAAACGGGAGAACTTCGTGCGATCTCGACAAGTTCCAGCGGAGAAAATGCCAATGGCCCATCATATTCAGCCTCAATATCAGGCGACGGCCGGTTCGCGGTTTTTGGATCGGGCGCTTCAAATCTGGTTTCCGAACCGACTTGTGTTAAAATTACCGCCTCCTGTTCGAACGTGTATCTTAAAAATCTGCAAAGCGGTGAAACGAAGCTGCTCTCCAAAAATGAATCCGGGGCCGCAATGAATAACGCCGGCAGCCCTGTCATCTCAAAAGACGGAGGAGCCGTGGCTTTTGTCACTCTCAAGGCGATTCCCCCAACTTCACTTACCGAGCCGACGACCTCGACTCCGCCTGTACAGGAGACCATCTATCGTATCAATCTGAAAAGTGGGGACATGATCCCGGTGACACCAGAGTTGCGGGATGGTCAAAAAGAAACTGGCGTCACAAGTGTGCCTAAGTACAACCTCAGGGGTCCGGTAACGAGAGATGGTGCGGGCCAGGTCCTGCGGGTCAGCTCGGCTCTGGCCGGCTACCAGGGTATAAGCATCTCCGCAGACGGCCGATTTGTCGCGTTCCCCGCTCTATCGAGCTGGCTGGGCATGGAGGATCGGATGTGCACATTCCGGATATCCCGGAAGAGGGAAGTGCCCCATTGGTTGGATACCTCGCCCCCTGATCCATGTATTGAAATCTTTTTGAAAGATGTCACGAACGGGGAACTGTCCCGCTTGTCATCATCCTCTTGATAAAATATAAATTGTTAGCAATGTAAGCCTTAAGCAGAAATCTTCTTCACAGATCCTGAAAGCAAAATAGAGAAGTTCAAATCACGTACGACCGCCCCCACCAATTCGCCTTCCAGCATGGCCTGGAATAACGTAACGTGCTGCTACAGGTCGTTGCCCGAATAGGAAAGGTTGAAGCTCTTGTTGATCAGCGGGAAATCCGGCACCATGTTCTCCTGCCCCGCATAACCCAGCGCTGTCCAGTTCAGGAACGAGGGATCGCGTACGTCGACCCGGCTGATCGCGCCATGGGAGTCCGTAGCCACCAGGTAGACGATGGCGCCGCGCCAACCCTCCACGACGCCGGCCGCAAATGAGTTTTTACGAAATGCCGGCGCCAGGGGAGACGCATCCGCACAGGGTTTGTCCTGCGCTTTCTCGTCCCCTACCAGAAAGTCAAGAGCTTTCCGAAGCAGCTCAGCCGACTGATGTACCTCCCTGATGCGGACCCGGAAGCGGGCGAAAACATCGCCCTGCTTCTCCGTAACCGCGTTGACCTTGAGCTTCCGGTAGGCCGCATATGGATGATCGGCTCTCGCATCGGCGCCCAGTCCTACCGCCTTGGCGGCGATGCCACGCACACCGTGGTCGCGGGCGATGGCAGGCGAGAGGATACCAGCATTTTTCAGTCTGCTCATCAATGAGCCACTTTGTTCGGCCACTGTCATGACTTCGCTGAAGTCTGTTTCAAGGGGGGCGATAGCGGCGCGCGCGTCCCGGATGCTCTCGGCCGCCGGATTGATGCCGCTGCCACCCGGCCATGCAGCTCCCCGCAGGAAACGGCTGCCGGTCAGCGCCTCGTTCATCCGCATGACGGTTTCACGCAGCCGGCCACAGGCCGCTCCGCCAAAGTTATAGCCGGCGTCGGTCATGATGGCCCCGATGTCGCCCAGATGGTTTGCCAGGCGCTCCAGCTCACAGAATACCACCCGCAGGTAGTCAACCCGCTCCGGGACCGTGGCGCCGCATAGATCCTCCAGCGCCAGGCAGAAAGCCAGGGCGTGGCTGAAGGAGCTGTCACCAGAGATTCGCTCGGCCAGTTTCAGTTTGTCGGGCAACGCCAGCGTCTCGAACAGCTTCTCGCTGCCTTTGTGCGAGTAGCCGAGCCGTGGTTCCAGCAACAGGATCTCCTCGCCGGCGACGCTGAAGCGAAAATGCCCCGGCTCGATTATCCCGGCGTGAACCGGGCCGACCGGGATCTCATATATGCCCTCACCGCCGAGCTTGCGGAACTGGAAGACGCCGCGCGCCTCGGCCGGCCTGGTGTTCCAATCGAAATCCTTTCGCAGGGGGAAGATGCCCTTGGGCCAGTTTTCATGCAGGATCAGCGGCCGCGGATTCGGGTGGCCCCGCGGTTCCAGCCCGAAAAAGGACTTGATCTTGCGCTCATAGATCGATGCTTCGTGGAGCTTGGGGGTCAGTGACGGAAATGCGGCTTCCACCAAAATATACGGCGCCAGAAACGCCTCTTCATCGGGGAGGCCAAAAATATACATGATTCTGAAAAACCCGGACTCGTGCCGCTCATCAAACGCAGTGATTATTTTCAGCGGTAGCTGGTGCTGACGGTAAAGTCCATCACAAAGCTCAACAATTTCGTCTTCGGACACCTGAAAGGCCAGCAACCGCCCGTGCATCTCCACCTTACCGGCTTCAGTTGCGTATTTCCTTGCGAGACTTTGGCGCTGCAGCAGGCCATCGCCGGCATTCGTACCGGCGCCTGTCTCACCCGGGGTGACTTCAGTGTGGCTCACGACGTCATCCATTGATCAGGGAGGAGGCGACAGTGACGAATCGCTCAAGCGGGGCCGGCAGATAGAATCCCGCCGCGATGAAAACAGCAAGCAGCAGAATCGCCGGCGCGATAGTGAAGAAACTGGTCTCGCCGGCGGGAAGCGGCTCGGATTGACGATCGAACGCCATGGCAACAATATGCCTGAGAAAACCGGCAAACACCAGCACCAGCAGCAGCAAAACAGCCAGCACAATCGGCAGATGCCCGGCGACGCCGGCGGAAAGGATGTAGATCTCGGTGATGAAAATCCCGAAAGGCGGCATGCCGGTGATAGCCAGAAAACCCACCAGCAGGATAACACCAGTAACCGGCAATGTCGTCAAAATCCCCCTGACCTTGGCGATCTTGGTGGAGCTGTATTTCAGAAATATATTGCCGGCGGAGAAGAACAGGGCCGACTTGACCAGGGAATGGTAAACCATATGCAGCAGCGCCGCAAAGGTGCCGAGACCTCCGAATCCTACCCCGATGGCCACGATTCCCATGTGCTCGATGCTGGAATAGGCGAAAAGGCGCTTGTAGTTCTTCTGCCCCAGGATGATGAAAGCAGCGATCACCAGTGACCCGACTCCGAAATAGATCATCAGGTCCTGCGAAAAAGCGGAGGCGCCGGCGGTGTCTGCCACAATCTTGAACTTGAGGACGGCCAGCATGGCAACATTCAGCAGCGAGCCGGAAAGGAGCGCGCTGATCGGTGAGGGCGCCTTGCTGTGCGCATCCGGCAGCCAGGTATGCATCGGCGCCAGGCCGACTTTGGTGCCGTAGCCGATCAGCACGAATATAAAGGCGATCTTGGCCAGCATCGGGTTCATGGTGGCGGCGCTGCCGGTGAGCGCCCCCCAGCTGATGAACTGGTCCACGCCGGCGTTGGCCGTCGAAGCAAGGAACAGAAGCGTGCCAAAAAATCCCAGCAGCAGCCCGATGGAGTTGATGATCAGGTATTTCCATGCTGCTTCCATTGAAGAGGGCTTGTTGTAAAAGCTGATCAGGAAGGCGGTCGACAGCGTCGTGGCCTCGATGGCGATCCACATCCCGATCGGGCTGGAGGTCAAAATCGCGAAAAACATCGCCATCAGGAACAGATGCAGCAAGACGTAATATTGACGCACCCGCTTGAACCCGATGATCTGCTTGCGCACCTCTTCCCGCAGATAACCGATCGAATAAAATGAGGCCCCCAGACCAACCAGCGCCACCGTGATCAGGATCACCGCGGACAGGCTGTCAACGGCCAGGAAGGAGCCGTACCGGTCGCTGCCTGAGGAAAAGGTCGTAGCGATGATCCCCATGACGCAGCCGAACTCAACCAGCGCCGCCAGCGCCGCCGTGATCTCCAGCATCACAAGCTTCTTCCTGGCGGCCAGCGACGCCAGGGCGGCGGCAAGCGGGGTCGCAAGCAGGATCAAGAGCGTCACCGGTCAGTCCCTCAGCTTCTTCATCGAGGTTACGTCAAGCGAACCGAACTTCCGGAAGATCATCGAAGCAAACACCGTGGCGATGATCACCCAGATGAGGATGTTGAAGGTGATGCCGAGCTGGAAGCCCGGGCTTTGCTCCAGGCCCGCGAATAGCGCAAACGATACGATGCCATTTTCCAGCGACAGGATGCCGAGCACCTGTGACAGTGCCCCCCGGCGGTTGATGCTAAGCAGCAGTGACACCAGGATCGTGGCGAACGCCAGCCGCAACAGTTTTTCTTCCGACGTCCCCAGCGAGACGAGCGGCGTGAAGAAGTCGATCTGGGTGAGCACCAGCAGTCCGGCTATCGCCGCCAGGGTCACCGGTGGGTTGAGATAAGTGCTGACAGAGAACTTCAGATCATGCCGCTTGGTCAATCCATAAAAAAAGTAAGGCGCGACCAAGACCTTCACCGTTATGGTGGCGATGGCCGCGATCAGCAGCAGCGGGGTGAACCTGTCGAGCGTGGACGCCAGCAGCAGTAACCCGATCGCCGCTGACTGGACCATGTACAGCCTGATAGCAGAGATATTTTTGTTAGTGAAATGAAGCAGCACCGCCGCGGTGAAGACGGTGATGTCAAACCCCATCAGGATCTGTCCGCTGAGGTGAGACACGGGCTAGCTCACCAGTCCCAGGGCAATCACGCTGAGCACAAACGAAGTGAACAGCAGGTCTGGCAGTCTGAAGATCCGCAGCTTGGCGATGCTGGACTCGATGACGGCGATCACGGCCGAAAACAGGCCAACCTTCAGTAGCAGCACCAGCAGCGCCAGCATGACCGGGCCGGCCTCCAGTGTGCCGGCGATGCCGCGCGGAAAAAACAGGTTTGCCCCCAACGCCAGGAAGATCAGATACTTGTTGGCCGCGGCCCATTCCATCAGCGCCAGCCGCTTGCCCGAGTACTCCAGGATCATTGCTTCGTGGATCATCGTCAGCTCCAGATGCGTCGCGGGGTTGTCAAACGGATAGCGGCTGGTTTCGGCCAGCATGGCAATAAAAAAGCTGATGAACGCGAGTGCGACTGGTGCGTAGCCCGCCAGCGGGACGGAGCCGATGTTTCCGGCGATGGCGATCAGGTTGGTGGTCCTGCTGGCCAAGGCCAGGGTAAGCAGTGACAGGACCAGGCCGCCCTCGGCCAGGGCGGCAACCAGCATCTCGCGGCTGGAGCCGAAACCGCCGAAACCGCCGCCGGCGTCAATGCCTGCCAGGGCCAGGAAGAAGGTGCCGAGCGCCACCAGATATACCACGACGAGGAAGTCGCCGGTGAAACTGTTTGTCAGCGCCGTGGACAGCATCGGTATGCTGGCGCCGATCACCAGCGTCGTGGCAAAAATCAGGTAGGGAGCGGCGCGAAATAGCCAGGAGGCGTCCTCGCTGATGACTTCATCCTTGTGCAGCAGCTTCCACATGTCGCGGTAGGGCTGGAAGGATGTGGCGCCGGCGCGGTTTTGCAGTCTGGCCTTGATCCGCCGGGTGAAGCCGATGAAGAACGGCGACAGCAGCGGCACCAGCATTATCTGGACGATCCATAATGTCAGCCGCGCCGCGGTCATGATCCCACGTCCAGGAGGATCAGCAATCCGATCAGGGTGAGGAATATGTAGAGGATGTACGCATTGACGTTGCCACCCTGGACCTTCCTCACATGGCGGGCGATCATCGCGGTCAGCTCGCGCAGCGGCCGGTAGATAAACGGCTGATAAATGTCACGCAGCCCCATCGTGACCGTGCCGAACTTGGGGAAGTAACGGTTGGCGTCATGGTACTCGATCTCGGTTTCGCTGCTGGGCCTGAGCACGCCGCGCATCACCGTGATGATCGAGCGGGAAAAGCCGGTGGCGGTGATCTCCATCCTCGGTGTCAGCCGGGTGCCGCAATCCCAGGTCGGTCCGGTGATCGTTTTCCGCTTCCGCGTAAATGAATAGACCGCCGCCATGACCCCGATGAACGCTACGGCGATGCCGGCGAAAACCACGGGCATCGATATCCGGGCGAAACCATTTTCGATGCTGACGGATTGAAACTGCGCGGAGCCGGGGGGCGCCGCGCCACGAAGGCTGCCCAGGCTGCCGGCCACGCCCTCCAGCAGCCTCATGACGACCCCGGAAAAAAGTCCCAGCCCGATGATGGCCGCACTCATGCCGGCCATGGCCAGCCGGGAGAGGACGGATGGTTCTCTTGCCGCCGCGATCGCCTCGCTGCGCGGCCTCGCCAGGAACGTGATGCCGAACGCCTTCACGAAACAGGCGGCAGCCAATCCGCCGGTAAACGCAAGTGAACCGATTGCCAGGATGAATACAATCCGGGTCGTCAGGCCGAACGCCGTGACTCCCTGGAACATGGCCTGAAACGTGAGCCATTCGCTGAAAAACCCGTTCAGCGGCGGCAGTGCCGAGATGGCCATGGCGCCGATGAGAAAAAACAGCGCCGTGAGCGGCATGTATCTGATCAGGCCGCCATATTTTTCGATATTGCGCGTGTGCGTCGCGGCGATCACCGATCCGGCGCCCAGGAACAGCAGCGCTTTGAACGTGGCGTGATTCAGCGTGTGGAACAGCGCCGCGGCGAGTGCCAGGACGGCCAGGGTGTCCATTCCGGCCGACGAAAAAACGACCGCACTGCCCAGGCCGAGCAGGATGATGCCGATGTTCTCGATGCTGTGGTAGGCGAGCAGTCTTTTCAGGTCGTGCTCGGAAAGGGCATAAAGCACGCCGAGCAGCGATGAGGCAGCGCCGATCGCCAGCAGGGCGATGCCCCACCAGTAGCTGCCTGTCAGGATATCAAGTGATATCCGCATGAGCATGTAGATGCCCGTCTTGATCATGACGCCTGACATCAGTGCCGAAACGTGTGACGGTGCCGCCGGATGCGCTCCCGGCAGCCAGGTGTGCAGCGGGATGATGCCCGCTTTGACGCCGAAGCCGATCAGCGCCGTCAGGAAAATGGCGTTCTTCATCAGCGCCGACGCGCCTGCCAGCCCCGCGGCGATGGTCTCGAAGTCAAAAGAACCGGTTACTTTATACATCAGCAGAAACGAAACAATGATAAAAGCCGTGCCGGTGTGCGTCATGATGAGATAAAAGGAGCCGGCCCGGATGTTGGCGCTCTGCCGGCTTTCATAGATGACAAGGAAATACGAGGCCAGCGACATGACCTCCCAGACTATGAGGAAAAAAAGCGCGTTATGCACCGTCATTACCAGGATCATGCTGGCGATGAATATGTTGTAGAAAAATCCGAGCACGCCGACGCTGTACTTCCCGTAATAATGGCGGACGTAGCCGATTGCGTAGACGGAGCAGATGAGGGCGACGAAGCAGACGGTCAGCATAAAGAACGCTGACAGCCGGTCCAGCCGGAATGTGAGCGTCAGCAGCGGGAAGGATGTGCCCAGGCTGAACGCCGTGGCAGAGCCGTGAAGCAGGCTGGCGCCGGCGAACAGCAGGCCGGCGAGAGAGCCGGTAGCCGCCAGCGAGTTGCCCCAGATGTTGGCGGCACTATCTTTGCGCCGCAAAAACAGCGCCCCGATCGCGCCGGCCAGGAACACGGCAATTAATGCGTAAAATACGCCTGACGAAGAAAAGAAGTCCATCAGGATCAGGTTTTCTGCGCTTGCATGCCGCTCAGGTCGGCGAGAATCGACATCAGTGCGCCGATGATCAGCGTGGGAGTCGGAGGATCGCCCGGAATCTCATAGTCCACGGGAATGACGCTCCGGGCTCCGTCCAGTACCGCGTATGAGCCTCTGAACAACCCGCCGTCGATGGCATCGTCGCCGAGGGCGACCACGATCCGCGGTGTGGGGAGGGCCTCGTAGGTTTTGAGCAGGGCATCGCGCATGTTGCGCGTCACCGGACCGGTGACCATCAGGACATCGGCGTGGCGGGGGGAGGCGACGAAGCAGACGCCAAAGCGTTCGACGTCGTAATAGGAATTCCCCAGCGCGACCAGTTCCTGCTCGCAGGCGTTGGTGGAGCCGGCGGTGACGAGCCTGATCGCCAGGGACCTTCTGAACATCCTGCCGTTAACATTCGCTGGATGCGATCCGGCCGGAAATTTCTCGCGGGCATCGGCAAACATCTTCTCGCTCTCCAAAACCCGGGGTGACCCTAATATTTTTTGGATCAGGTTCGTGTGTATATCCTTGCCAGAATTCTTCTACAGGTAATTCGAAATGAGGCCGCGGGTGACCGCGCGCGGAAGCCGCTTGATTCAAGTTTCGGGGGTTCCTGTCAGGACGAGGAACACTTTCGCGGATGACACCTGGCTGCTGAACGGCTGCTATCTTACCACAGGAAACCGGGTTTATCCACCGGTTCCGGTGCGGCGCGCAAACCATCTGCTGCGAGAAAGAGTTTACAGCCTGCCGCAAGCCTCAAACAGGATTTCTCCCCACCAGCGCGCCTGGCACGGCATCCTCGTTCATGTCTATTCCGCCGCGCAGCTGCCGGTGCTGACGGC
This sequence comes from Actinomycetes bacterium, assembly GCA_021791195.1. GTDB lineage: Bacteria > Actinomycetota > Thermoleophilia > BMS3ABIN01 > BMS3ABIN01 > JACWAD01. Next base: position 30,578 of record JAJYXB010000004.1, on the reverse strand, counting down.
GGAGTTGTTCAGGGCGGCCTGCCGGATCAATGGCTGGACTTCGCCGATCGTGAGGGCATAACCGACATTTTTCTGGCTGAGGGACCGGGCGAAAACGATTCCGGCCACGGTGCCGTCGGGGGCGATCAGCGGCCCGCCTGAATTGCCGGGCTGCACGATTGCCTGCACTTCGTAGATGCTGCGGGAAACAAGCCCCTGATTGTAAATATTGCGCCCTACGGCCGTGACATGGTCGATGATCACGCCGTTGCCGGCCACGAGCGGACCGCCCCCGGGAAAACCGAGCACTGCGGCGGCGTCGTTATCCGGCAGCGTCTTGCTGTCCAATGTCAGCGGCGGGTCCTTCAGGCCGCCGCCGACCCTCAAAACGGCGACGTCCATGTCAGGATCGAACCAGATGGGCGTCGCCCGGTAAGTACCGGAGCCATCCACGACTTCGGGCCGGGCGATGCCGGCGACCACGTGCGCGTTGGTGACCACGATGCCGCGCGCCGCCACGAAGCCTGACCCGGTGACAGTCCCGCCGCAACCCTCGCCGTGCACTTTCACCACTGAGGATTCGTCATTGATGACTGCCTGATTGTTGACAGAATTATTGGGCGCCACCGTTGTGTGCTGCGGCTCCAGCTGAAGAAACACGTTGGGAAAGCCATTGGGGCTGATGATCTTTTCCAGCTGCGCAAGGATGTCCGGCGGCTCCGGCATGATAGCGTCCAGCTTCTGCACTATCAGGGATTGCCGGACCTCGCGGCCGATGTTGAAACTGTGGACGTTGACAAGCGCGGATGCGGCCAGCCAGATCACCGTCAGCGCAAAGATCACCGCCAGGGCCGCTCCCAGCGCCTCGTCCAGTCCGTGCAGGTGCAACCGTCGGGCGAGCAGGTTCAGTCGCAGGCCGGCCAGCTCTCCCAGAAAACCGAGCAGCATGGCCAGCCCCAGCTCCACAAACAGCACGATGAACAGCTTGATGGGCGGACTGGCGGAAAGCGGCGCGATCCGGCTGGCGGCCCAGGAGCCGAGCAGCAGACCGGCGACGAAGCCGGTGGATGAGAGCAGCAGCTGCATGAGGCCGGTCCTGACGCCGCGGACGACCGCGGAGACCAGAAAGAAGATGATTATCAGGTCGACAAAATCCATGGCGATGGCAGGAAGTTTTCCGCCAGGAGATATCATACCTGCAATCGCCGGGCAGAAAATAGCGAGGCCGCCCGTCCCGGCGGCCTCGCATCGAAGATGTGAAGTAGCGCCGGTCAGCTGACCGGGATCAGCCGCCGCAGCCGCCATGCCAGTGACAGCGTGAAGGAAGTAAAGAACCGCTCGAACTTGATGCAGAGGAAGATGAACAGCGGCAGCAGCACGATGATGACTTCGATGCTGCCAAGCTGGTTGTTCTTCAGCAGCCCCAGATCAGCCAGCAGGCCGTAAAAGGGGATGTGAAACAGGTAGAGCGAGTACGTATGCTTGCCCAGCGTGCCGAAAACATCCTGCAGCGGCAGCGCCGGTCCGATCGACAGCCAGGTAAGGCCGAGGGCGAACGCCGACCACACCATCAGCGGGATGAAAATGACGTGCGACTGACTGAAGACGTCGCTCTGCGTGCGGGTGAAGTAGACGCTGGCAAAGAAAGCCAGCAGTGAGCCGGCAAGCAGGGAGTTGTTGACCTTGTGCCGGTAACGTAACACTGCCGCCGGCAGCGTCATCCCCAGCGCGAACAGGATCAGATGGGCTCCCAGGAAATAACGGTACTCAAGCGGATCGATCTGCGCCGCGGGAATCAGCGACAGCGGCGTCGAGATCAGCACCAGCAAGCCGGCGCCGCCCAGTGACAGCCACAGCGGCATCTTCTTCAGCACCAGATAGAACAGCGGCGCCAGCAGATAGCACTGAAACAGAGCCGTCATGAACCAGTAAAGCCAGGGGGCGCCCAGGAAGGGCAGGCCCAGGTATATCAGGATCCCTCTGGTTTCATGCAGGACATTAAAATTCCCGGGGAACACCAGGGGAGCGATTAGCAGCGAGAGCCAGTACAGCGGGTAGATCCGGACCGCCCGGTCCAGGAAATAACGGCCAAGCGCCTTGAGTGCTGGCCCCCGGCGGAAGCGCTTCTCGAAAGAATAAAAGAGGCCGTAGCCGCTGAACAGGAAGAAGATAGCGATAAAACCGTTCGCGTAGCCGTTGATCCAGCCGTAATCCCGGGATAGAAACTGTCCCGCGAAGTGGTCGGCCATCACGAAGATAATCGCAAAGCCCTTGAGGTAATTGGTGAGTTTTCGCGAGTCCATTAAATTATGTATGTTAGCATCGCTGATCCCCCCGATTCAACGCCGGCCGGCGCGATTTAAAAAAATTTAACCGGTGGTTCTTCACTTGCCAAACGCGCTGGGCCGCGGGGAAAAATACGTGGACGGCAAAAAAAGCTTGACACCGGCCCGAATTCGACAGCCAGCCTCGCAGGGATTTGGAAGGACAATGGGCATGGCATTCGGTCGCCGGCGCTTGGCGGCGGCTTTTTCATGCCCGGATATGCTTATTAATCGGGGCCGCCGGGCAGGAAGGGTCCAGACTCATAGCAGTCGAAGGTATGAGACGGGATGCGGAATTTTGAGACATACGACCTGATCGGGATCGCGGTGCTGCTGGCCGTGCTCCTGCTACTGGTCAAGCCGCTGGGCGCCTATATGGCCAGAGTCTATCAGGGGGAGAAGAACCTGCTCAGCCCGGTGCTGCGGCCGCTGGAGCGGCTGGTTTACCACATTGCCGGCATCGATGAGGAGAAGGAGAGCGGCTGGACGCAGTATGCTTTTGCTTTCCTGCTTTTCAACGCTCTGGGCATCGCCTTCCTCTTCCTGGCGCTCGTCTTCCAGGGCGTGCTGCCTCTCAATCCCCAGGGTTTGCCCGGTTTCCCGCTGATGCTGGCGTTCAACACCGCCGTGAGTTTCATCACCAATACCAACTGGCAGAACTATGCAGGTGAATCAACAGCCAGTTATTTTACGCAGACGGTGCCGCTGACGCTGAGCCACTTTGTGGCCGCGGCCGCCGGCATGGCTGTCGTCATCGCCCTCATCCGCGGCATTGCCCGCCGCACGACGCAGCAGATCGGCAACTTCTGGGTCGATCTCACCCGCGGCGTACTTTACATCCTGCTGCCGATCGCGCTGATCGCCGGCATCTTCCTGGTATCGCAGGGCGTCATCCAGAATTTCAGCGGCTACCAGGGTGTCCGTCTGGTGCAGCCGGCGCAGAACCGGAATGGCGGCGCCGTCACCACGCAGACCCTGCCGATGGGGCCGGTAGCCTCGTTCGAGTCGATCAAGCTGCTGGGCACCAACGGCGGCGGCTTTTTCAACGCCAACTCGGCGCATCCTTATGAAAACCCGTCGCCGCTGACCAACTTTGTTGAGATCGCGCTGTTTTTGATGATCCCGCTGGCGCTTACCAATACGTTCGGCCGCATTGTGGGCAACACGCGCCAGGGGTGGGCCATCCTCACGGCGATGCTGATCATCCTGGTCGTCTCGCTGGGAGCGATGTACTGGGCCGAGCACGCCGGCAATTCGCTGATCCACCGGCAGGGGATCGCCGGGCCCAACATGGAGGGCAAGGAGGTCCGCTTCGGCGTCGGCGGCTCCACCGTGTTTGCCGCCGGCACCACCGCCACCTCCGACGGCGCCGTGAACTCGATGCTTGACTCTTACACGCCGCTGGGCGGCGGCGTCAGCATGTTCCTGATGCTGCTGGGCGAAGTGGTGCCTGGCGGCGTCGGCTCCGGACTTTACACGATGCTCGGATTTGTCATCATCGCTGTCTTTGTCGCCGGACTGATGATCGGCCGCACGCCGGAATATCTGGGCAAGAAAATCGAGGTGCGCGAGATGTGGATGTCCGTGATCATGGTTTTGACATCTGGCATTTCCGTACTGATATTCTCGGGAATCGCGCTGCTGCTCCGGGCCGGCACGGGCGCCATTTTCAACCCGGGACCGCATGGTCTCAGTGAGGTGCTGTATGCCTATGCGTCGACGTCCAACAACAACGGCAGCTCCTTCGCCGGCATCTCCGCCAACACACCTTTCTATAACATCACGCTGTCGCTGGCGATGCTGCTGGGGCGTTTCCTGCCTGCTGTGGCGGCGCTGGCGATGGCCGGCTCGCTGGCCGCGAAAAAATACGTGCCGCCCAGCCTGGGCACGCTGCCGACCGACAACCTGACGTTTGTCGGCTGGCTGATAGTGGTCGTGATCATCGTGGGGGCGCTGACATTCCTGCCGGCGCTGGGCCTGGGGCCCATCGTCGAACATCTGATCATGACTGGGAGATAGCAGGTGACATCGACGGACAAGAAGCAGGAATCGATCTTCAGCGGCAAGTTGATGTGGCCGGCGCTGCTGGGCACGTTCGCCAAGCTGAATCCGGTGACGCTGTGGCGCAACCCGGTAATGCTCGCCGTCGAGCTCGGCGGCGCCATCACGGCGGTCAACTTCGTCTATGACCTGATAGCCGGCGGAAGCGGCCCGCTCTGGTTCACCGGCGCGGTCTCGGTGCTGCTGTGGCTGACGGTGATGTTCGCCACCTTTGCCGAGTCGCTGGCCGAAGGCCGGGGCAAGGCGCGGGCAGAGTCTCTCAGGAAGTCGCGCACCGAGATCATCGCCAGGAAGGTGAAGAAACCGGATCCGGCCAGCGCCGCCGAGGAGGTCAACGCCAACGATCTGCGCAAGGGCGACCTGGTGCTGGTCGGCGCCAACGAACTGATCCCCGGAGACGGCGACATCGTCTTCGGGGCGGCGCTGGTGGATGAATCCGCCATCACCGGCGAATCCGCCCCTGTGGTGCGCGAGTCCGGCGGCGACCGCAGCGCCGTCACCGGTGGCACGCGGGTGACCGCCACCGAGAGCATCATCGTACGGATCACCGCCGACCCCGGCGAGACCTTCATCGACAAGATGGTGACGCTGGTGGAAGGCGCCAAGCGGCGCAAGACGCCCAATGAGATCGCGCTCAGCATCCTGCTGATCGCGCTGACGATCATCTTCCTGCTGGTGGTGTTAAATCTCAACTCGCTGTCGCGCTACAGTGTCGAGTCGGCCGGTCGGGGCACGGTCGTCAGTCTGGTGGTGCTGATCGCCCTGTTCGTCTGCCTGGCCCCGACGACGATCGCGGCGTTGCTGCCGGCGATCGGCATCGCCGGCATGGACCGGCTCTTCTCGCGCAACGTGATGGCGCTGTCGGGCCGCGCCATCGAGGCTGCCGGCGACGTCAACACGCTGCTGCTGGACAAGACCGGCACGATCACGCTGGGCAACCGCGAGGCGGTGGCGTTCATCGCCATCGGCGGGCATTCCGAGGAAGAGGTTGTCGACGCGGCGCTGATGTCCTCTTTCACCGACGAAACGCCCGAGGGGCGCAGCATCATCGTGCTGGCCAAGCAGCTGGGCTCGCGGCTGGAGGAGCTGCCCGAGCACGCCGCCCCGGTGCCGTTCAGGGCCGAGACCAGGATCAGCGGTGTTGACCTGGAGGATCATTCGTACAGGAAGGGCGCGCCGGATTCGATCATCAGGTATATCGAGCAGCTGGGCGGCTCGGTCCCGGCCGCGCTCGACCAGAAAGTGACCGAGATCGCCAGGGCCGGCTCTACGCCGCTGGCGGTCACGCGCGACAAAGAGGTGCTCGGCGTTATCAATCTGAAAGATATCATCAAGGGCGGCATCCAGGACCGCTTTGCGCAACTGAGAAAGATGGGCATCAAGACGGTGATGATCACCGGCGACAACCCGCTGACCGCCGCGGCCATCGCCGCCGAGGCCAACGTGGATGACTTCCTCGCTGAAGCAAAGCCGGAGGATAAGCTGAAGCTCATCCGCGACTACCAGGCTGACGGCTACCTGGTGGCCATGACCGGCGACGGCACCAACGACGCTCCGGCGCTGGCGCAGGCCGACGTGGCCGTGGCGATGAACACCGGCACGCAGCCGGCGCGCGAGGCGGCCAACATCATCGACCTGGACTCCAATCCCACGAAGCTGCTGGATATTGTCGAGATCGGCAAGCAGATCCTGATGACTCGCGGCAATCTGACTACGTTCTCGATCGCCAACGACATCGCCAAGTATTTCGCCATTATCCCTGCGGCGCTGACTTCGGTCTATCCGCAGCTGTCGACGCTGAACCTGATGCATCTGACCAGTCCGCACAGCGCCATCCTGTCAGCGGTGATCTTCAATGCTCTCGTCATCCCGTTCCTGATCCCGCTGGCGCTCAAAGGCACGCGCTACCGGCCGATGCCGGCGGAGAAGCTGCTGGTCTACAACCTGTTCATCTACGGTCTGGGCGGGATCATCGCGCCGTTTATCGGCATCAAACTCATCGACATGCTGGTGACTTTTTCGATATGAAACTGGCGGAGATAAAAAGAGCGCTGTTGCTGCTCGTCACATTCCTGGTACTGTTGACCGTCATCTATCCGGCGGTGGTGACGCTGGCGGGCAGGGTTGCCTTTCCCGGCAAGGCTGCCGGCAGCCTGATCGAACAGAACGGCGCCGTGGTGGGCTCCAGCCTCATCGGCCAGCCGTTCTCAAGCCCGAAGTATTTCTGGCCGCGGCCGTCGGCGACTGCCGCGGCGAGCGGCATGCCGTACGATCCGCTGGCTTCCGGCGGCTCCAACCTGGGACCGACCAATCAGAAGTTGGTCTCGCCCGACCCTGCCACCGGCGAGGTCAGCGGCGCCGTCAGGGCGCTCAGGGATTCGGGGGTCAACGGACCGCTGCCGATCGATCTGGTGACCTCATCCGGCAGCGGACTCGATCCCGACATCACCGTCGAGGCGGCCCAGGTTCAGGCGGCCAGGGTAGCGCAGGCGCGGGGCATGCCGCTGGCGAAAGTCCGGCAGCTGGTCGACGATCATACGCAGGGCCGCTGGCTCGGGTTCATGGGAACGGTGCGGGTCAACGTCCTGGAGCTGAACCTGGCGCTCGACCAGGCAGGTCAAAACAGCTAGCCTGCGAAAGGTAAGGGATGAGCCACTCGGCCGACCATGTCTAGGGAAGAAAAACCCAGGCCCGAGCCGGAAGAGCTGCTGAAGCTGGCGCAGCGGGAAGAGGCTGCCGGCCAGCGCGGCAAGCTGACCATCTACCTGGGGGCAGCGCCTGGCGTGGGCAAGACCTTCGCCATGCTTAGCGACGGTCGCCAGCGGCGGATGGAGGGTGTGGACGTGGTGGTCGGCTACGTCGAAACCCACAAGCGCCCCGAGACCGATGCCCTGCTGGAAGGACTGGAGCAGCTTCCTCCGGCTGCCATCCAGTACCGCGGCTTCGAGCTGCGCGATTTCGACCTGGAAGCAGCGCTGGGACGCAAGCCGGAGCTGATCCTCGTCGACGAGCTGGCTCACACCAATGCGCCAGGCCAGCGGCATCTGAAGCGCTACCAGGATGTGGGAGAACTGCTCGACGCCGGCATCGACGTCTATACCACCGTCAACGTCCAGCACCTCGAAAGCCTCAACGACGTAGTCAGCCAGATCGTCGGGATCCGTGTCAAGGAGACGCTTCCGGATACGGTCGTCGGCCGCGCAGACGAGATCAAGCTGATCGACCTGCCGCCGGAGGAGCTGATCAAGCGGCTGCATGATGGCAAGGTCTACGTCAAGGACATCGTCGGCATCGCCGTGGAGAAGTACTTCCGTCCCGGAAACCTGCTGGCGCTGCGCGAGCTGGCGCTGCGCGTGGTCGCCGGCACCGTCGACGAGAAGATGCGCCAGTACATGCGCGAGTACGCCATCTCCGGCATCTGGCCGGCGAAAGAGCGCGTGCTGGCGGCGATCTTTGCCAGCCCCTACGCCGAGAAGCTGATCCGGTCGGCTTACCGGCTGGCGTCCGGGATCGACGCTGAGCTGATCGCTTTCCATGTGGAGACGGAAAAGGACCCGGAATTCTCCGACCAGGAGAAGATCTGGCTCAATGGCGCCCTGGACCTGGCCAAGAAGCTGGGGGCGAGGATCGTCTGGATCAAGGGCACCGATGTTGCCGCCACCATCGCCGATTACGCCCAGAAGAACAACATCACAAAAGTTATCATCGGTAAACCAAGGCGGCACCGGTATCTGCCGTCGCTGTCGAGCCACATTCTCATCAACACGCCCAACATCGATGTCTATCTGATGGACTCGGGCACGTTGCCCGTCCGGATGCCGCGGCGGCTCCGTCCGGAACTCTCGCGTCCGCTGGGTTATTTCTACAGCCTGCTGGGCGTGGCGGCGATGGCGGCGCTTACTTTTCTGCTGCGCAACACTCTCAACCAGGTCGACCTGCTGTTTCTGTTCCTGCTGCCATCCATCCTCAGCGCGCTTTATCTGGGCCGGGGGCCGTCGATAGCGGCTTCGATATCCAGTATCCTCGCCTTTGACTACCTGTTCGTGCCGCCGGTATACAGCTTCCGGGTGTCCGATCTGTCATATTTCTTCTCGTTTGTCATTTATTTCGCGATTGTCGTCGTGGTGGCGCATCTGGCGCTGGGACGGCGCGGCAAGATGAGCCTGCTCAAGGAGAGCGAGTCCAAGAGCGTTGCCCTGTACGGGCTTAGCCGTGATCTGATTTCCGCCCGCAACCTGGAGCAGACGCTGTCCATCCTTTTGCGCCACACCCGCCAGCTGTTCGACTGCGAGGTTGCCGTGTTCATGGGTGATCATGACCAGCTGGTACTCAAGGCCAAAAGTGAAAGTTTCGAGATCGACCCGGAGGTAACCGGAGTCGCCTCGTGGGTGCTGGCCAACAGGCAGATGGCCGGCCGCGGAACCAGCACCCTGCCGGAGTCTCCTGCGCTTTATGTGCCGATGATGTACGGGGAGAAGATTGTGGGTGTTATGGGCATCCGCGGTCGGAAGAACCTGCTGGAAAGCCATGAGCAGCAGGTGGTGCTGGACACGATCGCCAGCCTGGGAGCGATGGCTCTGGCCCGCATCGGGCGCTAGGCGCCTTTAGCGCCCTTGCGCCGGGCGGCTGCGGGGCCACTGTTCGCGCCTCCGATAACGACGGCGAAAACCAGCCATGTGCCCAGCACAAAGCCCAGATTGTAAAGGTTGCCGTCGTTGTGGATCTCATAGATGCCGATGCTGTGGTCAAACAGCGAGGCAACGAATGAGACCGGCAGGATGAAGCCGTGCCAGAGACCGGGCCAGAAGCCGGCCACGCCCGCGCTTCCCGGGGTGTTCTGCGCCTGATTCTGCTGGGCGCAGCCCGAAAGGGCCACTGCCAGCAGCAGCACCAGCGCCAGCACGATCAGCTTTTTACGGTCCAAGGCAGACCCCTGAGCAGAGTGGCCGGATTCGTCCGGACGATATTATTATCCGGGCGCCGTTTTTACAAACTTATTTCAGAAAACTGACACGGGCCAACATGTGACAATACTGCTATATAGTGCGGGTAAGTATTGCCGGGACAGCTTTCCGGGGAAGCGCACCAAAGAGGTTCGCCGGGATGATCAAGAAACACATACACCTTGCAACGCTTCCGGATGGCATAGTTTATTCACTTGTGGGGAATAACGTCCCGGTCTCGTTCTCAGTCACAAACCCTTGACCGCGGGGGGCACTCATGAACGTCGAACTCGAAGGCGAAATCTATCATTGTGAAACATGCGGAAATGAAGTTGAGGTCCTGATCGCGGGCGGCGGTGTGCTCATGTGCTGCGGGCACGAAATGGTTCTGACTGAATCCGGTTTGTAGGAAAGAGCCTGAGCACAACTCCCCCCCCGCAGAAAAAAACAGGAATTTACCCGGACGGCCACCCGATTTTCTGGACATCCAGCTTGCCCAAAAGGAGCCGGACGGCACGTATATAGCCAGAGTGGCATGATATGACACAAGAGCGTCCCTGCCTTGCGGCGGAGGCGCTTTTTTTCGCGGCGGCGCGGCGGGGCTTGATGAACGCTTCAGGGCTGATATTATGGCGATGCAACAGCACAAGTTTCAGCGGGCTATACGATGGGGAGAGGAAGGCCATGGCTTTTCTGATCCAGGATTTCATCAAGACAATGGAGCGGATGGCGCCGGCGGCGCTGGCGGAGGAATGGGACAATGTCGGCCTCCAGGCCGGCGGGCGTGGCGACGGCGTCGACAGGGTGATGGTGGCCCTGGGCGTGACGCCGGAGGTGCTGGCGGAAGCCCGGGCTGCCGGCTGCGGCCTGATCCTGACACACCACCCGCTGATCTTCGCGCCGGTGGCATCGCTGAGCGATGACAGCGAGACGGGCCGGCTGGTGCGCGCCGCGCACGAAGCCGGTATCGCCATCTTTGCCGCCCACACCAATCTCGACGCTGCCCCTGGCGGCCTGGCGGATGTGGCTGCCGAGTTGCTGGGCCTGCTTTCGCCCAAGCCGCTCGCGCCCGCGGCGGCGGGCAGGTCCAAGCTGGTGACATTTGTCCCCGAGGCCGATCTGGAGCGGGTCAAAGCGGCGCTTTTTGCAGCCGGCGCCGGCACCATCGGCGACTACCGGCACTGCTCGTTTACCGCTGCCGGCACTGGTTCTTTTCTGCCGGTGGCGGGAGCGCATCCCTCCATAGGCGAGGTCGGCCGCGATGAACTAGTCCCGGAGATGCGCCTGGAGATGATTTTTCCCACCGGCCGCGAAGGAGAAATCGTCGCGGCGCTGGCAGAGGCCTCCTCTTACGAAGAGCCCGCTTACGATATTTATCCGCTGGAGTCAGTCCGGCACAACGCCGGCATTGGCCGCCTGGGCGAGATTTCCCCGGAACGGCCGCTGGCCGATCTGGCCGGCATGGCCGCCGAACTTTTTGGCCTGAGCGAGGCGCGGTATCTCGGCGACGCTGGCCTTTCCGTACGCCGGATCGCGGTGGCACCGGGGAGCGGCGCCTCCCTCATCCCGCTCTGTGCGGCACGCGGGGCCGATGCGCTGGTTAGCGGCGACTTCCGATATCACGACGCGCTGCGCGCCCGCGAGCTGGGGCTGGCGCTGGTGGAAGTGCCGCATGAAGTCAGCGAAGCGGTTGCGCTTCAGAGCTGGTCCAGCCTGCTGGAACGGGAGCTGTCTGCGGCCGGGGTGAAGGTGATCGTCTCGGAGACAGCGAACAGTTTCTGGCAGACAGCCCATCGGCGCGAACAGATGCGCCTTTCTCCGGAGGAGGAAACATCAATGCACCACCTTTATGTTGACGGCGGCTCTCGCGGCAATCCGGGGCCGGCCGCCATCGGCGCCGTCCTGCGGCGGCCGGACGGTGACACCGTGGAGACTCTGGCAAATTTCATTGGCGATGCCACCAACAACATCGCCGAATACCAGGCGCTGATCGCCGGCGTGGAGATGGCGCTTGACCATGACGTCGGCCGGCTGAGCATCTTCTCCGACAGCGAGCTGATCGTCAGGCAGCTGCAGGGTATCTACAGGGTTAAGAATGAAGGATTGCGGCCATATTATCAGCAGGCGAAGTCAACTCTGGCGCGTCTGGAGCGGTTTGAGCTAAAAAGCATCCCGCGGGAGTCGAACCAGCATGCCGACAGTCTCGTCAATCAGGCCCTTGATGAGGCCGTTGGTTGACAATTGCTGCGGATTTGTAACAGCGACTGATGAGAACTACCATCATAATTCCGACTTTCTGGCGGGGCCCGGCCGAAGAAGCGCCGGTCTGTACACTGGAATCGGATTTCACCTATGACCACGCCACGCCGCTTGATTCCGAGGGCACCCTCGGCCGGGCCCTGTCGAGTCTATCCATCCTTCAGAGCGATGAAGAGTTCATCGTCGCCGTGGTAGCGGTTTCGACGCGGCGGGAGATCAAGCAGGCCGTCGAGCTGAAAGTGCAGTCGATCGTGGCGCAGTACGATTACGATTTCCCCCTGCTGATGATCGGCCCCGACGAGCTGGTGCTGTGGCGCCGGCGACTGGCCGAAGCGGGCTTTGGTCGTTTCGACGATTTCTTCGCTCTCGAAGGCTATGCCCAGGTGCGCAACATGTGCCTGATTGCCGCGATCCTGACCGAGGCCGACGCCGCCATCCTGTTCGATGACGACCAGATCTACGAGGACCCGGAATACCTGAAAAAGGCCACCGAGTTCATCGGCGCGAAATACGAGGGCAGCTTCGTCGGCGGCGTCACGGGCTACTATGTCCAGCGTGACGGCGGCATCATGATGCCTTCGCCGGCGTTCGACTGGGAGGAAAAGTGGGGTGGACGCGCCGCCCTCAACCAGGCGATCGCCGCCGCCAGCAAGCCGCCGCGGCTGAAGCCGGCAACGTTCGCGCGCGGCGGCAACATGGCGATCCACCGCACCCTGTTTGAGAAGCTCCCCTTCGATCCGGCCGTGCCGCGTGGTTGCGCCAGCGACTATCTGATCAATGCTGCTCTTTTCGGTCACAGGTTATTTTTCGACAACGAGCTCATGGTGCGCCATCTGCCGCCGCCAAGGTGTGCGCCTCCCTGGCATCAGCTGCGCAAGGACATTATCCGGTTCGCGCGCGAGCGCGGCAAGCTGGCCAGCCAGCGTTCCGGCGACGGCATGCGCCGGGTCACAGCTGAGGATTTCGACCCCTACCCCGGCCGCTTTCTCAAGGACGACCTCAACAACATCGTCACCGAAACGAGCCTGGAAATGGCAACCGAATACCTGGCTGCCGGGCTGGAGGAGGATGCGCGCGAAAGCCTGCTGAACATGGCCATCAGCAAGGCTGAGCTCAACGCCCGCGGCGACCTGTTCGGCGAATATCTTCAGTTCCAGAGAAAATGGGAAGAGTTCGTGCGGCTGCTGCCGCAGATGCATATCTGGTCGCCGGCCGGCGGCAGCAACTGAAGATAACCATCGCCGGCGCCCCGACTCTGGAATCCGCACCCGGTTTTGCTATAATTGCTACTGCGTCCGGGCGGATGTAGCTCAGTTGGCTAGAGCGTCTGCTTGCCATGCAGAAGGTCGAGGGTTCAAATCCCTTCATCCGCTCCAATCTTTTTCTTGGTTTTTTGTCCCGGTCGGGCGCGCCGGTTTGACGTCTCTTCAGGCTTTCCCACCGTGACGAACCCGATGGCGACGTGGCCGAGTGGCTAGGCAGAGGTCTGCAAAACCTCGTACAGCGGTTCGATTCCGCTCGTCGCCTCCACTGTCCCGGATCGATCCGTACCCCGCAAGCCGCCGCCATGATTCCTTCCGGCCGGCCCGGCCGCTAAAATATAACCAGGACTCCCCAATCACCGAGGAAAAATCGCAATTTATCTCGACATAGAAACGCGCGCCGTGCCCCGGCTGAGCTGGGAGCGGCAATATATCACCGTAGTCGGCTTTTATCACAAGACAACCGGGCTGCGGCAGCTTCTCTGGCCGGATCTGTCCGCCGAGTCGCTCAGCGCCGAACTGCCAGAGGCCGAGCGCATCTACACCTTCAACGGCAACATGTTTGACCTGAAGGTGATCCGGCAGAAGCTGGGCATCGACCTGCTGGAACGCTACAAAAGCCGCGACCTCATGTACGACTGCTGGTCGCACGGCCTCAAGGGCGGGTTGAAAGCGGTCGAGCGCCGGCTGGGGATTGCGCGCACGCAGCCGCCGCTTGACAACAGTCAGATCCAGTACTGCTGGACGCGCTGGAAGCACAAGCGTGACGAGGAATCCCTCAAACGGCTGCTGAAATACAACGAGGAAGACGTGATGAATCTCGTGACGCTGCGGGAGAAGCTGGGAGTCGCGTAGACCGGATTCACTGCTGGCGCCCGCACGCGCCGGTAACGCCCAACTGGCAGCGCAAGTTAGGAAAGTTAAGGAACGTCCCCCCAGCTAGCAGAGCAGGGCCGGGCGTGATATCTTATTTTTTTGCCCTGGAACGGTCTGCCGTCGAAGCCTGCCGCGCCTGGCGCTGCGCTTCCGGAGCCGCTTTTCATCTATTTCTGGAGGTTTACCGGCATGGATTGGGGAATGAAAAACCGTATCTCCCGAATCATCAAGCCCGCGAGCGGCCGCACCGTGATGCTGGCGGTCGACCACGGCTATTTCATGGGCCCGACGACCGGACTCGAGCAGCTCAACAAGATGGTGGATCCGCTGCTGCCCTACGCCGATACGCTGATGCTGACGCGCGGCGCGCTGCGCTACTATATAGATCCGGGCGTGGACATTCCCATCACGCTGCGGATGTCCGGCGGCACCAGCATCCTCAACAAGCAGCTGCTGCACGAGGGTACCGTCTGCAGCATGGAGGATGCCGTCCGGCTGAACGTCTCGTGCGTCGCTTTTTCCATTCTCGTGGGCGCCGAGTACGAGCGCGACACCATCCTCGAATTCACGAAGATGGTTGATAATGCGCGAAATTATGGCATTCCCAGCCTGGTTGTGACCGCCGTGGGCCGCGACATGGTCAGGGACGCACGCTACATGGCGCTGGCCTCGCGCATGGGCGCCGAGCTGGGCGCCGACATCGTCAAGACCTATTACGTCGATGGCTTCGAGAAGGTAGTCGAGAGCTGTCCGGTGCCGGTGGTCATCGCCGGCGGCAAGAAGATCCCCGAGCGGGACGCGTTGCAGATGGCGCGTGATGCCGTCTCCTGCGGCGCCGCCGGCGTCGACATGGGCCGCAACATCTTCCAGTCCGGCAGCCCCGTGGCAATGATCCAGGCGGTGCGCAGCGTCGTGCACGACAACGCTTCGGTTGATGAAGCGTACGATCTTTATCAGGATCTGAAGGGCAATGTGCCGGCGCAGGCCTGAGTCCCTGCGCCCGGTCCGCATCGATAACCGCATGATGAGCGCCGCCTGAAGCCGATGCGCGTAGCCATGTATTACAGCAACCGCGATCTGCGGCTGGAACAGCTGCCGGTCCCCGCGATCGGCGCCGGCGAGCTGCTGGTGCGGGTCGAGGCCAGCGGCATCTGCGGCAGCGACGTGATGGAATGGTACCGCGCCGGCAAGGTGCCGCTGGTGCTGGGACATGAGATCGCCGGCGAAGTGGTCGAGGTGGGGGAGGGGGTCAAAAATTTCCGGCAGGGCGACCGCGTCGCCGTCACCCACCACGTCCCCTGCATGTCCTGCCACTATTGTGAGACAGGGCACGAAACTGTCTGTGACACCCTGAGGACCACCAGCTTCGATCCCGGCGGCTTCTCCGAATACGTGCGCGTGCCGGCGATCAACGTCCGGCGCGGCACTTTCCATCTGCCCGATTCGGTTTCTTACGAGGAAGGTTCGTTCGTGGAGCCGGTCGCGTGCGTGCTGCGCGGCCAGCGCCAGGCCGGCCTCCGGCCGGCATGCTCGGTGCTGGTGGTCGGCAGCGGCATCTCCGGCCTGCTGCACGTGATGGTGGCCAGGGCGCTCGGCGCCGGCCGCGTCGTGGCCACCGACGTGGTCGACTTCCGCCTGGAGGCGGCCCGGCGGCTGGGCGCGGAGGCGGTCATCGACGCCCGCGAGGACGTGCCCGCCCGCTTCCGCGAGCTCAACGGCGGCCGCGGCGCCGACCTGGTGATCGTTTGCGCCGGCGCGCCCCAGGCGGTGGAGCAGGCGCTGGCGGCCGTAGGCCGTGCCGGCACCGTCCTCTTCTTTGCCACCACCAAGCCGGAAGTCTCTATCCCGCTGGCGGTTAACCGCTTCTTCTGGCGCAACGAGGTGACGCTTACCAGCAGCTACGCCGGCGGCCCCGCCGACTGCAAAATGGCGCTGGAGCTGATCCGCGCCGGACGCCTGCCGGTTGCCGATACCATCACGCACCGGCTGCCGCTGGCAGATGCCGGCCGCGGCTTCGACCTGGTGGTAAATCCCCAGGATTCGATCAAGGTCATCATCGAACCGCAGAAATAATTTGTGAACAGCCGGTCCCACCGGCTTTAAGTTGTACCCTCGATCCTTCCAGATCCCGATCAGCTGCGCCCGGCTCCCTGTGTCGATTCTCCTGAAAGCGCTTTAACACCTCCTGTTCCGTGCCGAATCTAGTAATAAGGGTGATGGCAGGTCGATTTTCCAGGCCATCCCGGTTGTTTTTGTCCAATTCCGGGAGCCTCCAGGCGGGAGGAAACATTGGCCTTTGGGAACGACAAAAGAAGATTCATCAAGGGGAAGGCACTGAGGCTAGCGTTTTTATTCGTTGCCCTGCTCGCGGGGCTCGCTGTTTCTCTGGTTTTTGTTGTGACTGCCGGCGATTCGCCCGGCGCGGTTCATCCTCCACTTCAAGCCAAGTCCGGCTCAGCCGGGACGCTGATGGCTGCCGCCAGCGGCGAACAGCCGGGTGTGTCCGCGCCAAACCTGGAAAACTCGGGCGCCAGCGGCGGTGTCTTGCTCCGCACACCTGATACCGGCAAGGAGAGGGCCAGCGGGACTTCGCTTGCCGGCGGGCAGGCGGCCGACATCCGCTGGGATCAGGGCACCGGCACACCCGCTTTTGTCACCGGCTCGATCACTCCGCCGCCCCGGGCCACTGCGGCCGGCTCCACTCTGGCCTTCTTCGACCAGAACAAGAATGTGTTCCACATCAGCGATCCCGCGTCCGAGCTTTCGTTAAAGCGCCAGGAAGTGGACAGCCTCGGCATGACCCATCTGCATCTGGCGCAGGTCTATCAGGGCGTGCCGGTGTTCGGTTCCGATCTGGCGGTGCACCTCCGGCAGGGAAAGATTGTCGCCATCAACGGCAGATACGTGCCGGGCATCGCCCTGTCGGTGAAGCCTGACGTGAGCGTCGACCAGGCGGTAGCGGTGGCGCAGAAAGACCTGGGCCAGGCGGTATCGACATCGAAGTTCGAGCCGCCGCAGCTGATGGTGCTGACACCTGGCGGCCGGCAGGCGCTGCTGACGTGGAAGATCATCCTGGCCAGCGACAAACCGCCGCTGCGGATGGTCTACTTCGTCGATGCTCACACCGGCCAGCTGGCGGCGCGCTACGACGACCTCGAAGGAGCCAGGAGCCGCATGACCTATACCGCCGGCAATGGCACAACCCTGCCGGGGACGCTGCTCATCAGTGAAGGCGGTTCCTCGAGTGACAAAGTGGCCCAGATAACGCACAACAACACCGGCACCGTTTATGACTACTACTTAAACGGCTATGGCCGCGACAGCATCGACAACGCCGGCATGACCATAAATTCGACTGTCCATTACAGCACCAGTTATGACAACGCATACTGGAACGGCTACCAGATGGTCTATGGCGACGGCGACGGCAGCATATTCAGTCCGCTGGGCGAGGGGCTGGACGTGGTGGCCCACGAGCTGACCCACGGCGTGACCCAGCACACTGCCGGGCTGATCTATTCGTATCAGACCGGCGCCCTGAACGAATCTTACTCCGACGTGCTGGGGGAACTGGCCGAGCCCAATCCGGACTGGCAGATCGGCGAGTCGGTCTACACGCCGAATACTCCCGGCGACGCGCTGCGAAGCATGTCCAATCCGCCGCTTTACGGCCAGCCTGACAACATGAGCAATTATGTCAGCACCGACAGCGACAACGGCGGCGTGCATACCAACAGCGGCATCACCAACAAGGCGGCTTACAATGTCGCCATGAGCATCGGCAAGGACAAGATGGGGCAGATCTGGTACCGCGCCCTTACCCTTTATCTCACCTCGGACGCCCAGTTCTCCGATGCGCGCGACGCCAGCGTGCAGGCGGCCACCGACCTTTACGGCGCCAACAGCGCCGAAGTCACCGCGGTGGAGAAGGGGTTTGCCGCCGTCGGCATTGGCAGCACCCAGACTTCGAACATGACGGCGCGCATCGAGATCAATCACACCTATCGCGGCGACCTGGTGGTGACGCTCGGAGTGGGTGACCCCAACGCGCCTACCTGGTCAGACGTGGTTTCCAACCGCCAGGGAGGCTCGGCCCAGAACATCTACACCACGGTCGATATCAGCGGCGCAGCCGCATACCTGCCGCCCGCCGGGCCAAACCACTGGTTCCTCAAGGTCTACGATGCGAGCGCCCAGGATACCGGTTCGATCCAGAAATTTGCCATCACAGACAACGGGACCACATACACGGCGAATGATACGCCCATCCCGGTGAACGATTTCCAGACCTCGATTTCCTATATCCCCTCGGGGGATCAGGCGCGGCCGACCGTGACGGGCACAAGCCCGGCCGCGAATGACACCGGTGTCTATGGCAGCGCCAGGGTCTCGGCCACTTTCTCAGAGGATGTGACGCCGGGAACGCTGGGTCCTGCCAGCTTCTCCGTGAAGAAGCATTCCGATGGCGCCGCGGTAGCAGGCGAGATCTCCTATAACCAGAGCTCTTTTACCGCCACGCTGACGCCGGCAGGAGGCCTCACTCCTCTAACTGCCTACGATGCCACCATTACCACGGATGTGACCGATACTACCGGCCGCCACATGGCGCAAAACTATCAGTGGAGCTTTACTACCGGGCCGCCGGTCAGGCCTTACTATTTTGCCTGGTATGACACCGCCAGCCCGGGGATGGGCGACTGGCTGGTTGTCGGCGACCCCGCGTCCGGCAGCGCCGCCGGCTTCGACTTTTACATTGGTGGCCGCAAGGCTAATGGCGGACCGGTAAGGATCCAGCCAGGCCAGACGCAACCCGTCAGTTACGGCGGCACCAGGGGCGGACCGGTGGAGGTATCGTCGCTGACCGGCAGCCAGCAGGTAGTCAGCAGGCGGACGCTTTACAACAACTCGTTCGAGGAGATCAACGCTCTGGATGGCTCCAAGCTTGACAGTCACTACTATTTCACGTGGTATGACAACCGGAGCCGCAACGTCCAGGACTGGATCATGCTGGCGAACCCCGGCAGTTCGTCGGCTGAGGCCGACGTATACATCGACGGCCAGAAGATTAACCAGACTCCGTACCAGATCCCGCCGGGCGGCAACGTCACGCCGCAGTTCCCGGGTGAGATGGGCGGGCCGGTGGAGGTCAAGGCCTATGACGCGCGCAATCCGGCATCGCCGCACCAGATCATCGCCTCCCAGCGGGTGCTTTGGAACGGCAACTTCAACGAAGCCGCGGGCATCCCGGCGTCGCAGATGACGAGCGAATATCTCTATACCTGGTATGACATGAAGAGCCCGGGCGCTTCCGACTGGATCCTGGTATCCAACCCCCACACCACAAGCATGGTTGCCGAGATCCGGATCGGCGGCCGCCTGATGACCGACTCCGCTTCCGGCAACCAGTATTTCACCGTGCCCGCCGGGGGCACCATCAAGCCGGTTTTCCCGGGGAAGATGGCGGGGCCGGTGGATGTTCGCGGCTTTGACGCGGCGACTTATAATCCGGCCAGCCCGGGCGCCCCCAATATGACGTTCTACACGACGCAGCGCTCCCTGTTCGGCACTTCGTTCGAAGAGATCAGCGGTTACGCCGCGGGCGCGCTTGCGGGCGACTACAACTTCTCCTGGTACGATCAGAAGTCCGCCGGTTCGCAGAACTGGGTGCTGGTTTCAAATCCGGGCGCCAGCGCCGTGAAGGCCGAGGTATGGATCGCCGGCAGCAAGATGGCCACGCTGGACGTGGCTGCGGGCTCGAGCCAGACGGACACCTTCCCGGGTGTGATGAGCGGGCCCGTGGAGGTTCGCGGCTACAATGCCGCCGGTTATAACCCGGCCAGCCCCGGAAGTCCCAATGCCAGCATTCTTGCCAGCCAGCGGGTGATGTGGAGCGGCCACTTCAACGAGGTCGAAGGCACCGTGCTGGGCTCGTGATCCTGGCGGGTTCTGGAAGCAGGATTTTTTGTCCCGGGATAAAATTTTATTTGAGCACCGGGGATTTGACGCCCTACCGGGAAATTGACGCCCCTGCACTTCAGCATGAAACGAACAAAAGGCGGTATTTATGTCAAAAAAGGGTGTTGCCATCGTTATCGGGCTGGCCAGCGTGGACAAGCATTATCGTGAGCTTCTGAAGAGCAAGCCGCACGAAGCCATGTCCGGATACGAGCTGACCGGCGAGGAGATGCAGGCGATCGCGGGTATGGATCATAAGCCGCTCGACAAGATAGCCGACAGTCTGAATCACCGGATGCGGGAATGGCTGGTGGGCTGGGCCATCCAGTGACGCGGGACGCCGCCGGGCTTTACGGATTGGCCCCGGTCCCTTCGTATTTTTCGCCGGCCATGCCATAGATGCAGTAGAAAGCCTGCTTGCCGCTGCCGCCCTCGGTCAGCTCATGCGCGTCGTAGACCGGGCACTCGCCGCAGATGCAATTCTTCTGTGCGACCTCACTCCTGGCTTTGCCGTGGCCGCAGAACAGCTTGGTCACCATGTCCATGTGGATGAGTTCGTGGACGCGGCCGGGAAAGCTGGGACAGCGGCTGCAGGCGCAGTGGGCAACGTTGTTCAGGCTGATGTGGATATCCTTCATCCTGGCCTCCGGTGGATACGGATTGGTGGGCACGGTCCTGGCAAGCGCACGTTCAGGTTGCGCGCGACATAAGAACATCGCTCGGAAACCGGTTTATGCGGCCTTTTTTACCCGCGCCGGTGAAGAACGAAACGCCGGCGCGGTGGCCTGCTCCCGCGGACGAACGCGGGATGCCCCGCGGGGAGTAGAAGACCGAACAGGCACCATGCGTCGCGGCTTTCTTGCGATGCCCTGGGAGGATAGCTAGAATTAGAACGCTACCAGCCAAACGCTTTCGCCGCTGGGCCGCGCCCAAAGCGGCCGCCGGCGGCGAATTTCCTCAAAATGTGGGCGATTAGCTCAGTTGGGAGAGCACCAGCTCGACAAGCTGGGGGTCACTGGTTCGAACCCGGTATCGCCCACCAATTCTTTTTTACTCGAACTTTTCGAGAGCAAAGTGCCGAATAGATCGGTATATTTCACGCCCTCGATTTTTTTATCCTTCACAAAAACCTTCTTAAAGAAAGCCTGATTAAAGAGTTGCCGGGTTTCCGGCTTGGCTTTCTCGTAGGCCAGGGCGCAGTTTTCGGCTATCCTGATTGCTTTTTCAAGAACCTCAGTGTGCTGATCAAGATTGTTGTTGCTAGTTGAACGTTTATCATCAATCTTGGCAATTTCTTCCGCTATCCGTTTCTGCTCGTCTTTTAATACGTCAATCGGAACGGCTCCGTCATAGTAGGCTTGCATGAGCTTTTTCTTTTCAAGGTTGAGCCTTTCAATTCGCTTTAAAGCGAATTCCTCTTCCATAGTATTTTGGGAGTGCTGGGCAACAATCTCTTCATTAAATCCCTCAACGAGTTTCTTGGACCAGGATTTTGGCATCTCAATTCTTTTGTAAAGCTCGATCATTTGAGCTTCCATATCTTCAACCTGAACATACTTTTCGTGGCATTCGATCTTCTTTTTGGAGTGTTTTTGTTTTTGTCCCAGGCAGTAAAAATAGGTGTAGGCATTTTTAGCCATATCAATCGAGAGCCTTGAACCGCAAGTCTCACAGAAGAGAGTTCCTTTTAGATAGTGGCCGTAGGCTCGATGCCGAACCCCAGCAACGTTATTAGCTTCGAGGACGCTTTGAACCCTGTTGAAGAGCTTCTTTGTGATTAAGTGTTCCTGAGCGCCTTTATGATAGACGCCGTCGAATTTGATCTTGCCGATGTAGAAAGGATTGGCAAGCATATTGTTGACAGTGGAGTGGGCTAATGCCTCGCCTTCCTTGTGTCTGCTCCCGATTCCGTTTTTCAGTAGATAATCCCTGATCTGCTGGATGCTATAATTTCCCGAGGCATAAAGCTCAAAAGCTTCTTTTATGTACGGGGAAGTCTCGGGGTCAATTTCTGTTTTCGCCATTCCCCGGCGGGCATCACCGCCGACCCTCACGTTCTTGTAGCCCATAGGAGCTCTAAAAGGCCAACCGCCTTGCTTAACCTTCTGTTCCATTCCTTTTCTGACTTCCATTCCAAGGTTCTCGGAATAGAACTCGGCCATGAGTGCATGAATACCTTCAATCAAATGACCGGAAGCAGAATCTTCGATATTTTCAACAACGGAAACAAGCCCAGCACCAGCCCGCTTGAGAACGGCCTTTATCGTTATGTGGTCTTCCATGTTGCGGGCAAGGCGATCAATCTTGTGAACCACGACCGCTTCCACGTCTTTTTCTTTCCTGATGCGCGAGAGCATTTCCTGAAGTTGGGGACGCCGTGAGCTTTTAGCCGACTCTCCGCGGTCCACATACTCATCAATTACTTCCCAGCCTTTTTCTTTAATATATTTAAGGCAAGCTTCTCTTTGGCCGGGAATTGAATAGCCTTCTTTGGTCCCCAGCCTTTGAGCCTGCTCTTTAGTTGATACACGAAGATAAATGATGCATTTCATATTTCTAACCCACCCTGGCGCTTTGTCTGCCGGTTAAATCATTCTCGAAATTCGCCCAAATCTTGAGCCGCATTCTGACGAGCTGTTCGCGTACCTGAAAATGGTTGGCGATCTCATCGATTCTGCTTCTGTTTGAAATGAAGCCTTCCAACTTGTCGAGAGGCATAAGCAGGCAAGCGGCAAAGACGTTGGCCTGTTTCTCGTGATAATTGCCGAATGAGTAAATCCGCTTTTGCATGGCGAGGTGGTTTCCAGCGTGAAGCAGGTGATGGCCGATAGCGTGAGCTACAAGTTCGCGCTTCTCTCTATTTGAAAGATTCTCATTGATCACGATAGTGCCGGAGACGTAGAACTCTCTCAGTCTGCCTTCCATTTTTTGAGGAATGACATTAAGACCTAGACTTTCTGCTATCTGGTCTAGGTCGTTTCCGTATACTCTGCTTATTCTGTTTGCCTGCTCGATTACTCGATTCATGACGATCTTTTTTTCCTCTCGGGCCTCCTGGCCTTAACTACTGCCTCGTAAGCCCGAATTAATGATTGTTTTTCTTCGCGGGTCATGTTTGGGACTTCCTTAAACATCAGAGTGAAGCCCGGATCGTCCAGTCCCAAATCTTGCAGCTTGGATTCAAGCAGAAGGTCTTCCATCTCTTCCGACGTCATTCCGAGGGCTGAAGCCAGTTTTTCCAGCTTGTCAGGCTGGGGGATAAACCTGCCCCGCTCAATATCTGACACGTAAGTATTGGAGGAGTAGCCCATATCCCTTGCCACCTGCTCTTGGGATAATCCCTTCTCCAAGCGAATCTGCTTTATTTTGTCTTTGAATGCCATAATGCGTAATGTATCCTTGCCGTTAATAGAAACTACTATAAATCAACAAAATCAATGAATCAATACTTTTTTATCCACTTTCTGTGGATAACTTCGGTATTGACTCTAATGTAATACTACATTAACATTGACTTTAGGAGAGAGGCAGGAGGCTTAACGGGCGAATAGACCCGTTTCTTTTTCCCCTCTCCTAACGTAAAAATACGTTAGAGATAGCATTAAGACGAAGAGGCGCGAGATGTACGAAATCTTCCCAAAGAAAATAGATCCAGAGAAAGCCGAGCTTGAATTCAGAATGATGATCCGAGCTTTTCTGGACGTTGCCCGGGAAGAGCTCGCGCGAGAAAAAGAGATGCTGAAGATGGCAGACAGAGCGCCCAGACCCACCCAATAGATGTTGTATTGCCTGTTGCAATTAGCTGAAACACCCCATTACAACACCCAAAACCTTGAAAAACATTAAAACCACCAGGGGGAAATTAACAGGATTTACGGGGCATTTAGCCCACTCCAATCCTGCGCCGTCTGTCTTCGTTTGGAAGGCACAAACGAAGCCCGACTCCCCCCGCCTCAGTTGTATAAACCCATTTTGGAGAGGCGAGGGGAGTCTGTCTTCGTTTGGAAGGCACAAACGAAGCCCGACTCCCCCCGCCTCAGTTGTATAAACCCATTTTGGAGAGGCGAGGGGAGTCTGGCTTACAGCCAGACGGCGCGCCCTGCGGGCGCTTAATTTCCCCTGGTGAAAACCTGAAAGACAAAAGATGAAAACAGCAAGAAGAAACAATCGAATAGCTCCAATGCAACTGACGGCTCGTGACGTTGCCATTATTCTCGCTGTGTACGAGAACCGCTTTCTGAAACGGGATCAAATCCAGCGGCTCCATTTCGCCGGCGCTTCGGTCTTTGCTTGCAATCGAAGACTGAAGAAACTTGATGAGCACAATTTCCTGGACAAGCTAATCAAGCCAGTCGCGGTCGGAAGCCATCAGATTGTTTATGCCCTTGACCGCTGTGGGGCTGACATTGTGGCCGCCACTCTTGAAATCGACCGCCACAAGGTCAGGTGGAACCGCGCCAATAATCGCGTCGAGTTTCTATTTCTTGAACACACCCTCGGAGTTTCTGAGTTCAGGGTTTGTCTCGACCTTGCGCTTGCTGGCAGACGCGAGGAGCTTCTTTTCTACCAGCGAGGCGACAAGTCCCATCTGAGACGAATCTCGATGACTGGCGCGAAGAAGAAATATTTCGTTGTCGCCCCGGATGCTTTCTTTGGCATTCAAAGCGGCAGGGGCAAGCATATCTTCTTTCTTGAGGTTGATATGGGAACAGAAACACTGTCGAGATTTGCTGAGAAGATTGTGGCTTACAAGAGATATTGGAAGTCCGGTCAGTATAAAGAGGAATACGGATACAATCACTTTCGCGTCCTGACGGTCGCTGAAAGTGAAAGACGCCTGGCTAACTTGATCCAGGCAACAGGGAAAGTGGGGGGAAGGCAGATGTTCTTGTTTACGACCTTCTCAGCGATTCAGAATGACAGCCCCCTTGGAAGCGTTTGGCTTTCTCCCTTCATTGATTCACCAACTTCACTGTTGGAATAGCCCGCCAGGGCATGAGCCTTCGGAGTAGATCCCAAAAGGACGAGGCTCAATTTCTGCAAACTTACCGCGCACCTTGAACACTAGGTAGGTATTGCCCTTCACCGGTTGTGGAAGGTCCGGTTCAGGCTGCGGGTAAGCGTCCCTGAACCGGGCTGAAGGCTCAAATACCACCACCCACCCAATGCGTTCCAAAACCAGTGCTGGCTTTAGCCTGCCCAAATTCAAAGGAGGAAGTCATGAAGTTTGAACTACTGAAGGTCAAGGAGGTCGCAAAGGGTGAGCCGATCCGATCCCCGCAGGATGTAGGCCGGTTTGTTCAGGAGAACATGGCCGAGGAAGCTTTCGCTGACCGCGAATGCTTTTGGATACTACACCTGAACGCCAGGAACCAGGTTATCGAGAAGGAGATTACGGCAATCGGTACTGTGAATTCCTGCCTGGTGAGACCAGCTGACGTGATGCGAAAGGCGGTCATGAACGGCACAGTTGCTATCATAGCCGTCCACAATCATCCGAGTGGCAACCCCGAAGCAAGCAAAGAGGACCTGATGTTAGCCAGCAGACTCAAGGACTCGGCAGAGATCTTGGGAATCCAGCTTCTTGACCAGGTCATCATAGCAGCGGGCGGGAAGGTTCGGAGTATCATGCGATAATGCGCAACAAGGCACAGCTTTTCAACATGGCTGTGCCTATTTTTCAAAATGGAATGAAATCAAATTAAGTATAATCTGACCAATCAATTCCGCTTTCACATATCGAATCACATAATTAGAAAGTTCGTCATGCCAGATTTAGCTTTGATTTATCTCAATGATGGTCCCGCGTCTTACGCACAAATTTCGATTGGTATTGGAAGCATCTCGGCTTATTTGCGTTCGAAAGGCCATCAAGTTTTTGTATTTGATACATATTATGATTCTGATGCAAGCATAATAGAGAAGATTTGCTGTTTACAACCAAAAATGATTGGTATTTCAACTACCGAAATACATTCTTATCACGCATTTACACTCAGTGAGACCTTAAAGGATTCAATAAATGTCCCCATTATATTCGGTGGCATCTTTCCTTCGCTATTTCCTCGTTATTGTCTAAATAGGATAGGTGTCGATCTAGTTTGTGTGGGTGACGGCGAATTCTTGTTAAACCAGCTTCTTAATGAAACACCATATGACCAAATTCATGGATTATGGACAAAAGAAGACAATTTAGGAGTTGATCGGCAAATCGCTCAAGTTGACTGTCTTGATAATCTACCATGGCTCGACTACACCGTTTTCCGATACAACTCAATAATCAGCGTAAACGACTTCGGCGACGGATACAAAAGGCGTCTCTTTATATCAAGTTCGAGAGGTTGTAATTACAGTTGTTCATTTTGTTGCAATCGAGAAATTCGGAAGAAATTAAAACAAAAGATGAGATATCGCAGAATAAACGATGTAATTGATGAGATGCTATTCCTGAAACATAAATTCTCGTTCGATGAATTTTTTTTTACAGATGAGAATTTTATCTTTAACGAACATCGGGCTAGAGAATTTTGCGCTCAGTATATTGAAAGGAGGGTGAATAAACACTTTGGCTTTCTAGCCAGACCGGATACAGTCTGCGGACTCAGCGATGCCTTAATCAACGATCTAAAACTCGCAGGATGCTCTCGGATTCACATGGGGGTGGAGACAGGTGACGAAGAAATCCGCAAGAACTTATTAAATAAGCATGTAAGCGACAAAGAAATCTTAAATGCTTTCGAGCGCTGCCGTAAAGTAGATATCAAGACTGCATCATTTAACATTATTGGTTTTCCTACTGAAACTATTGAAGATATCCAAAGGACATACGATTTCAATATTGAGATTAAAGCAGATTATGCCTTCTTCAGCCTATTGTACCCCCTAAAAGGCACGAAATTGTACAGAAAATATCGGCGGGAAGATTATATCGATACTTCGCAGATCGTTGATAATTACTTCCATGGAAGTATTATTCGGCACCCTACGATTAACAGGGAAACATTGCCAAAAATAAGAAGCCATTTGCAAAGTAATTTCCCACAGTCAATAAATCTAATGGATGCTGTAAAATATGGAGAATTATGAGGTATGCCGGCAGCCGACCGAGGCGCAATTTTCAATAAGGATTTTCCATCTCAACAAAAAATATGTCCGATGTTAATGTCCCATGCCAATCTTCCAGATGGATGATATCTGCCCCTACAGCAATATGGTGTGAAGGCACGCTTTTCGTTACAATAGCTCCGGCTGCCACATACGAGTTTTTGTGAATTATTACATCCCCAACAATCAAGGCTCCACATCCGATAATACTTTCATCTTGCACCACAGGTGAAACTTCATTCTTCGACCATTCGCCAAATGGTTCTCTGTAGCTGTGAATCAATCTTCCCATCATTGTTACATTATTACCGATGCTTGTTCTATTACAACAAAAACCACCGATTCGGCAACCTTTGCCGATTTGAACGTCTTGATAGATTTTTGCTCCATATAAGATCATTGAATTCCGGCCTATTATAGAATCGCTTCCGATGCGGCAGTAATCATCAATGAAACACTCATCACTAATTTTTGAGCCTTCATAAATGACGACGTGGTTTCCAATACTACAACTATTGCCTATCAAAGTAATATCATTTTTCGGACTTGCCCAGGCTTTAGGAAGTTGAGCGCCAATGACAGTGAAGCACCCAATCTCGATGTTTTGACCAAATTCGACATTGGCCATTATCCTACTTGTCTTGTCAATTTGCATTGATCAGATTTTGGTCTAGCCATTCTTTACATGAAGTGAAAACTATTTGCTCATTTTCAATTCCGAAGCCATGGTTGGCCCCCTCTATCGTAAGCAATCTAGATTTTTCGTTAGCCTTGTAATACTGTGCTGTGACTTCATAGGGAACATACTCATCATGATCGCCGTGGATACTAAGTACAGGGCATTTAATTCTTGTGAGTTTTTCATAAGGTCTTAATTCAAGTAGCTCGCGTATTAATTTCTTGCCTAGAGTGAAGTCGGGAGTAAGTTCAATGCCGTTATTGTTTAATGCTGAAATTAAAATGTCAGATGAGAATTTACCCTTTAGCCACGGTACTTCTGGATTTACAAAAGTTCTATTAAAGTCAAGAACGGGATTAAGAAGTACCAATGCGTGAATAATGGACTCATGATCGATTGTGGTATTGATTGCCGCAGGCGCACCAAAGCTAGCTGCTATGATGGCAATCGGTAGCTGATAACTATCACTTGCCCAGTCTAAAACTGTCGAAAAGTCTTCAATCTGCCCATTCACGTTAAAATCCTTGCTGTTTCCTGAACTTTCTCCGTGACCCCTGAAGTCGAATCGCGAAACCATGTACATGTTTTCCGCTAAGTATTGAGATAAGCGAGTATAGAAACCGTCTTCATTCTTGTCGCTAGTAATTCCATGAGCAAGCACAACATGACCTGAACATTCAGAACTTAGCTTTTCCAATACCAATGAAAGTCTGAAATCATCATTTGTAATTAATGTAAATTTTTGTAAGCTCATATCTGATGTGCTAACTCTCCGGTTTGTTTATACGCGGTCGTACCATCTATGATTTTCTTATTGATATAGTCAACATACGGCAGCTCGAAAAAAGAACACTTTCTATTGAACTCTGGAATGAATAATCTAACATTACCTGGTTGTACACGACCAAAGTATCTCATCGACATAATTTCTTGGCAATGAGTTTTTACGTGAGACGACATATTTGATAAACGATTCTTCATTAATAATTCCTTTTTTGTATTACAAACCCCTCTTGGATTATCTCGATATGCATAGAGAGCATCCGGAACATAATCAAAGTTGATACCTTTGCTTATCTGAGATAAACGAATTAAAAAATCAGAACTTTCGCCGACAGTCATCAAGGGGTTATAACATCCCGCTTTAAAAAAAGCTGATCGGCGTATAAATTGGCATTGAAGAATAAAGATGAAATAAAAAAGTGGGTCATAAATTGACCCTTTGAATCTTTTGTGGAGCTGAAAATAGATTCGACCAGAATTATTTAAGTATCTTACGTTACCAAAAACATCAACCTTGGTCCAATCTGAAAATACTAAATCGATTCCGGGTCTAATTACATGAGAACATGAAAGCAGCGCGTCTGGAAATAAATAATCATCGCCGTCAAGAAGCATGAGAAACTCGTTACTCGCAGCCTCGATAGCATTATTTCTCGCTGCCCCAATCCCTTCATCCCCAACACCGCGAATAAGACGTATAGTAGGAGATTCAATGTTTGATGTTATCTCGCATAAAAAATTCCAATAGTGATTGTCTGTTCCATCAAAGAATATAATTATCTCAAACGAGGACGGGGGATAATTCTGATTTACCGCAGAGCTTATGGCTTGGTCAATATGCGTTCCACAAGATTCGTTTACAACCATGATTATACTTGCTTTATGGAGGTTCATAAGTTTACATGAGTCTCTATTGGCCACGTTCCCTGATCGACAACACTGATGTCTGTAACGTGAAAATTAATCATGTCGGTCTTTACAATTTGATAAATAGGTTTGTTTTTAAAGAGCTTGGCCAATTTACGTATAGAGGTTGGAGCATACAGCCATGAAAGACGTCTAGCCGCAGCCAGAACTCCCCATGTCTCACATCCAGCAATAATATACACATACTTGGATTCATCGCTCCTGAAGGGATTGCGAGATTTTATAAAAAAACCATAGTCGACGGCCGTATTTCCCTTGGCCTTAAAGCTCAGAGGCTTATCAAGGGTTGGCGAAAGCAACCGGCCTTTTTTATCAAAATTCAGAGAACTGGATAATTTTTCTAATAGTAAATTTGTAGTCGAATTAGAATGCGGGCCACCAACTGATATCAGATTTTCATCAAGAGCATCTGCAGGAAGAGTCCCAGAAGGGTAGTAAACCACATTAAGATCCTTTCGATTACTTCGGAGAGTGCTATAAAGTTCAATTAGAGCTGCTACATCCCCTGGTTGCATGATGGGTGGTTTATCAGTACCGCTAGCCGGATCGTCTCCAGAGGTGATGTAAACAGTAGAATTCTTTTCAAAACAAAAAACCCTACTTAGCGGTCGCCTGCGGACAAAGAAATCCTTCAGGGTAAAGTAGTAATAACCAAATAAAGCAGAAAGAATCGATACAATACCGGTTAAAACCAGTTGAAAGAGCAACTCATGGCCCTCGATATATGTAATTATTTGATCTATAAAATCGAACACAACTCTCCTCGGAAGTCCGCAAAACAAGAACTCTCAGACTAAACGACGCAATGCCTGCTTCGCTCCCTCACTGCTAATGTTGATATGCCCTCGGCTGTAGCACGTACTGTGATTAAGAAAAAGAATGCTAAGAATAGTCTTTCTCTGCATTACTAAATTTTCTCCGCTTCGATCTCGAATCATTGTATTATAATCAATGCAATGAAGTCTGCATTGAAACTAGGGATGACATGCAAGCCCGCAACCGACGATATCGTCGGTTTTTATTTGCCTGAGGAAGACAGGTCGACGCATGTCTATGTCCTGGGAAGCTCAGGTGTCGGAAAATCCAAAGGACTCGCCACTTGGATTCTCGGCGACATCATGAATGGGAATGGGTGCGGTGTTATCGATCCCCACGGCGACCTCGTAAACGACATTGTTGGGAATCTAAAGGATTTCCGAAATGTCACGCTGGTGGAAATGACCGACCCGGACAACATCATCGGCTTCAACCCACTCGAACAGCAAGAAGGAATAGACCCGTATACGCAGACTCTAGAACTTGAATCGCCCCGGGTTTACCGGAGACTCGTTTGTTTGGGTAACTCTATGATTTCTCTGCCTTCTTGTCCACGATATTGAGCTTCCAGTTCTGCCGGCGGGATGTCGCCGATCGGTTTCAGCAGCCG
>JAJYXB010000011.1 GCA_021791195.1 Actinomycetes bacterium | reverse complement strand
AGACGATCGCCCTGACGAACTCAGGCCGCACCGAGGCTGCCACCAGCGCCGCGGCGGCGCCTGTGCTGGCGCCAAAATATCCGATGGTCATTTCCCGCGTCGCCACCTCCTGCCTGAGCCAGTCCGTGGCGTTAACCAGCCGGCCGGCCAGCAGATTGATATCAAAGCGCAGATGTGCGGTGACGGCGTCGATGCGTTCTTCATCAACGGTGAGCAGGTCCATCAGCAACGTCCCCATACCAGCCTGGTTCAGTACCGAGGCGACATAGCGATTGCGCGGACTGTGCCGGCTGCTGCCGCTGCCATGGGCGAAAAGAACAACGCCATGGGCTCCCGGCGGTAGCGTCAGATTGCCTCCCAGCGAAACCATGCCCGCCGGAATCGTTACCAGGTTCTCTGTCTCTGTCTGGGGTATGCCATCCATCGACTCATCCAATCATCCGCCGTGACGCGCGTATGAGAATTATCTCCGAATGGGGCTTTTTTAACTCCTGGCATCATGAACACGCCTGGCGGCAGGCAGGAGGCTGACGTGGAGCTATTTGATGATGTCGACGACTATCCGGCCGGGGGAGCCAATGCCAGCCAGAGCAAAGGAGGCAGGTTTTGTGACGTAGATGCCGTAGACGACCGACTGATCGTCCAATGCGGGGAGCCGGTCGATCGTCGTCACCGGGCTGCCACCCACTTTAAGTTCATCGGTGTGCACGCGGGCGCTGTCGCCCAGCGAGCGAATTCCTCCCAGCACCACCCGGATGGATTTTCCGTCCCCGGACAGCGACGCCTGGGCGTGCGGCACCTGCAGCAGTGGCCTGCCGTCGGGAGTCGCCATATCGAACACGACCCGGAAAAACGCGCCATGATCCGACCAGCGGATGTCCTTGAGCTGGATGCCGTCAATCAGTACTCCGACAGATTGTGAGTATTTGGAAGCCGGCCCGTATGCGGCAGCCTGTTCCTGAGGCTGCGTCTGTCCGGGTGGAGACGTAGTAGGCTCGGGAGCCGGCAGCGGCGTTTTTGAAGCCGCGCCAGCCGCGGTCGTGGAGGCGGCCTGGCTGCTGCCGCTCCCACCGCAGCCGCCAAGCCAGGCAGCTACAGCGGCGCCGGCAACCGCGATTGCCAGCAGGATAGATAATTGTGACCGGTTCATTTTCAGGTCCGAAGTCTCCGTATCAATATGTGCCGCTGATGGATTATTTTGGCAGCGCGAAAGGATTTCCTTCAATCGGCCAGGCCAAAAGGAAAGGCCCCAGGAAACCTTCGGATCCGCTCGTCCATAATTCAATGGAAGCCTGGCGCTCACCGTACTCCACGGGCTTGCGGCACCGCGTTTCCGAGCCTGGCTGCCCCGGCCATAAAACCGGGAAGAGGACCGTCCAATTTCTTGGGACCGAACAGATTCTACGCCGGCAGCCTGCCGCTGGCAATAGTTGAGAATCGGGCGCGAGAGAAAAAAGCGGAATTTGCGAAACATTTCAAAAAAATAAGTCCCAAGAAACCCTCCGACCTGCCTTCCTCGATCCTCGCTTTTCCCAGTTTCACCGTACTTTGCGGGTTTTTATCTCCGCATTTCCTCCACTGAGCTTTATGCGCTGACCTCCAGCAAGCCTTCCGACTTCTTGGGACCTATTTAATTATACCCTGTAATCCCGAAATGAATCACGAAATATTTGCCTTGCAAAAAGCGGCCGTACGGGAGTTTTTCGTGCCGCGGCAAGATTGCCGCAATCTTATCTTGTGATTATTTGTCCTGCAGCACCGCGATCCCCGGCAGGTCCTTGCCCTCCAGAAACTCCATCGCGGCGCCGCCGCCGGTGGAGACATGGTCGAGCTTGCCGGCCACGCCGAATTTGTTGACGGCGGCCACGGTGTCTCCGCCGCCGGTGACGGTGAGAGCGTCGGCTGACGCCACGGCATCCGCGACCGCGCGGGTGCCGCCGGCAAACGGCTCCATCTCGAAGGCGCCCATTGGACCGTTCCAGAAGATGGTGCGCGCCTTCTTGATCTCATCGGTGAACATCGCCGCGGTGGCCGGACCGATATCCATCCCCATCCAGCCATCAAGGATCTGATCTGCCGCCACGACTCTCGTCTCTGCGGCGGCGTCGAAGCGGTCAGCGACCACCAGGTCGACCGGCAACAGGATGCGGCAGCTGGAGCCTTTCGCCTTTGCCAGCGCCGCGGCGGCGACCTCCACCGCCTCTTCCTCCACCTTCGAGGCGCCCACGTCGATGCCCTCCGCTTTGAGGAATCCGAAGCACATCGCTCCGCCGATGAGGATGGCGTCGGCAAAATCCAGGAAGCGGCCGATGACGCCGATCTTGTCCGAGACTTTCACGCCGCCGAGAATGGTGACGAACGGGTGCGCGGGGCTGTCGGTCAGGCGCGACAGCTGCGTCAGCTCGTTCTCCACCAGCAGGCCGGCGACCGCGGGCAGGTATTCGGCCACGCCCGCCGTGGAAGCATGCGCGCGATGAACGGTGCCGAAAGCATCATTGACGAAGATGTCCGCCAGCCGGGCCAGGCGCTTGGCCCAGCCGGGATCGTTCTGCTTCTCGCCGGGATAGAAGCGGCTGTTCTCCAGCACGGCCACGCCGCCTTCAGGCAGTTCGGCCAGGCTCGCCTCGACGACATCGCCGGTGCAGTCGTTCAGCTTCATCACCTGCATGTCAAGCAGCTGCGAGAGGCGGTCCGCCACCGGGTCCATGCAGAGACGCTTCTCCTCCCCTTTGGGACGGCCGAGATGGGAGATGAGGATCACGCGCGCGTTCCGCTCCCGCAGATAATTTATCGTCGGCAACGCCGCGCGGATACGGGTATCGTCGGCCACGCGGCCGCCGTCCAGCGGAACGTTGAAATCGACGCGAACAAGAACGCGCTTTTTATCAACGTCGATGTCCCTGATGGTCTTTTTCATGCGGCGCGGCGCTGGCGGGCGCGGAGCTTACAGCACCCGCTGGCAGAGATCGACCACGCGGTTGGAGTAGCCCCACTCGTTGTCGTACCAGCTCAGCAGCTTGACCATGTTGCCCTGCACCATCGTCGCCTGCGAGTCGAAGATGGATGAATACGGATCGCCGACGATGTCAATGGAGACGATCGGGTCTTCCATGTATTTGAGCACTCCCTGCATGGCGCCGGTATCAGCGTGCCTGGCAAAGGCCGCGTTGAGTTCGTCCCTGGTGACCTCTTTACCCAGGATGGCGACCAGGTCGACGACCGAGCCGTCGGGTACCGGCGCGCGCATGGACATGCCGTCCATCTTGCCCTTCAGCTCGGGCAGCACCAGGGATACCGCCTTGGCGGCGCCGGTGGTGGTCGGGATCAGCGAGACGGCGGCGGAGCGGGCCCGGCGCAGGTCCTTGTGCGGCAGATCGAGGATGCGCTGGTCGTTGGTGTAGGCATGCACGGTAGTCATGAAGCCTTTCTCGATGCCGAACTCGTCCAGCAGCACCTTGCAGACAGGCGCCAGGCAGTTGGTGGTGCAGGAGGCGTTGGAGATGATGTGATGCTCATCCTTGTTGTAGTCGCTGTCATTGACGCCCAGGACCAGGGTGATGTCAGGCTCCTTGGCCGGCGCCGAGATGATGACCTTCCGGGCGCCTGCCGACAGGTGCTTGCCGGCGCCGTCGCGGTCGATGAAAAAGCCGGTGGATTCGATGACGACGTCCACCCCGAGATCGGCCCAGGGCAGGTTGGCGGGGTCGCGCTCGGAGAGGATCCTGATCTCCTTGCCGTTGACCGTCAGCGAGTTCTCGCCGGCCTCGACGGTGCCGTCGAAGCGGCCCATGACCGAGTCGTACTTGAGCAGATGCCCCAGCACCGCCGGGCTGGTGAGATCATTGAACGCCACAAAATCGATGTCGGCGCCCTGTTTGAGCGCCGCGCGGAATACATTCCTGCCGATCCGTCCGAATCCGTTTATACCGACCTTTAACGCCATCAGTCCTTCGCCTCCTGGAAGTTATTGATAGTGGGATAATCGCGATACGCGCGGTATTGTACCATACGGAGCGGAATTCGTAACCCGGCGAACCCCCGGCGCGAACCTGCGGCACGGCGGCTATCCCCCGGGAGACTTTTCCGCCGCCACGTCATGACGCAGCCGCCAGCGCCAGCAACCGCCGCAGCCGGTGGTTTACCGCCGACTTGGAAAGCGGCGGTTCGGCCCGCTGGCCCAGTTCGACGATGGTCGCCGACGGGTGCCTCAGGCGCAGCTCGGCGACTTCCTGCAGATTGGGACCGAGCCGGTCCCAGGCGCCGTTCCGTTTCAGCTTTCTGATCGCCTGCACCTGGCGCGCCGCGGCGGCGCTGCACCGGGCGGCATTGGCCTGATCGCAATTGGCGCGGCGGTTGGCCTGCTCGCGCACCGAACCCAGGATCACCTTTTCCTCGAACTCGAGCGCGGACTGATGGGCGCCAGTGATGATGAGCAGCTCGCGGATCGCGGCCAGGTTCTTGCTGTAAACGGCGGGGTGGCGCCGCCGGCTCACAGAACTGAGGCGGATCTCCAGCTCCGCGGCGGCAGCATGGACGGTTCCGAGAAAGGCGGCGCTGTCGGAATATATCTCCAGGTGCGCCGGTGCTCCCGGCGCGCTGACCGATCCGGCCGCGAGGAAGGCTCCCCGCAGGAATGCCGCCCGGCAGCAGGAGCGCCGCGTAATCCGGGGAGGCACGTTCTCCATCAGCGACATACTGTCGGAGAGCACGCCGATCTCGTTGAGAAACTGGACCAGCCGGCTGCCGCCTTCGAGGCAGATCTCGTAGCGCTTGCGCTGCCCCAGCCGCTTCTCATCCCTGACCCTGATCTCCACAGGAAGGTTGAAGGATTTTACCAGGGAAACGGCTGTGCGAGCCGTCGCGGAAAGGCCAAAAGACGCCTCCAGGCCAAAACGGTCACGGCCATGCAGATGGAAGCTGCCCGCAGCCCTGAACAGCGCCGCCAGTTCGGCGATGCGGCAGCAGGCCCGCCCCGGCTGAACGTGGTTGAGCTCCTGTTTGACCGTGGTGGTAAACGACATGGGACGGATTCCGTTAATGCAGCAGCGACATGACCACGGCGGCCAGGCGTTCGCTGTCGTGGTGGAAGAAATCGCCGGCGGAGCAGACGTCGGCGGCGACGACGGCGACACCGGCATGCTGCAGGCGTTCCTGATCGATGAGCACAGGCGCGGCGCCCTGCCTGAGGTAGAGCTTGACCACGGCCGGCGGGGGAGCCACGTCGTTGACCACGATCGTGTCGACGATGCCTTTCCGCGTGTGCTGCTCAAGCGCATCCAGGTGATCGGCAGCGCTGAATTCAAGCGTCTCCCCGGGCTGGGTCATCACGTTGCATACATATATGCGGCGGCAAGCCGCATTGCTGACCGCCTCGGCAATCTCGCCGATAAGCAGATTGGGGATGATGCTGGTAAACAGGCTGCCCGGGCCGATGACGACGATGTCCGCCCCGGCGATGGCCTCGACCGCGGCGCGTGTGGCGCGCGCCGCCTGCGGCTCCAGCCAGATGCGCCGGCACGACTGCCGCGAATTGACGATGCTGGACTGACCAGCCACGCGCCGGCCGTCGTCCAGCTCGGCGGTCAGGGAGACCTTTTCCAGCGACGCCGGCAGCACCGTGCCGCGAATGGCAAGAATATTGCTGGAGAGGCGGATGGCCTCCTCGAAATCTCCGGTGACCTTGGTCAGCGCCGCCAGGAAAAGGTTGCCGAAACTGTGGCCGGAGAGCGGCCCTTCCTCGAACCGGTACTGGAACAGCCGGCTCATCAGCGACTCGTCCTCGGCCAGGGCGGTGAGGCAGTTGCGGATGTCGCCAGGGGGCAGGATGTCCATCTCGCGCCGCAGGCGCCCGGAGCTGCCGCCATCATCGGCGACCGTGACTACGGCGGTCAGCCGCGCCGTATACGCTTTCAGGCCGCGCAGCAGCGTCGCGAGTCCGGTGCCGCCGCCGATGACCACGACGGCGGGATCGCCGTTTCTTAAACCGCCGTCCATCGCCGGTCACTCTTTCCCGATGTCACGGTGCCTGAGGATGACATTATAGTCCGCGTCGCGGTAGTTGCGCGCCAGCCATTCGGCGATGGCGACCGAGCGGTGGTGGCCGCCGGTGCAGCCTATGCCGACCGTCAGGCTCGACTTGCCCTCGGCGATATACATCGGCAGGAGGTAATCCATCAGCGGCGTGAGGCGGTCGAAAAAATTTTTACAGGCCTGTGCACCGATGACATAGTCCCTCACCGCGGCGTCAAGGCCGGTCAGGGGATTGAGTTCAGGCACATAATTGGGATTGGGCAGGAAACGGACGTCCAGCAGCAGATCGGCGTCCAGCGGCGTGCCGTACTTGTATCCAAAGGAGACCATGGTCAGGATCATGCCCATGGCGCCGGTGGGGACGATGTTCTCGACAATGCTGGCCCGCAGCTCGTGCACGTTCATCTCGGAGGTGTCGACCACCCACTGCGCCCTCTTTTTTAATCCCGCCAGCATCTCCCGCTCACGCCTGATCCCCTCGAGGATGTCTCCCTCGGGCGCCAGCGGATGCGGCCGGCGCGTCTCCTTGAACCGCCGCAGCAGAACCTCGTCGGAAGCCTCAAGATAGAGCAGCCGGTAACGGATATCCTTGCCGTCGAGCTCGTTGAGACAGCGTTCGATCTCTTCGAAATATTTGCCCCCGCGCACGTCGCTGACCACGGTCGCCTTCTCCACCTTGCTGCCCTGGTGGGAAAACAGTTCGGCGGCGGCCGGAATCATCTGCGGCGGCAGGTTGTCGATGCAGAAGAAGCCGGCATCCTCGAATGCTGCCATCGCATGAGACTTGCCGGCGCCGGAAAGGCCGGTGATTATGGTCAGCTCGACGTCGTGGCGCGGGCCATCCTCAGCAGCGATCGAAATTTCGTCCGTCATGATTGCAGGCTCATTTCTGGCTTATCAGCCGTCAGGCACAAGCTTACCCGGTTCTGCCTAGTCTATTGCTTCGGGGCGGCCGTTTCCAGGATCAGGCGGCGCCCGCCAGGCTGACGCCTTCCAGCGCCAGCATCCTTTTCTTCCAGTGCCGGCCGGAGGAGAAGTTGCCGAGCGCGCCGCTGCTCTTGATGACGCGGTGGCAGGGAAGGATGAGCGGAAAGCTGTTGCGCGACATGAAGCTGCCCACCGCGCGCTGGGCTCGCGCATGGCCGGCGGCGTCCGCCACCTGGGCGTAGCTGCGGGTCTCGCCGTATGGAACGGCGGCCAGAGCGCGGGCCACGTCCAGCTCGAAACGGGAATAGCCGCCCAGGTCCAGAGGCAAGGCCATCGCCTCGAACTCGACCCTGCGGCCGGCAAAGTACGCCTCCAGGGCGCCGACCAGCTCACTTTCCAGCCCCGCAGATGGATGACCGGATGCGGCTCCGCCGCCCGATGAACCAGGCTGTGGCAGATGGTGCGCTACCAGCAGGCAGCCGCGCCAGACGAGCAGGCCGCGGCCGTAGCGCGTTTCATACGGCAGGACGCGGCGCGCTTCACCGGCCGGCGCCAGACTTGCTTTCAGACTGTCAACCGAGTTTGTGAACAAGTGAATACACCTCTCGCGCGGTTTTGGCCGGCAAGCCGGGAACGGCTTCAAGTTCATCCCGGCTGGCGGCGACGAATCTTTCCGGCGAGCCGAAATGTTCCAGGATCGCCCGCTTGCGCGACGGCCCGATCCCGGGCAGCTCATCGAGGATCGAGCTGGAGATCTGGCGGCCGCGCCGGGCACGGTGGAATGTGATCGCGAACCGGTGGGCCTCATCCCGTATCCGGACCAGCAGGTTCAGTCCGGCAGAATCGTCTGGCAGGACAACCGGCTGCCGCCGGCCGTGGAGATATATCTCCTCACGCTTTTTCGCCAGGCCGATGACGGGGATCCCTTTCACCCCCAGCGCCTCCAGGGACTTTGCGGCAGCGGAAACCTGGCCGGCGCCGCCATCCACCACCACCAGGTCCGGCCTGGCTCCGAAGCTGGCGTCGGCATCTTCCTCCAGCCCCCTGCCCGCCAGCACCGCCCGGGCAAAGCGCCGGCTGATAAGCTCAGCCATCATCGCGAAATCATCGGGGCCGGGAGCAGTGATGCCGAACTTGCGATAATGGTCGCGGCGCGGCAGTCCGCCTTCGAACACTACCATGGAGCCAACGGGATGCTCGCCGCCGGTATTGGAAATATCATAGCATTCGATGCGCATCGGCCGCCGGGGCAGGCCAAGGCCGTCCTTCAGGCCGGCGAGCGCGCGCGCCGGCCGCGCCCGCTTCTCCTCTTCGCGCAGGATGTCCTGCTTCAGCGCCAGCTCGGCGTTCTGCGCCGCCATCCGCGCAAGCTGGCGGCGCTTGCCGCGCACGCCGCGGCGCACCTCCACGCGCGCCCCCCTGGTCTCTGTCAGCAGCTCGCTGAGGGCTTCGATGTCACTGATGGCGGCCGGCACCGTTACCTCTGAGGGAATGCCCACAGCGGTGGCATAGTACTGGATCAGAAACTGCTCGAGAATATCATCCTCTGCCTCGCCGGAAACGTTCCGGAGGAAAAAGCTGCGCCGGTCGCTGAGCAGCCCGTCCCTGACCTGCAGCACCTGCACGTTGGCTACATCGTCCTCAGCGTGCATGCCGAAGACGTCCAGGCTGCCAAGGACAGCGGCGCTGGCGCGCTGGTTCTCCAGCATGTGCTCCAGCGCCAGCAACCGGTTGCGCAGGAACGCCGCTTCCTCGTAGCGCTGACCCGTGGCCGCCTCGCGCATCGATCGCTGCAGCTCCTGCGCCAGCCCGTCCGGCTTTCCGGAGAGCAGCCGCTCCACCCGCGCGATCAGGGCGCGGTAGCCCTCCTGATCGATCTTGCCGGCGCAGGGAGCCAGGCAGAGCCCGATATGATAGTTGAGGCAGGGTACGCCGGTGCGCCGTCCCGGTTTGATGCCATGACATTTCCGGTAGGGGAAGATCTTGCCCAGCAGCTCCAGTGTCTCACGCACCTTGCGGACGCTGGTGAACGGACCGAAGTAGGTGATGCCGGCGCGGTGCGGTTTGCGGGTAAGGATGACGCGGGGGAATTCCTCCCGCGAGGTGATGGCGACAAACGGATAGGATTTATCGTCGCGCAGCATGATGTTATACGGCGGGTGGTGGTGCTTGATGAAGTTGGACTCCAGCAGCAGCGCTTCCGTTTCGTTCGCCGTTACCACGAAATCGAAATCACGCATGCGCTTGAGCATGCGGCGGATGCGCTCATCGGGAGGGCCGCCCTGGCGGAAGTAGGAGCGGACGCGTTTGCGCAGCGATATGGCCTTGCCGACGTAAAGCGGCACGCCGTCTGCATCCCGGAACACATAGATGCCGGGACGATCCGGGAGGGTGCCGAGCAGCCGGCGGATACTGTCTTCTCTTGCGTCTCTGGTTACCATTATTTGCAGGGATTTCGTTCCCGTCAATGATAGCACTATCGGCCGGGAAAACAGCGATGCGGGCGGTGTGGCTGCTGCCTCAACCGGGACGGGGATGAGCCCGGGCGGAGGCAAAAGGAGCGGCGGCGGGAGCAGAAGCACCCCGGCGGGAGAGCAACCGCGACAGGCCGGAAGCGCCCCCGGCGCGCACGGAGCTGCAGCGGAGAAGGAAGCTACCCCGGCGGGGGAGCTGCAGCGGAGAAAGAAGCTACCCGGCGGGGACGGCAGCGGCGTGCGGCTGGCTTTATACCGGCAGGGTGCGGATCAGTTTTTCCATCAGCCGGCCGCGTTTGCGCGAGATTTTTTCCAGCATCTCCGGGCCCGGCTTGGGAGCAAACAACAGGCCGACAACAAGACCGAGCAGGGCGCCGAAAAGCAGCGTCCGGCACATGCTTCCATGCCGGCCGGATTTTTTCAGACCCAGCGCACCGCCATTCTTGCTCCTGTGACCGCGACAGCTATTTTTCCTTCTGCAAGACATCTTTGCCTCCTCGCGGAATCGATTCCGTCCTTGTGAAAGTAGCAGATAAGACTGGAGCCCGCAATAAAAAAACAGCGGAAGCCGGCAGCCTCCGCTGTTTGCTTGACACTTTTGGGCGCCGGGTTATCTGCGCCTTGCTTTTGCCTTCACCTTCGCCTTGGCCTTGGGCTTGGCTTTCGCCTTCGGTTTGGCTTTGGCTTTTGCCTTGGGCTTGGCTTTGGCTTTCGGCTTCGCTTTGGCCTTCGGCTTGGCCTTTGCCTTTGCTTTCGGCTTTGCTTTGGCTTTCGGCTTGGCCTTTACCTTTGCCTTGGCCTTCGGCTTTGCTTTGGCCTTGGCCTTCGGCTTGGCCTTTGCCTTTGCCTTCGGCTTTGCTTTGGCCTTGGCTTTCGGACGACCCTTGGGCTTCGGCTTTGCTTTGGCTTTGGCTTTCGGCTTGGCCGGCGCGGCGGTGATCGCTATGCCCCTGCTTTTCATCGCCTTCTCGACGTCCCGCTTGAACGCCTTCCAGTCACGGCCGTAAAGCCGGTACGGATTCCAGGCGGTGACGGTCTTGGTGTAACGGTTGAACTCATGGAAATTCGGCGCCCGGCCAAGCTTCTTGGCGATGCGAACGCCTTCGTCGATATAACGTTCCTTGGTGGGCTTGCGGGGCTTTTCCAGGCCGACATTGACCTTGAGCTCCCTGACGCTCATTCCCATCCGAAGCGCCGGATACTTGGCGTCTACCTTGCCCAGCTTGACCAGCCGCTTCATCTCATCCTTGGTGCGGCGCGCAGCAGGGATCATGCCGGCCTTGCGGACCGCGTTAGTCCAGCCGCCAAACCTGGCCCGGATGGCCTCGGCGCTGGGCCTGTTGGGTCCCTCAAGATAGCCATGGTAAGTCGGGCCCATCAGGCCGTCCTTGCTGGCTTTCTTTAGAGCATTCAACAGGTCTTGGTCGGTATAGATTTTATCCATATTCCCTACCTTTCTTTTCCCCGCGTTTTGCGGAATAGACTGAGGCCTCGCACAAAGCCTCCCTACCGGCCGACCGCCGGGTGCATATCAGTCCCCGAGACTGAGTCATGCCTGCCTCGCGCCCCAAAGGTCAGCTTAGCGTTGCCGCCACCTGATCTATGATCCGGTGGGCACATTCTTCCTTGGACGCTTTGCTGACAAATACATCCCTCCCATCGCCGGTCATGATTGTGATTTCGTTTTCATCCGACTCGAATCCTATGTCTGGCCGGGAAATGTCATTGAACACGATCATGTCCAGATGCTTCTGCCGCAGCTTCTGTCGCGCCCGCTCCAGATTGGCTGTTCCGAACTCGGCCGCGAAGCCAACCTTTAGACCACTAATATTATTCTTTCCTAAGCTGGAAACAATATCACGTGTTGGTATCAGCTGCAAGTCAATTTTGTCTTTCCGTTCAAGTTTTCCCATTGTCTGCATGCCCGAAACTTTATAATCCGAAACCGCCGCCGCCATGAACAGAACATCGGCCGCGTCAATCTCTTTCTCCAGGGCCGCATGCATCTCTTCCGAAGTGACGATGTTGACGTAGCGGATTCCCTGTTTTTGAGCCAGATTGCAGTTTGCGGCAATCACGGTGACCTCCGCGCCGCGGCTGTAAGCGGCTTCAGCCAGGGCAAAACCCATCTTGCCGCTGGACCGATTTGTGATAAACCTCACAGAATCGATCGGTTCACGCGTACCGCCGGCGGTGACCAGCACGCGGACGCCATCCAGGTCGCCAGTGAACTTCACTCCCAGCACTTCCTGAATGCGGCGAAAGATCAAGTCCGGCTCCGCCATGCGGCCGTCGCCGACTTCGCCGCAGGCAAGCTGTCCGGTTCCGGGAGGAATGATGACGGCGCCCCGCTGTGCCAGCAACGCAACATTGTCACGCACCGCCGGATGGTGCCACATATGATGATTCATGGCTGGAGCAACCACTACGGGGCAGTCCGCCGCGAGATAGGTTGCCAACAGCAGATTGTCGGCGATGCCGGCGGCCATTTTCCCGATCGTGTTGGCGGTGGCCGGCGCGATCACCAGCAGATCGGAGCGGGCCAGGTCGATGTGGGCGAACGTGGCATCCGCCTCTTCCCCGAACATCTGCGTGGCGACGGGGTGTCCGCTCAGGGAGGCGAGCGCGGCGGGACCGATGAAGTGGAGGCTGGCGGCCGTCTGGATCGCACGCAGGTCATGGCCGGCGCCCACGAGCAATCGCGCCAGCGCCGCTGCTTTGACCGCAGCAATGCTGCCGGTGACGCCCAGAACTATGTGCCGGCGATTCGGGATCATGAAGACAAGGCTAAGCGTTCAAAAACCAGCCGGGGCTGACCGCGCTTGCGGAAAGCCCCGATGTGACTCCGGTATCTGGGGTTCCGGAGGTTATGCCTCAGACGCGGTAACGATAGGAAATCTTGCCTGCCGCGATCTCTTCCATGGCGATGGTGAGGATATTCTTGCTTCTGGTATCAATCAGCGGCGGCGGGATGTCGTCGATGCTGCCTTCTTCGCGGTTGCGGTAATAGTTGTTGATCTGACGCGCGCGCCTCGCGGCCAAGGTGACCAGAGCGTACTTGGAGTCAACCTTCGTCAGCAGATCGTCAATCCTGGGTCTGTTCAAGTCTGTTCCTCCCTAAGCGCCGACCGGATGGCCCTTTCCAGCTCGTCGGCGGCTTTACCAACGTTATCATTCACTATAATGTAATCAAATTCCTTCTGAGCCGCAAGTTCCTCGCGCGCCCGCCCGAGCCGGGCGGCGATCACCGCCGGCGTTTCGGTATTCCTGGCGGTCAGCCGCCGCTCCAGTTCGGCGAAATCCGGAGGCGCGATGAAAATAAGCACCGCCCCCGGGATCAGGCGCCGCACGCGCCGAGCTCCTTCCAGCTCGATCTCCAGCACAACGTCGCGGCCGGCATCCAGATTCCCGGTCACCTCGCTCTTGAGTGTCCCGTAGCGATTGGAACCGTACTTGACGTGTTCGATGAAATCTCCCTCCCTGACACGATTTTCAAACTCGTCGGGAGTCAGGAAGTGATATTCGCGTCCCTGCTGCTCGTCAGGGCGCATCGGCCTGGTGGTGGCGGATTTGGAGAGAACGGCGTTAGCGAGTCTCGGCAGGACCTTGCCGATCAGCGTACCCTTGCCGGCGCCGGAAGGACCCGAGATTACCAGCAGCCTGCCCTGGCGGGTTGACTGTGCCATCCGCTGAACGGAGCCTAACGGCGAAAAAAAGCAACCAGCTCCCGGCGCTGCCGCTCGGAGAGGCCGCCAACTGTCTTGTTGGGGCTGATGCGGCAATGGTTGAGGACCTTCTGGGATTTCACCTTGCCACAATTAGGAACTGCCAGCAAAACATCCACGACCTTGGCGGTCCTGATGAATTCCGGCGGGTCGGCCAGAATCTGGTCGATTGCCTTATCACCCTTTTTAAGGTCCTTTTTCAGCTGCGCCCGGCGCGAGCGGATCTGGTTTGCCCTTCCCAGCGCATCAAGACGCTGTTCCAGTGTTCTCACCGGCGTGGCTGATATTTGTTCGGAAGGAGACATCGTCGGTATTATATGAGCAAAAAGTCGGTCTTTGCAAGGATAATTTACAGGCGAATTCAATAAGCTAATCGGATAGTCGGGTCTGGTGCCCCTGTGATATATTCAACCGGTCCGATGGGGGCGGCCATACCAATCCTTGACAGAAAGGGTCGAAATGCAAAAAAAATTACGGATCATTGGGGTGGCGATTCTGGCCGGCGCCGCCATTGTCGTGGCCGCAGCCGGCTGCGGGGGCAACGATCAGCCGCAGCAGGCCCAAAACCTGCTGAACGCGGCGACCTCGGGCGCCAACGGCGCTTCCAATGCGCTAAGCCAGGAGCTGGATGCCCTGAAGAAGACGCCGATGACAGTGGAGATAGTGCGGGACGGTAAGAGCGACGGCAAGTGGACCCAGGGCAGCGATGGCAGCTGGCGCCTCCAGAGCGACACAACGGAAATCATCTACAACGCCTCGCAGCATAAGACGTGGGCGATCAACGGCAACACGGCGACCGAATCCACCACGCCGGAGGCATCGTATGAGGCCTTCAATCCGGCCACCATGCTGGCCGCATTCGCCTACTTTCCCCAGACCGGCGGCAGCGGCAACACGCGTGAATACAGCGCTGGCAATTCAAAAGTGACGGTCGAGTTCAATGGTCCGAACGGCCTGCCCAGTAA
Source organism: Actinomycetes bacterium (assembly GCA_021791195.1). Taxonomy (GTDB): domain Bacteria; phylum Actinomycetota; class Thermoleophilia; order BMS3ABIN01; family BMS3ABIN01; genus JACWAD01. The sequence continues at coordinate 2,949 of JAJYXB010000011.1, read as the reverse complement.
ATTTACCGAGGTAGACTCGCAGGGCAAGACCTCCGTGACCGATTTCAATTACAGCGATGTCGGCAACGTGCCCAGCAGCGACTTCGAACTGCCCAGCGGCGTCTCCGTGACCACGGTGCCGGGCGCGGGCTCAGGTTCCGGCAGCGGCATGCCTTCCGGCAGCACGCTTCCCGGCGGCGGCAGCATCCCCGGCATGCCGCAGCAGTAGATTAAAGTAATCGCCGTCCTGAGACGGCATGTGAAACTGACAAGGGGCACGGCCAGCCGTGCCCCTTGTTTCATGGATAAAGATGGATGCGGCGGACGGAAAAATATACCGGACTTCTAGTGCGCAGCGCCGGAAAGCCCGGCGACGGAGCCTATTCCCCGTTCCTCCATGAGCTCCGCCAGGCCGGCAACGACGCCTGTAACCGCCAGCGGGTCGCGGAAGCTGGCCGTGCCCATCGCCACCGCGCTGGCTCCCGCCGCCAGGAACTCCAGCGCGTCCTGGGCGGTGGTGACGCCGCCCATGCCGATGACCGGCGCCGTGACCGCCTGGCTGACCAGGAAAACGGCCCGGAGCGCCACAGGCTTGATCGCCGGGCCGGACAGGCCCCCGGTGACGTTGCCCAGCACCGGCTTGAGGCTCCAGGGATCGAGCACCATCCCGTGGACGGTGTTTATCAGCGAGACGCAGTCGGCGCCGGCATCGACCGCCGCCGCCGCGACCTCGACGATATCAGTGACGTTGGGCGTCAGTTTGACAATCAGAAACTTTGAGGTGGATTCCCGCGCCAGCGAGACGGCGCGGTGCGTTCCGGCCGGGTCCAGCCCGAGCGCCCGCCCGTGCAGCTCGACGTTGGGACAGGAGACGTTCAGTTCGATGGCGGCCAACTCGTCGCGGCCATCGAGCATCGCGGCGCAGACTCCGTAATCTTCGGTGGCTTCTCCGGCCACGCTGGCGATCACCGGCACCGGCAGCAGCGCCAGCCGCGGCAGGTCATCGCGGATGAAGGCCTCGATGCCGCGGTTGGCCAGACCGATGGAATTAAGCAGCCCGGCGGAAGTCTCGTAGAGCCGCGGCGGAGCGTTGCCGGCGCGCGGCGCCAGCGTCACAGTCTTGGGGACGTACGCGGCAAAGGGGAAACGCGCGAACAGATCTTCTTCCAGAACGGTGTCGGCCTCCAGGACATCGAACGTGCCGGAAGCATTGATGACCGGGTGGTCCAGCTCCAGGGGGCCCAACGCTGTCTTCAGGTTTACTGCCATTTAAGATCCCTGGTGTCAAAAACCGGACCCTCAATGCAGGTCTTGCGGTAGGCTTCCGGTCCCGGGATGACACAGCCCTGGCAGGAACCGATGCCGCAGGCCATGTGCGTGTCCATCGACACCTGGGCGCGCACACCACAGTCGGCGGCGATCCGGGCAACCGCCTTCAGCATGGCGTCGGGTCCGCAGGCGAATATCTCCGGCGCCGGATTGCCTTCTTCCCTGACCAGGCAGCCGGGCAGCGGCTCGCTCACCAGGCCGGTGCGCCCGGCGGAGCCATCCTCGGTGAGGAGATCGATAGCGGCGCCGGGGAAAAGCCCGGCGGCCACCGCCTGCGATCTGTTCCTGAACCCGAGCACGCAGCGGACCTCCCTGCCGCGCTGGAGCAGAGCCCTCGTCAGCAGCAGCAGCGGCGAGACGCCGATGCCGCCGCCCACGACCACAGCCGGGCCCTCGCCCTCCATGTCAAATCCTCTTCCCAGCGGCCCCAGGACGCTAAGGCGGTCGCCCACCTCAGCTTCCGCCAGCGCCGCCGTGCCTTTGCCGACGGGATCGATCAGCAGCTTGACCAGGTCGGAATCGATGTCATGAACGCACATAGGCCGCGGCAGCAGCGGGTCGAGCGCCGGTCCGGCCAGGCGTGCCATCAGGAACTGCCCCGGATGAGCCAGATAGGCGATTTCGGGGGCGACCAGCGCAAGCTGGCGGTAAGCGCCAACCGGCCGGCTCTCGGCCACCTGACATTCGAACAGCTTAGCTGGTATGAGCCCGGCGTCCATGAAGATGCTGGAGGGTGTGCAGCTGAATGCCCGTTTCAAGCGGCTCCCGTCCGGCCTCGATGGCCGCCACGGCCGCTTCGGCGCCGGCCATCGTCGTGATGCAGGGAATGCCGGTGCGCAACGTGGCGCGCCGGATCTCGTAACCGTCGGCGCGGGCGCCCCGGCCGCGGGGGGTATTGAAGACCAGGTCGATCTTGCCGGTGAGGATCATGTCCACAACGTTGGGTTTGCCCTCGGAAAACTTGCGCACCGGTTCGGCGGGAACACCGGCGTCCACCAGCGCATCGGCGGTGCCGGCGGTGGCGATGACGCTGAAATCAAGCGCGTGCAGCCGCCGGGCCAGCGGTATCGCCTGCGCCTTGTCGTCGTCGCAGATGCTCATGAAAACAGTGCCCGCCCCCGGCAGCGTCTGGCCGGCCGCCTCCTGCGCCTTGGCAAAGGCGGCGGGGAAGGATGTGGCCACGCCCATCACCTCGCCGGTGGATTTCATCTCCGGTCCCAGCGTAGTATCGGCGCCCGGCAGCCGCGAGAACGGCAGCACCGCTTCCTTGACGGTCACGTGCGAATGCGCCGGCTCATCCGGCAGGCCCATGCCGGCCAGCTTCTCCCCCAGGATGACGCGCGTGGCCACTTTAGCCAGCGGCACACCGGTGGACTTGCTGACAAACGGCACCGTGCGCGAACCGCGCGGGTTGGCCTCCAGCACGTAGACCTCGCCGTCCTTGACGGCATACTGGATGTTGATCAAGCCGACGACGCCCAGCTCCAGCGCCAGGCTGATGGTGTGCTGCCGGACTTTCCCGATCAGCTCGCCGGTCAGCGAGAACGCCGGGATGACGCAGGCGCTGTCGCCGGAATGGACGCCGGCTTCCTCCACATGCTGCATGATGGCGCCGATGTAGACTTCGGTGCCGTCGCAGAC
>JAJYXB010000018.1 GCA_021791195.1 Actinomycetes bacterium | reverse complement strand
TGGTTATCTCTATCGGGATATTCCCCTTAGCTGTATCGTTGACAACAGTGCCGTACAGCGAAGAACCGCTTAATAACGCATTTCCTTCGACATCTGACAAAGCGTATGGCTGAATGGATACTTTTGAAGTGTACTGAGAAAATGTCTTTTGCATGCTCTTGATAAAAAGGGGCAGTGGCTCAAATGCAATAATGCGCTGTGCTCGCTCAAGAACACGGAGTGAGAAAATCCCTTCCGCTGCACCGCAATCCAAAACAACATCATTTGTAGCGACGCGGGTTTCGGGCACTTCATAGAAATGAGAATCATCCTCGTAAAAGCATTCTGTTACCACTTTGTACAGATCAAAAAGGGGCAAAGTTTTGGGCCAAAACAACATATCCGGAATGGAACGTATCTTCACCGAAAGGTACTCTCCATCTTCGTCTATCTGTTCGATGAATGCGGATCCAATGTGTGTACATGGTCGCTTAACAATCATCTTAAGGACATCTAACCAGCTAATTGGGAAATCGCGTTTAGGCGACAAGGAGGCCGATAAGAGGTCTAATCTCGGTGACATTTTATCAATCATAACTGGTAAGTCTTAACGATGTACCACTGTGTGAATCAGTTAATGGTGGCAGAATTCGGCTACCTGGTTTGGGCGCTGTGCCCGACAGTAATCCAAGCGGCCACCTGAGGAAAAGGTAGATCGCAGCAGTCAATATAACTAGAGATAAGCTTCCCTGCAGGTCACCTCGGAGTAACACGTAATAGTAGTAGTACACGATCAGAAATGTCGGCAAGCCCCCGATATCGTGTTCGATGAAAATGGAATCCATTCTCGCTGAGAACGCACCCAAGAGGAAACAGAAAACAACTACACCCAAAAAACCAAAGTTGAGATACATATCTCCAAAAATGCTGGTCGAGATAAAGTACCCCGCGGCGGCGTCTGCAGGGTATAGCTTTTCCATGAAGAAACCACCGGAGCTCGTTGGCTTATCCGGCATCCAGCTCCTTGGCACCAATTTGTAAAGCATGGTAGGCAGAATAGTGTTTCCGTATTGGTATCCTAAGTAGTCGATGTTTGTCTTTATTTCTTTGTATGCCACGATTGGGGTGAACTCTCCAGAGAGCACGCGAGTAATGCCGGGCAAAGCAATGGATACTCCTTCTGAGTCGCTTTTCAAGGCATTGTCTCGCAATAGGCCAATTCCAACTCCTACTGCCGCCACAAAGAGCAATACCACAACAATCCTCGCATAAACACCCACCGAGAACACAGGGCGCTTATCCCATACCACAATCACAAACAAAAACAAGCAACCGAGAGCCAGATTCGACCTTTGGAGCAACAACACAGGCAAAACGACTGTCATGAATACTACAATCGGGTATCGGATCTTCCTTCCTGCCAACGAACAGACACTAACATAGAGAACAAGGAGCGAAACATTTAAAACTGCCATGAACTGCTTCGCAATCGTCAACAAGCCCAAACCAAAGCCCTCTCTCCCATAGGATTCAAAAGCTAACACAAGCGGCGCCCCTGAAAAGTAGCTCCCAGGGCCAAATGTGTAGACTTCATAGGCCAAGATGCACAAACTTGTTACGCAGTAAAAAATCATAACCCGTTCGATCGTCGCGACTTTCAAGAAAGCAATCGGCGCATCGACGGAGGTGGGAGCTGGTCTTCTATTCCGCGCTAGCAGAGAATACCCAAAAAGGAAAGCTAACAAAAAAACAACCATATCCCAAAGGAGACCCGTCTCGCCGGGATAGAAGTACTGCCCCGCGACTCCGAAGAGGACGAAGGTGTATAGCAGGAATAAATTCTTCAGCAAAATCGGATTCCGAGCCTCAAAACCAGCCAATACCAATGTAATGCCGATAATCATGGCTACATTCATCGTACCTGATATAAGAAATATGCTCAAACAAAGAACAGCAACAGTCATCAAGATAACTTTACCTAACGGCATTTCGGTTTTCCTTCGTTTGAAAACAAACCGTCCCAATACGCTTTCAGCAACAACGGGATCCTGTCGGCTTGCCGTCTCCAAAGCCGCACGATGGGCTTCGTGATCAAGCCGAAGAGAGTGGCACTAGGAACAGCATACCGGTGGTACTTCCGGAGAAACCAGATCGAATTCCGAGTGCCATAGTAGTCTGAACTTGCACTGTTGACACCTACCGTTGCGCTGTTTTTGTGCCAAACCCTGCTTTGGCAGGCATATCCTAACTTCCAGCCATTCCTAACCGCTTTTGTGCAAAAGTCTGTTTCCTCCCACCCAAGAAAGTATTGCGACGCGAGAAGACCGATATCCTTGAGGACATTCCCTTTAATGAGCATACTTGCACCCATTACATAGCTAATGGGAAACTGCCGGTTCCAGTAGTCACCGTCTCTTTTCCTGCCTCCTACATACTTGAATCTACCTATCAGCGGGAACAAGACACCGCCGCCAGCTGCTTGAATAACATCTGGATTGTGGTAAAAGAGTATCTTGGAACCTATTATTCCAACGGATTCGTCGTCTTCGGCAACAGAAACCAGGCATTGCAACGCATCCGACTTTATCACGGTATCGTTGTTTAACAACCAAAAATAGGCGTTTTCATCCCTCGCAAACACGCATCTTATCCCTACATTATTTCCACCGGCGAAACCCAAATTTTCGCCAGTCTGAATGAGTATTAGGGGGTGTGAGATGCATTTGTCCAGACGCCCATAAAGCTCATTTTCTCTTTCTAACAAACCTCCTCTCTCTGCCGTAAAGCCATCGTACTCAATATATGGAATGGGCCTGCTCCCAGTGTTGCACTCAACGAATTTGCTGTTAACCTGGATCTTACCTTCTGCCCACATTTTTATCTGTTCAATAGATCCGTCTGAAGAATCATTATCCACGACGATGACCTGATAGTTTGGGTAACCATTCTGAAAGACTGTCGTCAGACACTCTATCGTATCCTTCCAGCCATTCCAGTTTACGATGACGATATTAACTTTGACCCAAGGCCGCATTCTGTCAGAATTGTGCACAGGGATGTCAGGTCTCACTTGTTGATCCATGCCCATTCTTCCGTATCTTAGGAGGCTTTTCGGCTAAAAGTTTGCCGGTCGTATACACATAAGCATTAAAGTACGCGCAGAAGCGTCTAAGGCCTAGCAGGCAAAGCGGTCCCATAATGATAGCTTTAATTGAAAAGTTGATTATCAAAAGAATTCGCAAAAACGAAGCGAGAGCAGCACTGTTGTGCTTTCTGAGATGATACAGATTTCCTTCACAACCTTTAGATAGCGCAAGAGGTTTTACCTGTACACCACTAAGGCCGCCGATATGCACAACTTCTGCTTCCGGATAGAAAACGATTCTATAACCTTCTTTCTTGACTCTCATGCAGAGATCAACGGCGTCTTCCACGGCCAGAAAATAATTTTCGTCATAACCCCCAATGGCCCAAAAAAGGTTGCGCGGAATCATTAGACAAGCTCCCGAAACGAAAAGTACATCCTGCTCTTCGTAACGACCAAAAACCTTGTCGTAACAAAACCGCACTAGGCCATAAGGCAAAAATCTCCACAAAATGGGCGATAGTATGCTCCAACTACGATGGTAGGTGACATGTGGAGAACCATCAGCAAAAAACTGCTTTGGCCCAACTACCCCAACATCGCGATGCTGATCCAGATAAGTGACCAATTCCGCAATTGCACCTTTTCTTACAACCGTATCTGGGTTCAATATGAGAATATACCTGGCTGAGCAACTCAACATGGGCTGATTATTGGCCAACGCCAGTCCCATGTTTTCGGAATTATAAATGCACTTTAAAGCAGGCCATTTAGTTGACAGTTTCTCTAATGTATGCTGCGTACCGTCCGTAGAGGCATTATCGACGACAAAAACCTCTTTTATGTCGATCAATTCATTATCGCGTAGACTATCCAAACACTCCACAATGCAGTCATTTGAGTTGTACGTAACTATTATGACTGAAAGAGTAAGTTCATTCGCTGTCATCTTGTTTCACCCCCACAAACCAGATTTCTTCTCCTGCGTTTCTCCAAAAATATCGAGATGCGTCCTCAGCAAGTTGGAAAATTACTCCCATGATCCATAGAGGCCAAGTTATATCTTCATTGGTATACCTTTTGTACCTTCGCAAGAACCAATTCCCCACAAATATGCTGCGTGCCGAACGGGTTGTCGTTCGTAATATCTCAACCTTGAGCCCGGCTTGCTCAGCGCAAAGTTGCATGGTCTTTAGGGAGAACAAGTGAAGATGTCTCGGCGGTTCAAGTCCTCGCCAAAACTGCTTAAACAATCTGTGCCCAACGCTTTCGACGTTTGGCGTTACCACTACTAATCGTCCACCTCGTTTCAGTATTCGGCGGCATTCTCTCACCAGGGCGATGGGGTCATGAACATGTTCAATGACATGATTCATTGTCACCACATCAAAAGAACTCTCCGGGAATCCGACACTTTCCAAGGTGCCCTGATGCAGTTCCAAATTGAACACTTCTTTTGCAAATCTAACTGCGCGGTCATCAGGCTCCACGCCGTGAACCTGCCAGCCAAGATCCCGCATGTTAGACAAAAATTCTCCGTTGCCACCACCGACATCAAGAAGGTTTCCCCTAAGGGAAGCATTCAACCCCATGATGCTCAGACCCATGGATTCTTTCAGCGGCGGAATGTAACTGAGAAGTCCTCCCCACAAATTGTCACTTGGCTTTATTAGGCCACGATAGCCGTAGTGCCTTTCCCACACCTGGTTTGAGAGACTTTTCTTTAGGGACGACAGCCTTGGTTTTCCACCATCTTTGGCACTATGCGTGTAATAATTATTATATGCGCTCCCGACGGCCTCGGGATTGGGACATGGGTCAAGCCAGACAAAACCACAATGGGAGCAGCGCATAGTATTCCAAACGCCAGGCGCACCGAAAAGGATATCTTTCAAGTCTCGGTAAACGATTACACCTCGCCTGCCGCAAAGAATGCAATCCGGGCAAGGACTAGTAACAATTTCATTGCTATCTTTTTGATCTATCATTTTTCAAGTAACCTCACGCGTATAAGTTTGACTTGTCAGATACCTGTGGAAGTTACTTTTGTCGTGCGATTCCATTCCATATCACTTGCGCGCTCCAGCTACGGGCTTGAGGCAATACTGAAAATGCGGCGACCAGAGCACATATGCCAATCGCCACTAGCATGCTCAAAAGAGCAAATAGTGACTCACCGGCAGGGAGTAAAAGACGCGCCAGGCCGAGAATAACCATAGCTCCAGCTAAAGGCCTCCCTAGATTGCCCAGGTACCACCTCCATTGCGCGCTGGGAAGTAAGCCACGATGTGTGATTTGAAGCAAGACCAAGAGATAGCAGCCATTGAACACCACCCAGCAAATGGCTGTCCCGATTACCCCGTAGTAAATAGTCATGAATATCATTACAGGCAACATGATAATAGCTGCTATCCCCAATATGAAAAAGATTGGTCGCGTCCGGCCATAAGCCAGATGCAGAGCGTAGGGTGGAGCTGTCATGCCATTTAAGGCTGTGCCAATAGCAAGTATCGTGACAATAGGCGCAACGTTGTGGGCGATTTCCGCGTTGCGCGTCCATACCCAAAGTATTTCAAAAGAGAAAAGGGACAAAAACGCCATTGCGGGCCATAGAATAACTGCCAGAAATTGAAAGCTGTGATAATACAATTGTCTGAGGGTTTCGACACTTCCCTCTGCAATAAGAGCCGAAAAACGAGGAAAAAACGTGTTAATCACTGGTCCGCTGATCGCAGCTAGCCCACTTGCGACAACTCCGGCCAAGACATAGTATCCGAACACTTTCAAATCGACTATAGCGCTTAAGATTAACTTGTCCATTTGGGACAATACCAAACCCATCAATCCAATGCTTGTTACACCGGTAGCAAACCGCCACACATTGCTCAACAAAGAAAAGTTGAAACGTGCGGCTCGACCTTGCGTGGGCAGATTCTTCCAAAGAACAATCATGGTTAGAATGACGCCCAGAGCGCTGGCGACCATTTGCCAAACCAGGAATACGATTATGGTTGGCGAGACCAGCCACAAAGCCAAAATCGCACCCACGCCGCCAACGGTCTGCATCGTAATCTTAAGGCCATTGGCGAGAACCTGTCGCTGCAACCCCATCAGGCCGCCTGTGAAAAAACTCATTGGCCACTGCAGCGCGAACAGCGCGCCCATGAGGATAACCGCGTTTTGAACAGTGCTTGTTGCCAAAACATCAGCCTTGATCCAATGGGTAGCAATAAGAGGCGCGGCAATAACGACGCCTAGTCCGATAACCAAACCCAGAGCAAAGTAAACAACTTCCAGCGTGCGTACGAGATCCCGAGCCTCGTCTGCTCTGGCCGGCTGAACCGAGTAGCGGGCCATTTCACGACTGATCGTTGGGCTTACTCCAAAATCAAGAATCTGCAGGGTTGCCTGTAATGTCAAATAAAAGCCAACCAATCCGTACTGCTCAATTCCCAAGAAACGAATATAAAGTGGCACAAAGGCTAGCTGCAACAGTACTGCCCAAATGCTGCCAATATAATTTGAAAGCAGATTTAGTCTCAAGCGGCTCATCCTGTGTGGTTGCGATGCGTGATTCGCTGAAACCCCTTTTCTCGATTTATTGGTTGTCGCGTTATGTTTTTTTCTTAGCGAGAAACATTCTGGGTCAGGAGAATGGCGGCGCCCAAAAGTTCATCGTTTACGGTATTTGTCTTTATTGCCTTGCTGTCATCACGGTAGAGAAACGTGTGACACCGGATTTTGGGCGCAGCTATCCCCAAGCTCCAGCAACTTACGTCTCACCAGGTAGAGGCTGTAGCCAAGCCAAACATGGTAAAGAGCTGAGCCACATTCTTGTTGATGCCCCGGTATTGCTGCCTTCGTAGGCATAGGCATTATCCCCGCGAATCGTCTCTTCCTCACCATGGAGGAGATCCTCCATGACTACGAATCGTGCACCGAAGCGGCGGTAGCCACCAGAGTGTGGACAATTCTGTTTTCCCTGTCCACGCCGGAGTGCCTTTATGCCGAAGTACCACTGGCTGCCCTTCTTTACCTGGGTCATCTCGGGGGCGCGCTTCCTGTACTTGTTCTTGGTGGAGGAGGGGGCGTCAATCAGGGTGGCGTCTCCGACAGATTGAACTAGGCAAGGCTGGCAAGACTCGTCTGCTTCAAGGTGACCTCCCTGGTTGACTTGACACTACTCTATCAAAGAATAGCTTGGGGCTGGTTAATCAGAGCTTCCATTCGCCGGCAAGGGAGGAGGGCTTGTCGCCAATGGATTTAGGAATATCAGTAGCTGTCGTAATAGTCGTAATTCTTGCCGTAGACGCGATCGGCATCGGCGTTGGTGATCACAAATCCGAGTACGTTCGTGGGAACATTTTCGATGAAATCCTGCAGGAGCTTGAGCGACTTCTTGGAAGTCTGGCCCAATTTGACTATAAGGATGATGCCATCTATTTTCCCGGCAAGGCTGACGGCGTCACCGACAACCCCCACAGGTGGCGCATCCACAAGCACGATGTCGGCATATTCACGCGCTTCCGCAATCAGCGAACCAAACTTTTCGGACGCCACCAGTTCGCCGGGGTTGGGCGGCGACGGACCAGAGGTGGCGCAATATATCGGCTTAACCCCGTTCAGGCTGGTTGCCGGCAGGCTATTGAGTGAATCAATCAGGCCCTCCGAACTGATCGCCAATTCACTGGCCTCGATCATCTGCAGCGACTCTCTCAGGGAGGCACTGCCTACAATCGCATTCGTCAGCCCTATCCTGTTTTCCAGCCCCAGGTACTCGGAAAGCCGCGGGCGCCGCAGATCGCCCTCCAGGATGATCACTCGCTGACCGGCGCGCGCCAGCGTTACCCCCAGGTTTGCGATCGTCGTCGACTTGCCCTCGAAAGGTTCAGCACTGGTGACCATGATCGACTTGATCTCTTTATCCGGCTTTACAAAACCCAGATTCGTTTTCAGCAGACGAAACGCTTCCGCTCCGGAACTGGACGGAGACTTGAGCGTGACCATGTTGGCGTCCGCTGGCTGCTGCTTCGGAATCGCGGCCAGTACCGGCTTATCCATCCGCCGCGTAACCTCGTCCACACTACGCACACGGGTATCCAGCTGGTCGACCGTGAAGACTGCGCCGACACCGATCAGCAGACTGATAACCAGGGCAACGGCTCCGGTACGCACGGGCTTGGGAGAGACCGGCGCCGGATTGGCGACCGCCGACCTGACGATCTCCTCATTGGTGATCTGCATGCTCTCCAAGAGCCTGAGCGACTGCAGCTTGTCGCTCAGGCTCTGGAATTCGGCCGAACCCCTCTGCTCAGCAGGGGTTGCATTCACCTGTGCCTCAATCGGCTTGCGCGCCTGCTCGATGGTATCGTGGTCGACCTGCTGGCGCCAGCTGATGTAATTGGTGGCGAAGGCATTGGCCACATCGGCAGCCAGCTGCGGATCTGTGTCGGTGACAGTAATGCGGAAGATGTCGGTCTGACTAACCGGGGAGACGGCCACCATGCTCTTGAGATTGCGATTGCCGAGCCGATCGCTGCCGATCGCTGCCGCGACCGCCTGGATGACAGCAGAGGATTTGACCAGCTCGGTGGTAGTATCCAGGGCCCGCGCCGGCTGATCCTGATAGTTGCCGAGGATGTTGGAGCCGACGAGGGCACTGTCGATGCCGCTGCGGCGCTGAAGCAGATCGGTGGAAGCCTGATACTTGGGGGTGATGAAAATGATGGTGGCCCCGACCGCTATCGTAGTGATCACCACCACGGAAATGACAACAAGCCAGCGGTGCAACCAGATAACTCCCAGAAACTCCCGAAACTCGGGCGCACTGGTTCTCAGATATGGCGCATCCACTCTCAGGCCCGCCTTTCGTCAGTTGATAGTACAAACTGAAAAATATTTGGCATGAGTTTATATATAATTGCTACATCTTGCAAAACGTTAGTTTTCAGGACAAATCAGGCAAACGCGGAACAGGCGATGCCGGTCGGGAGAAGAGTCCGTCTGCGTGGCCATTCCGAAGGGGCGGCCGCGCTTCGCATCTTCCTTCAACGGGCGGCGTAAAGTCCCTGCCTTCGAAGCTGGAGTGCACCACGATTCTGGCTGTAGTGGCGCTGATGCTCATCGAGGCGTTTGCGATTTTTTTCAACGGGGCCTATTTCCAGGGGCCGATGACGCTCGCGGTAATCGGCTCCTGGATTATCGTCGTCCTGGCCGTCTGGGCCGCTGCCGATGTCTTCCCTGAACTGCTTGATTCGCGCCTGGCCGCGGTGTCCGTCGCGCTGCTGGCCAGCTTCTGGCTCTGGACCGGGACCTCCATCTTCTGGTCGATTTCAGCCGACCTGACCTGGAACGAATTCAACCGCACCGGTGGTTATCTTGCTATCTTTTTTGTAGGGTTAGTGGTTGCACGCTATCCTTTCGCCCGCACGCTCGCTGCCGGCCTTTTTCTGGCAGCCGCCGGCGCAGCCGTCTTTTACTCACTGGGTCCGAAGCTCTTCCCGGCCACGATTGACAACCCGGACGACTTTGCGCGAATCTCGATCCCGATCGGATACGCCAACGCGCAGGGGCTACTGGCGGCACTGACGTTCGTGCCCACAATCTTTTTCGCGGCCCGCAAAGATGCGCACTGGGCGATCAGGATACTGGCGGCGGTCGGGGCGCCCATCGCGCTGATAGCCCTGTTTTTCACCATCTCCCGCGGGGCGACCATTGCCATCGTCGTCGGCCTGATAACGTACTTCATCCTGTCCCCGCTGCGCATCAGAAGCTTCGCGGCGCTGCTGCTTGCCGCTGGTGCCGCCTTGCCCGTGTTGATCTGGAGCAATGCTCAGGATGCGCTGATGCACGACAACTCGCCGCTGGCGCTTAGGCTCGCTGCCGCGGCGCCCCTGCAGCTATATCTCCTTCTCGTGATAGCTGCCACAATCGTCATCTTCGCCGTTGCTCTCGCGGCCGGACGAAGATTCAGTTGGCCCTCGCGGGCCAGGGCTATCCTGGGAACCGCAATCCTGATCGTGGCCCTGATGGCGATTGTCGTTCCCGCTAGCCTGTTCCTGTCATCGAAGCCGTCTGTCAGCGGCTGGGCCAGTCAAACTTGGAAAGATTTTACCATGGGGAGTAGAACAGATCCTGGCGCCGCGCGCCTACTCGAGGTTAATTCCTCCATCCGCTGGAATCTCTGGAAGGAAGCGGTTTCGAACTGGAAACAACACATCGTCGCTGGCTCCGGAGCGCAAAGCTTCCACCTGACACATATGATGACCCGTCAAGCCGGCATGCCCTTTGTCAAACAGGCGCACAGCATGCCTTTCAGCCTGTTGAGCGAACTCGGTCTGGTGGGGTTCGTCCTCATGGGCGCATTCGTCTGGCTGACGCTGGGACTGGGCATTCGCAACCTGGCAAGAACGTCAGATCGCTGGCAGCGGGGCCTGGCCGCGGCATTGATGGCTTTTCTGGTCACGTACCTGATTCATGCCTCTTACGACTGGGACTGGAACATGTTCGCCCTGACGCTGCCCTATTTCTTCTTCGCCGGCATCCTGGCCGGCTGGCGGCCGGCCGCAGCCATTGAGGAAGCTCGACCCGCAGCTGCTGAAGGCACCCGGGCCGCTGATGCCGGCGCCGCTGAAACCCCGCGATCGGTCAGGCCATCGGCGCCCGCCGGACGCCGGGATAAGGGAAAGCACTACCGCCGCCGCGCAACCGCCCGCTAAGGGTCCGATACGCTATGCCTGCGTGCCGCCAGCCGGCCACGCACACCGAAAACCTGCCCGCTTTACCTAACCTTTCTACTCAAATTAGTCATCACGATATGAAAAATGGGGGTTTTCCCCTATGGCCGGCTCATCTCCGGCCGCGATATGCTTCTCGGGCAGACAGGAGGCAGCGGTAGGACTGCCAAAGTTGCGGGGTTTTCCCCCGGTAGCTTTTCGGAAATTAGTCGTCGAGTACAAGGAGGTGACACATGCAACTCACACGACAGGCAGATTATGCAATCAGGGCGCTACTGCACCTTTCCGGGCAGGAGCCGGGGAACGTCGTCCAGACCAGGGAGATAGCCGCCAGTCAGGACATCCCGGAGAAGTACCTGCCCACGATCATGCGCACCCTAGCGCGCGCGGGGCTGGTCAGAACGCTGCGCGGCAATCAGGGCGGCGTGCTGCTGGCGCGCAAGCCCGACAAGATCAACCTTCGCGAGGTGATCGAGGCGATCGAGGAGCCGATCGTGCTGAACCGCTGCCTCCGCGACCACGGCGAGTGCAGCCGCGACGATCTTTGCCCGGTCTATCCGGTCTGGACCCGTATCCAGGAATCGCTCGTCGAGCGCCTGGAGTCCACCACATTTGCAGATCTGGCCAGCGAGAACGCTGTCCAGAGTGGGTCTTCCAAGGAATGGCAATACTCAGGAGCGCGTGAGACGGTCCCCGCCTAGGGATCCGAAAGCGCTTCACATCGATGGCGGTTGACGCGGCCGCACGGTCGCTCAGCCGTCATCTTTGCTGCCAGGCCCGCCCGTACCTCCCCGTTCGACATTCGAAATTCGAAAATGTACTATCTTGCCAGCTGTTCCCGACCGGATGGACGCATGAAAGATTACTTTAAGATTCTGGAGGTCCACCAGGACGCCTCTGTGGAGGTGATCGAGCGGGCCTACAAGACACTGGCGCGCAAATATCATCCCGACGGCTTCCCCGTGGAGCGGCGTCAGTGGGCTACCAAAAAAATGCAGGAGCTCAACGAGGCACGCGACATATTGATGGATCCGCGCCGCCGCGCCGAATACGACCGCTGGCGGCGGCTGGAGTTCTGGCGGCTGTTCTGGCGCGAGGGACTGGCGGGACTGTCGCGCCGCTGGCGCTAGCCTTCTTTTCCGGACGCAGCTTCTTGCCTTTCGCGGGCAATGGCTTATAATCTGTGGCAGTTCAGGTGGGGGGGCTCCCAGATCACTGGCAGCTTTCCTTTTCGCTTCTCTCTTGAAAAGCGGCCATGTCCTCACCGAAAAAAAATCCGGTCAAGCACGCGCTCTTGCTGCTGTTGGTGGGCGGGCTGACTCTCGGCGCTTTCATCGTCGGTCATCTGCTGGATGGCCTGCTGGCCGCGGACAGCGCCTATCTGATCCCGATCCTGGTCGCGGCTTTCTTCCTCGGCCCCATCGAAACCCTGGCCGCCGGCCTGGTGTCCATGATGCTGGAGCTGATCACGGAAGCGCACACGCTGGCCAGGGACTCTGGCGACCTCTGGACCGCCGTGGGCGTAGGCGGTTTCGGCGCCTTGGCGGCGCTGACTTCGATGCAGATCCGCCGCTTTCTCAAGCACATCGGCGCCGCCCGCGAGTCGCTGGCCTCGTCGCCGCTGGCCTACGCGGAGTTCGGCTTTCCCGGATATCCGCTGCGCGGCCATAACCATGCCTTCCGGCAGTTAATGCGGAGCGAGGGCTGCGAGACGCTCGCCCAGTGCCTGCCGGCCGAAACCGCCGAAGAACTCTCATTCCTGATGGACCGCGCCATCTCCACCAGAACGCGGCAGATGGCCAGCGAACAGGTGATCAGGAGCGAGGACGGCCGGAATTCCTACTGGAACATCAGCCTCATACCCTCCACGATGCCCGGGCGCTCCACGCCGCGCTCCATCAGCATGTTCGCGCTGGATGTCACCGGCGCGGTACACCGCGGGCGCACGCGGGACGCGGCGCTGCGCATCAGCAGCGCCGTGATGTCGAGCCTGAACCTCGAGGAGACGCTGCGCGTCGTGATCGACAGCCTCGCCTATATCGTCGGCGCTAACGCCGGCGCGCTCTTCCTGATCGAGGACGGCCACTGGGTCGGCGCCGCCGGCTGGGGAGAAAGCGGGGATGAAGAAATCCGGCGGTTGCGGTTGCGTTACGACGCGCTGCCCATAGCCGTCGAGGCGCTGGAAACCAAGCAGGCCATCGCCATCGAGGACGCCAGGACCGATGACCGGGCCAGCCAGGGGATCAGGGAAAAGATTCCGCCGCTTGATTTCCAGTCCGGCCTGGCCGTGCCACTGGTCACCGGCAACCGCAGGATCGGCGTCGTCTGGCTGCTGGAGACCAACCGCGTCAAGAGCTTCACCGACGAACAAATCGAATTCGCCGCCATCATCGGCGCCCAGGCGGCGCTGGCGATCGACAACGCCTCCGCCTACGAGAGCGAACACATGATGCGCAAGTCGCTGGAAGCGATCGAAGCGGTTTCGGAAGCAGGTCTGACCTCCCTCGACCTGAATGAAGTGCTCAACGAGCTGGTGACGCGCACGCAGGACGTGACGCAGATGGACGCGGCGATGATCCTCCTGGTGGACTCTTCCGGGGAGTTTCTCCAGGCGCAGGCGACCGCCGGGAGATTCGGCGAAGCCAGTTCCGACCTGCGCCTCAGGATCGGCGAAGGGCTCGCCGGCCGCGCCTTTGGTGAGGGTGTCACTCTGAAAATCGACGACATCACCGGTCACGAGGACGAAATTTGTCCCGACGGCTCCTACAGGGGCGGTTCCTGCCCGTTCTCGGAGAAGCACGGCATCCGCTCCGTGCTGGCGGTGCCGATCAGGATCGGCGGCAAGGTGGCCGGCGTCCTGCAGCTGGGCAGCGGCCACGAAGGCGCGTTTGCCGCCCATGAATGGGGACTGATCCAGGTGCTGGCTGACCGCGCTTCCCTGGCGGTGCAGAATTCGCTGCTGCACAACGAAACCAGCCAGGAGCTGACGCGGGTGGCGCTGCTCCACGATGTCGCCGCCGCCTGCGCCGCCGGCGATGACATCAGGAGCATAGCCGAAACGGCGCTGGAAGCCATCTACCGGCAGCTTGGCTGCGACCTGGCCAGCATTTTTCATTTCGACCGCGAAAAAGATGCTCTGGTCAACGTGGCGTTTCTGGGGCATTCGCGCGAGGTCATGGATGCGATCGCCACCATCAGGATGGATCAGGATACGTTCCTGACCAGAGCCATGCGCACACACGCCGTCGTTACGGATCAGACGCACCCCAGCAGTGAAGCATCGCAGACCGAGGCTTTCATCCTCCACTCCCTGGGAGCGGAGGACAACCGGAGGGCCGCGGTGCCATTTATTTATAAGGGCAAGGCGGTGGGCGGCATGGCGCTGGCCTTCTCCTCCAGGGGGATCTTCACCACCTCCGAGCTGGATGTGCTCAAAAGTATCGCCAACCAGCTCGCGGTCGCGTTCCACAATTCCGGCTACAGCGCGAAAAATAAGACGCAGCTGACGGAGCAATTCGATGCCTGAGCACAGAAAGGTCAGCTTCTCCGGCAGGCGCGACCTGCTGTGGGTGCTTGTCTTCGTGCTGATGCTTGCCGTTTTCTGGCTCGATTACAGCGTCGTGAGGATTTTTCCCTTCGTCGACCTGGCATTCACGGTGCCGATCGTCATGGCGGCGATATTTCTGGGACCGGTGGAGACCGTGACGGCCGGACTGCTCTCCACGATGTTCTGCCTGGCCAGCGACGATGTCTCGGGCGAATTCACCGCCGTCAACCTCTGGAGTGCTTCATTCATCGCGCTGTTCGGCCTGCTGACGGGCTTCCTGTCGATCTACGTGCGCCGCTTCCTCCGGCTCATGAGCTCGCCGCGGGAAGCGCTGGAGAGCTCTCCCCTGGCATACGCCCGTTTCAGCTTCCCCGGCTACCGGTTGATCGCCCATAACCAGGCCTTTGAGCAGATGTCAGCGGAGTCCGGCGGCCGCGGCTTCAACTCGCTGGCACGCGCGTTTCCGGCAGAAGCGGCCGCCCGCATGGGGACACTGATGGACAGGGCCGCTGCCGACAGACGCCAGATAGAGGGGGTGGAGTTTTCCCTGCCAGCCGCGAACAGCGGCAACACATTCTGGAACTTTGACATTATTCCCGATCTGTCTGATAGTCATGCCAATCCGCTTTCGATCACGCTGTTTGCTTTCGAGATCACGGATCAGGTGGTGCGCAACCGTATCCGGGAGACCTCCCTGCGCATCAGCACCACGATCATGTCGAGCCTGGACGTCAACGAAACCGTGCGGCTGGTGCTCGACGGGTTGATCTACATCACCGGCACGGATGTCGGCGCGCTCTTCCTGCTGGAAGACGAACAGTGGGAGAGGCGCGCCATGTTCGGCGACAGCGGTCTCCCCGATGGCGAGCCGCTGCGGCTGCGGGCCCCCTACGACGATCTCGACGCCGGAGTCGACGCGATTGAAAGCCGGCAGGTGCGGATCATGGAGGCCGGCGCCGGCTCGTCGCCGAGAGGTATCCTGCCGCCGGCAGGGAAGTCATGCATGGTGGTGCCGCTGGTTGCCGGCAGTCGCCCCGTGGGCGCTGTCTGGCTTAACCAGACGGCAGGCTCCAGGCCGTTTACCCGCGATCAGATCGAATTCGCCTCAGTCATCGGGTCGCACGGCGCCCTGGCGATCGAAAACGCCTCCATCTATGAGAAGGAGCAGGCGGCGCGCGTGTCGCTGGAGGCGATCGAAGCGGTTTCAGAGGCAGGGCTGGTTTCGCTTGATATCGAAGAGGTGCTTTCAGAACTCGTCAACCGGACCCAGCATGTCATGAAGATGGACACCGCGGTTATCCTGCTGGCGGACGAAAGCCGCGGGTTCCTGGAGATCCGCGCCATGACCGGCGAAGGGTCCTGCCCCCTGCCCGGCAGCCGCATCAAAGCCGATGTCGGACTGGCCGGCAGGGCCTTCAGGGCAAACGCGCCCATGAAGATCGATGACCTGCTTGCGCAGGACAGCGTCTGCCCGCTGTTCAGCGGCTCAGGGATGCGTTCCGCGCTGATGGTGCCTTTGAGAGTGAACGGCGACGCCGCGGGGGTACTGGCCATCGGCAACATGCGGCCCGCCGCCTTTTCGGTCCGGGACTGGGAGCTGATCCAGGTGATCGCGGACCGCGCTTCCCTGGCGGTGCAGAATTCGCTGCTGCACAACAACACAAAACGCGAACTTGCCAAAGCTGCGCTGCTGCGCGATGTCGCCGCCGCCTGCGCCGGCGATTTCGATCTGAAACAGATCGCCCAGCAGGCCCTGCAATCCATTTATGACCAGCTGGGCTGCCAGGTAGCGAGCATCTCCTATCTCGATAGCAAATTACGGGCGCTTGTCAACCTGGCTTTTATCGGTTCGGCGTCGGCTGAAGTGACCGAGCATCTCCGTATCCGCCGTCTGGACGAAGACACCATGCTGGTGCGCGCCGCTCTGGAGCGCCGGCTGCTGACGCAAAAAGATCTCGACCCCGCCGCCATCTCGAAGGGGGACGCTTACATCCTTCACGGGCTGGGTTTTGATAAAAATCGCATGTGCACCGTGCCGCTGATATACGGAGATGACGTGGTCGGGGCGATGGCGATGCTGTTCCCCGACAAGAACCCGTTTTCCGCTTCGCTGGTCGACACGGTCAACAGCATCGCCAACCAGATGGCTGTGGCGATCCACGTCCACCGGGAAACCGCCGGCGGCGTTATCGGCGCCGCGACGATGAATGACGGCGGTCAGAGAGACGGGGAAGAAGGCGGAGGACTGCTTTCCGGCAGCTGACCTAGCCCGGCCGGACGGCTGCCAGCATGGCCAGGAGGGCGGCCATGCGGGAAAGCTCGACCGACGCCCCCAGCACGTCTCCGCCCACGCCGCCGAAAAGCTTGCGGGAAATAACCGTTAACAGCAGGGCGGTCAGGAAGGCTGCCGCTACCGCTGCCGCCGCAACGGCGGCACCGATCGGCCAGACCAGCAGCGCCAGCAGAAGGACGGCCGCGGCAATCGCCGCCGCCGCCTTCCCTCCTTTCAGAGCCTTGACGAACTCGCTGCCGCTCCCTGGATGCGACGGCTGATTCGCCGCCGCGGTGAAGATCAGCCCCAGCCGGGCGCAAACCTCAGACGCCATCATAAAAAAGACAAGCATCAATCCTCCCCGCAGCGAGGCCAGCTGACCCAGGGCTGACCAGGACAGCAGATATGTGATGATCAGGGCCCCGGAGGCGCCGACCCCCAGCGTCCGGTCCTTCAGCACGGCGATGCGGCGGCTGGCGTCCCCGTGGACCATGATCGCGTCGCCCACATCCGCCAGGCCGTCGGCGTGGTGCATCCCGCTCAGCAGCAGCGCCAGCGCCAGCACAACGGCCGCCGCGACCAGCGGCCCGAACAGCTTTAGCGCCCCCCAGCCGGCAGCTCCCTCCAGTCCGCCCAGCACGACGCCCACCAGCGGCAGCATCGTCGCGGCCGCGGCTACTTCCTGCAACGGCGCCGTCTTGCCCAGGGGCAGCACCGAGAAAAATCCGAACGCCAGCCGCAGGCGCAGCAGCGGGTTCAGGCCGCGGCTGGCGCTGACATCTTCTTCCTGCGCGCGCACCGCCGGCGTCATCCCGAGACCGCCGCCAGCCGGTTCATGACACTCTCCAGATCGTAATAAGCGCCATCCGGCTCGGGCGGCCGTTTCAGCATCAGCACCCGCACGCCCTCGGCAGCGGCCGCCGCCAGCTTCTCCGGCAGCCCGCCCTCGGCGCCGCTATCCTTGGTCACCAGGAAACGGGCAGCCGCGCGCCGCAGGCAGGCGCGGTTAAAATCCACATCAAAGGGCGGCTGGGCGGCGATGATGTCCGGCGGTGCGATCCCCAGTTCAAGGCACGCTTCCAGCGACTCGACAACCGGGAGGATGCGCACGGCAAAACCGGCGCCGGCGCTGATAAAAGGTTCAAGATTGCGGACGCCGATCGTCAGCAGGGCCCGGCCGCCTGTCTCTGCCAGCCGGCGGGCAGCCGATGCGGCATCCCTGAAGCATTCCGCAGCAGGTGCTTCCACCGGCGGGCGGGCGTAGCGCAGATAAGGCACAGCCGCGATCCCGGCGGCCTGCCGCGCTTCGGCAGTGGCCGCGACCGCATAAGGATGGGAGCAGTCGAGGATCGCCGCAGCGCCGGTCCTTTTCACCGCGGCCGCCATCTCCGCGGCCGTCTTGCGGCCGGGATCGAGCCGGAGGCCACCGGCGCTGTTGCCTTCCGGCCCGCCGGGAGCCGCGCCGGCCCCAAAGCCGGCCGCGGCCCGTTCGCCTAAAGCCGTGGCGGCCGCGGCCCGTTCCCCCAAAGCCGTGGCAACGCTGATAACCGCGCGGTATCCATCGGCCTGAAGGCGCGCAGCGGCGCGTCCCGCCTCCGTGGTGCCACCGATGATATATATGGTCTTATTCATGCCATGTCAGGTGCTGCGGCCGGCCTCGATAAGGTCTTCTTCATGCCATGCCGGCTGCTGCGGTCATCATCGCCGCCGCTCAGGCGCCGCCGTTTTATTCTCATACCCCCGCCGGGTGATCATCCTGCCCTCCGCCAGCACCGTCTGCGAGTTGCCGATGATGATGACCGTGCGCATGTCGACCTCCTGCTCCGCCAGCTCGCCGAGGGCGCACATGCGGACTGTTTCCTCCGGCCCGCCGGCGTCCCTGACCCAGCCGGCCGGCGTCGAGCCGGACCGGTGCCGGAGCAGCGCCGCGCATGCCGCCTCGAACAGCGGGCGGCGTTTTTTGCTGGTGGGGTTATAGATGCAGATGACCAGGTCGGAAGCGGCGGCCGCTTCGACGCGGCGCAGCACCTCTTCCCTGGGCGTCAGCAGATCGCTGAGGCTGATGGTGACGAAGTCGTTCATCAACGGCGCCCCCAGGCGCGCAGCCGCCAGCTGGGCGGCCGTCACTCCCGGAACGACGCTCACCCGCACGCCGCCGGCCAGCTCCAGCATCAGGCCCGCCATGCCATAGATGCCAGGATCGCCGCTGGAAACCAGGGCCACGCGCCGGCCTGCCTCGGCCAGCTCGCGCGCCTGCCGGCAGCGGTCGATCTCGGCGCCCATCGAGCCCGGGATATATTCCTTGTGCGGGAAGAGATGGCGCACCTGTTCGATGTAGGTACGGTAACCGAGCACGATGTCGGCGTCGCGGATCGCCCGGCGGGCCTCAGCGGTGAGCAGCGGTCCGGTGCCGGCGCCGATGCCGACTACCGCCACGCCGCCAGAGCCGGCGCCGGTTTTGGGGAGCGCTGGCGGCTTCGGCGCCGCTGCCGCCAGCGCCACGGTGACGCCGTCCGCGGCGGTTTTGGCGGCCAGCAGCCGGGCCTCCGGCCCCGCGCCCAGCAGCGCCGCCGGCTCGCAGACGGCAGGAGTGCCCACCGCCGCTTCGACAAAACTGCTGCCCGGACGGTCCAGTTCCCGCAGCCTGGCGGCGCTATAGAAGATAAGCTCCGCGCCCAGCCGGGCGGCGGCTTCGCTGAGCCCCGCTTCGTCCCGCTTGGCCGCCACCGAGGCCAGCGCGCCGACGGCGCGGCGGTCGATGCCGTGCGCCAGGCAGGCCGCATCGATCGCGGCCAGGATCGAATCGGCGCCGGCTCCACGCCGGCAGCCGACGCCGGCGGTGACGATCCGCGGGATCAGCCGGGCCGTCACCTGCCGCGGT
The DNA here is from genome assembly GCA_021791195.1 of Actinomycetes bacterium. GTDB lineage: Bacteria > Actinomycetota > Thermoleophilia > BMS3ABIN01 > BMS3ABIN01 > JACWAD01. Next base: position 52,566 of record JAJYXB010000018.1, on the reverse strand, counting down.
CCGGCTCCGGCCGCAGCGGCGCCGGGATCGGCGGCGCCGGGATCGACCTCGGTGTCCTTCCCGGGAAGCCGGTAAGAGATCAGCAGCCGGCCGGAAAATTCTCGCGCATCCGCATCCGGCGCCAGCCAGCTGTATCCGGAAACCTCCGGATTGCACGCCGACTGGATGCAGACCGGTTCGCCGTCCACCAGCAGCGCCGTCACCTTCCTGAGCGCCAGCAGATCGTCGATCGCCGCCCCCAGCGCCCGCGCCAACTCGTCCGGGGCGGTCATCCCCTGGACATCGCTGGCGGTGGTGATCGCGGCATCCGCCCCGAGGAAATCAGCGATCTCGCGCGCCATAGCATTGGCGCCGGCGGCATGGCCGCCCAGCAGGGGGATGACATGCCTCCCCTCTTCATCAAGGACAAGCACAGCGGGGTCGTCATGCTTCGACTTCAGATGCGGCGCCAGCAGCCGCGTGACGATGCCGGCCGCCATCACGCAAATGATGGTCTCGCCGGCCTGAAAACTTTGTGGCAACGCTTCGGCAATACTGTCAAACGGACGGCAGCGCCGGCAGCCGAGACTGTAACAGCTGGGCAGATGCGCCTCGCCGCCGAAACGGTCGCGCAGCTTCAGCGCCAGCAGCGTCCCGCCCGCCGTCAGCGAGAAATAACTGATGCGGTCCTGCCCGGCTCCGGCTGTTTGACCCGGCTCAGGCCCGGCTGCTTGACCCGGCCCAGGCCCGGCGGCTTGACCCTGCCCGGCTCCGGCGGCGTAGCCCGGCTCACCCCCGGGCGTGTTGCCGGCAGCGCGGCTCATCTTTCGCCCTGCTCCGGATTAACGGGTGCTTCGCCGGCACGGTATCCATGGGAAAAACCGCGCGCATACAGCAGCGACTCGTCTCCCTCCTGGGCCAGCGCCTCTCCAACCAGGATGATCGCCGTGCGGTCGATGCCTGCGTTCTTGATGCTGCCGGTCAATCCGGAGACGGTTGTGCGGATGACCCGCTGATCCGGCCAGCTCGCCCGGTGCACTACCACCACGGGCGTTTCCGGCCGGTAATGCGCCATCAGTTTCTCCTGGACCTGCGCCGCAAGCCCCGTGCTCAGGAAAATCGCCATGGTGGCGCCATGGGCGGCCAGCGCGGCCAGATCCTCCCGCTCCGGCACGGGCGTGCGTCCGGCCGCGCGGGTGACGATCACCGTCTGCGTCACTCCCGGCACCGTCAGTTCGCTGGCCAGCGCCGCGGCGGCGGCGTTCAGCGACGACACTCCCGGAACGACACAGATGCCGATGCCGGCCGGCCGCAGGCGGACGATCTGCTCCTTGATCGCCCCGTAGAAAGCCGGATCGCCGCTGTGCAGCCGCACGACTTTCCTGCCCGCCCGGGCGCGGTTGACCATAAGACTGATGATGTCGTCAAGACATAGAGGCGCGCTGTCGATCAGCTCGGCGTCCGGATTGAACTGCAGCAGGTCGGCGTTGATCAGCGAACCGGCGTAAACGATCACGTCCGCCTGCTCCAGCAGCCTCAGCCCCTTAACGGTGATCAGCTCCAGGTCGCCCGGCCCGGCGCCCACGAAGCAGACGCTTCCCCCGGCCGGCACACTGCCGCCGCAGTCGGGCTGTTCCATCTTCCTAGGCACTCCCGGACGCCTCTTCGGTTTCCACGGGTGGCTGGACCCAGATGACCGCGAAATACGGCAGCCGCTCCGCTTCCCGGCGATCGAGCGGGTTGATGACGCGCTCGTCTTCGCCCCCCAGCTCGACCGCGGCGCAGGTACGCTGCCAGACGCCGGCGGCGTCCAGCAGGTCGAACGCCGCAGCCTTGAGCGCCCGCGGCTTGATGATGATGATGGAGGCGCCGGCCATTCCCAGCGCAGCGCGCAGCCCCGCCGTATCGGCGCCGCTCACGACCACCATGGGCGTATCGCCCGTGGCCAGCGGCAGGCCGGCCGCGGCCGCGGTAGCGCTCACGGCGCTGACGCCGCTGATCATCCTGACGCTGCCGGGATAGCCGCCCGCCAGATAGGCGAAAGTACTGTAAAACAGCGGATCTCCCAGGGACAGATAGGCGACGCTGCCGCTGCCGCCGGCCGCCGCCAGTTCTGCCGCGGCGGCTGCATGCGCCTGCCGCAGCCGCTCGCGGTCCCGCGTCATCGGCATCAGCAGCGGCAGCAGCGCGGTGCCGTCACGCAGGTAGCGCCGGACCGCCTCCAGCGCGCGGCTGCCGGCACCCTGCCGGTGCACCGGATAGGCAACCGTGACCACGCTCTGGATGATCTCAACCGCCCTCACGGTCACCAGGCCCGGATCGCCGGGCCCGACGCCGACGCCGTAAAGCGTGCCCGTTTCCGGGTCCGCACGCGATTCCTGTTCGAATGTCGGTTTCTTTGACATAATTTAATAGTTGTTGGCAATTTTCATCTGCATCGCGTGCTGGTGCAGGCGACCGCGCCGGCTCCCTGCACCGGTGCCAGCGACCGTGCGATGCCGGCGACCGTGCCGGCTACCGTGCGGTGCCGTCGACCGTGCGATGCCGGCGCCCGCCCACGCGCTCAATCGCTGTTCCCCGGCCGGTCTCCCGTAAACAGGATAACGGGATTGTTCGCAGCCCACTCATGCTCGTGGCCGCGGGCGATCTCCACCCGGACCGCCTGCCGCGCCTCCAGTCCCGAACCGGCAAACAGTCCGTGCGCCTCCTGCCGTGTCCGGTCCAGCACCGCCGTAACGGCGACGCGGCCCCCCGGCAGCACCGCTTCCACGACTTTAGCAAAGATCTCCGCCAGCCGCCCGTCGTTGCCGCCGATGATCACCAGGTCCGGCCGCGGCAGCCGCGCAAGGCACTCCGGCGCCGCCGCGCAGACGGTTTTTACGTCTGCTCCGAACCGTGTTGCATTCGCCGCGATCAGGCCGCAAGCCTCGGGGTTCCGGTCGATGGCATAGACTTCCGCCGCCGGCGACAGCAGCGAACACTCCACGGAGTAGGAGCCGGTGCCGGCGCCTACGTCCCAGATCACGCGCCTGAGCGCCGGCTGCACCCGGGCCATCAGCACGGCGCGAAACTCGCTTTTGGAAAGCGGCACGCCCTCCCGCCGCAGCCACAGATCATCCGGTATGCCAGGCGCCGCGGCCGCCGGCCGGACAGGGACATCCCCTTCCGGGGCTTCTCCCTCTCCCGCTCCTCCTCCGGGGGTTTCCCCTCCCGGGATTTCATCTTCCGCGATTTCCCCTTCGGGGACTTTCCCTGCCGCGATTTCCCCTTCAGGATCATCTCTTTCAGGCGGATCCCCTTCCCCGGCAGGCAGCACCAGCAGCAGCGAGTTGCCGGGGAACTTCCCCGCCGCCGCCGCGCTCAGTGTTCCCTGCCAGATGCGCTCGTCCACTGATCCCAGATGGGAACCCACCGCCACCCGGCGATCAGGATCAGCAGCCAGGAGCGACCGCGCCACCGCCTGCGGCGAGTTCTCTTCGTCGCAAAAAAACAGCAGCGGCTCTGCCGGTGCGCCTGGGCCGGAAGCCGTATCAAGCCGCGGAGCGCCGCGCCCGTGCCGGCTGATCATGCGCCAGCCGTGCCACGGCGCTTTCAGCCGCGCCGCCAGCAACTGCACCGACGAGATGCCCGGCAGCACCCGGATGCGATCGCGGAAATACCGGCTGAGAAAAGGCAGGACACTGTAGCAGCCGGGGTCACCGCTGACCAGGACGCAGACGTCGGATTGCGCCAGCCGCGCCTCGATGAACCGGCGCGTGGATTCGAGGTCGGCGCCGATGGCATGCGTCTCCGCTTCCGGCGGCGCCAGCGCCAGCAACCGGCGGCCGGCGGCAACCACGCGGGCGGCAGCGATCACTTTTTCCGCCCCGGGGGTCAGCAGACCGGCGCTGCCCGGCCCGGCGCCGACGATATAAAGGATGTGTTTTTCAGCTGCGTCCAACGAGCGCTCCGCGGGCGTCGGTTAACAATATCTCTGTTTTAAGGCCAAATTCGGCTTCAATCTTTTCCGCCACCAGGCGGGCGGTATCGTCAAGCACCTCGCCCGCCCCGGCAGCCCGCAGCTTCGCGATCGCGGCCTCCGTCGTCGCCAGGCGCTTCAAGGCGGCGGTCCGCTGCCGGCTCCAGCCGCGGCCAGCGGCCGCCGCCGCCAGCACATCCAGCGGCATCGCCGACGCGCGCGAATGCGTGTTGAAATCGCCGCGCGCCAGCTTGGCCAGCTTGGAGACATGTCCCAGCAGCGTCAACCGCCGGAACCCGCGTTCGCGGGCAGCGCCGAGCATCATGCCGACAAAATTCCCCGTCTGAATCACGGCGCCGGGCTCAAACCCGGCCGCCAGCGCCGCTTTCTCGCCTTTGGCGCCGGGCACCAGCACCAGCTTGCGATGGCCGGCCGCCCGGGCCACATCCAGCTGCGGCAGCAGGGCTTCCTGGTATGCCACCGCCGACCAGGGCTCGACGCGGCCGGTGGTCCCGAGGATGCTGAGACCGCCGACGATGCCAAGCCGCGGATTGAAAGTCCGCGACGCCAGCTTTTCTCCCTCCGGGATGGAGACGGTCACCTCGGCGCCGTGCGGCAAAACCCGCCGCGCCTCCACGCGGATGTGTTCCAGCGGCACCGGGTTGATCGCCGCCCGCCCCGGCTTCACCGGCAGGCCGGCCAGCGTCACCCGGCCGACCCCCTCGGCCCCGTCGACATAGAAGCGGCCGTCGAGCCGCGCCGTGACGCAGACGAAGATCTGCATGCCGTTGGTGACGTCAGGGTCGTCGCCGGCGTCCTTCACCGTCGAACAGACGCCCTCGGCGTGCATCGCCACCTTGAAAACCGCCTCTTCACCACTCGGCAGTGTGATCAAAACCGAACCGGTCGTTTCCCGGTCGCCCAGCGGGCCGTCCTCTTTGGCGGCCTCGCAGGGAACATAGCCGGTGGCCACCGTCAGCGCCGCGGCGCGTGTCGCCGCCTGTACGCAGGCGCCGGTAGTGAAACCCCGCCGCAGGGCTTTCGCCCGCGCATTCATCTGCCCGCCGGCTCCGTCGGCGCCAGCCTTTCTGCCATCAACTCCTCCAGCTTCCGGCGAGCCATGCCCACCGTCAGCGGCAGCTCCGTCAGATCGGGGAAGATGTCAAACAGGGAAGCGACCCGCGGCAGGCGCAGATGGCAGCGCTCGATCAGCTCCGGATCGCCGAAGACTTCCCGCAGCCGCCCCTGCACCGCCACCTTGCCCTTCCGCAGCAGGCAGACCTGCTCGGCGTAGAGCGGCACCAGATCGACGTCGTGCGTGGCCATCACCACCGTCATCCCTCCCTTATTGAGCTGGAGCAGGATGCGCATCAGCCGCGCCTCGCCCATCGGGTCGAGGCTGGCGGTCGGCTCGTCCAGCACCAGCACGCGCGGCTCCATCGCCAGCACGCCGGCGATCGAGAGGCGCTTCTTCTGGCCGTAGCTGAGATGATGGATGGGCCGCTCCAGCAAGTCGGCGATGCCGACCTGTGCCGCCGCCTCCCGGGCGCGCGCTTCGACCTCGCGCTCGTCGAGGCCGAGGTTCCGGGGCCCATAACAGATGTCGTCGAAAACAGTGGGCGCGAAGATCTGGTCGTTGGGATCCTGGAAGACGAAGCCGACCGTGCCGTTGACCTCATCAAAGGTTTGACGGCTGACGGCGACGCCGCCGACGGTCACGCCGCCGGTCTGGGAGATCAGCAGGCCGTTGATATGCTTCAGCAGCGTGGATTTTCCGGAGCCGTTTGCCCCCATCAAAGCCAGGAACGAGCCGGGCGGCACCCGCAGCGAAACGCCGTCCAGCGCCGCGGCGCCGCCGGGATATGCGTAGTGAAGATCGTCTATCCGGATCACGGGCCCACCGCCATCAGTGCCGCCACGGCCAGCACCATCACCAGCGCCGCGGACGCCAGCGCCGCCCCCAGGTCAAGCCGGCTCAACCGCGGCAGGCTGCCTGCCGCAACCGGTCCGGCGCCGCGGCAGCGCATCGCCTCGGCCGAGCGCAGGCCGCGCTCGTAGACATCGAGGAAGAGGGCGCCGCCCAGCATGCGGCTGCTGGCCAGCCCGTGGCGCGCGGAGGACCACCCCAGACGCGAACGCTGCGCATCCCGCATGCGGAAGAACTCGGCCCGCATGTCAAAAAGATATCTGTAAGTCAACTGGATCACTTCCACAAAAGTGGCCGGCGCCCGGAACCATTTGAGCGCCAGGCAGAGGCGGTTCAGCGGCGTCGATACTCCCAGCACCACCACTACCAGGCCGCCGGCGACTATCCGCAGCGACAGGAAAAGGCCGTGCAGCATCCCGTCGCGGTGCAGGTCGAACGGCCCCAGGGTAGCGAACACGCTGCCGCCGTGGAACACCGTCTGGCTCGCCACCACGAAGATGGCGAACGTCGAGGGAAAGGCGATCATCAGCAGCTGCCGGCGGTAAGGAGCCCGGCTGGCGAGCATCAGCAACACCATCGCCGCCGCGATCACCGCGGGCACCAGCGCCGTGCGCGCCAGCAGATTGACGCAGAGAAAACCGGCCACAGCCGCCAGCTTGACGCGGGGGTCGATGCGCGCCAGGAAGCTGCTGCTCCAGGCAAATCCGTCTGAGTTGTGATGGGCGCCGCTCACGGCGCCTTCCTGTCAGCGATGGCAGGTTCGTCAACTTCCTCCACCCGCTCCCGCGGCCCCTCGCCAAACAGGGTGCGCCAGTAGTAACCGACCGCGAAGCCCGCAATCGCGCCGCCGGCGCAGAAGACGAACAGCTGCAGGTCGCCGGTGAGTTCCCAGGGCAGCAGCTGAGACTCATGCACGCCCGCCTTCTGCGCCAGGCCGCCGACGACGGTGTCGTCGGTCCCCAACCACTCGCTGCTGGTGCCAAGCACGGCGCCGATGAAAAGGACCGCCAGCGCCGCGATGATCAGCTTGCGTCTCATGGCTGCACCTCCAGCCCGCCGAGCAGATCCGCCCGCCGCTTGGCGACGAAGACGACGACGCCGGAGGTGAAGAACAGCTCCGCGATCGCCAGCGGTATCTGTGTCGGCATGAACGAGCCAAACGCGGCCAGCCAGGTGGCGGCGATGGATTCCTGGCCGTGCAGCGCCAGCGCCAGCTGGAACGACGTGATGGCATATGTGACGATGTCACCGGCCAGGCCGCCCAGACCCGCTGCCAGCCCCAGGCCGGCGCCGAGCCGGCGCATCAGCCAGTAGACGCCGTAGCCGACGAACGAACCACCCACCGCCATCGAGAGGATGTTGGCCCCCCAGCTGCTGATGCCGCCGTGAGCGAAGAACAGCGCCTGCAGCAGCAGCGCCACGGCACCGAGGGCCACAGCAGTGAACGGCCCCAGGAGGATGGCCGCCAGCGGCGTGCCGCATGGATGTGACACTGTGCCCAGGCCGGGCACCGGCACCGGCATCAGCGATACCACGAAGACAAACGCGCCCATCAGGCCCACCAGCGGCCGGGAACTGGGCTGCTCCTTCAGGCGCCGTTTCAGCTTGGCCAGGCCGGCGCCCAGAAACGCCATCGCCGGCACATACCAGCCGGCAGCCTGGTCGATTGGAAGCAATCCTTCAGGGATGTGCATTGTAATACCTTTCTGTCAAAACCATGGCCAATCTGTCAAAGGCCGATCGGCAAGGTTGAATTTTCGATTTCGTTGCGAACGCAGGGAATGATATTCCGGAGCCGGGTGAGATTAAAAAACCCTTCATCCCGGAATCGGAACAAAGGGTCTATGGAAACGTCATCATGATCCTGCCCCTTTCTCGCGAAGGTTCTGGAATCCAGGGTCAGGGGCGGGTTTTCTGGCTCGTGAGCACGATACGACGAACAGGTCACATCAGTGTGCGCACTTACAGTAGCGGGACTGCGCCGGTCTTGCACCGGTCTTGCCCCATTTAAGCATCCGCCAAAATGACGGAGGCCCCACTGACCATCTTCAACAGCAATAAGTATATGAAACCGCGGGGATATTTTCAAACGGGCCCGGCGGCTGGATTTTATACTACAATACTGCATATTGTAAACCGGTTATCCGGCTGCGCTCAGCCGCATCAGGGCATTGACGATCGCCACAGCGATGCTGGTGCCGCCGCGGTTGCCCGGCAGGGTCACATGCGGGATGTCTGACTCCGCCAGCGCCTGCTTGCTCTCCGCGGCGCCGACGAAACCGACCGGCACGCCGACCACCAGCGCCGGCCTGACACCCTCCTGGCGCTCCAGCCGCAGCACTTCCCACAGTGCCGTGGGCGCGTTGCCGATAGCGATCACCGCGTCATCGAGGCGGCGGGACCGCGCCAGCTGCCTGATGCCGGCGGCGCTGCGGGTGATGTTTTCATCCTGCGCCATGCGCGCCACACCGGGCGCGGTCACGGCGCAGTCGAGCCGGTAGCCGAGGCGGCTGGCGGTCGGCTCGATGCCCGCCGCGGCCATGTTTACATCACAGACGATATTTGCTTTTTTCGCCAGCGCGGCTACTGCCGTCGCCGTGGCGCCGCTGGAAAAAACCAGCGCATCCGCCAGCGAGAGATCGCCGGTAGCGTGGATCACCCGCCGGACCACCTGATACTCTGGTTCGTTGCTGCCGGTGATGCCCAGCAGCGCGTCGATGATCTCGAAACTCTGCTTCTCGATCGGATTTTGACTCAAAACTTTTTCCTGGTGCTGCACTTTTTCCTGCTGCCGCGCACCCCCGGCCTCGGCGATGCGGCTCCGGATGACCTCCACCAGCCGCTCGTCCGCTCCCAGCGGCGCCGTCAGCACCAGCTCCACCCCGTCCAGCTCCGCCCGCAGCCCGTCCAGCTCCTCGGGGATGTCCCGCTGCATGTGGTTGCCCTCAAACAGGAAGTAGGGCGCAATCAGAATGCGGCGCGCGCCTGCGGCAGCCAGCCTGCGGCAGCAGTCCGCCAGCGTCGGCTGGTTGAACTGCAGCGAGGCCGCCATCACCGGCAACCCGGCATCCGCCGCCAGCCGCCCGGCGACCCAGTCAAGCAGGCCGGCGGCCTCGGGCGCCCGGCTGCCGTGGCCGAGGATGACGACAGCCGTCCGCTCCGGGGCTCCGGCTTTCTCCGTCCCCATTGCCGGATCAACCGTGGACACGCGCGCTCACCCCCCGGGCGCGGGCGCAGGCGCCGACGAAAGCGGCCGCCGCGTCGCGGTTGCCGCCGAAATGGATGTGGACATAACTGGCCAGCAGGCCGCCGGCAAGATAGCCGTCGGGGGTGCTCCGGCCCAGCCGGCCGGAATAGCAATCATAGGCAGAATCATCAACCGACCAGTCGATGGCCGACCAGTGGAATTCGTGGCCGCGCACGCTGGCGCCGGCCGGCATGAGGATGCTGTCCCGGCGGGCTGTCGCCTCCACATACCCCAGCGCCTGCCGCCGGCCGGTCATGCGCGCCGTCAGCGGCAGCACTCCGGCCATGCGCCGGCTGCGGCCGTGCTCCTCCAGCTCCCGGCAGAGATACACCAGGCCGCCACATTCCGCATAAGTGGGCAGGCCGCCGGATACCGCGGCCGCCACCGATTCACGCATGGACCGGTTGGCCTCCAGCTCCGCGGCGTAGACCTCCGGATAGCCGCCGCCGAGATAGACGCCATCACAGGCCGGCAGCGTCTCGTCGCGCAGCGGGCTGAAATAGGCCAGCTCCGCGCCGGCCTCCTCCAAAGCTTCCAGGCCGTCAACATAATAAAAGGAAAAGGCCTCATCCCGGGCCACGGCGATCCGCGCGCTTGCGCCCGGCGGCAGTTCCCTGACGGAGCCGACTCCAGGCGGCCGCTTTCCATCCTCGCGGGCCGCTTTGCCGCCGGCGCCCCGGGCGAGCGCCAGCAAGGCATCGATATCGACATTCTGCTGAACGTGGTCGATTATCAACTCCAGTTTTGCCTGCTCCGCATCCGCCCCGCCGGCCTGGACCAGGCCCAGGTGGCGCGACGGCAGCACTATCTCCGGCTGCCGCGGCAGGACACCGAAGACCGTGACGCCGGCCTCGCGCGCCGCGTCCCGGAGGATGCGCTCGTGCCCGGCGCCGCCGACATTATTGAGGATGCATCCGGCCACCGCCGTGCCCGCATCGAACGTGGCGAACCCTTTCAGCAGGGGCGCCAGACTGCGCGCCTGCCGGGCGCAATCGGCGACCAGCATCACGGCGCCCCCGATCAGCCCGCTGACCTCGGCCGTGCTGCCCCCGGCGCCGGCTCCGGCGCGGCCATCGAACAGCCCCATGACACCCTCGACTATACTGACGTCCGCGGCCGCGGCCCGCCGCCGATAGATTGCCCGCACCTCATCCGCCGAAGTCAACCATGTGTCAAGGTTGCGCGACGGCGCACCGGCTGCCCGCTGATGGAAACCCGGATCGATATAGTCCGGGCCGACCTTGAATGGCGCCACCTTCAGCCCCCGGCGGCGGCAGGCGCCCATGATGCCGGCGGCGAGCGTCGTCTTGCCGACGCCGCTGGCCGCACCCGCGATGACTACGGGGCGCGTCATCTGCCGTCCCCCGCCGCCATGATCTTATTAAGCGCCGTTATCAACTGATGATTCTCGTGTCCGGCACGCACCGCCACGCGGATGTAACCGTCCTCGAGCCCGGCGAAGGAACGGCAGTCACGCACCAGGATGCCCTGCCGCTCCAACCCCGCCGTCACCGCGCCGGCGTTTCTGCCCGCCACGCGGCAGAGGATGAAATTGGCGGCCGACGGCAGCGGCTCGACACCGTCGATGGCGGCCAGATCCGCCTGCAGACGCGCCCGCAGCCGCGCTGTCTCCTTGCGGGTCCGCGCCAGATAATCCCCCTCTGCCAGCGCCGCCGCCGCGGCCGCCTGCCCCAGCACGTTGATGCGCCAGGGCGGCATCGAGTCGCGCAGCCTGCGGGCGGAATCCACGGCCGCCGCCAGGGCGCCGACCCGCAGCCCCGCCAGCGCGAACGACTTGGTGAATGAACGGATGACAAAAAGCCCTGCGGGAACGCCGCCATTGCCGGCAGCGCATCCGGCGGCGCCGCGAAAAAGCAACGAGGCCCCCGGACCGACAAAATCGATAAAAGCCTCGTCGACGACCAGCGCCGCCCCGGCAGAGCGGCATTTCTGCCACAGATATGACAGGTCCTCAGCCAAGATCAGTTGACCAGTGGGATTATTTGGATTACAGACAAAGACCATGTCATGGCCGCGGGGATCGAGCCGCGTCACATCCAGCTGGAACCCGTCTTCCGGCCGCACCGCGAAGCTCTGGCAGCGCGCGCCCGCCGCCTCGCAGGCACGGCGGTACTCGGAAAAGGTCGGCTCGACGATCAGGACGCTGCGCGGTCTGAGCACGGCCGCCAGCCAGTAGATAAGCTCGATGCTGCCGTTGCCGGGAACCGCCTCTTCCGGCGCAATGCCGAGAAAACCGGCGATCAGCTCCGTCAGCGAACCGGCGCGCTCCTCGGGATAATACGGGATCTCCGCCAGCGTCCGGCGGACCGCGCCCACGGCGGCTTCCGGCGGCCCCAGCGGGTTGATGCTGGCGCTGAAGTCCAGCAGCTCCTCCTTGGGGATGCCGAGGCGGCGAGCTGCCTCGCGCCGCCGGCCGCCATGCTCCGGCGCCACGCCAACCGGCGCCGCGCCGCCGTCTTCCCGCCCGCCGGCCCCATCTTCCCGCCCGCCGGCCACGCGCTCGCTGCCGGCCACGCCCCCGCTGCCGCCGGCGTGCTCGCCGCGGTCGACAACGCCTTGCTCTTCCTCACTGTGCCGCTTCATGCCATCAATCCTTTGACCGCCATACCATTTTCAGAATTCCGTTCCCGGGCGCGCCCTGACGCCATGGTTGAACGGATGCTTGATCTCTCGCATCTCCGTCACATAATCACAGACATCGATCAGTTCCTGAGGCGCATGCCGCCCGGTCAGCACCAGTTCCAGGCCGGCGGCCTTGCCCGCCACCAGATCGAGGATATCCTCCAGCCCGATGTAGCCATTGCGGACCAGATGCGTGACCTCGTCCAGGATGACCAGGTCGAGATCCTCCCGCTTTACCAGCTCCCTGGCTGCCTGCCAGCCGCGCTCCACGGTCTGACCGCTTTCCCTGACCCGCTCCTGTTCTTCCCGGGAAGCAAACCGCGAAGCCCCGTACTGCTCGATGGTGAACGGCGCGCCGATCTTCTCGGCGAACACGAGCTCGCCGGTCCTGACGCTCGTGCACTTCAGAAACTGGATGACCGCCACCCTGCGGTCGCGTCCCAGCGCCCGTAGCGCCAGCCCCAGCGCCGCTGTGGTCTTGCCCTTGCCGTTGCCGGTGTAAAGATGCACCAACCCCAGCCGGCGCGACTGCTCCCAGAGGATGCGCGCCAGCCCGTCGGCCTCGCTGGCGGCCTTTCCCGGTCCACTCATGCGCGCCTCCAGCCCCGGAGCATCCAGCGGAGCACGGCGCCGAACATCAGCACCAGCGTGGATGCCACATACATCAGGTTCGCCGCCCGGCCGATGTCCTCCCAGGCCGGCTCGCGCAGGCCCTTGCCCATCAACGGGGTATCGACCGGGATGTCGCCGTAACGGTTGCCGCCTCCCAGGCATACGCCCAGCGCGCCGGCGAAAGCGCTCTCGCAGACGCCCGCGTTGGGGCTGGCGTGCGCAGCCGCGTCCCGGCGCCAGCTGCCCAGCGCGCCGGCGGTGCTGCCACCTACCAGCGGACCGGCCAGCGAGGCCGCCGCCGCCGTCAGCCTCGCGGGGATGAATCCGGCGGCGTCGTCCAGCCTGGCGGAGGCCCAGCCGAAATTCCCGTACCTCAAATTGCGGTAGCCGATCATCGAATCAAGCGTGCTGACCATCTTGTAGGCCAGCGCCAGCGGCGCCCCGCCGATAAGCCCGTAAAACACGGGTGCGACGACGCCGTCGTTGCAGTTCTCCGCCACACTTTCGATCGCCGCGCGGGTGATGCCGGCCTCATCGAGCGAGTGGGTATCGCGCCCGACCATGCGCGAAACGCGATCCCGTCCCTCCTCCTCGCTTTTGGCCAGCCCGCGCTGCACGTCGCCGGCGCTCTCATATAACGAGCGTCCGGCGAGCGCGAAGGAAAGCAGCATCACCTCGGCTGTCCGGCGCAGCCGCCGCGGCACCGACTGCAGCAGCCACGCGGTAGCCAGGTAGGTGCCGGCCGGCAGCGCCAGGGCCACAACCGTGCCCGCGATGCGCTCGGCGGCAGGGCCGCGCTCGCGCCCCGGCATGCCCCAGTCGGCCAGATCGACCAGCTTCCCCATCCAGTAAACAGGATGGCACTGCAGCGGCGGTTCGCCGAAGCAGGCGTCCGCCGCGAAGGCCAGGCACAGGCGGGCTCCCGCGCCGTTGCCGTCAGGCCAGGCCGGCAATCCGGTAAATCCTTTCCATGTCGAGCGAGCGCCGCAGCTCGCGCGCCAGCCGGTCATATTCGTGCTCCTTGAGCGCGTCGCTGCCCAGGAGCGGCAGCTCCGCCGGGCAGCCGAAGTAGGCAAGCAGCTCCGCCAGCACTTCGTCGCTGTCAAAGAATCCGTGCAGGTAGGTGCCCAGCACCAGGCCGTCCTGACTGACGGCCCCGTCGGCGCCGAACTCGGTCGCCAGCAGCGGCGCGGCCGCATCGCCCAGGTCGGTCCGCCCCATATGGATCTCGTAGCCGGTCACCAGCGTGCCCGGGCCCAGCAACGGGCTCTTCCCGGTCACCGTGCCCCTGGCGCGCCGGGTGGCTTTCTCCTCGTCGAAGACAGTCTCAACGTCCAGTAGACCTAGAGCCTTGGCGCTCCCGGCGGCGCTGTCGATGCCGTGGGGATCGAGCACGCGCCGGCCCAGCATCTGGTAGCCGCCGCAGATGCCGATCACGGGCGTGCCCGCATCAGCGCGGCGGATGATCGCCGCCGCCAGGCCGCTGGACCAGAGGAAGCGCAGGTCTGAGAGCGTGCTCTTGGTGCCAGGGATGACGATCAGGTCGGCGTCCGCCAGCCCCGCCGGATGCTCGGCGTACTGGCAGTCGAAGGCGGGGTAACGGGACAGGGAGTCGAAATCGGTGAAATTGGACATGCGCGGCAGCCGCGCGATCCGCACTTTCACCCGGCCGCCGTTTATAGCTGAGCGAGTGGCGCCCGCGACCGCCTGCTTGCGGCCCGGCCGCCCGCGAGCCGCGCCGCCCGCCGCGCGGCTGGATCCGCCCACGTCCGAGGGCCAGAGCGCCTCGACCTGAGGCAGATCCCGTCCCGGCCGCAGGCCGCCGCCGTCAGCCGCCCGGCGCGTGCCCACCCCGCCGGCCGTGGCTGACAGCGAGACCGAATCCTCTTCCTCGATGCGAAGATCGTGTATATAGGGGACCACGCCCAGCACCGGCCGCTGGCAGCGGGCCTCGAGAAAATCGATCCCCGGCTCCAGAATGGAGCGATCACCCCGGAACTTGTTGATCACCAGGCCGGCCACGCGCCGGCGCTCCTCTTCCTCCAGCAGCTCCATCGTCCCCACCAGCGAAGCGAACACGCCGCCGCGCTCGATGTCGCCGATCATCAGCACCGGCGCATCGGCGATCTCGGCCACGGTCATATTGGCGATGTCGCGGCCGCGGAAATTGACCTCCGCCGGACTGCCGGCGCCCTCGATCAGCACCACCTGGAACTCGCGCCGCAGCCGCTCCAGCGATTCGGAGACGGCGTCCAGCAGGCTGAGCTTGAAATCGTGATAATCAAGCGCGGCCATCGTGCCGACCGGCCGCCCCTGGACAATCACCTGCGCCCCGGTGTCGGTGGTAGGCTTCAGCAGCACCGGATTCATGTCCGTGCGCGGATCGATGCCCGCCGCCTCGGCCTGTACCACCTGCGCGCGGCCCATCTCGCCGCCGTCGGCGCTCACGTAGGAGTTAAGCGACATGTTCTGCGACTTGAATGGCGCCACGGAAAAGCCGTCCTGCGCCATGATGCGCGCCAGGCCGGCCACCAGCAGGCTTTTGCCCGCGTGCGACGCCGTTCCCTGCAGCATGAGTGTCCTGGCAAGTTTCAACTATAAACCTCTATTTTATCCTTACTGATATACCGGAGACGCACAGATAGACGGCTTCGGCGGCTGCCGCCAGCTGCTGGTTCGCCCGGCCGGCCGCGTCGCGGAAGATCCGGCCCAGCTCCGTGTCGGGCACGATCCCCATCCCCACCTCGTTGCTGACGATGATAAGGCGGCTGCCGTCCGCGACCGCGCCATCCTGTGAACAAAGCGCCGCCAGGCGGCCCGTCTCGCGCTCGGCTGCCGCGCTCGCGGCGTCCAGGTCGAGCCGCTCATCCCGCAAAAGCAGGTTTGACAGGTACACCGTCAGGCAATCGACCAGGACGGTGCCGCCGCCGGCCAGCGCCGCGGTCGCTGCCCCCGGCAAATCCAGCGGCGCCTCCACCGTGCGCCAGCTGCCGGGGCGCCGGCGGCGATGCTCCTCGATGCGCCGCCGCATCTCCGTGTCGCCGGGCTCGGCGGTGGCGATGTAAGTCACGGGCGCTCCGCCCTGAACCGCAAGCTGCTCCGCGAAGCCGCTCTTGCCGCTCCGCGCGCCGCCCGTGACGAAAGTCAGGGACGCTCCTGGACTGCTGTTACTTTTTTCCGTCACGGCGCTCAAATAAAAAACCCCCTTCGTATCCGAAGCGGGCAGGCGACCATCACCCTAGCCGCTCCCTCCGCGAAGAGCTTCCAGGCCAGAGCTTGTGAGCAGGTCTCCTGGCTCCTGGATTTGCGCCCCCGCCGAACCTTCCCGGGCTTGACCCAGTGGCCCGTTCCGCACGGAACGGCCTGGCGGGAGCTCCAGTTACAGTGGCGGGACCGCGCCGGCATCGCACCGGCTTCCCTCAGGCGCCCAACGGGCGACCCACAAGCTGAAGCTGATTATGTTAGAGGAGAAGTTTACGGGAAGGGAGGACTTTTTTCAAGGAGGCTCCTATTCCATCCCCTCATCGAAATCCACCTGCAGCAACCCCTTCCTGATGGCGTAACGCACCAGCTCGGCGCGCTTGTGCAGGTTGAGCTTTTCCATGATGTTGGTCTTGTGCGTCTCGACGGTCTTGACGCTGATGAAAAGGGTCTCGGCGATCTCGCGGTTGGTGTAGCCTTCGGCGACCAGCTTCAGGATTTCACGCTCGCGGTCGGTGAGGGTGTCGAAACTGGTGGTCGGCTCCTGGCCGTGCCTGACCTTCTCGAGGTAATCCTCCACCACCATCTTGGCGGCTGAAGGATAGAGGAAGCAGTCGCCGCCATCCCCTGCTTTACCATTGTGCCATCTATCAGCTTGATGCAGTAGCTGATCGTCTTTTTGTGGACGTCCAGGCCGATGTAGTAGATACTCTTCACAGGAAGCCTCCTTTGGTGATTAATTCTGGGCGAGACCTCTCGGCCCAGCCCGCTTTTCAAAGCGATTATTATCACCGGGAGGCTTCCGCCGCCAGACTGGGACTTATACATTCAAACACCCCTATAAGTGATGACGCTGCTCTAAAAAATAGCGCAAGCGAAAGGAGCAGCAAATGACAAAAGACCCAGAAGGAACCACAGTCCGGCATTTAAAGCCAAGTTGGCGCTGGAAGCGATCAAGGGAGAGCAGACCCTGTCGGAGCTCTCCGCACGTTTCCAGGTGCAACCCGACCAGATCTCGCAGTGGAAGAAGAAGTTGCTGGAAGATGCCCCCGAGGTTTTTGCCATCGGCAAGAATCGTGATGGTGATGAGGCCGACGTCAAAGAGCTGCACGCCAAGATCGGGCAGTTGGCGGTGGAGAACGATTTTTTGTCCGGTCCGCTCGGTCGCATGACCGGTCCGGACGCAAAGCGATGATCAGCCGCGAGCACAAACTACCGCTTTCCCACCGGGCAAAGCTGCTTGAGCTCTCCCGGTCAAGCCTCTACTACGAGCCGGTGCCGGTAAATGAGCATGACCTCATGCTCATGCGCTTAATCGACGAGATCCACCTGAAGTATCCGGACTACGGCAGCAGGAGGATCCAGGACGAGCTTGAAGACCTCGGTCACTTCGTCGGCCGCGACCACATCCGCACGCTCATGCGAAAAATGGGCATTGAGGCGGTTTATCAGAAGCCTCGGCTCTCAAAGCCGCACCCGGCGCATAAAATCTATCCCTACCTGCTCAGGAACAAGGAGGTCACGCACGCAAACCACGTATGGGCGGCGGATATAACCTATCTGCCCATGGCCAGGGGTTTCTGCTAGCTTAACGGCGATCATGGACTGGTTTTCCCGCCGGGTGATGGCCTGGCGCCTTTCCAACACTCTGGATGTCTCGTTCTGCACAGAAGCACTGGAGGAAGCGCTGGAAAAGTTCGGCCCGCCGGAGATATTCAACTCAGATTGGCTCCCAGTTTACCTCCGAGGCATTTACAAAAGTCCTCATCTCGAATAACGTCAAAATCAGCATGGACGGCAAAGGACGCTGGGTCGACAACGTCTTCATCGAGCGCCTCTGGCGCAGCGTCAAATACGAGGAAGTCTACCCGAAGGCGTATGGCTCAATCAGCGAGGCCCGCCGCGAACTGACAGCATACTTTGAGCGTTACAATCTTCGTCGCCGGCACCAGGGGATCGGCAGAAGAACTCCGGACTCGGTCTATTGGGCTACACTTCTGGGGCTGGTAGCAGTATGAGCAAGGGGCAGCTTATCACTTATATATCCAGATATGCTGTTCAGACAACCCCGACCACTTCTATGCTCGCTTAACATCTCTTACCGTCATGGCGCCACCACTGTTGGGTTGGCTGAGCCCGACACTGTTGCAGTGGCTGAGCCCGAGATGGTGGTGCCACCTGTGACCTTTACTGGTGCGGGTTCCCCAGGCCGGCCGACACTAATTCCCCCGATTGAGCCACCACTGCTTGATTGTGAACCTGCAGATTCCCACCAGAACGGCAAATTATTCTCACCGAGGCCGATGGTGACTTTTGACCCGTCGGTATCAGTAAATTTCAGAAATTTTCCACTGCGAATTTCGGCACTTATTGTCGGATTCTGAGCGCTAGGCAAATATTCCGGGTGCTGGGCCGCGAATTCATCATATGTCAGCACAGTCAGATCCTTGGCGTTCTTCGCGGACTGCAACATTTTTTTCAAATTCGCAGGGCCGCCGACCTGGTTCATCATGGCCCTTTCCGCCCCAGAGAGATTCGAATCTCCGAGCTTCGCGATACCCTGCTCAGCAACAACCTGAGCCTGTGCCTGCGGTGTTGTCCCGGAAAGTCCTTGATAACCAATATAACCAACAACACCCACCGCGACTACTACGGCTATGGATCCCAGGGAAACGATTTTTTTACCCACCGAAATGGATGACGTGCGTTGGACCATCCCGTTCCAAAAATGGGGTCTGGCTGCGATGACGCCATCCGAAAAAAGCAAGACTTGCTTCAGGCGATTTTTGTGAAGTGGTGTTTCGACTTCGGGAAGATCCAGAATCTCCAGCGTTTTTGCGATATCATTTTCATTTCTGTTTTCTTCGAAAGCACTCATTTTACCGACCTTTCTTCGGGATTATTTTTTGACCTCTCAATACGTATAATGCCGACTCGAAGCGAAGGTTGCGTCGGAGAATCGTCCAGGGTGCCTCGCAACCGGGCGAGCGCCCGCGAAAGCAGGGATTTGACTGTGCCTTCCTTCTTGCCCAATATCAAGGCGATCTCTTTTATCTTTTTCCCTTCAAAAAATCTGAGCGCAATCACTTCCTGGTATCTTTGCGGCAACCTTACAATCTCTTGTTGAATAGCAAGAAAAGCATGGTGCCGCTTAATCTCTATCTCGGCCGCCTCTAGTTCTTCCCACAGCTCGTGAGAAGCAGGATGGTCGAAGTTCGCCTTTTCCAGGGACTCTAGCGAGACCGTTCTGTACCTAGCCCCCTTTTTGAAATAAAGGTTGATTTCGTTAGTGGCAATACGGTACAGCCATGCAGAAAACGGAATTTTGCGCCAGCGGAATTGCCAGAGTCTGCTTAGTGCTTTGTAGAAAACCTCTGAGGTTATGTCCTGCGCAGGAGCCACCGCCCCCACCCGCTTCAGGGCGTAGCCAAAAATCTTGGGATAATACGTTTCGAATAAGCGCCCAAAGGCCGCCGGGTCAGTTTTTGCCCTGGCGATCAACTGCTTTTCTGTCTCAGGAATCACTGGCAACTGATCCTTTCAATACTCGATAATAGCAACTTAGCTTCAACCTCTAACCCCATAATGTCCAATAGCGGAAATAGTTGCGTGGAATGGCCCCAGAATGGTTACCAAAAAAAGACTAGAGATCCAAAACTGGTGAATGAAATCAGCATTCAGGTGTCAGTTTTCCGAAAAGAGAAATCAGAGGCAAACCCAAGGGCTCACTAGGGAACCTTCGAAAAACGCCAAGGGGCCGTCAAGACCAAGAATAGGACAAATGACAAATTCTTTTTCATCAATTTTCTTTTACCAAAACCAGGGAGAGCTACAAACCACGTAGCTCTCCCTGGTTCGCGGTTTCTTATAGCATGCTAATTTCGAGCGTCATTAGTTTGTCCAATCGGTCACGCACTGGTAGCCGGGCGTTCCGGTTGGGTAGTCCTGGTTGACGCTCCAATAACACTGCCCATGCCCATCCGAAAATCCAATGAATTCTACATAGTTGTACGTATCATGACGTATGCCCAACAGCGGGTTCGCGGAATAATAATGAAATTGCCCCCGCGAGGCGCTCCCAATATTATGGCCACTGTCCCCCCAGTAATAGGTATTATTATACCAATCAACAAACCAGTAGGCGGCATTGTTCGCCCACTGTGCGGGCCACATATATTCAGTGCCGACGATGTAGTTGCCGTCCCATGACCACTGTAGATAGGCAAACAGAGAGTCATCAGCGCCGTACGTGCCGCGATCTGCATCCCAAGTCCACACCTGCAAGTGTCCCTGGGTGGTCGGATCGGATCCTCCAGACGAGGTTCTTATCGACGGTGTGTACTCCGTTTTCGGGCCCACGACGCCCACCGGAGGTGCGTCTGGCGCCCGGCCGGATTGACGCTCCATAACCATCGTACAACTGGCAGGGTCTGAGTGAATACTCTTGCCATGAGTACCGGCAGGGGCAGACATCGTGTACGTGCAACCACCATTTTTATCGCGTATACCATGGTAAGTGATATCTTCAGTTTTTGCTTGAGCTGCTGAAGCTACTGATGTTAGGGCAAGCGTAATGCATGAGATAACAACAGTCGTGATAAAAACATTTCTTATTCTACGCATCGTTACTCCTTTTTTAGTCATCACAACTATTTTCCCTTGCAGCGTTCAATTTCTTGCTCTTTGCAGGTTTTCCCCAGGCACCCCTCCCCGTAAAATTAAGTCATGACCTCCGGCAGAGCCGGAGGCTTGGATAATGTGAACCGCTCAAAGCGGTTTAAAACCTTCTACCTGAAAATGTTTAGCTGCTCCAGTCGTTGGTCTTCCTCTTCCTGCCGGCGAATGTACTCCCTGACAACATCTTCGTCTCGTCCCGCCGTTGACACGTAATATCCCTTGGCCCAGAAGTGCTGCCCGGTGAAGTTCTTTGTCCTGCCGCAGTAATTCCTGGCAATGTGAATGACGCTTTTGCCCTTCATGAAGCCGACCACCTGCGACACGGCTTACTTGGGCGGAATCGCGACCAGCATATGTACGTGATCAGCCATCAGGTGGCCTTCCACAATCACGCTTTCCTTTCTTCTGGCCAGCTCCCTTAGCACCTCTCCCAGGTGCTTTCTGAGCTGACCGTAGAGCAACTTCTTGCGATACTTCGGAATCCAGACCACGTGATACTTGCAATCCCATGCTGTGTGGCTTAAGTTCTGTATATCATTCATGAGTCTCCTTTCCGTAAACTTTGAGCGGTTCACGGTAGGAGACTCTTTCTTATACTCCCGGAAACGTCAAACCCTGGGTGTCCCCCGGCAGAGCCGGGGGTTTACCAGTTTTTAATTAAATACAGGTAATGTATGCCGCTGCCCACCAGCAGCCAGACTCCCAGATTGCCATCAATTGCCGGCTCGCTCTGGCTGGATACTACCTGATTGTTTCCTGGGACCGGCACTAGGAGCTGCTCGGCTTTACTGGTTGAAAGATCCTTGTAGTAGATGCTGGTGGGATGGCCCGAATAATTGTCATCCCTAAAATCCTCCCAGACGGCTATGTTGCCGCTGATTGCAGGACTTATCTGATCGGCCGTGTGTGGCGGTAACCGGCGAGTCATCGCCAAAGACGTACTGCCGGGCGGGATCATAAAGGGCGGTTTGGGCGTGGGCCAGGCAGACAGGAAGTAATATCAGTGTGAGGAGAAAAAGGGTCTGGAAAACCAAAAAACGACGCGGTGCGCCGCCTGTAATTATCAGTCTGGCAACAGATTTGGCAACAGAGCCCGGGAATTGCCCCCCGGATCAGCTTTTCACCGAAAACGATAGTCTTGAGCATTCTTCTCCTCCCCCAAAGAGAATTACTGTGCGACAATCCTACCGTTTTGCCACTCTTATTCCTGTTTTCTTGTTGGGTGGTATTCTATATCCCGATCTTTCTTGTTGTCAATACCTGCCGTTGGAATTCATTCCATCCCCTCATCGAAATCCACCTGCAGCAACCCCTTCCTGATGGCGTAACGCACCAGCTCGGCGCGCTTGTGCAGGTTGAGCTTTTCCATGATGTTGGTCTTGTGCGTCTCGACGGTCTTGACGCTGATGAAAAGGGTCTCGGCGATCTCGCGGTTGGTGTAGCCTTCGGCGACCAGCTTCAGGATTTCACGCTCGCGGTCGGTGAGGGTGTCGAAACTGGTGGTCGGCTCCTGGCCGTGCCTGACCTTCTCGAGGTAATCCTCCACCACCATCTTGGCGGCTGAAGGATAGAGGAAGCAGTCGCCGCCGTACACCACGTGGATGGCGTTGACCAGGTCGCTGTCGGCGGCTCTCTTCAGGACGTAGCCGGAGGCGCCGGCCTGCAACACCTGGAACAGGTACTCCTCGTTGTCGTGCATCGTCAGTACCAGGATCTTCACCTCCTGGTTGCGCTTCTTGATCTGCCTGGTGGCGTCCATGCCGTTCATCACCGGCATGCCAATATCCATCAGCACCACATCCGGCCGCAGCTCCTGCACCTTCTGCACCCCCTCGCGGCCGTTCTCGGCCTCCCCCACCACCTCGATGTCCTGCTCTTCCGACAGCAGCCGGCTTAAGCCGGCGCGCAGGATCGCATGATCGTCAACCAGCAGCACCTTGATCTTGCCCAATTCACCCTCCTTGATATATTACCCTAAGGTAGGTATCAAAATTCTGCGGCGTGCGCCCACTCACCAGATGCTCTGCTGTCCCTTCAGAGGGACCTCGATGAATATGGACGCGCCGGCCCCCGGGCGCGATTCGAACTCGATCGTGCCGCCCACCAGCTCGATGCGCTCGCGCATGCCGTGCAGGCCCAGCCCGCGGCCGCTCCCCTCTGACGCCATCGTCTGGCCGGGTTCGAAACCCCTGCCATCGTCTTCGATCATCACCCGCACCGCCTGCTCCTGGCGGCGCAGGTTCACGCGGCAATTATGTGCTTCCGCGTGCCGCACGACATTGGTCAGCGCCTCCTGCACCACGCGGTACAGCACAGTCTCCAGCTCCGGTGTCAACCTTTCGGTCAGCCCCATCAGCTGCATGTCAACCATGATGCCGGTGTTGTCCGACAGTTCCTTCCCATAAGACCTCATCGCTGCCGCCAGGCCAAGATCGTCGAGAATGCTCGGCCGCAGCCGCACCGCCATCGTATGCACTTCGTTGAGGGTCTGATGCGCCAGGTCCTTGATGTTCGCCAGCCGTTCGCGCAGATCGGGCATCGTTTTCGGAATCGTCTCCTCCACCATCTTGATGCCGATGATCAGGCCGGTGAGGGACTGGCTGGTCTCGTCATGCAACTCGCGTGCGATGCGCCGCCGCTCTTCTTCCTGCGCCTTGATCACCGAAGCCGCGGCCCGCTTGCGCGCTGTCTCCATCGCATCCAGCATCAGGTTGAAGCTGCGGGAGAGGTTTTCCACCTGGGGATCGTCGGTCGCTTCCGGCACCCGGATGCCGCGGTGCCCGGCGCGGATGGCCTTCATCGCTTCGCTGACGTCATCAAGCGGATGGAAAGCTAATTTGACCATCAGGTAATTTATCAGAATGGAAAGGGAGATGCCGCTGATGATGAAAAGACCGACCAGCCCCCAGTCGCCGCCCGTGAAATATCTTTCCTCGAAGTAATGGCCGATCAGCGCCCCGACGATGATCAGAACCGTGTTGACCATCACGACTTTTTGAAACAGCGGCCGGCGCCGGATGCGCCGCATCAGCGGATTCACCACGCCGCAGACCCGGAGGCCCCAGTCGCCCTGGGAGCTCCCCGCTGCACCCGCCATCTCGCCGCCGGCTGCCGCGGACGGCTGCGGTTCGCGCAGCCCGCCGGCGCCGGATACCGGCTGATTCCGGCCGATGCCCGCGGAGCTCGCGGGGGAGATCGCATCTTGACCGCCTGATTCCATTAACTTCCTCAGGGTCAAAAGGGCAGCGCAGACGCAGGAGGAGCAGGTCGGACCGGCTTCCGGCAGTGGCTCGAATCCGCCAGAACCCGCCGCGGCTCAGCTCACGTCAGCCCCCCTGACAAGACGTCTGGCCAGTAGGTCTTATCGTATCAGACAAGCGCCGGATAGGCTATAAAAAAATGGGGGAAAGGAGGCAGATACACATGCCGGCGGGGCACAGGCGGTGCGGGAGAAACCCTGACCGCTTTACGCCGAGGCGTTAACCGAATCGCTGCCGGCCGCCTTAACCGGTTTCCGCCGCGGACTGTCCTTCCGGCCGCGCTTCAGCGCCGTCGCGTCCACGTAAGTTCCGGTGGTGAGATCGCCAAAAGTGGTGCCTTCCAGCTGCCCGACCATCAGGTCCTGGATCCCCTCGCAGACATTGAGAAAGGAACAGCCTTCCTGCAGCGGACACTGGTTGGGCTCACGCATGCACTGTACCAGCGAGATCTGCCCTTCGACTGCCTCGATGACCTCGCGCAGCGTGATCTCTTCCGGCGGACGCGCCAGGGTGACGCCGCCCTGGTTACCCCGCAGCGTGCGGATGACGCCGGCGCGCGCCAGCGTGCGGATGATCGAAGGCAGGTATTTGCGGGGAATATCCTCCGCGGCGGCGATCTGTTTGGTCTGGATGATGTCGCCGTAAGGCAGCCTGGAAAGATGCAGCACTGCCCGAACTCCATAATCGCTTTGCCGCGTCAGGTGCATAGCCGACCATCCATTCCATTCCCCAATAATCGAAGGTTACGAATCATCAGGCGCGGATTCCTGACATCACAGCTCAGACATGCGCGCCAAAAAACCGCTGCCGCCTTCTACCCAGGACGGAGCTATGCCAAACCCACATCCCCCGTTAACCCGGCTCCCGAAGGAACTAACCTTACCGTGAATGTTAAGTTTATGTGCCGTTCCCACTTTTGTCAATCATTATTTTGCGCAATCTCAACCGGTCGGGGACACCCCGTCGGCGCCGCTGTTCCCATCCCGCCCGCCGGTTTCTCCGCTTTCGACCTTATCCCATATCTGCAAGAATGCCTCCACGACCTGGGGATCGAACTGCTCGCCGGCGCAGCGTTTCAGTTCCGTCACCGCCGCTTCATCCGAGAGCGCCAGCCGGTAGGGCCGCTCGGACGTCATCGCCTCGAAAGCATCGGCGACGCAGAGGATGCGCGAACCGAGCGGGATGCCTTCCTCCGTCAGCCCGTCGGGGTAGCCACCGCCGCCAAAGCGCTCGTGATGATGGCGGATCATCTCCTTGATCTCGTCGGGAATGCTCGCCTGCGCCAGGATTTTGTGGCTGGTGCCGGGATGCTGCTTCATCGTGCCCATCTCCTCCGCGGTCAGCTCTCCCTCCTTGTGCAGCACCGCGTCCGGCGTGCCGATCTTGCCGATATCGTGCAGGTAGCCGGCATCCCGCACCGCGGCGAGGATCTCCTCGTCCAGGCCCATCTCCCTGGCGATGGCGACCGCAAACGCGGAAACGCGGTCGGAATGTCCGCGGGTGTAGGCATCGCGCGCGTCGACCGCCTCCGCCAGCGCCCGGATAGTGGAAAGATAAGCACCGCGCAAATTATCATAAAGCCTCACATTGTCAACGATGACACCCAGCTCGTCCCCGATCGAATCAAGCAGGCGCCAGATGCCCTCATCCAGCTCACAGTCACCGCAGACGCCGGCGATAATGCCAACCACCTCGTTGGGCGATGTCATCGGGAAGACGATCAACCGTGAACCGGCGCCGCCGGGAAACCACGCCGCCAGCATAGCATCATCCGCGATGTCAACCACACGCCGGCCGCCGCTGTCGAGCGCGCCGGCGATGACTCCCTCGCCACCGGAAGCGCGCGAGGCCCAGCGCAGGAAATCCGCCGGCATGTTCCGCTGCGAGCCCAGCCGCAGCCGGCCCGAATCGGGGTCGATGACGAAGGCCGCCAGCGACTGCGTTCCCAGAATGGCCTCCAGCTGGTCGAGCGTGATGCTGAACACATCCGCCAGCTCCAGGCTGTGGGTGGCGGCGCTCAGCACCGAATGCAGGATGGCCAGCTCCTCGTTGCGGCGCTTGAGATCGCGGGCGCGCTCGTCGACCATCTGCTCCAGCCGCTCCGCATAGATGCGGTTCTGCTCCTCGGCCGCCAGCAGGCGGTCATACTGGTCCATCAGCGTGATGCTCGATTGCCTCAACTCATCTATCAATCTTTCTTTTTCCGCCAGCTCAGGGGCCGCGTCCTCCCTCAGGCGGGCGGCAGCGCTGTTCATCCGCCAGCGCTGCGCGGCCTTCTTCAGCGTGCCGCTGACGGCAGCGGTGAGCTCACCTTCATCCAGCGGCTTGGTGATGTAATCGTCAGCGCCGCGCCGCAGCGCCTCGGCAGCGACCTGCTCCGAGCCGTAGGCGGTCATCATCACCACGGCGGCGTCGGGCCGGCGCTCCCGGATCCGCGACAGCACATCCAGTCCGTCAAGCTTTGGCAGCCGCACATCCAGAAGCACGAGGTCATAATCAGCTTCTTCCATTTTATCAATTGCCTGCCTGCCGTCGGCCGCGGTTTCCAACTGGTAGCCCTGGAGTTCGAGGCGCTTGGTGATCAGCCGCAGAATGTCAGGCTCGTCGTCAACTGCCAGGATGCGGGCCGGCCGCGCCGGCTCGGCGGACTTCGCCCGCAGCAGCGCCTCCGCCGCCTCCAGCAGCGCCTCTTCCTGCAGCGGCTTGCGCAGCGCCAGGTCCGCCTTGGACACGTAGGTTTCCGCCCCCATCTGAAAGCCGCGCGCCATGTCCTCGTCCGTGACATAGACGGCCGACATCATGATCACCGGGATGCCGCTGGTCTCGGGGTTGGACTTGATCTGAGAGGTTAGCTCGAAGCCGTTCAGTTTCGGTAGCAGCACATCCGTGATGATCAGGTCCGGCATCTGGTGCACCGCCTGCCGGAGGCCGTCCATGCCGTTGGTCGCGGTGAGCGTCCTGTAGCCCGCCGCGCGCAGGCGCTTCTCCAGCAGGAGGACGTGATTCTGGTCGTCGTCGATGATCAGGACCTGCTTGCTTTCTCCGGGTGCTGTTTCCACCGTTACCTCGCTTACGAAATTGATGACTGGCTGAAATGACTACCGTCCCTCTGCCGCCCCCCTGGCAATGAATTTCTCCACCAGGCCCGGAAGGGAAGTGATATCGACCGGCTTGGCGATGAAGCCGGCGCACCCGGCAGCCAGAGCGCGGTCGCGGTCCTCGGCGAAGACGCTCGCGGTGAGCGCGACGATTGGCGTGCGGGCCAGGCGGGCATCCTTCCGCATGCGCTCGGCGGCCTCCAGGCCGTCGATGGCGCCCGGCAGCCGGATGTCCATCAGCACCAGATCGGGGACCAGCGCCTCCACCGTGCTGAGGGCCTCCTCGCCACTGGCCGCCTCCACGACCAGGTAGCCGGCCCGCTCCAGCACTTTCTTCACCAGACGGCGGACGTCGGCGTTGTCGTCGACGACCACGATCTTTGTTTTTTCCGCTCCCGACATGCAGCCGCTCCCGTCTAGCCGGTCTGGTTACCGGCCATCGCGGCCGGTCCCTGACTGGGAATAAAAAAGGAGAAGGTGCTGCCCTTGCCCGGGCTGCTTTCAACCCAGATCCGGCCCCCGTGCATCTCGACAAACCGCTTGCTGATGGCGAGCCCGAGGCCGACTCCACCCACCTCGGCCGGATTCGGCGCTACCTGGTAGAAACGGTCGAAAACCGCCTCCATCTGGTCCGGCGTCAGGCCGGCGCCGGTGTCGCTCACCACGAAAACGGTTGAGTCAGACGTTTGTTCTATGGCAAGCCGCACTCCTCCTGCTTCCGTGAACTTGAATGCGTTGCCGACAAGATTCATCAGTACCTGCCGGATCTTGCCCCGGTCCGTCACCACCGCCTCCATCTCAGGCGGCAGCTCCAGCTTAAGCTCCAGGCCTTTCTCGGCAGCGGTGGAGCGGAAGCTCATCACGACTTCCCGGGCGATGTCGGCCGGATCGGCCGGCTGCAGCTCCAGACTGACGCGGCCGGCCTCGATCTTGGCCAGTCCCAGCAGGTCGTCGATCATCCGCAAAAGCTCGCCGGCGTTGACGTAGACGATGCCAAGATCATGCTCCTGCTCCGGATTGATCGCGCCATCCAGGCCGTCCAGGATCAGCTTGCTGAAACCGATGATCGAGTTAAGCGGCGTGCGCAGCTCGTGGCTCATGTTTGCCAGGAACTCCGACTTCAGCAGGTCGACCTCGCGCAGCTTCATGTTGGCCTGCTCCAGTTCCCGGCTTTTTCGCTCGCTCTCCTCGTACATGCGCACCAGCGCCTCTGTCCGTTCGTGGACGCGCCGCTCCAGCTCCCGGGAGATGCTGGTGGCGGCGCCGGCCAGCTCCCGCTGCACATCGAGCTGCTGCCGCGTCTCGTCCAGCAGGTTGGCGTTCTCGATGGCGACGGCCGCCAGGTCCGCGACCGCCAGCGCCATATTCGTGTCCTCCGGCCCGAAGCGTTTGCCGGCGCTCTTCATGAACATTCCCAGCGCCCCTACCGGCTTGCCGCGCATCAGCAGCGGCACCGCCAGCACCGCTTTCACCCCCGTCGCGGCAAAAGCGCGCAGCCCGGCGGGCAGCGAAGCATAATCCTCCACCAGCAGCGGTTGCCCGGACTTCATCACTTCACCGGCCAAGCCCTCGGTGGCGGACACGGTCACGTTTGATAATTCTGCCGGCATTTGGTAGTGATGCGGATAGTTGATCAGATGCTTCTCCTCATCCAGCAGCGCCACCGATCCGCCTTCGGCGCTGGTGAGTTCCACGGCATTGCGCACCACGCGTTTGAGAATATGATCGATGTCGAGCCCGGAAGAGATATCCTTGGCA
Source organism: Actinomycetes bacterium (assembly GCA_021791195.1). Classification (GTDB taxonomy): domain Bacteria; phylum Actinomycetota; class Thermoleophilia; order BMS3ABIN01; family BMS3ABIN01; genus JACWAD01. The sequence continues at coordinate 24,206 of JAJYXB010000018.1, read as the reverse complement.
ACCGCCGCCAGGCGTTCCAGCCGGCGGCTTTTCTCAATCAGCTCTTTTTGCGCATTCAGCTGTTCTGTGATATCACGTACGACCTCGATGCCGGCCACTATCTCGCCGTCCCGGTCCTTGACCGGCGCGGCTATGATCTCGACCGACAGCGGCTGCTCGCCCTTGCCGACCTCCTCGCGGACGACGCGCACCGGCTTGCCGGTGTGGTAGGTCTTTTCGACCGGGCAGCCGGCGCACACCCTGTGCCCGCCCCGGTAGGCCTTGTAACAGTGCCGGCCGAGGATGTCGCCGCCGAACATGCGCATGTGCGCCTCATTGGCCCAGATGACGCGCATGTCGCGGTCCTGGACGCTGATGCCGTCGACGACCGTAGACAGGACGGTGAAGAACAGGCTCTCTTCCTGCATCTTCTGTCTGATGGCCGGCGCCGCCTCTTCGATCCGGGGCGACACGTCGGCCATCTCCCGCGTGTATGTGTCTCCGCCTGCGGCCAGCGCCGCCGGCGTCGGTTTCAGGTAGATGGTCACTTCGCAGCCAGAGTCGCCGCGGGCGAGAGAGTGGACGATGTTGACCCTGGCGAAGCTGAAATTGCGGGCGGCGATACCGCCGAATACGCTGGCGGTCATGCGGCACAGCCCGGGCGTGCGCGCCACCGCCTCGCCGAAAGGACAGGTGCGCGAGACCACCGTCACCGCTTCCGGCGTCACTTCCAGGATGGAGAAGTCGCCGCCGGTATGCTGCTTTGAATCGACGATGATCCCGGCGTACTGCTGCGGCGTCAGCGCCTCGTTCAGATTGCAGGCATCGCGGTAGGTGCGCTCGATCCAGGCGCCCATCGAAAGGCCTACCCGGCCGACATAATCGCCGGCGCATGCGGCACCCAGGCTGGATTCGAGCAGATAGGCGATGTCCACCACCATCGTCCGGAGGAAGGTCTCCCGGTCGAGGCTGATGGCAAAGTTATCGCTGGTGGCGGTCACGGCGGCTCCCTGGTCGTTATTCCCGCAGGCTTCCCGTTTCAGTCCGGTCAGCGATGAAATCTTTCGGCTAGGCGGGTGAGATAAAGATAGCGCAGGATGAGGAAGGCAATCAGCGCCACCACCACGCCGGCGACGATCTTCACCCCCAGATAGCGGTAGCACTCGCGGTTCTTGCGGTAATAGCGAAACAGGAACCAGGCGATCACCAGGACCACCACCGACAGCGCCACCCAGGAATAGATGGCAAAGTAATGCAGCGCCGTGTCCAGGTTGCGGCCGAAGAGGTAGGTCAGCATCGCCACCGCGGTGACGAAAGTCGTCGCCGCTGCCGCGTTGAAGGCGAGGAAGCGGCGGTATTTCATGTGCGAGATGCCGGCAATCAGCGCCGCCGTGATCCTGGTGGTGGAGAAGAAATGAGCGCTGTAAACCGTGCGGCCGCCCTTCTCGCGGAAGAGCCGGTCCATGGCGTCGAGCTTGTCGCGGTCGAGGCGGATGTAGTGCCCGTAGCGCTCCACCAGCGGCCGGCCGCCGAGCCGCCCGATGGCGTAGCCGATGTTGTCGCCGGCCACGTCGCCGAGGACGGCGATCGGGATCAGCAGCCAGATCTTCAGGATTCCCTGGCTGGCGAAGAAGGCCAGTGTGATCAGGGTGGTCTCGGCCGGCACGGGGATGCCGGCGTTCTCCAGCATCATGCCGAAGAAGGCCACCAGATAGCCGTATGAATCGACGTACGGGCCGAGAAGGTTGATCAGGTGTTGGGCTTGCGACTCCGTTGCGGCCCTAACCGGACTTTGCCCTGCTCTCGGCAGGCGGCTTCATCCAGCGCCGTCCCCACCTGGCCATACTTTCCACGACCGCGTTCAGCGCCCGGCCCTTTGGAGTCAGTTCGTATTCGACCCAGGGCGGGATCGCCGAGAGCGTCCGGCGCTCGACGATGCCCTCGGTCTCCAGCAGGCGCAGCCGGGCGCTCAGGGTGCGGGCATTGAGGCCGCCCAGCGCCTGCGAGAGTTCATTGAAGCGCTTCTTGCCGCCGATCAGCGTGCGGACGATCTCCAGCGTCCATTTCTGGCCCAGCAGCTGGGTCGTCGCCGTCACGGGACAAAAGATCTCGTCGCATTCGTCTGCCATGGTTCCCACCGGCTTCAGTCTATCCCATGCGGGATAGGGTTTAAAGTACTATGAATTGTAATCATGATATATAAATTATAGCACTTGGATAATTCTATTTAAATCGGCATGATGGCAGCTCAAGGAGGTGTGAAAGATGGTGAAGGTGGGACAGGTCTTCAAGTGTCCGCCCTGCGGCAGCGTCGTCAAGGTTCGCGGTCAAGGATCAGCAACTTTTTCCAGACTATCAAACCGTTTCGCGCCATCCCTCGGCGGTCACGTTTGATCCGGCTGGAAACCAGACATAAGGAAGCTGAAGCAATTGCCCCGGCTTAAGGCGTCGCTTTAAGGAGAAGGACATCGGCCGAGCTTTGGCTGCGCTCGGGCAGCAATCGCCCCGGCTTAAGGCGTCGCTTTAAGAATCCGGCCACCAGGGTCAAATTCCTGTATCGGAAACGATTTGAACAAACATCTGATATTTCGGAAGGGGGCCGCCGTTGCCATAATCACTGCTGTCGCGGCCAGCTCTATCCTGATTTCGTCTTTCCTGATTTACAAGTTTGAAGAGATTCATGCTGGCAATGCGCTGCTGGCCGGCATCAGGGAGCAGACCAACCGCCTTAGCGCCCTGGAATGGCAGGCTATCGGCAAAGGAAGACTGGAACCCGGTGTGAAGGAGAAGGCCGGCGAAGCCGAGCGCAGCATCGCAGCCCGGATTGACGCCCTGGGAGATTGCGGAGAGAACTGCAGTAAACTCAGCCAGAGTTACAGTCAATACAGGTCAGCCGTGCGGGACGAGTTCGCTTTACTGGCTGAGGGACGGGTCGAAGAAGCCAGGCGCACCGATGCCGAAAAGGTAGACCCCGGTTTCGAGCAGATGAACGAGCTGACCAAAGCGATGGATCAGGATTTCCAAAATTCTGTCAGATGGACGGCCGAACTAAGCCTATTCGGGTTCTCGCTGACAGTAGTCACGGTGTTTTTGTTGTTTGGTCTGCTGCTGTCGAGATACGAAAAGAGAGGGCGCGAGAAGCAGGTGGCGCTGACGGAAAGAAACGCGCTGCGGGAAAGCGAAAAGCGCTTGCGCTCGATCACCGGTTCAGCTGCCGAAGGCATCATCACCATCGACGGCCACGGAACAATAACCGAGGGAAACCCCTGGGCAGCGGATATGTTCGGATACCCGGCCGAAGAATTCGTGGGCAGGTCCATTCAATCCCTGATTCCCGAGAAGTTTCGCGACGCACGCAATAAAATTTTTGATTCCCTGGTCGCTTCACGCGGGCAATCACCGCTGATCGGAAGACTGATGGAGCTATCCGGTCAAAAAAAGAACGGCCGGGTATTCCCGGTCGAAATATCGATTTCCCGGTGGCAGCAGAAAGATGAGACCTACTTCACCGTGTTTCTGCGCGATATCTCCGAGCGCAAGGAAAAAGAGGAAAAGATCATTAGCCAGAGCAAAGTCCTGGACCGGGCCAACAGGGAGCTGGCCGTCCTGTATGAGCTGTCCACGGTGGCGACGCAGCTATACGACCTCGATGAGCTTCTGGCGCGCTCCTTTGACAAGATTTCAAAGCTTGAAGATGCCTATCTGCCGCATAAAGGCGGCATCTTTCTCGTGGAGGGCGACCGCCTGCGGCTCGCCTATCACCTCGAGCGCGATGAATCGTTTATGGCGGCCCATGAGAACATGGCCGTCGGGGACTGCCTCTGCGGCCAGGTGGCTAAAACCGGCGCGCTCATCACGTCGACAAATTCCCTGAAGGACAGCCGCCATACGATCAGGTATCCGGGGATGACCGCTCACGGCCACGTGATCATTCCACTCAAGACGGCAAAGGGTGTAGTCGGTGTCATGTACCTGTATCTGGCCGCGGACGTCAAGCTTGACAAGAGCCAGCTGAAATTCTGCCAGGGACTCGGTGACCAACTCGGGAGCGCGATTGAGAAAACACTTCTGTATCAGGAAATAAAGCGGCGTTCTCTCCACGACCCGCTTACCGGACTTGCCAACCGGAAGCTGATGGAAGTCATTCTCAACAAGAGCATTGCCCGGGCGAAAAGAATTGGCGAAAGCTTCACGGTAATCATGATCGACCTGGATCATTACAAGGAGTTCAATGATACTTATGGCCACATCATGGGAGACCGGATGCTGACCGCCGTCGCCTCTTTTATTTCCTGTGAGCTCCGGGAGGTTGACCTGGCCGCCCGTTACGGTGGCGAGGAGTTTGTGGCAATTCTGACAGCGACTGGTGCGCAAGCAGCAACGGAAATTGCGGAGCGGATCAGAACCAGGATCTCGTCGGCTAATTTCCAGTTTGACAATGAGCGAATCATGCACATGACCGTCAGTCTGGGAGTTGCCACCTGCAATGGGGCCGCTTCCTGCGATGAAGATATCATTGCCCGTGCTGATGCCGCCCTATACCAGGCCAAGAATTCCGGACGCAATCAAGTCGCACTCTGGCGGCCGGATAAGGGATAACCCGGTTGGCGCCGTCCGGGCGGAAAGCAGGCAAAAAACTGGAGCCGGTGACAGGATTCGAACCCGTGGCCTGCTGATTACAAATTCAAGTCTGGGATAATATCAAGTGCCGTAACATGTTGTTTCTAGCTTGATTATGGGAAAATCGTGCCAAGCTGCATTATTTCGCCGGCTAAAGCGTTGCGCCTTTGGCTGTCAAAGTGGCTGTCAATTCAGATTGGATGCTCAGGATTAACTCATGCACACTGCGCGAGGGGCTGGGTGTTTTTATCCATCGGCCGCTATTGAACTAATTATCCCCCGCAGATTCTTTTACTAAAAAACATTTTAGGCCTCAATGGGATGATAAATCACCACTGAATGAATGGCAATTAGAATAAAAAAGTACCTTGTAAATAATTTGTAGTCTTAAGTGAGGCAGCGGCGCCTGATGCCGCTGTCAGCTGCATCACCAGCAATACCCGTTGCTTAACTAATGCTTGGTAAAATCCCACGGTGATTTCTTCTCGTGGGACTTTCCTTTGCGACTAGACTTCACTTTGCGGAAATAAATAAAAGCACAAGACAAAATTACTGTCATGACCAATGGTGTCCAGGTTGCGGAAAGAATCACGGAAAGAAGCACCATGAGCATCCAGAAGGCCCCCACAACAGCAAGACCAGCGTTGCGCCATTTTCGTTGTTCCTGCATAAATTCCTCAACTGAAGAATAATCGCCTTTCTGCCATGCCCACTTGCTGCCGTGAGTGCCGAGCACGAAAGGCATGATAATACCAATAGGAAAGACAAGAACAAGAAGACCGATCCAAACCCCGTTACTGATACTCCAAAAAAAACTTAGAAGAAAAGCCCCCCAATTCCACTTGTAGATCTCGGGAGGAAATTCTGGCTCCGACTTATCTTCGACAGAATCAAATACGATTTTTGTCATTTGTCTTTCCCCCCCATTGTTTGGCCAAGAATAATACTACTATCAAATCCAGCATTTCCAGAGATTTGCCATCAAAGATAACCTTTATTCGTAGATTGACAAGCGCGAGCTGCGGCGAACGTATTTGAAGGTAGAGATTGACGAGTATCGAGGTAGCGAAACAGGAAGTGGCAGCCAATCAATGCCTGCTATCAAGTTCTTGGCCAATCGCCAAAAGCCAATCTGCAAAGGTTCCTCCTGATGCCTCAGCCTTGCGCCTTGCTTTCTCCCCAAGGTCTAGCTCAATCCTCAGTTGTTCCACATCAACGCTGGAAGACGATGGCAAGAATACAGCGTGCAAGTCAGACGCCCATACTTTCCGCATCAGATATCTCCTATCGTATTCCTTGACCCGGGCTTGATGAATACGAGTTGCTCGCTCCGCCCAGGCGAAATAGTCATCCTTATTCTTAAAATCGCGAACAGCATTCAAGATGCTTTCGGGAACGGGATGTCTGAGATAAATTCCATTTTCATCCGGAGGCGAAGAAGGCGGACCTGGCAAAGCTCTATTATTGATTGCAATATATTCCTTCAACTTTGTTAACTCAATTCCTGATTTTACTTCGCCATTTTTACACAGTGAACAAATCTCGAAATATTTATTTTGATAGGCAAATAGCGGAATAAAGGAAAAAGAAATCCATTTTTTTATTTGTACCAAATCAAAGAAGGATTCCCGCTTGCAGCACGGGCAGGCCCTCCTATCCGTGATGCCAAACGATTCAACGGAAATTATTTTGAAGAAGGACAAATTTTCGGAGAATTTATTATGAACTCTCACCGGGCCTTTATCTTCGCTGATAGAATCCATTACTATTTTAGTCATTTGTCTTCCCCTCCCGTCGTTTGGCCAAGAATAATACTACTATCAAACCAGCGTTTCCAGAGAGTCGCTAAAAATCATTTTAAAACTCCCGAGAGGCAGCTGCACCACGCCACAACGATTTAGTTAAAGACTAGAACTATCGGCTCAAGGACAAGCGTAAATCAGGAATAGGGCAAAAGAAGAAGGCCAGGGGAGCCAATCTTCGATCGTCGGTAAAGGGTCAAATTTCAATCGGCATTGAAAAGAATCCGTGCGTTTCTCTCCGTCATATCTGTCATTTGTGTCATAAGTTTGCTATTTCCTACGTACTTTAGGGACACACTATCTGTCATGAAGCACCTGTGTCCGTCATGTTTTTTTTGTTTAATAAAAGGCATATGACGGGTATGACGCTTGTGACGGATATTTGCATGCTCATTCTTTAAGACGTTCGATAGTCCAGAACCGCCCGTGCATATTGCGGCCCCGTTCGGCATTTATTCCCGTTGCTCTTAAATCGGGAGCCAGCCTGTCAAGCTCGTTTGTTAGTGCCTTGGCGCTTTTTGGCCATGCTTTGAGATGCTTCTGGGAGTCCGGCGCAAGTTCATTTAACTTCACTAGCAGCTCAGACGGTGACCCCTGCCAGTCACTTTTTGCAACCTGGAAAACAAACGGCGTCAACGGTGATGCTTCCAGGGCTAGCTCATTAGCCTGCTTACGGTTGTAATTGCAGGCGTCCACAAATGTATGCTTAACCCATCCCAGCGCCGGCTCAGCTGCTGTTACCCATTTAACAAAGTCTGCCATGCGTGGTAAAGCATCCAGGTGAACATTTGGTAGATCCCTAATCGCACAGGAAACCGCATCATAAAGAGCGCCAAGAATGCGCGGCCTAGCAACCTCGAAGCTTTGCCAAAAGGTTGATTCGCTCTTTCGGCTGCTTGCCGATATTGACGGTAAAGTAATAACAAGCGCGCGGCTAAGCAAGTCTCCTCGGTTTGCTATATCGCCTATTCCGTTTAGAAGCTGCGGTCTTGTGGCCTCGAAGGTAGTTTCTTCATCGTTTTCATAAAGGGTTCGGGTTGCAAAACCGCTGCCAGTCGCCAGCCTACAGATAGCGTCCGAAAACCAGGGCTGAATGTGGGATAGATTGTCGAAGCCAAGCGCCCATTTGTTTCTTGCTCCGATCACAAAATCTTGCTCGTTCCTCGGAGCTGAACGAAGATCGGGGCGCCCGGGATCAATAAGCTTGCATGCTACGCGCTGCGCGGAAGTTTTTGCCGAACCTTGCTCGCCGTTAATTACCAGCACCGGGTAAGGCCCGTTTGCATTTAGAGCGCCGATTATGTAACCGGAAAAGAGAATGAAGTTAACTTCGTTTTTGATATTTACAAACTCTCTCAGTTCGTCGATACTACCGCCGCGTTCAGGATGCGGAAGCGGCTTCATCCCTTTGGCGCGGCGAAACTTTACCGGCGGATTGGCTATTACTTGCCAGCCATCGGCTGTTATCTCTACCGCTTCCCAGGCGTCGTTTACCAAGTCGATATAAACGGCGTCATCGGTCCCTGCTACACGAACAAACACCTGATGCTCCTGCCCGTCATGTATCGCCATTGCCGCCAGAACGCGTAGCGCGTCCTGCATGGCTTGAGAACTAGGAACCTGGCCATACTTGCACCAATACTCGCGCTCTAGCCACAGTCTGAAGTCTTTGTAATTAAGCGGCCATGTTGCTGAGTGTCCCCCTTTTAAAATCACGGATGCAAAGGGAGTACAGTCTTCTTCATGAAAAAGTTCAGCGGCTTCACCTAGACGGACAAGCTTTTCCGAGATCGTGGGCCGCTTCGCTGGAGCATTGGAGGTTGTTTCGGTATATGTTTCTTTCAGCACAGGCACCGAAGCTTCGAACGTTTCCTCTATGTCTGCACCGGTCAAGCTATCGCTCGCTTCAATTCAGAAGCTCGGGCTGTAAGAAGGTGCAAACGCTCTTTCAGGTACATGCGATTCAACATTTCAGTTTCGAGAAGAAGCCGGTGCCTCGCGCGATAAATATCTGCTTCCAAAGCGGATAAATCCATTTCTGGAATGTCCCGATTTAAGGAGCGTTGACTTCCCCGGCAAGGCAAGGGATAAACTACGTCGAGATTTAGCATGATTTTTTTGTCACCTGAAAAGGACTTGTCGGGGCCACTATGAAAAATCTCTTATTTCGCGTCTCCGCTCGTCTGCTAAGTCTTGAGCTTCTTCTTCCATCCGAGCTATCCAGTTAAGAAGCCCTGCGCGCGGAATTCTGAGCGATCTACCGATTTTGATTGCGGGCCAACTACCATTGGCTGCAAGTTCATAAGCCTTGCTCCGCCCTACCGATGCCAGACGTGCAGCCTCATTTATCTTAAGTAAAAAAGGTGTTAGTTCATCTTGTTTCATCTGCTCTTCTCCCGTCTCGTATTGACTAAGACCATTTTGAATGATAAACTTCCTCCTAATTGAATGAGGGACATTATAATGAATTACAGTATCACGAAGATGATTTGAAAAAAAGGCCTAAAAATCCACAGCTTCGTATCACTACCTGGCCAGAATCCAAGGTGAGCGTTCCTGCTGCCTACGTTTTCCCTGTCTGGCTATGCCAGGACGAATTCCTAATATTCGAGAATAGACCTGGCGATCCCGTTGTTCTCCCGGATGAGTTGTATTTGCGCGAATTAAAAGAGTTGGATCTTCATGACCCTAAAGCAATACTTGATTTTTCGCGCAAATACGGACGGTTTGGGTGGACAGATTGGGAGTTAGACCGAGACTCTTCTAACGATATTAATTCTGATCTCCTGGAGCTATTAAAAACACAGGCACAAGCTTTTACAAGAAACGTTCCGATCCAATACCTTGATTCGGAGTTGATCGCTGTTCGCCAAGTTGATGAATTTATATTTTATGCAGCCATGCTTCGGGACATGACCAGAGCCTGGCAGCTATATAAGAGACAACTATCCTTGGAAGATTTTTTCAACGAAATGGAAAGCGATTGGTTGAAACCCCTTTTAGAACAAGCCAAGCCGCACAAAGGGGAGGATTGGATTCTCCTTCTCCTGCTCGGAAATTTGCTAAATCGTGGACTTAAAGCATTCCAGGTCAGGCTCGAAATTGACTTCAATATCGATAATGCCTTTCCTGTCGGTCAGCCTGTACCTGATCTGTTTTCACTTCTCTGTCTCCAGCTAGCAAATCATATAAATGAAAATGCAACTTATAAGCCTTGCGGTAATGAAACTTGCAAAAACGTGTTTGTGCGGCAACGAGGGCGAGCTTCTGGCAAGCGGTATAGATTAAAAGGCGTTGACTATTGTGATTACGCGTGTGCGAAATCGCAGGCACAGCGTGATTTGAGAAGGAGACAAGCAAAAACCCGGAGGCTTCATCGCGATGGCGCTTCACCTGAAGCAATTGCTAAGCAATTAAACGCTGATCTGGCATCTGTAAAAAGGTGGATTTCAAAGAAATAGGAGGCTGGTAATGGCTAAACGGGGTCAAAACGAAGGAAGCATCTATAAGGCAAAAGATGGAAGATGGGTAGGATGCTTGAATTTAGGCTACCAAGGAGGCACGAGGAAGCGAAAATATCTTTATGGAAAGACCCGTGCTGAAGTCTCGGCGAAGCTTACAGAAGCTCTCAGGAACCGTCAGCTAGGCTTGCCGGTATCCAATGACAAAATCACTTTTGGGCAATTCCTGGACAAGTGGCTGGAGGATTCCGTTAAGCCGAGCGTCCGGCCCCGGACCTTTAAAAGTTATTCGCAATTAGTAGAGCGCCATATTGCGCCGGACCTTGGAAATATTAAGCTGGCAAAGTTATGCCCAAGGGATATTCAGAGTCTTATTAACCGAAAATTGGATTCAGGCTTATCCCCCCGCAGTGTCCAATATATTCACGCTGTTATCAGACGTGCACTGGTTCAAGCTCGAAAGTGGGAACTGGTGCCGCGGAACGTGGCGAAACTAGTTGATCCTCCACGAACACAACATTTTGAAGTAAAGCCGCTTTCGCCAGATCAGGCGCGCACTTTTCTGGAAGCTGCCAAGGGTGATCGACTGGAAGCGCTCTACACAGTTGCCGTTTCTTTGGGTTTACGTCGTGGGGAGTGCTTGGCCCTCCGTTGGGAGGACGTCGACCTGGAGGCAAGGACTCTTAGAGTTTGCCACACTTTGCAACGGGTGGACGGCGGCGGCTGGGAGTTGGCAGAGCCGAAAAGTAAAAACAGCCGTCGAACTCTGGGTCTGCCCGTGTTCGCTACACTGGCCTTGAGAGAACATCGGAAACATCAGCTTGAAGAAAAGATGCTAGCAGGGCCCCACTGGCAGGATCACGACTTTGTTTTTACTTCAAAACTGGGGACGCCGCTGGACGGACAGCATCTTTATTTTCGTCACTTCAAAATGTTGCTCCGTAAAGCAGGATTGCCAGATATCCGCTTCCATGACCTAAGACATTCGTGCGCTAGTCTGTTACTTGTCCAGGGTGTCAGTCCGCGCGTCGTTATGGAAACCCTCGGCCATTCCCAGATCAGTCTTACCATGAATACGTATAGCCATGTGATGCCGGTGCTGATGAAAGAGGCGGCAGAGAAAATGGATGAAGTGCTAGGATTCAAGTTGTAACAACAAAGCCGGTTTCTATGTTCCAAAGACTGCGCGCTTCGTAAGTTCTAAAAGCAGCTGTCTGAAAACTGAAAAAGCAATGCCGCCGCTCTTTTCGACCATAGTTTGTTTTGCCTGATCCCATCTATTTTTATCTCTAGAAGCTTCAAGAAATTCATGACCCTCCCAGGTTAGACGATCAGGCCAATACTCTTTTCCCTGTGATCCCATGTGAGTAAGATCATCCAGATCGGAAATTAGTCCAGCATCATGCAGTAGGCCTATCTGATAAGAGATGTCTTTTTGCTCATATCCTTCAATTTCAAGCGGCCCTACGAAATCGTTATCTTTTTGTTCCAATTTCAGCAAAATTTCCCGAATCAAATCCATGTTGCGTTTCAACACACACCCCTTTTGTGGCTAAACCTAATGACTTTGATTCACGTATTTTATCAGCCAAGACATTGGCTTGCTTCATTGGTGGCTGTCAAAATGGCTGTCAAAATGCAAAAGTACCGGCTTCCAGGGAGCAGTTATGCGGTTGAATACTCATAATTTGCAGGTAAAAAGCTTGGAGCCGGTGACAGGATTCGAACCCGTGGCCTGCTGATTACAAATCAGCTGCTCTAGCCAACTGAGCTACACCGGCTGGAAGGATTCCGGAGGGGATCCGCGGTTTCGGAAGCGCCGCCGGATACTGGCACGGCATCGCGGATTCCAGACTGATTATAGGGATAAAAGCCGGGGATTGTGAAGCTGCCGGGGCCTTACAGGTAGACCTGGCGGCTCTGCAGGTGAAGGTCGACCTTACGCTTTATCCGCTGCAGGGCGTTGTCCACGCTCTTGGTGTCGCAGCCCAGCTTTTCGGCGATCTGCTCGTAGGAGCGGCCTTCCAGGTACAGCCTGAGCACGCTCGTCTCCAGCATGCTCAGCAGGCGCGTGAGACAGTCCTTCAGGCTCTCGACTTCCTCGGAGCTGATCACCTGATTGAGCGGATCCTGCACCGGCGAGCCGGGGAGGATATCGCCGAGCGAGCACTCGCCGTCCTCATGCGACGCCGGTGAGTGACTCAGGGAAAGGTAGCTGTTCAGCGGGGTGTGCTTCTGGCGCGACGCCGTCTTGATGGCAGTTATGATCTGCCGCGTGATGCACAGCTCGGCAAAACTGCGGAATGAAGCCTCGCGGTCGTCACGGTAATCGCGGATCGCCTTGGTGAGGCCGATGAGCCCCTCCTGCACCAGGTCGTCGGCGTCGCCGCCGGACATGAAATACGAACTTGCCTTGAGCTTGACGAAACCGTGATACTTGGAGATGATCGCTTCAAAGGCGGCCAACCTGCCCGAGCGCGCCTGTCCGATCAGCTTTAAATCTTCCTCCTGCCCAGTTGAAGTCTTCAAAGCGCCTCCGATCCTTTGCTCGCCGACCCGCAAACCGGCCTGAATGAAGCCCGCCCCCTGCTTTCTGCTATCCCCGTCCCCTGCGCAGATCCTCAAGCTTCCGTAAAGTCTCTACGTCAACTTTATGTTCAAGCTTCCACCGCATTCTATCCATTCCGGGCTGATTTGCAACCCCTTTTTCTGATTTTTTTAAATTGGTGATGAAATTTCGGGGCGAGAGGCGCTCGACGTGTTCCTGCATGACGCCCCGCTGCACTTCCCAGTCAGCGCTGACCACGCGGATGTGGGTGGGATTTTTCCCCGGATGGGCAGACCTGGCATCGAGCTCCCGGCGCACGAGTTTGCCGATGAGAATGTCGGCGCTTTCCGCCGCCGAGGCGTAATGAACGGTGACAGCCGTGTGCGGAATCTCATGCGCGGTCGCCCCCCGCGCCCGGGCGGAATCGAAAACGACAGCCGCGCTGTCGCCGCTTCCGCCTACGAAATTAATCACCTGCTCCACGAGGACACGGCGCTGCTCTTCCAGATTGGCGGCCGTGATCCCGCCCGGAGCCAGCGCATGCATGAGGTTGTAACCATCGATGATGTAGAGCATTACCCACCTGCCTGGCTGCCCGGTCTTCGGCGCTTCAACCTGCCGGCGCCGGCGTTGCCGCTTAAGTCTTTTTCACCAGCCTGGGTCCCTGGGGCGTATCCCTCACCTCGTAGCCGGCAGCTTCGATCCTGTCGCGGGCGGCGTCGGCGGCGGCGAAGTCTTTCCTGCCGCGGGCCTGCTCGCGCTGCTCCAAAAGCTCCAGCAGCTCCGCCTCGACGCCGGTTTCCGCATAGTCTTCTTCCCTGATCACGATTCCCAGGATTTCCAGCTGACCAGCCATCAGATCGCGGGCCCGACCCAGCAGCCCGGCGTCGACCCTGCCGGCGCTGGACGCGGCGACGGCATACTCGTTGATCTGGCGGACGAGTCCGAACAACGCCGCCAGGGCGCCGGCGGTATTAAGATCTTCCTGCATCTCCGCCTCGAAATCTTTTTCCGTCCGCTCGATGGCGCCAGCCAGTTCCTGCCCGGCTCTGGCCAGCTCGCCCGACGCGTCCGCGTCCGCTTCCGCCTCCGCCAGCACGCTGTCCACCTTCCAGAAGCAGTTACGGAAGCGGTCCAGCTGCCCGGCGGCTTCTTCGAGATTGCTTTCCGAGAACTCCAGCGGGCTGCGATAATGTGAACCGGCGAAGAAAAGGATCAGCACCCGGGCGTCGTAGTTCTTCAGAAACTCCCGCAGCAGGAAGATGTTACCCACCGACTTGCTCATCTTTTCTTCCCTGGAGGTAATCATGCCGTTGTGCATCCAGTAGCGGGCGAAATCCTTGCCGCTCAGCGCTTCTGCTTGCGCGATTTCATTTTCGTGGTGAGGAAAGATCAGGTCGCGGCCGCCGCCGTGGATGTCAAAACCCTCACCCAGATACTTGAGCGACATGGCGGTGCATTCAATGTGCCAGCCCGGCCGCCCCGGCCCCCACGGGCTTTCCCAGCTGGGTTCGCCAGGCTTGGCCGCCTTCCAGACGGCGAAATCGAGCGGGCTCTCCTTGGCCTCTCCCTCGCGGGCGAGCTCGCAATGCCGCATCTGGTCGGTCTTCTGCCCCGAAAGCTTGCCGTAGCCGGCAAACTTCTCCACGCGAAAATAGACGCTGCCGCCAGTCTCGTAGGCCATGCCGGCGTCCACCAGCCGGCGGCAGAGATCGACGATCTCGGGAATATGCCCGGTGGCCAGCGGCTCAGTGTCGGGGCGCCCCAACCCCAGCGCGGAGGTGTCCTTGAAGTATGCGCGGGTATAGGTCTCCGCCACCTGGGCGGCGGGAACGCACTCGTGGTTGGCGCGTTCGATGATCTTGTCATCGACGTCCGTGACGTTCTCCACCACGTTGACTTCATAGCCGATACTACGCAAATATCGCGTCAAGACTGAAAAAAAGACATAAGGTCTGGCGTTGCCGATGTGCACGTAGCCGTACACGGTGGGTCCGCAGACATAGATGCCTACCTTGCCCTCCTCGCGAGGGACGAATTCTTCTTTCATCCTGGTGAGTGTGTTGTAGATTTTCATCCGCCAGGCTCCGTCTTTTCAGCCAGCCGGGCAGCAATATAGCTGTGCGCCCGCGTCAGCCGGAGGCGCACGGTGTCGCGCGCCAGCCCCGCCAGCAGGAACGGCAGCTCCGGGCCGGAGGAACGTCCGGTGAGCGCGATGCGCAGCGTCCGGTACATGCGTTTGGCGGGGATCTGCCCCTCGCGGCATTTGAGTTTCAGCCTGGCCACCAGCTCCCGGGCCGCGGCGATCTGCGGTTCCACTTCGGTGACCGCGAAGCCCTGGTCGGTGCTGAGCCCGGCCAGCTCTGCGACCGCCAGCTCAAGTACGCGCAGCGACTGCGGCTCCAGCAGCTCGGCGAAATCTTCCGCCGCTTCGATGTTGTAGTCATCGAAGAATTCCTTCAGCCGCGCCTCCGTCTCCGCCAGCGTCACCAGCGAGGTCTGGATCGCCTTCTCGGCCACGGCCAACTGGGCCCCGGTGGCCCCGGCGGCCGCCTGGTTGCGGAAAGGGCCGATGGCTGCGTGAAAGGCTTCCCGGTCCAGATCGCGGATGTGCAGGCCGTTGAGCCAGTTGAGTTTCTGGATATCAAAAATGGCGGGGCTGCGGGAAACGCGGTAGATCTCGAAATCGCGCACCATCTCCGACCTGGAGAGGTTCTCCTGGTCGCCTGACGGCTTCCATGAAAGCAGCGCCAGATAATTGATGATCGCCTCCGGCAGGTAGCCCGCCTGCCGGAACTCGCCCACGGAAGTGGCGCCATGACGCTTGGAGAGTTTGCCGCCGTCCGGCCCCAGGATCAGCGAATGGTGGGCGTAGACCGGCGGCTCCTGCCCCAGGGCCCGGAAGACCAGCAGCTGGCGGGCGGTGTTGGTGAGATGGTCCTCGCCCCGGATCACGTGGCTGATAGCCATCTGGATGTCATCCACCACGACGGCGAAGTTGTAAGCCACGCCGCCGTCGGAACGGATGATGATGAAGTCACCCAGCACGTCCGAGGAAAATTTCGTATGGCCGTGGATCAGGTCATTGACCACGATCTCGGTTTCTGGCACGCGGAAGCGGATCGTGGCCGGCTCACCGGCGGCCAGTTTTGCCTGCGCCTCATCGGGCGAAAGCCCGGCGCAGCGCCGGTCGTATTTGGGCATCTCCCCCCGGTCGAGGCATTCCTGTTTCAGCTGCTCGAGCCGCTCCTGGCTGCAGAAACAGCGGTATGCCTTCCTCTCGTCCAGCAGCCTCCCGGCGGCCTGCGAGTAGATGCCGGCCTGGACGCGCTCACTCTGGCGATAGGGTCCACAGTCGCCCCCGCGGTCAGGCCCTTCGTCCCAGTCCAGACCCAGCCAGGCCAGATCCTTCAGGATGGACTGCTCGAAAGCGGATGTCGAGCGCGCCGCGTCGGTATCTTCGATCCGCAGGATGAAACTGCCTTCCTGGTGGCGGGCGTAGAGATAGTTGTAGAGCGCCGTCCGGGCGGAGCCGATGTGCAGCGTGCCGGTGGGGCTGGGCGCGAAACGCACCCTGACGGGCCGGGGGACCAGGGACAGGTTCATGATGGCAGGACCAGACTGCGCCGGTGATTATTCTGTGACATCCGAAAAATGAACCACCGTAACGGTATCCTGCAGCGTCACCGGCCGGTTGTAAATCTGGCCCAGCAGGTGGATGACCTCGTCCACGCGCCGGAATTCCGGATTCTCCCGCTCGATGTCGCGGGGACTGAGGTCGTCGATCGGCTTCACCTCGACGCTGTCGATGATGGCGGTAAACAGCTTCTGCCGCGGCCCGTACTTGCGGCCAATTGTGATCCAGACCAGCTGACCCTTCCGGTATTTGTGGCTTTTGTCGCCCAGCCGCACTGTCGCAGTCTTGCGCCGGTTCTTGAGCTGATCGTCATAGAAGTGCGAATAAAAATTGATTGCGTACATTATCATTTCTCCTGCTCTTACTGTCCTGATTCCCTCAACTATCCGATTCTAACAGAGACACCGCCATGGCCGCGATACCCTCTCCCCGGCCGGCGAACCCCATCATCTCTGTGGTAGTGGCGCGCAGCGAGACGTCAGCCTCCGGCATCGCCAGCGCCGCCGCGACAGCCGCGCGCATGCGGTGCCGATGCGGTGCGATCCGGGGGGCTTCCAGAACCAGTACGGCGTCGACGTTGCCTATCCTGCATCCGGCGGCGGTGATCAGCTCCCTGACCCGCTCCAGGATCCTGAGGCTGGAGATGTCCCTGTACGCCGGATCCGTGTCGGGAAAGTAGTGGCCGATATCCTCCAAGCCGGCTGCGCCTAGCAGCGAATCGGCCACTGCGTGAGAGAGCACGTCCGCATCCGAGTGGCCTGCCAGACCCAGCGGGTGCTCGATCGTCACACCGCCAAGCACGAGCGGACGCCCTTCCGTGAATGCATGCGCGTCAAAGCCGATGCCGATTCTGCTCCTCATCACCTGCTCTTCCCTGAGAGATTTATCCTGCCTTCTGGTGCTACCGCCGGACGCCAGATCACGGCCGCGGTCCCAAAATTGCCTCGGCGACAATCATATCCGTCGGCGTTGTCAACTTGATGTTCCGGTGGCTGCCCAGCACCATCCTGACATGGCCGCCAGCCAGCTCCACCAGCTGCGCGTCATCGGTGGCCCCCGCCAGCACTTCAGGCGGCTGCGCGTAGGCCCGCTCCAGCACCTGCCGCCGGAAGATCTGGGGCGTCTGCGCCAGCCATAACCGGCTACGGTCGGGTGTGGCGCGCACGGCGCCCGCGGCGTCGACCTCCTTGATGGTGTCGATCACCGGCACACCGAAGACAACGCCGTCAATGGATTCGCCGCCCAGCTCCCCCAGTCCTGCCGCCAGCAACTCGCCTGGAAACAGCGGCCGGGCGCCATCGTGGACGGCAACGGTGTCTGCTGCCGGGCCGAGCGCCGCCAGCGCGTTTTTCACGCTGCCGGCGCGGCTGCCGGCGCCGGCTACTACCGCGCTTACTTTGGCAAAACCAAACCGCTCTACAACTTCTTCGCAGCGCCCGGTGTCGCCGGAGTCGATAGCCACGACGATCTCGCTGACGCCGGCATGGCTTTCGAAGATGGCAAGCGTATGTGCCAGCACCGGCCGGCCGGCCAGCTCAGCCAGCTGCTTGGAGCGGCCCAGCCGCATGCGCGTGCCGGTGCCGCCCGCGGCGATGATGACGGCTAAATGCATGGGGACGTTCCTTTCCTAACGATCCTAATTTTTCACGGATAACCTCCTTTGCCGTAAACTTTGAGCGGTTCACGGCGCGGCAGGTTTTCCTGTATTCCCGGAAACGTCAAACTCCGGGAGCCCCCCGGCAGAGCCGGGGGTTTACTCCGGATTATTATCCGATGTCTTTTTCCCGTATTGAAATCAGGAACGTTAGGAAAGGAACGTCCCCGATGTGGAAAACAGCAAACCCGCCGGCGGCAGCCGGCGGGATACGATAAAAAAAATTCTCAGGCCTGAATCGGCACGGCGGTCATGGCCGCGGCCGCTTCCCGAGGTCATCCCTAGTCGTCGTCCATCCTGCGGGTGGCGGCGGCCGGCTTCAGCTCCTTCAACACTCCGTCGAGGAATTTATCGGCTTCGCCCTCAGCCATGCCGCGCGCGTACATCAGCTCGCTGGCAAGAATCTTCTTGGCCCGGTTGAACATCTGTTTCTCACCGGTTGACAGCCCTTTTTCCGATTCGCGGATGGAGAGGTTGCGCACCACCTCGGCCAGCTCGAAGATGTCACCGGTCTTGATCTTCTCCCGGTTGTGCTTGAACCGGCGATTCCAGTTTTTAGGCATCTGCGTCTCGTCCTGGCGCAACACGGCGATCACCTCGTTCACGTCACGCGTGGCGATCACCTTGCGCAGGCCGGCCTTGTCGGCGCTGTCTACCGGCACGAGCACAGTCATATCATTGTGCAAAATCTGGATTGTCAGGTACTCGCGCTTGCTGCCCAACACTTCGCGCTTTTCCTTTTTGACAACCGTGCCGGCTCCATGGTGGGGATAAACCACCTTATCGCCTACTTCGTACGTCAATGCTTCGCCTCCTTTCGTAACAAACCTGAACAGTTGTGCCACACAGGCAAAACAAACAAACACTTGTGCCCGCCGGCGGCTTTCCTGCCTCACCGGCAGCCGCTAACGAAAACTGTACTTCTCCGCCAGCGACAGCTCCCGCAGCTGCGCCAGCCCCTCCACGATCTCGCGGGCGCGCACCCGGCCGATGCTTTCTATCTTCACCAGGTCTTCCTCATCGGCCAGCAGCACAGCTTTCAGGCTGCCGTAGCGCGCCACGATCTTTTCGATCACCGTGGCCGGCAGGCGCGGCACCTTGGAGAGGATGCGGTACCCCCGCGGCGAAAGCTGCATCTCCGAAGGTTTGACCTTCTTCCTGAAACCTAATATTTTGGAAATGATGTCCGCCTCGAACAGCTCGTCAGCGGACAGCATGCAGACCTTTCCCTCGACCTGCTGCGGCTGCGGCCCGCGCGGCGGCGCGTAATCGCGGATGAGCGCGTCGCGGTCGCGGGAAACGCCGGTCATCAGCTCCTCCAGCTGCATCTCGATCAGACGCCCTTCCGCGCCCAGCTCGATCAGGTAATGCTCGATCTCGGCCGCGACACGGGCGACCATCTCCGCCCGCTGCAGCGCCCCGATGACATCATGCAGCGTAACCGCGTCCTCGAATTCCAGCGAGGTGAGGTTGTCCGCCACCTGGTCGAAGCGTAACCGGTACTTCTCCAGCGTCTGCAGCGCCTGATCCGCCTTTGCCAGCAGCACCCTGATGTCGGTGAGCACGTACTTGGCGTCGTCGACGTAGATGCTGACCAGATCCCTGGCCTGCGATATCGATATGGCCAGCGCGCCGGTCTGCTTGGCAACGCGCTCGGCGGTGCGGTGCCGCGTCCCCGTCTCCACGGATTCGATTTTCGGGTCGGGCATGAGCTGCACGTTGGCCCGGTGGATGCGGGTGGCCTGACGGTTGAGGATGATGGCCCCGTCCATCTTGGCCAGCTCGTACAGCATGTTGGGCGCAAACTCCGTATCCAGCCGGATGCCGCCCGAGAACAGAAACGAAATCTTCCTGACGTCGCCCAGGACTATCAAAGAACCGGTCTTGGCGCGGATGATGTTGTCGAGCGCGTCCCGTAAGGGCGTGCCGGGCGCCACCATGTGCAAAGCTTCCACCAGCCTGTTGACCAGCTTCTGCTCGCCTCTGGCATCAACCATAGGTCTCCTAACCCAGGATTTGTTCCGGAGCCGCCGTCACCGGTCAGCGACCCAAAATCCACCTGCAAAAACCGGTGATATCACCATTCCCGGCTGGAGCGCGTCCAAACCATCGGACCCTTCAATAGCGCATCCCGCCTGATCAACGCTAAAAAACCTGCGCCAGCGCCGCGGACAGATTGCCCGCCGCCAGCACCTCCACGCCCGGCACGCTCAGCGAACCGGCGTTCTTGTGAGGCAGCACCACCGCCTCGATGCCCATCTTGGCGGCCTCGTCCAGGCGCCGCTCGGCCCCGATGCAAAATCTCAGATCCCCGGTGAGGCTCAACTCGCCGAAACAGGCGGTCTTGCCTTTCAGCGGCGAGTCGCGATGCGCCGAAGCGATCGCCAGCGCCACCGCCAGATCGGCCGCAGGCTCTTCGACCCGGACACCGCCGGCGACATTGACAAACACGTCGCTGCCGGCTAGATTCAGTCCGGCCCGGCGGCTCAGCACCGCCACGATCATCGCCAGCCGGCCACGGTCGATGCCGGTCCCGACCAGCTTGGGATAAGCCAGGCCGCTGCCGGCGACCAGCGCCTGCACCTCGATCAGCAGCGAGCGGCTGCCTTCCAGCGCCGCCAGGATGGCCGATCCGCAGCTGCGGGCGCCATCCTCCAGAAACAGGGCGGACGGATCGTCAACCGTCTCCAGCCCCGCTTCCTTCATCTCGAACACGCCGATCTCGTTGGTCGAGCCGAACCGGTTCTTGATCGACCGCAGCACCCGGTAGGTCAGGTTGCGGTCTCCCTCAAACTGAAGCACCGTATCAACCATATGCTCCAGCACCCGCGGCCCCGCCAGGGCGCCTTCCTTGGTGACGTGGCCCACCAGGAAGACAGAGATGCCATCCTCCTTGGCCAGCCGCATGAAACGACCCGCCACCTCGCGCACCTGGCTGACCGAGCCGGGCACCGAGCCGATCTCGCTGCTGTAAAGCGTCTGCACCGAGTCGACGACCACTAACTCCGGCCGCGACTTTTTGATCGCCGCCAGCACCGCGTCCATATCGGTCTCCACCAGCACCTCGACCGCACCCAGGTCCTGCAGCAGGCGATCGGCCCGCAGCTTCACCTGCGCCGCCGATTCCTCGCCTGAGACGAGTAGCACCCGGTGGTCACAGCAAAGATTTCCCAATACCTGCAAAAGCAGCGTGCTCTTGCCGATGCCTGGTTCGCCGCCTACCAGAACCAGAGAGCCGGGGACGACGCCGCCGCCCAGCACCCGGTCCAGTTCGGAGATGCGCGTCTTCACCCGGGTCGCCGCCGTCACTTCCACATCCGCCAGGCGCGTGGGCTCCGCGCCGTGAATACGGGCCGGACTTGCGGGCCGGCCCTCGAAGCGTTCCTCTATGAAGCTGTTCCAGGCGCCGCAGCCGGGGCAGCGCCCCAGCCACTTGTGCGCCTCATGGCCGCACTGGCCGCAGGTGTAAAGGCTATGAACCTTCGCCATCGGTGGACGCCGGCCCTTCGGGCCTGTCGCTCGCCGCATGGATCAGATCCTTGCGTGACTTGCGCTCCTTCGGCAGCAGCTTCAGAAATGTGTTGTCCGCCTTGCGGTCCACCAGCACGGTCGAACCGCTCGGCACCGCGCCGGACAGCACCTCGTCGGCCAGCAGATCCTCCACGTATTGCTGGATGGCGCGCCTGAGCGGCCGCGCCCCGAGGCTGGGCTCATAGCCCTTCTCCGCCAGCAGCTCCTTGGCGGGTTCGGAGAGCTTGATCGCCACCTCGCGTTCTTGCATCTGCCTGCCGACCCGGTTGATCATCAGGTCGACGATCTGCTTGATGTCGTCGCGGCTGAGCTTGTGGAAGACGATTACCTCGTCCACCCGGTTGAGAAACTCGGGCCGGAAGGTCTTCTTCAGTTCGCCGGTGATGCGCGTTTTCATCTCATCGTGGGACATGCCCGCCTCCTCTTCGTGCGCGAACCCGAGCGGTGCGCCCTTGGAGATGGTCTTGGCCCCGATGTTAGATGTCATTATAACAATTGTGTTACGAAAGTCAACCGTGCGCCCCTGGGCGTCGGTCAGCCGGCCGTCCTCGAGGATCTGCAGCAGGATATTGAAAACATCCGGATGCGCCTTCTCGATTTCGTCCAGCAGCACCACCGAATAAGGCCGGCGGCGCACTGCCTCGGAGAGCTGTCCGCCCTCTTCATAGCCGACATAGCCCGGCGGCGAACCGACCAGCCGGGAGACGGAGTGTTTTTCCATATATTCTGACATGTCAACCTGAAGCAGCGCATCCTCATCGCCGAAGAGGAATTCCGCCAGCGCCCGCGCCAGCTCCGTCTTGCCCACGCCCGAAGGGCCGAGGAAGATGAACGAGCCGGTGGGACGTCGCGGGTCCTTGATCCCCGCCCGCGCCCGGCGGATCGCCCGCGATACGGCCTCCACGGCCGGATCCTGGCCGATAACGCGCTTGTGCAGCTCGCCTTCCATCCGCAGCAGCTTCTGCGATTCGCCCTCGGTGAGCTTGAACACGGGGATGCCGGTCCACATGGAAACGATGTCGGCGATCTCTTCCTCGCCGATGGCGACGACCTCGCGGCCCTCGTCGTTCTTCCACTCCTCGGCAAGCTCCCGCTTCCTGCTGGAAAGCTTGCGCTCCTTGTCCCGCAGGTTGGCCGCCTTTTCGAACTCCTGCGCCTCGATGGCGGCTTCCTTTTCCTTGCGCACGGTCTCGATCTCAGCCTCGAGCTCGCGGTACTGCGGCGGCGCCGTCATCGTCTTGATGCGCATCCGCGACGAAGCCTCATCGATGACATCGATGGCCTTGTCCGGCAGGAAACGGTCGGAGATATAGCGCGCCGCCAGACGCGCGGCTGCCTTGAGCGCCTCGTCGGTGATCTTGATCCGGTGGTGCGCCTCGTAGCGGTCGCGCAGCCCCTTGAGCACCTCGACAGTCTCTTCCTCGCTGGGCTCCTCGACGCGGATCTGCTGGAAGCGGCGCTCCAGCGCGGCGTCCTTTTCGACATACCTGCGATATTCCTCCAGCGTGGTGGCGCCGATCGTCTGCAGCTCGCCGCGGGCCAGCGCCGGTTTGAGGATGCTGGCGGCGTCGATAGCGCCTTCAGCGGCGCCGGCGCCAACAAGATTGTGCAACTCATCAACGAAGAGGATGATCTCGCCGTGCTCGTATATCTCTTTCATGACCTTCTTCAGGCGTTCCTCGAACTCGCCGCGGTACTTGGAGCCGGCCACCAGCGCGGCCAGGTCCAGCGTATAGATCTGCTTGCCCTTCAGCAGTTCGGGGACATCGTTGTGGGAGATGCGCTGCGCCAGGCCCTCGACGACGGCGGTCTTGCCCACGCCGGGCTCGCCGATCAGCACCGGGTTGTTCTTGGTGCGCCGCGAGAGGATCTGCATCACGCGCTCGATCTCGGTCTCGCGCCCGACCACCGGGTCGAGCTTGCCCTCAGCAGCCAGTTTGGTCAGGTTGCGGCCGAACTGGTCCAGCAGCTTGATACGCTTTTTCTGCTCGCTCTGCGGCACCGGCGTGCGGCGCGCCGAGCCGGTCAGCTTGCGCATGATCTCGTTGCGGATTTTTTCGGAGTCAGCGTCGAACTCGAGCAGGATGCGGGCAGCCACGCCCTCGTTCTCCTTGATGAGCCCGAGCAGGATGTGCTCGGTGCCGATGTAGTTGTGTCCCAGTGAAAGGGCTTCGCGCAGCGCCAGCTCCAGCACCTTCTTCGCGCGCGGCGTGAACGGGATCTGGCCGGCAGCCGCCTCGTCACCCGTGCCCACGATCTGGGCCACCTGGATGCGCACCTCGTCAAGTGTGACTTCAAGAGTGATAAGTACCTGCGCCGCGATGCCTTCCTCTTCGCGAAGGAGGCCGAGGAGCAGGTGCTCCGTGCCGATGTAATTGTGTTTGAGTCCCCTGGCCTCTTCCTGGGCCAGGACAACTACCTGCCGCGCCCTTTCGGTGAATCGTTCAAACATTTATCTCACCTTTTCCTGTGGGGTCCGCCCCGGCCAAACGCCTCAAAATGTTCTTTCCCGGGCAAATGAGGCTCGAAACGGCGGCTCCATGAGCATTAGCCACGGATGCCGGTTATTTAGCCGGTGCCCTAAAAGCGCCGCCCGCCTGGTTGCTGCCGCCTCGTTCGAGGCGCCCGGCGGGCCTGAGAAACTCGTTCGCCAGCCGCCCGCGCTTTTCCTTTCCTGTGGCCAATCGGCCGCGCCCGGCTCCGGCTTGAGCAATCCCCCTCTTTTCTTTATCCGGTTGCCAGTAATAGTTCTCTGTAAGAGAGGAGTGACCTGATCTTCGCCGCAGAGACCGGCTCCTGCCTGGGATTACCGGCCGCCGGCGCCTGGCAAGCGCCGGCTACGTCGCGGCTGGGGAAAAATGCGTGGTTTACAGTGATGCGGCCTGTCGCCGCCGCTCTCATACTAGATGCAACTCTCCCCCGGATCAGCTGTTCCATTATAGCACATGGGGTATCCCGGCTTAAACCCGCACTG
>JAJYXB010000010.1 GCA_021791195.1 Actinomycetes bacterium | reverse complement strand
ATGGGGAACCCGGCGCTATCTGACGATGGAGCTACTCACGCAGCAAACGGAAAGGGAACTGGCGATAGCCTGACAATGATCAGAACGAGGCCGCTGGAAGAAAGTGCGAAAGATATTTGACACTACCAGAATAGCGCCGGCAGCATGCAGGCACGGCTTCCGCGGGCACGAATCCCGTGCGGGGAAAGCCGGCACGGCAAAGGAGAAACATTGCGAGTTCTGGTGATCGGTTCAGGCGGCCGCGAGCACGCCATCGTCAGGAAGGCCGCCGCCAGCGGCCTGGTTTCCGAGGTTCATTGCGCTCCCGGCAATGCCGGCATCGCCCGGCAGGCAGTCTGCCATCCTGTGGCGGATTCGGACATCCCCGGGCTGGTGGAGCTCGCGCGGCGGATCGACGCTTCGCTGGTGGTGATTGGTCCGGAGGCGCCGCTTTGCGCCGGCCTGGCGGATCAGCTGGCCGCCGCCGGCTTCAGGGTTTTCGGCCCCAACGGTCAGGCGGCGCTGCTGGAAGGCAGCAAGGGCTTCGCCAAGGAAGTGATGCTGGCCGCGGGCGTACCCACCGCCGGTTTTGCCCGCTTTGCGGAATATGCCTCCGCGCGGGCGCATATCGCGGCGATCTCCTTTCCCGTGGTGATCAAGGCCAACGGCCTGGCGGCCGGCAAAGGGGTGATGATCGCCACCGCCATGGAGGAAGCCGAGGACGCGCTGTCGCGCTGCTTTGTGGAACGCTCTTTCGGTGACGCCGGACTGGACGTGCTGGTGGAGGAATGCCTCATCGGGCATGAATGCTCGGTGCTGGCGCTGTGCGACGGCGAGACGATCGTGCCGCTGGAGCCGGCCCAGGACTACAAACGCATCCATGACGGCGACCACGGCCCCAACACCGGCGGCATGGGCTGCTACAGCCCGGTGCCGCGCATGCCCGCCGAGCTGGTTGACGAGATCATCGAAACGGTACACCGGCCCGTGATCGCTGAGCTGAAGCGGCGCGGCATCGAGTTCAAGGGCGTGCTGTACGCCGGGCTGATGCTCACCGCCGACGGCCCCAGGGTGCTGGAGTTCAACGTCCGTTTCGGGGATCCGGAGACGCAGGCGATCCTGCCCCGGCTGGAAACCGACCTCGTCGAGCTGATGCTGGCCTGCGCCGATGGCACCCTGGACCGCCAGCGGCTGACCTGGCGCCAGGAGCGCTGCGTCAGCGTGATTCTGGCTTCGGCCGGCTATCCGCTCTCGTCAAGCAGGGGCGATGTCATCGAAGGGCTGGACCCGGACGGCGGCCTTCCCGGAGTGGATGTGTTCCATGCCGGCACCGCCGAGACGGACGGCCGTTTCGTCACCGCTGGCGGCCGCGTGCTGGCGATCAGCGCCCTGGATAGCACGTTTCGAGGAGCACGCCAAAAAGCTTACGACGCCGCCTCGCGGGTCAGCTTCGATGGCATGCAGCTGCGCAGTGATATCGCCGCCGAGCCGGCGGCGGCTGAATCCGCGGACCGGCCCTGACGAGCTCCGTAATCAACTGGAGGATCCGATGAACGAGACGCTGGAAGGACTTGAACCGCTGGAAGAGCTGGAGCCGCTGCTGGAAAAGGTTCCCGGCGGCGATCTGCTGGTGGGTGTAATCATGGGCAGCGAGTCCGACCGCGAGGTGATGCAGGCCGCCAGCGATCAGCTTGACGCGCTCGAGATTCCCTACGAAGTGAAAGTGATCAGCGCCCACCGCGACCCCAAGGGGCTGGCAGCCTACGCGGAAGGAGCGGCGGCGCGCGGCATCAGGGTCATCATCGCCGGCGCGGGCAAGGCCGCGGCGCTCCCTGGCGTGATCGCTTCGCTGACGCCGCTGCCGGTGATCGGCGTGCCGATCCATACCAGCGACCTCGGCGGCCTGGATTCGCTGCTGTCGATCGTACAGATGCCGCCCGGCGTACCCGTCGCCTGCATGGCGATCAACGGCGCCAAAAACGCGGCCATCATGGCGGGGAAGATTCTGGCGGTTTAACGCCGCCCACGCAGCGCCGGCTGCTACCGCCAGCTCAACCGGCTCTGCCTCTTTTCGAGATAGCGCTGATGGTACTCCTCCGCCGGATAGAACGGGCCTGCCGCCAGGATCTCGGTGACCACCGGCCGGCGGTAGTTGCCGACCCGGTATTTACCCGACTCCTCCAGCTCTTGCATCGACTTCTGCGCCGCCTGCTCCTGCTCCGGCGTAAAATAGAAGATTATCGAGCGGTACTGCGAGCCGATATCGGGTCCCTGCCGGTCCCTGGTAGTGGGGTCGTGGATCTCCCAGAACTTCGCCAGCAGGTCCTCATATGAGATGCGGTCGGGATCGTATTCCACCAGCACGGTCTCGGCGTGGCCGGTTTCGCCGCTGCAGACTTCCTCGTAGCCCGGATTCTCGATCATGCCGCCGGCATAGCCCACAGTCGTATTGATAACGCCGGGGACGGCGCGAAACGCTTCCTCCACGCCCCAGAAACATCCGGCGCCGAACATTGCTTTTGCGGGAGCCATGGCTCCTCCTTCCCTCGTCCGGTCTTAAAAACGGTCCGGGAATTCAGCCGCTGCTCGCGCCTGCCGCCCGGCAATGTATTGTCTATACCCGCCAGAAGAAAATTCTCTGCCGGAACTGATACTTGTAATGAACTATTCCGCGGATGCCGCTCCCGGCCGCATCATCGCTCCTTATCGCTTTTATCTGCCTTCCGGGGGTGGACGTCCCGTGCGGTTCGTTAAATAATAAGGCGGTCGATTCAACTGACCGCGACCGGACAAGAGGCCGTTTGATTTCCAAATATTCACGCCCTGAGATATCAGCCGTCTGGACCGACGAGCACCGGATGGCCACCTGGCTTAGAGTTGAGATCGCCGTCTGCGAAGCCTGGGCCGAGCGTGGCCTCATCCCTGCCGGCGCCCTGGCCCAGATCAGGGAAAAGGCGGCTTTCGACGTGGCGCGCGTGCTCGAGATCGAGAAGGAGACGCGTCACGACGTCATCGCCTTTCTCACCAACGTTGGCGAGCACGTCGGCGAGGCTTCCAAGTACATCCATTACGGCATGACCTCCTCCGACATGCTTGATACCGGCCTGGCGCTGCAGCTGGTGGAGGCGAGCGACATCCTCCTGCGCGATCTCAGGCACCTGCTGGGCGTGCTGAAAAAGCGCGCCTTCGAGCACAAGGATACGGTGATGATCGGCCGCAGCCATGGCATCCACGCCGAGCCGATCACCTTCGGGCTGAAGCTGGCGGTGTGGTGCTTCGAGGCGGCGCGCAACATCGAGCGGCTGGAGCGCGCCCGCGCCGGCGTCGCCGTCGGCCAGATTTCTGGCGCGGTCGGCACCTACGCCATGATCCCGCCGGATATCGAGGAAGAAGTCTGCCGCAAGCTGGGCCTGGCGGCGTCGCCGGCCTCCACCCAGGTGGTCCAGCGCGACCGTCATGCGGATTTCGCCGCGACGCTGGCGGTGATCGCCAGCAGCATCGAGAAGATGGCCACCGAGGTGCGCCACCTGCAGCGCACCGAAGTGCTGGAGGCGGAGGAGGCCTTCAAGCCGGGGCAGAAGGGCTCGTCGGCGATGCCGCACAAGCGCAACCCGATCATCAGCGAACGCATGTGCGGCCAGGCGCGCATCATCCGCGCCAACGCGCTGGTGGCGCTGGAGAACAACGCCCTGTGGCACGAGCGTGACATCTCGCACTCATCGGCGGAGCGGGTCATCCTGCCCGACAGCACGATTTTACTTGACTATATGCTCTATAAGTGGGCTGATGTGATGGAGCATCTGATGGTTTATCCGGCCAACATGACCCGAAATCTCTGGGCCAGCTACGGATTGGTCTTCTCGCAGTCGGTTTTGCTAAAATTAATTGACAGGGGGCTCTCCCGGGAGGAAGCCTACCGCGTCGTCCAGACCAGTGCCATGAAGGCCTGGCAGGACCAGACCAGCTTCAGGCAGCTATTGCTTGAAGATGAGACCGTCAGGGCATCACTCACCGAAGCGGAGCTGGAAAGCTGCTTCGATCCCCTCCGCTATCTCAAGAACATCCACGTGGTCTTCGAGCGGCTGGAAGGGCTGGAAGTGTGAATGAAAAAACCCGGGACACCTTAAAACGTAATATTCCTGACAAATAAGCACAACATTAATCCGAGAAAAGCATGACAAACGAAAACAAACTATATGAGGGCAAGGCGAAGATCGTCTGGGCCACCGAGAATCCCGACGAGGTCGCGCAGCAGTTCAAGGATGACGCCACCGCCTTCGACGGCAAGAAGAAGGGGCAGATCGCGCACAAAGGCGTGCGCAATGCCAGGATCTCTGCCATCCTCTTCCGGCTGCTGGAGGAGAACGGCATCGCCACGCAGCTGGTGGACCAGATCTTCGAGGACACGCTGCTTTGCAAGAAGCTTCAGATGTACCCGGTCGAGGTAGTCGTGCGCAATTACGCTGCCGGCTCCATCTGCAAACGGCTGGGGTTCGAGGAGGGCGCGCGGATGAAGCAGCCGCTGCTGGAGTTCTTCCTCAAGGATGATTCGCTCGGCGATCCGCTGGTCACCGACGCCCACATCGAGGAGCTGGAGCTGGTGTCCGCGGAGGAGCGCGACGAGATCAAGCGCCTGGCGCTCGAGATCAACGCCATCCTGTCGGAGTTCTTCGCCGATCGCGGCGTGATGCTGGTTGATTTCAAACTGGAATTTGGCAAAGACAGCGCCGGCAACATCGTCCTCGGCGACGAGATCAGCCCCGATACCTGCCGGTTCTGGGATGCCAGCACGAAGAAGAAGCTGGACAAGGACCGCTTCCGCCGCGATCTGGGCGACGTCGAGGCGGCATATGAAGAGATGCTGAAGCGGGTAGAAACCAAATAGAGAGGTGGCATGAAGGCCAAAGTCTACATAACGCCAAAGCAGGGCATTCTCGATCCGCAGGGGGTCGCCATCGAGCGTTCGCTGCCGGCGCTTGGCTTCGAGGGTGTGGCCAACGTGCGCGTGGGCAAATACATCGAACTGGAACTGCCCGCGGGCGATGGCGCCGCTGACGAAGTTGACAAGATGTGCCATAAACTGCTGGCCAATCCCATCATCGAAGATTTCCGGTTCGAGCTCGAAACCGAATAGATCCTTGACCGCTTCCAGCCAAACCAAAGCCAGCACGGCCCGCTTTGGCGTGGTCGTCTTCCCCGGCTCCAACTGCGATGCCGACAGCCACGACGCCGTCAACTCTTTTACCGGCGCCGAAGCCCGCTACCTCTGGCACAAGGATACGGAGCTGGCGGGGCTGGACTGCGTCATCCTGCCGGGCGGATTCTCCTACGGCGACTATCTGCGCTGCGGCGCCATCGCCCGCTTCTCGCCGATCATGAAAGCGGTCAGGCGCTTCGCCGAGGACGGCGGCCTGGTGATCGGCATCTGCAACGGCTTCCAGATATTGCTGGAGGCCGGCATGCTTCCGGGCGCGATGCACCGCAACGCCGGCCTGAAATTCGTCTGCAAGCTGGTGAATCTGCGGGTGGAGAACGCCGCCACCCCGTTCACGCGGGCCTACGCGCCCGGCCAGCGGATCAGCATACCCATCGCCCACATGGAAGGCAATTATTTCATCGACGCCGAGGGCCTGGCGGAAATGGAACAGCATGACCAGATCGTGGTGCGCTACTGCGACGAAGCCGGCGAGGTAACGATGGAAGCCAATCCCAATGGCTCGCTGGGCAATATCGCCGGCGTCTGCAACCGGGATGGCAACGTTTTTGGCTTGATGCCGCACCCGGAGCGTGTCTGCGATCCGGTGGTCGGCGGCGCCGACGGCCGCGGCGTGTTCGAATCGATCATGGATTTCCTGGTGAATAAAAGATGATGCGAAAAATCTGTCAGGCGTCCCCGGGCTCGTCCCCGGATTCATTGACCTTATGACGGCGAAGCCCGCCTACGAGCTGCTCGGCCTCAAGGCCAGGGAGTATGACGACATCTGCGCCCGGCTGGGCCGCGAGCCCAACTACGTGGAGCTGGCGATCTTCTCGCTGATGTGGAGCGAGCACTGCGGCTACAAGCATTCGCGGCCGCTGCTCAAGGGGCTCCCCGTCGGCGGCGATTGCATCCTTCAGGGGCCGGGCGAAAACGCCGGCATCATAGACATTGGTAACGGGCTCGCAATCGCCATGAAGATCGAGAGCCACAACCATCCCTCGGCGATCGAGCCCTTTCAGGGAGCGGCCACCGGCATCGGCGGCATCGTGCGCGACATCTTCGCCATGGGCGCGCGGCCGATCGCCTGCCTCGATCCGCTGCACTTCGGCTCGCTGGAGAAGGCGCGGCAGAAGTTCCTGCTTGATGGCGTGGTCGCCGGCGTCGCCGCCTACGGCAACTGCATGGGCATACCGACGATCGGCGGCGAGATCCATTTCGAGGATGCTTACGAGGGCAACTGCCTGGTCAACGTCATGTGCGTCGGCCAGGTCGAGCACGACGGGATTTTAAAGGCCTCCGCCCACGGCGAGGGCAACCTGATCATCCTGTTCGGCTCCACGACCGGCCGCGACGGCATCGGCGGCGCCAGCATCCTGGCGTCGGCCGAGTTCGACGAGAGCGCCGGGGAGAAGCGCCCCACCGTCCAGGTGGGCGATCCCTTCACCGAGAAGAAGCTGCTGGAGGCGAGCCTGGAGATGCGCGACCGCGGCCTGCTGGTCGGCCTCCAGGACCTGGGCGCCGGCGGGCTGTCCAGCTCAGCCAGCGAGATGGCCAGCAAGGGCGGCTCCGGCATCGACATGGACATCGCCAGAGTGCCGTTGCGGGAAGCGGGGATGGAGCCGTTCGAGATCATGATCTCGGAGTCGCAGGAGCGCATGCTGGCCTGCGTCACGCCCGGGAACGAGGCGGCGGCGCTGGCGGTCTGCGCCAAGTGGGACCTGGACGCGACCGTGATCGGCAAGGTGACGGACACCGGCCGCCTGCGCATCTTCCGCGGCGAGGAGATGATCGGGGACATGCCGGTGGCGGCCCTGGTTGACGAGGCGCCGACTTATCTGGTGGAGCCTGTCCGGCCCCGGCACGAGGTCGATGAGCCGCTGGCGGAGGATCATTACCCGCCGCCGGAAGACCCGGCCGCCGTCCTGCTAAAGCTGCTGGCCTCGCCCAACATCTGCTCCAGGCGCTGGGTCTACCAGCAGTACGATCACATGGTACAGACAAACAACGCCCTCTGGCCTGGCGGCGAGGCGGCGGTGCTCAGACTCAAGGGCCGCCGCGACGGCGTGGCGCTGGTCACTGATGGCAACGGCCGCCGCTGCTATCTCGATCCCCGGCGGGGCGCGCGGGCCGTGGTGGCAGAAGCCGCCCGCAATCTTTCCTGCACCGGGGCGCGGCCGGTGGCGATCACCAATTGCCTCAACTTCGGCAATCCCGAGAAGGGCGGCATCTACCATCAGTTCAAGGAAGCGGTTGAGGGCATGACCGAGGCGTGCGAGGCGCTGGAGACGCCGGTCACCGGCGGCAACGTCAGTTTTTATAACGAGAGTTTTGGCAAGGCCATCTATCCCAATCCGGTCGTGGGCATGCTGGGGGTCGTCGATGATGTGGACCGCATCGCCCGGCACGGGTTCGCCGGCGACGGCGACGTCATCCTGCTGCTGGGCAGCGGCCGCCCGGCGGTCGACGGCTCCGAGTACCAGCTGCGCATCCACGGCGAGGTCGCCGGGCGCATCCCCGACGTCGATCTCGAGCTGGAGAAAAAGCTGCAGGCGCTGGTGCGGGAAGCCATTCGTGAAGGGATGATCATCAGCGTCCACGACGTCAGCGACGGCGGCCTGGCCTGCTGCCTGGCCGAATCGGCGATCGAGGGCGGCCGGGGCGCTGTGGTGGAGCTCGACGATGCCGGGGATGGAGCGGATGGATCCGGGCCGCGCGCTGACATCATGCTGTTCGGCGAGACGCCGGGCCTGGTCGTGGCCACCGTGGCCGGCGACGACCTGGAGCGCTTGCGCCAGATGGCCGGCGATGTGCCGCTGCGGGTAATCGGCCGCACCGGCGGCGAGCGGCTCGTGATCAAATCAGGCGGCCGCGAGCTGCTGAGCGTACCGGTCTCCGATGCGGCGGCCTCCTGGGAAAATGCGCTGGAAAAGATGATGCAGGGGACATAGCCATGCCATGCGTCTCCAAAACCGCTAGAATCATTAGATAAGGGCAGAGAAATTTCCCGTCTTACCGGGTAAAGGGAACTGTGGAACCAATCGTCGAAAACGATTACATCGAGCACGACAAGCCCGAGGAAGCCTGCGGCATCGTCGGGCTGAGCGCTCCCGGGCGGGACGTCAGCCGGCTGGCCTTCTTCTCGCTCTTCGCCTTGCAGCATCGCGGGCAGGAAAGCGCCGGCATCGCCGTTTCCGATAACGGCCATCTGACGGTATTCAAGGAGATGGGCCTGGTCTCGCAGGTGTTCAAGGAGGAGACGCTCCGGAGCCTCTCTGGCCAGGCGGCCATCGGCCACGTGCGATACTCGACGACCGGCTCGACCCGCTGGTGCAATGCACAGCCGGTCTGCCACATCCGCAACGGCCACACCGTGGCTCTGGCACATAACGGCAATATCGTCAACACCGGCGAGCTGCGCGGGATGCTCAACGGCCACGACATCAAACTCACCTCCACCAGCGACAGCGAGCTGCTGGCGGCGATCATCGCCACCAACCCGGCGGAGGACATCCGCGACGCCGTCGCCGATGTGATGCCGAAGATCAAGGGCGCCTTCTCGGTGGTGCTGCTGAGCCAGGGCATCGTCGTCGGCTTCCGCGATCCCTGGGGCGTGCGGCCGCTGGCGGTCGGCCGCCTCGAGGACGGCAACTACGTGCTGGCGTCGGAGAGCTGCGGCCTGGACATCGTCGGCGCCGAGCTTGTCCAGGAGGTCGCGCCGGGGCAGATGGTAGTGCTGACGCCGGGGCGGATGGATGTCACCCAGGTGATCCCGCCGGCGAAAGACCAGGGTTTCTGCATCTTCGAATTCATTTATTTCGCGCGGCCGGACTCGGTGATCGAGGGCCAGACGGTCTCGCGCATGCGCAACTGCATGGGCGAGGAACTGGCGCGCGAGTTCCCGGTGGATGCCGACATGGTCATCCCCGTGCCCGACACCGGCACCCCCGCCGCCATCGGCTTCGCGCGCGCGAGCGGCATCCCTTACGGCGAGGGCCTGATCAAGAACCGTTATGTCGGCCGCACCTTCATCCAGCCCGACCAGGATCTGCGCCAGCACGGCGTCCGCGTCAAGCTCAACCCGCTGGCGGAGCTGATCAGGGGCAAACGGCTGGTGGTGGTGGATGACTCCATCGTGCGCGGCAACACCACGCACAAGATCGTGCGCATGCTGTTTGACGCCGGCGCCAAAGAGGTGCATCTGCGCATCAGCTCGCCGCCGATCACGCATCCCTGTTTTTATGGCATCGACACTTCCACCAGCACGGAGCTGATCGCTTCGGAGAAGAGCATCGACGAGATCCGCAAGCACGTCGGCGCCACCTCGCTGGAGTACATCACGCTCGAAGGCCTGCAGCGGGCCGTGGGCATGCCGAAGGAGCGCTTCTGCCGCGCCTGTTTCACCGGCAAATATCCCGTTGACATCCCTGAAGATGTGAAGGGCAGCAAGCACCGCTTCGAGCAGGTCGAGCAGGGAACGGCCGGGGAAAAGAAGCGCCGGGCCAAGGCAAAAGCGGCGCCGGACGCCGGCGGCAATGGCGGGAAAGCGGCGCCGAAGCGCAAGACCAAGAAGGAGCCGGTGGCATAAGCGGAGACGCGAAAGAGCGTCTCACTTACGCGGGAGCGGGCGTGAACATCGACGCCGGCGCCGAGGTGGTGGAGCGCATCCGCGGCGCGGTCAGATCCACCCGCGGCGAGCTCAACATCATCGGCGGCCTCGGCGGATTCGCCGGGCTTGTCGAACTGCCACACCTGAAGAATCCCGTCCTGGTCTCGGCCACTGACGGCGTCGGCACCAAGGTGCTGATCGCCGAGGCGCTGGGCCGTTACGATACCGTCGGCATCGACCTGGTGGCGATGTCGGTCAACGATCTGATCACCACGGGCGCCCGCCCGCTATTCTTCCTTGATTACCTCGCCGTCGGCAGGCTGGACCCCGAAAAGGCGGCCCAGCTGGTGGAAGGAGTTGCCGAGGGATGCCGCCAGTCGGGCTGCGCGCTTCTGGGCGGCGAGACGGCGGAGATGCCTGACCTTTACACCGGCGGACACTTCGACATGGCCGGATTCGCCGTCGGCGTGGTCGAGAAGGACGCCATCATCGATGGCAGCCGCATCGAGGCCGGTGACGCCGTCATCGGCCTGCCCTCCAGCGGCGTGCACAGCAACGGTTTCTCTCTGGTCCGGAAGATCCTCGAGGTCAACGGCATCGGCTACGGCGACGAGCTGCCGGGTGTGGGGCCCGCCGGCGAGGCGCTGCTGCAGCCGACCAGGATTTACGCCCGGGATGTGGCGGCGCTGCTTCAGGCCGCCGACGTGCGCGCCATGGCCCACATCACTGGCGGCGGGCTGCCGGAAAACGTCCCCCGGGTGATCCCCGCGGGCCGGACCGCGCGCATCGACCTCTCCCGGTTGCGAACATCGCCGTTATTTGATAGCCTTAGGCGCCTCGGCAATGTCGCCTCCGGCGAGATGCTGCGGACATTCAACATGGGCATCGGTTTCGTGGCCATAGTCGCCGCCAGCGATGCCGGCAAAGCGCAGGACGCCGTCCCCGGTGCCGTCCGGCTCGGCGAGATCGTTTCCGGAACAGACCGGATCGAATTCATCAAAAGGTGAAAGGAATCGCTTGAGCCGTTTCCGTCTCGGCGTCCTGGTCTCAGGGTCGGGCACTAATCTCCAGAGCATCATCGAGCGGCTGCACGAGGGCTCCGGAGACATCGAGGTTGCCGTGGTCGTCAGCGACAAGCCCGGCGCCTACGGCCTCAAGCGCGCGGAGAAAGCCGGCATCCCCACGGCGGTGCTGCGTCCGCAGGACTACGCCGAGCGGGTCGAGCATGACTGGGCGGTCGCCGACGTGCTGGAGCACCACGGCGCCGACCTGGTAGTGCTGGCCGGCTACATGCGCGTGATGACGCCGGCGTTCCTCGACCGCTTCCCTTATAAGGTCGTGAACCTGCATCCTTCGCTGCTGCCTTCGTTTCCCGGCGGCAGCGCCATCGCGGACGCCCTGGCTTACGGTGTCCGCATCACGGGCGTCACGGTCCATCTGGTGGACGAGGGCGTCGATACCGGTCCGGTCATTCTTCAAGAAGCCGTGGACATAGAATATAATGACACGGTTGAAAGTCTGGCGGCCCGGATCCACGAGGTGGAGCACCGGCTGCTGCCGCGCGCGATCGAGCTGATCGCGGCAGGGCGCGTCCGCTTCGACAGGGATAATCCCCGCAAGGTGATAATCGAATAGACATTAAAGCAGCTTTATGGGCTTGAGCCGTCTCGGGAGGACAGATTGAAAGTCAAACGGGCATTAATATCGGTCTCCAACAAGATAGGGCTTGACAAATTTGCAGAGTCGTTGTCAGAGCTGGGGGTGGAAATCATCTCCACCGGCGGCACCGCCCGCTTTCTGGAGGAAAAGGGCATCAAGGTCGTTCCCATCAGCGACGTCACCGGCTTTCCCGAGATCCTCGACGGCCGGGTCAAGACGCTGCACCCGAATATTCACGCGGCGCTGCTGGCTGACCGGGACAAGCACGAGCACATGCTCACGCTCAAGGAACACAATATAAAGCCGATTGACATGGTGGTCGTTAATCTGTATCCCTTCGAGGAAGTCTCCAGCCGCCGCGGCGTCTCCGAGGCCGAAGTCATCGAGAACATCGACATCGGCGGCCCCACGATCGTGCGCGCCGCCGCCAAGAACTTCAAGAGCGTGGCTGTCGTCTCCGACCCGCGCCGCTATCCGGAGATCGTCGAGGAGATGCGCGCGAACGACAACCAGCTGTGCGCCGGTACCCTGCGCGATCTGGCGACGCAGACGTTCCACAACATCGCCCATTATGATACCGTCATCGCCAACTGGTTCAGCGAGGGCGTGGATGACTTCCCGCCGTTCATGCTGCTGGACTTCGAGAAGGTGCAGTCGCTCAAGTACGGCGAGAATCCCCACCAGCGCGCCGCGTATTACACCGAGGTCGGCTCCCGCCGCCATCTGCTCAGCCGCGTCACGCAGCTGCACGGCATCGAGCTGGGATTCAACAATTTGCTGGATTTAAACAGCGCCCGCGAGCTGCTGCGCGAGTTCTCGCTGCCGGCGGCGGTGGTCATCAAGCACAACAACCCCTGCGGCGTCGCCGTCGCGGAGGACATCAGCCGCGCTTACAGGAAGGCGTGGGCGGCCGATCCGATCAGCGCTTTCGGCTCGGTGGTGGCGCTGAACCGGATCGTGGACGAAGAGCTGGCCGAGATGATGGCGAAGAAATTCATCGAGGTGCTGTTCGCCCCCGGCTTCACCGCCGAAGCCGTGGAGATCCTCACCCAAAAGCCAAGGATAAGACTGCTTGTCAATGAGGAACGGCGCAAGGCGGTCACCGGCGAACCGGACTACAAGCGGGTGATGGGCGGCCTGATAGTGCAGGACAAGGATTCCGGACTGGACGAGCGCGAGAACATGGAGGTCGTCACCAAACGGCATCCCAGCGAGAACGAATGGGGCGACGCCCTCTTCGCCTGGCGGGTGGCCAAGCATGTGCGCTCCAACGCCATCGTCATCGCCAAGGGCCTGGCCACCGCCGGTATCGGCGCCGGCCAGATGAGCCGCGTCGATTCCACCAACATCGCGCTGCAGAAATCACAGACGGAGCTGCAGGGCGCAACGTGCGGCTCGGACGCCTTCTTCCCCTTCACCGACGCGCTGGACCTGCTGATCCCCAGGGGGATCAGCTGTGTCATCCAGCCTGGCGGCGCCAAGCGCGACGAGGAAGCGATCAAGCTCTGCGATGAGCACGAGGTGGCGATGATCTTCACCCGCGTGAGGCACTTTCTGCACTAGGGCGCCCCTCTACAGATCCCAGTCGGCGACTCCCGGCTCGTGCGCCAGCAGCTCCATGGCGCGGGCGGCGACATTGCCGGCGTTGATCCCCAGCTTGTCCAGCACCACGTTCCCGGGGGCGGAAGCGCCGTACCGGTCGATCCCCACCGAACCGCCCCTGTCGCCGACGTAGCGGCGCCAGCCGAGCGTGACGCCGGCTTCCACCGACAGGCGCGCATGCACCTCCGGCGGCAGCACCGCCTTTTGATACTCCTCATCCTGCCGGTCAAACAGCTCCCAGGAAGGCATGCTAACCACGCGCACCGAGATCTTCTTCTGCTCCAGCTGCTCGCGCGCGGCCAGCGCCACGTGCACCTCCGAACCGCTGGCGATGATGATCGCGTCGATGCTGTGAACGCCCCGGCCGGCCTCCGCCAGCACGTAGGCGCCGCGGGCAACTCCGCCGGCGTCGGCGCCCTTAAGCACCGGCAGCTTCTGCCGCGTCAGCGCCAGCGCCACCGGCGTGTCCTGCCGGTAGAGTTCCAGCGCCGCGCGCCAGGCAGCCGCGGTTTCCGCCGCATCCGCGGGGCGGATGAGCACGAGGTCGGGCATCACCCGGAGCGACATCAGGTGTTCGACCGGCTCGTGCGTGGGCCCGTCCTCGCCCAGGCCGACGCTGTCGTGGGTGAACACCCAGATCGCCGGCGCCTGCTGCAGCGCCCCGAGGCGGATCGAGGCGCGCATGTAATCGGAAAAAATGAGGAAGGTGGCGCCGTAGGGGATGATGCCGCCGTGCTGCGCCATCCCGTTGACGATCGCGCCCATGCCGTGCTCGCGCACGCCGAAATGAAGGTTGCGCCCGACGCTGCCCCGCTCGAAATCGCCGCCGCCGTCGACCAGCGTCATCGTGGACGGCGCCAGGTCGGCCGAGCCGCCGAAAAGCTGCGGCAGTGCCGGCGCCAGCGCGTTGATGCATTTGCCGGAGGCCACGCGCGTGGCCATCGGACCGTCCTTTTCCCCGAAGCGCGGCAGCAGCTCTTCCCAGCCGTCCGGCAGCTCGCGTCGCAGCGCGGCCATGAAAGCCGTGGCGCGGGCCGGCTCAGCCTGCTGATAGGCTTCAAACAGCCGCTGCCATTCCTGGTGGCGCGCCCTGCCCCGGTCGCCGGCGGCGCGGAAATGCGCCAGCGCCTCTTCGGGAACATAGAAATCGGGCTCCAGCGGCCAGCCCAGCGCCGCCTTGGCCAGGCTTACCTCTTCGACCCCCAGCGGCTCGCCGTGCGCGGCGGCCGTGTCCTGCTTGTGCGGGGCGCCGTAGCCGATGTGCGTGTGCACCATGATGATCGAGGGCCGCTCCTCTTCCTGCCGCGCCGCCTCGATCGCCGCCTCGATCGCATCCAGGTCGTTGCCGTTCTCGACATGCTGCACATGCCATCCGTATGCCTCGAAGCGGGCGCCGCGGTCTTCGGTGAACGCCAGCTGCGTGCTGCCCTCGATCGAGATGCGGTTGTCGTCGTAGAGGTAGACGAGCCTTCCCAGGCCCAGGTGTCCGGCGAGGGAGGCGGCCTCGGAGGCAACTCCCTCCATCAGGTCGCCGTCGCTGCAGATCGCGTAGATATAATGGTCGACAAGCGGATGCTCGGCCGTGTTGTACAGGCTGGCCAGATAACGCTCGGCGATCGCCATGCCGACGCCGTTGCCGAAGCCCTGGCCCAGCGGACCCGTGGTCACTTCGATGCCGGACGCCAGCAGGCTTTCCGGATGCCCGGCAGTGCGGCTGCCCCACTGGCGGAAATTCCGGATCTGCTCCATGGTCATGTCCGGATATCCGGTCAGATAAAGCAGCCCGTAGAGCAGCATCGAACCGTGGCCGGCAGAGAGGATGAAACGGTCGCGGTCCGGCCAGTCCGGAGCCGTGGGATCAAAGTCCAGAAACCTTGTCCAAAGGACATATGCCATCGGCGCGGCGCCCATCGGCATCCCGGGATGCCCGGAGTTGGCCTTCTGCACCGCGTCCGTCGCCAGAAACCTGAGCGTGTTGATACACTGCTGGTCGAGCTCATGATTCTCAGCCAATTCCGCCTCGTTTTGTCGGGTTGTCAGGATGGCCGCGTGTCGCGCACCGCGCCTCAAAGCTGCGCTCCACGGAAGCACACGCGGGTCGCGCCGCGGCTGTTTTATTTTGCCCGCATTGCGGGAAAGTCAATCAACGCGGTTGCCCGCCCCGCCGGGCGCCGATGAGGCGGTTGAGTCTTATGGCGCGACCGTACACAGCGGCCGCCGCCGGGAGCGCGCAGAACCGGCGCGCAGATTTGCCCGCTTCTGGGGGCTATAGTACACTATGTTGTCCTTTGGCCGGGTCAAATGGTCTAGAATGAGGTAGTGCCGGGCTTCTGTCCCGCTGCTGCTGACCGTGTCCCGGCCCGGCGTGGGCCGTTAGCTCAGTTGGTAGAGCACCGGACTTTTAATCCGGGTGTCACTGGTTCGAGCCCAGTACGGCTCACCAATTTTCTGCAACGGTCCGCGGGATTGCGCAAGGCCTGTGAACCGAGCGCGATTATCACGCCCCCATCGTCTAGTGGCCCAGGACACCGCCCTTTCAAGGCGGCGGCGGGGATTCGAATTCCCCTGGGGGCACCAATTTTCACACCGCGGATGGCGGTTGATTCAACGCCGGCTCATGATGAAAACCGCCGCGGCGCCATGCCGGGCGAATGGCACTGCCACTCGCGTCATCTGCCGGTTCCACTTTATGTGGGCGATTAGCTCAGCTGGGAGAGCACCTGCCTTACAAGCAGGGGGTCGGTGGTTCGAGCCCGCCATCGCCCACCAAACTTAACTTGTCCGAACCTTCGGACATGAGATCGTGGAACAAATCGGTATATTCATAGTCCACGATTTTTCCGTCTTTAACGAGAATCTTTTCAAAGAAAGCTTTGTTATAAAATCTTCTGACATTATCGCTTGCTGTTTTGTAGCCAAAACCGCACTGCGTGGCGATTTCCAGCGCCAGATCAAGAACTTCTCTCAGCTCACCAAGCTGAGCGTTTAGGATTTCCAGCCGGTTCTCTGAAGTGGCCATTTCGCTTTCAATCCTTGCCTGTTCCTTTTTTAGAAGATGCAAAGGGATTGCCTCAGAATAGTATGCCTGCATGAGTTTGTTTTGCTCGTGAGCAAGTTTTGCAATCCTCTTGCCAAGAAGCTCCTTCTCCATTGCATTAGTGGCTTGTTTTGATACCAGCTCTTCATCGAATCGCCTTGAGAGCTTCTTGGCAGTTGCTTTTGACATCTGCACGTTTTCATATAGCCCTTCAACTTGAGCTTCAATATCGGCGGCCGCTACGTGCTTTGTATGTGTACAGCCTCTTCCCCGCTTAATCCCAAGGCAAAAGAAGTACGTATATTTGCCTTTGGCGGTATCAATCGAGAACAGAGAACCGCAATCAGCGCAGTAGAGCGTGCCTTTGAGGTAATGATTGTTTTTCCTGGTCCTTACGGCTACGCCATGATTTCTTACCTCATAGATCGACTTCACCTTTTGGAAAAGCTGGCGGGAAATCAGAGGCTCATGCTTTCCGGGATACTCAATGCCTTTGTATCTCACAACTCCCGTATAAAAGGGATTGGTGAGCATATTGCTGACAGTTACGTGAGCAAGCGTTTTCTTGCTATTTTTCTTGTTGGTAATGCCCCTGTCAAAAAGAAAGTCCTGGATGTGATCCAGTGAAAAATCACCAGTGGCATAAAGCTTGAATGCTTCTTTTACGTGAGGAGCGGCCACGGAATCAGGCACAACCATTGCAATATTTCTAGTACCTTCTCTTACGTTCTTGTAACCAAGCGGTGCCTGATGCGGCCAGCCGCCCTGCTTAACTTTTTCCAGCATTCCTTTTTGAACTTCTGCTGCTAGATTAGAGGAATAGAACTCAGCGACAATGGCGTGGATTCCTTCAACAAGTTTACCTGACGCTGTGTCCTCGATATTTTCAACTACTGAAACCAGCCCGACCTTGGCTTTTTGAAGTGTGGCCGTGATCTCGACGTGATCCTTGAGATTTCTTGCCAGCCGGTCAATCTTGTGAACGACAACGGAGTTAATGCTTTTGTCTTCCTTGACCCGCTTTAGCATCTCCTGGAGCATGGGTCGGTGAGCCGATCTTGCTGATTCGCCCCTGTCAGTGTACTCATCAACCAGAGTCCAGCCTTTTTCCTGGACGTACTTGGTACAGGCTTTCCTTTGAGCAGCAATAGAATAGCCCTCAGTCTCATTAGTCTGGGCTTGCTCTTTGGTTGATACTCTTAAATATATGAGGCAGTTCATATTGTTTGCCCAATCCACTCTTTAGTCTTCATTACTCTGCTGAAACGCATAGCCTGAGTTACAAGAATTGCCCGATGCAAATCGCGGTCTGAAATGGAGCCGGCATCGTTTTGGATAGATAAGGTTCCGGTGGCATCGGAAAGGAAATCGACTTTAAGGCCCCTGTGGTATGCCTGCCTCGCGGTCGTGTCGCAGCACATCTGCGACATATAGCCGCAGACCGCAACCCGCCCGATTCCTTTGTCATCCAGCCACGCTTCAAGATTTGTACCCGTAAAGCTGCCTGGCAGGGTCTTTTCAACGCGAATGTCGTATTTCCGCTTCTCAATCTCGGGATGCAGTTGCCATTCTTTGCTTCCTTTTCTAAAAGTGAGCGAGTCCTGGGAAGGTGCTGTGTGCTGGATTACAACCACTCGTATTCCAGCTTCCGCAGCGTAATCCATTGCTTTAAGAACGTTGGCAAAACTGCCCTCGGGAAAAGTCACCGGCAGGCGACCGGTAAAATATTCATTCTGGGCATCGATTACTAGTAAGGCTTGCTGGTTATTCATGTTCGTCCCTTTTTATCAACTCTTGAGCTCAACATATTCGACAACCGACCCGTCGGGATGCCGCACTATCATGTTCGTTCCGGTTGGGACCGTCTCCGGCTCCTTCAAAAGCACAGCGCCATATTTAACCAGCTTGTCTTTAAAATCATTCAGTGAATCAACCACAAATATCGTCATCAATTCTCTATATGGTTTTATGGCTTCTTCCGAACCCGCACTTAGAAGCACCTTTCCCACGCGGGTAAGTTCAATTCCATCGTATTCAAACCGTGGCCCACATTTTTCCCCAAAGATATCTTCGTAGAAAGTAATTGCTTCATTCAGCTCCTCCGGGGCAAGAAATATCCGAGTCAATACATTAACAATCTCCATCATGCTTCTCCCATTTTTTTCCCGGTCAAGTCCAAAATCTTCTGTAAATTCCTCTCATCTCCAAGAATCTCAGTTTACGGCGATCAGTTCACGGGCATGAATGACACTCTCCGCCTCAGCATCATCTAGCTCCTCCATGTTCAGGTAGC
>JAJYXB010000027.1 GCA_021791195.1 Actinomycetes bacterium | reverse complement strand
GGGCGCTGATCTTGAAAATCTCTTTTTGTTAGCGGGTCAAAGATTCTCGGTCACAAAGAATGAGATTCAGGGACGGAGCCGCAATCGGAACGTGTGTTCGGCGCGAGTCTACCTCGCTCATGGGTTCCAGCATCTGGGGATGTCGCAAACCGAGATCTCAAGGCAACTTTCTGTCTCTCTTGCTGCCGTTTCCCGGATGCTCAATAAGCCCTGCGACTTCGAAAAAGTCAAACAAGTTAAGAAAGTAAAGGAACGTCCCCAAGGGAAAGAAAAAGCCCCTGTCTAGCCGGCACAGGGGCTTTCCACTAGGGGGGTGGGGGGTTGAAAGGTTTTGGGCACCTTTCTT
This sequence comes from Actinomycetes bacterium, assembly GCA_021791195.1. Lineage (GTDB taxonomy): Bacteria > Actinomycetota > Thermoleophilia > BMS3ABIN01 > BMS3ABIN01 > JACWAD01. The sequence continues at coordinate 18,336 of JAJYXB010000027.1, read as the reverse complement.
CCAAAACGAATGTTACCATACCCCCAGAGGTATCGTCAAGAACTTTCTCTCATTCATCATTCTGATGGAAAATCCCGGATCGGCTAATACATGCTAATGGCCCTGCAGGGCTGCCAAACGCAGGGGTGACGGGTTCCCGGCAGACAAGCTGATGGCCTGCGAAGGCAACCGCTTGCCGCTGGTCGTTCCCCGCCGCTCCGGCGGCGAGATTCGTTAGCGCGCCGGGGAGGTTTACTCCCCGGGGTCCAGGTGATAAATATTGCCGGACTTCATTTTTCAACGGGGGTATCCGCACATGGCCGCCGCGGCGAGAATCGGGACATCCGGCTGGAACTACAGACACTGGCGCGAGCTGTTCTATCCCAGGGGATTGGCGCAGTCCCGGTGGCTGGGCTATTACAGCCAGCACTTCGATACCGTGGAGATCAACGCCACCTTCTACCGGCTGCCGCGTCCGGAATATGTAGACGGCTGGCGCGAGGCGGTGCCGGATGATTTCCTGTTCGCGGTCAAGGGCAGCCGCTATCTCACGCACGTCAAGCGGCTGGGTGACAGCGGCGAGGCGGTCGATCGCTTTATCGATCTGACAGCGCGGCTGGAGCAAAAAGCGGGGCCGCTGCTCTGGCAGCTGCCGCCGAATTTCAAACGCGATGACGATCGCCTGGCCTCCTTTGCCGGAGCGCTGCCGGGCGGCTGGCGCCATGCGTTTGAATTCCGGCATCAGTCCTGGTTTGTGCCTGAGGTCTATGCGATTCTGGAACGGGCCGGCGCCGCTCTGTGCATCCCCGACCATCCCGAGCTGCCCGCCGAGCCGGTGCTTACCACCGGCTGGACTTACGTCCGTTTCCACATGGGCGCCGAGGGCGGCAGCTATTCAGGCCGCCAGCTCGAGGAATGGGCCCGGCGCATCGGCGGCTTTACAGCGGCCGGCGCCGACGTTTACGCTTATTTCAACAACGACTGGATGGGGTATGCTATTAAGGATGCGCAGCGCCTCAGGCAGATGCTGCAATCCTGAAAAACAATCCGTGTCGGGCATTTTAAAATGAGAATATTCATGGGGATATCGGGAGCCTCCGGCTCCATCTACGGCGGCCGCCTGCTGCGCGCCCTGGTCGAGACCGGCCAGGAAGTGAGCGTCTGCTTCTCCAGCGGCGCCGTCGAGGTCATCAGGAATGAGGAGTACGATGCCGGCCTGGATCTGCTGGGGGCACACAGCGACCAGGTGCTGGAGGCATTCCTGGCGCGACACGACATCGCGCCGCGACAGCTGGAGGTCGTCCTGCCGGCCAACATGGGACACGCTTTTGCCAGCGGCAGCGCCCTGGCGGATGCCGCGGTCATCTGTCCCTGCTCGATGTCGAGCGTCGGCGCCATCGCCGCCGGCATCACCCGCAACCTGATCCACCGCGTCGCCGATGTGATGCTCAAGGAAGGGCGGCCGCTGGTGGTAGTGCCGCGCGAGACGCCGCTCAGCGAGATCCATCTGCGTAACCTTTTGACCATAAAAAAGGCAGGAGCACAAATAGTTCCGGCGATGCCGGCCTTTTACCACAACCCGCAAGGCATCGATGACCTGGTGGATTTTGTCGCGGGCAAGGCGCTCGACGTCCTTGGTGTCGGGCATAAGCTCTTCCAGCGCTGGGAGGGCCGGTGAACGCCGGCACAGGCGCGCCTTCGTCACGGGCTCCCGAGCCCGCGCGGGTGCGGGACATGTTCGGCGCCATCGCCCGGCGCTACGACCTGATGAACAGCATCATGACCGCCGGCATGCACCATCGCTGGCGCCGGCGCGGGGTGGCAGCAGCCGCTGTGGCGCCCGGCGAGCGGACGCTTGACGTCTGCTGCGGCACCGGCGATTTTGCCTTTGCCATGCTTGATGCCGTGGGGCCGCTGGGTTCGGTCACCGGCGTCGATTTCAGCCGCCGCATGCTGGCGGTGGCCCGCGGCAAGGCGGCGCGCAGCGGCCGCGACGTCGATTTCCGCTGGGGGGACGCCACCAGCCTGGAGTTTGATGACCACAGTTTCGCCGCCTGCACCGTCGGTTTCGGCGTGCGCAATATTCCCGATCTGGACAGGGTATTCGCGGAGATGACGCGGGTGGTGCGGCCGGGAGGGCGCGTCATCTGCCTCGAGATCACCCGGCCGGTGAAGACGCCTTTCAGCCAGTTTTACGCCATCTGGTTCGACCGGCTGGTGCCGGCGCTGGGGCGGATCGTCTCCCGTAACGGCAGCGCCTACAGTTACCTGCCCGATTCGGTGCGGCGCTTTCCGCCGGCGGATGAGCTGGCTGCGGTGATGCGCGGCGCCGGACTGAAAAACGTCAGCTACGAACTCATGGCGGGCAGCATCATCGCGCTTCACCAGGGGACCAAATGAGCATGGCCGGCCGGCAGACGGCGGCCAGCCCCCTGGAACAGTTTCGTGCGCTTTACCGGGACCGGTTCGCCGCGAGCATGCAGAGCTGCGAAGAACTGCTCGGCGAGGCGGCCGCACGGCCTGCCGGGATACTGAGCCAGTCATGTTCATTCACGCTGGCGGCGGGCGGCAAACGGCTGCGGCCGCTGCTGGTCTTCCTCTCCGCGCGCAGGGAGTCGCCACCCCCCGGCGCCGCACAGCTGGCCGCCGCCGCGGCCGTGGAGCTGGTGCATATGGCCACGCTGGTGCATGACGACGTCATCGACGGCGCCGAGCTCAGGCGCGGTCAGCCCACCCTGGTGTCCAGGCACGGCCGGCGGCTGAGTACCGGCGCCGGCGACTATCTGTTTTCCACTGCCTTCGATCTGCTGGCCGGCACCGGTGAGCCGGCGGCTGTGTCGCTGCTGTCACGGGCCAGCCTCGCCCTCAGCCTGGGCGAGCTCATGCAGATGCGCGAGACGGCCAATTACGGGCTGGCGCCGGCAGCGTATTTCGAACGCTGCCGTCACAAGACGTCGGGCCTGTTCGCCGCCGCCTGCCAGCTGGGGGCAATGCTTTCCGGCTGCTCGCCGGCGGCGATCGCGGCCATGGGAAGTTACGCCGACAATCTGGGGCTTTCCTTCCAGCTTGCGGATGATATCCTTGACTTCGAGGGCGATCCGGCGCGCACGGGCAAACGGATCGGCGCGGACCTGCGTGACGGCACCGTGACGTTGCCGCTGATCCTGGCGATGGAGCGCGATCCGGAGATCCGCGGGCTGCTGGCCGGCGGCGTGGAGGAGAGGATTGTGAACCAGGCGTGCGAACGTATCATCAGATGCGGCGCCCTTGAAGACGCACGCGAGCAGGCGGCTTTATTTGCTGCCCGCGCCGAGACGGCGCTGCAAGGGGCCGCCGCGGAGATCGATGCCGAACCGCTGGCGCTGATCGCCGCCGCCACTGTCGACCGCAAGGCCTGAGCGGCAGATACCGGCCCGCGAGGGATCGGGTCCGGCGCCCGGAAATCCCGGGCGGCAGACGAGCCAAGGGGATGAAGAGATGCCGGCTGCGGACAGAAACGAAGAACGGGCAGAACACGAGCTGGAGCAGCTGCTCAATGCCGTGATCCCGCTGGCGCAGCGGATGCTGGCCAGGCACGGCCAGTTCTACCCCTTTGCTGCCGCGGTGACGCAGGACGGCAAGCTCACCTTCATCCCCAATTCCAGGGAGCTCCGGCAAAAGCCGCCACAGAGCCTTGCCGACAACTTGCGCGAGCAGCTGATCATGGGCGCCAGCAACGGCGAATACCGCGCGACGGGGCTGTGTCAGGATGTGCGCGTCAATCTTTCCGGCGAGATGGGAAGGAGCGAGGCCGTGCTGATCTCGATCGAGCATCTGAACGGTCGCGCCATGGACATCTTCCTGCCCTATGCGGCCGATCATGAAGGGGAGATCACCTATGGCGAGGTGTTCGCCTCCCAGGCCGATCCGGTTGTGTTTTTGCAGCAGTACGATGATTGACCTTTTATCCTGATACCGCCTATGCTTAAGATCACTTTTGAATCCGGAGGTTTATATGACTGAGGCTGGCAAGATCCGCGTGCTGGTGGCGGGCGCCCTGGGGCGGATGGGGCGCACGGTTGTGGACGCGGTCCGGCGCGAGCCCGACCTGGAGCTGGTGGCAATGGTGGACACGGCCTTTGCCGGCCGGGAAGAAGGCGCTGCCGGCGTACCCGGGGTGCCTGAATTCGCCACCCTGGCGCAGTGCCTCGAGCAGGTGACCGCCGACGTCGCGGTGGATTTCACCATCCCGGACAGCGTCTTTGCCAATGTCATCGCCTGCCTGGGGCATGGCATCAGCTGCGTGGTCGGGACCACCGGCCTGTCGGCGGAGCAGCTTGAGGCCATCGAGGCCAGCTGCCGCGAGAGCGGCGCCGGCTGCCTGGTGGCGCCGAACTTCGCCATCGGGGCCGTCCTGATGATGGACATCGCCCAGGTGGTCGCCCGCTACATGCCTTTCTGTGAGATCACCGAGCTGCATCACGACCGCAAGCTGGACGCGCCTTCAGGCACGGCGCTGCGCACGGCGGACATGATCGCCGCGGCCCGCGTCGAGTGTCCCGAGACTCCGGGTCCGGAGGGCAGCGTCGCCCGCGGCCTGGTGCACAACGGCATTCCCATCCACAGCGTCCGCCTGCCGGGCCTGGTGGCGCACCAGGAGATCGTTTTCGGCGGCCAGGGGCAGACGCTCAGCATCAGGCATGACTCCATCTCCCGCGAGTCGTTCATGCCAGGCGTGGTGCTGGCGGTGCGGCGTGTACTCAGCCTCGACGGCCTGGCTGTCGGGCTGGAGAAGGTAATGTAAATCTGGGATAATGTATGATTCCGGATGCCAACGATGAATTCCTTAGGTGACATACTCACGGCGATGGTGACCGCCCTCAACGAGGACGGCTCCGTCAATTACGAGGGCACCGCCGAGCTGGCCGAGTACCTGATCGGCCACGGCTCCGACGGGCTGGTCGTCAGCGGCACCACTGGCGAATCGCCGACGCTGACCGACGAAGAGAAGCTGGAGCTGTTCCGGGTGGTCGTGGATGCGGCCGCCGGCCGGGCCACGGTCATCGCCGGCACCGGCTCCAACGACACTGCTCACAGCGTCGAGCTCACCCGGCGCGCCGGCGAGATCGGCGTCGATGGCGTCCTCGCGGTCACGCCCTATTACAACAAGCCGCCCGCGGCCGGTGTCATCGCCCATTTTCAGGCGGTCGCCGCGGCCGCCGAGCTGCCGGTCATCCTTTACAACATCCCCGGCCGCACCGCGCTCAACGTGGAGCCGGAGACGCTGGCGGTCCTCAGCGAAACTCCCAACATCGTCGCGGTCAAGCAGGCCAATCCGGATCTGGAGCAGACGCGCCGGCTGACGGAGCTGTGCGACATGGGTATCTACGCCGGCAATGACGACATGGTCTACCCGCTGCTGGAATACGGCTCCTGGGGAGGCATCTGCGTGGCCTCGCATCTGGCCGGCCCCGAGATGAAGCAGATGGTGGAGCTTTTCCGCGCCGGCAGCCGTGAGGAGGCCGCGGCGATCGATCAGTCGCTGGCGCCGCTTTATGAGGCGATTTTCATCGCCACCAATCCCATCCCCATCAAGGCGGCCCTCAACATGATGGGCCACGCCGTGGGCGGCCTCAGGCTGCCGCTGGTGCCCGCTACCGAAGCCGAAGCAGCCCGTATCCGCGAAGTGCTGCAGGCGCGGACGCTGATCGGCTAACCCCTGCACGCGGCGGCGGCGGATGACCGGCGCAACTTCGCCTTTCACCGTTTTTGACATTCTGTTGCTGTTTCGGAATGCCGGTTTTGCGGCAGGAATAAACATGCGTGGCAGCGAAGTTTAACTTACAGATGAAGCAAAACAGGTCGTCGTCGCAAAGTGGCGGGCATGCCGCCTGGTTTTTGTGTGCCCGCTTGACGCTGGCGGCTGACAAATTCAATAAAGAAAGGTTTTCCCAGGTTTTTACAGATGACTGAATCAAGACTGCGAATCATACCGTTGGGCGGGCTGGGCGAGATCGGCAAGAACATGATGGTGCTCGATCTCGACGGCCGGCTGCTGGTTATCGACGCCGGGCTTTCGTTCCCCCGGGACGAGCTGCTGGGCATCGATCTGATTATCCCCGACTTCACTTTCCTGCGCGAGCGCGCCAGCGCCGTGGAGGCGGTGCTGCTGACGCACGGGCATGAGGACCACGTGGGCGCGCTGCCGTTCCTGCTGCGCGAGATCAACGTGCCGGTCTACGGCACCCGGCTGACGCTGGGGCTGGTGCGCAACAAGCTGGAGGAGCACGGCCTGGCCGGCAAGGTTGAACTGCGCGAGATCACCACTGACCGTCCTGAAGACATCGGCCCCTTCCACTGCGATTTCATTTCCGTCACCCATAGCATCCCGGACGGGGTGGCGGTGGCGGTGACCACGCCGGTGGGCACGATAGTGCACAGCGGCGATTTCAAGCTCGATCCCAACCCGATTGACCACCGCCGCACCAACCTGGGCAAGTTCGGCGAGCTGGGCAGCGAGGGCGTGATGCTGCTGCTGTCGGACAGCACCAACGCCGAGGTCGAAGGCGTTACCGGGCCGGAGAAGTCGGTGGGCAAGACCATCGACGAGATCTTTTCGCTGGCGAAGGGCCGCATCATCGTCTCCTCATTCGCCTCACACATCCACAGGATCCAGCAGGTTGTCAACGCCGCCCGACGTCACCGGCGGCGGCTGGCCGTCGTCGGCCGCTCCATGGTCCGCAACGTGCAGATCGCGCGCGAGCTGGGCTACCTGGACGTTCCCGAGGAGATGATGATCTCGCTGGGGGAGATCGGCAACTTCAAGCCGCGCAAGGTGGTCATCCTTTCCAGCGGCAGCCAGGGCGAGCCGCTGTCGGCGCTGACGCGGATGGCTTTCAACGACCACAAGAAGGTGAAGCTGCAGGAGGATGACACCGTCATCATGTCGGCGCGGCCGGTGCCTGGCAACGAGCTGAGCGTCCACCAGGTGATCAACCGGCTGTTCAAGGCCGGCGCCGAGGTGGTTTATGAGTCGGTGGCGCCGGTGCATGTCTCGGGGCATGCCGCCCGCGAAGAGCTGAAGATGCTCATCAATCTCACCCAGCCGAAATATTTCATGCCGATCCACGGCGAGTACCGCCACCTGCATTTCCACAAGCAGCTGGCGGAGGAAATGGGGATGAGCCCCAAGCGCATCATCATGGCCGCCAATGGCGACGTGGTGGAGCTGTCCGGCGGCAAGGTCAGAATCGTGGACAGCATCGAGGCGGGCGCGACCTTTGTCGACGGCCTCGACGTCGGCGACATCCAGGATGTGACGCTGCGCGACCGCAAGAAACTGTCGCGGGATGGCTCCATCATCGTCGTGCTGCCGGTACGGCAGCAGGATGGCTCGCCGGCGGCGCCGGCGGAGATATCAGACAAGGGCTTTGTCTACATGCGCAACCGCAAGGAATTCATGAACGAGGTTTCCGCGCTGGTGAAGCAGATCATCAAGGAGGGCGCAAAGCTGGGCATCAGCGATCCTGGCCTTCTGCAGGAGCACATCCACGACCGGCTGGCCCGTTTCATCTACAAGAAGACGAAGAAGCGGCCGCTGATCATCGCTGTCGTGGTGGAGGTGTAGTCATCGTCAGCGCGAAGGTTGAACGGGTGGCCAGCAAGGGATAAGCGATTGGCGCAAACGGCAAAATACCGCAAGAAAACCGCCCGTGCGGGCAGGGCGGCCGGAAAAAAGAAAGCCGGCCGGGCAGGCAGGTCTTTCAGCGAGCGGGACCTTCGCCGGCTGCGTGAGCTGGGCGGACTGGCGCTGGCGGCGGCGGGATGCTACCTGGCCCTGGTGCTGTACCTGGGCTGGTCTGGCGGGCTTACCGGCCAGTGGTCCCAGGAGCTGTTCCGCTACCTGTTCGGCGTGCTCATCTATCTGACGCCGCTGGCGATGATCGCCGGAGGCGCGCTGCTGATCTTTCCGGAGGCGCCGCTGGGTCCGCTGGGGCTGAGAGTGGGGCTGGCGCTGCTGATCTGCGCCCTGTTCCTTGCTACGGGCGCCAACACTTTTTCCATCCTCGGCAGCCAGCCGGCTCATACCGCGTACTTCGCCAGCGGCTATTTTTCCGCGCACGGTGGACTCGTAGGCGATGCGCTCTACTGGGTCACCGGCTCGCTCACCGGCGACGTGGGCAGTACCGTGGCCACAGTGTTCCTGCTGCTGGCTTCAGCTTTTCTGATTACCGGCGCATCGGTGCGCACCGTCCTGGTGGCGTCCGGCCTGCGAGCCGGGCGGGCGGCGGCCGGAGCCCGGCGCACGACGCAGCAGCTGGGTCAAAACCTGGCCGAACGCCGCGCGGCCGCGCTGGAGCAGGCGGCTCCCGGTGCCGGCGGCGCTGCGGCGGCGATGGATGGGCCGGCCGCAAAGGGCACGCCCTTCGGCGCCGAGCCGGTTGCCGGCAGAAGGCCGGCGGTTGGGGAGGTGCTCGCGGCTCACGGCGGTGGCAATCCGATGGACGGCGCCGAAACCTTTCCCGACATTTTCCAGGCCGGCGGCACGGCGCTGGCGGTAGCCGAGGCGCCCGCGCAGCCGGCCGCCGCGACCGCCACCAAAGCGGTTGATGCGCCGGACGATGCGTCTCGCCGCACCGGCCTGAAGCCCGTCGCCGGAGACGCCGTCCAGGGCGAGCTCTTCCCCAAGACCCGTCACGAGCAGGAGACCGGCTACATCATTCCCAACGCCGACCTGCTGCGCAAGAGCGGGGAGCAGGAAATCAGCGCCAAGGGCTCGGAGCGCATCAGCAACGTGCTTACCGAGACCCTGGCCAGCTTCGGCATCGAGGCGCGCGTGATCGGCATGGAGTCCGGGCCGCGCGTGACCCGTTACGAACTGCAGCTGGGCCCGGGCATCAAGGTTTCGCGCATCAGCAACCTGAAGAACGACATCGCCTACGCGCTGGCGACCACGGATATCCGCATCCTGGCGCCGATCCCCGGCAAGTCGGCGGTCGGCGTGGAGGTGCCCAACACCAGCCCCAACCTCGTCACCCTCGGCGACATCTACCGCGACTTCCCCGCCGGCGGCGGGCCGCTGATGGTCTGGCTGGGCAAGGACATCGCCGGCAAGCCGGTCTACACCGATCTGGCGCAGATGCCGCACCTGCTGGTCGCCGGCACCACCGGCTCCGGCAAGAGTGGCTGCATCAACTGCCTGATCTCGTCGATCCTGCTGAGGAGCACGCCCGACCAGGTCAACATGATCCTCATCGATCCCAAGCGGGTGGAGCTGAACCATTTCGAAGGCATCCCGCATCTGCTGACGCCGGTGGTGACGGTGATGAAGGACGCCGCCAACGTGCTGGCCAATCTGGTGCAGGAGATGGAGTCGCGCTACGGCCAGATGCAGCTGGTGAAGGCCAGGCAGCTGGACGAGCTCAACAAGGTGCGCCTGAAGCGGGGACAGAAGCAGCTGCCCTACGTGCTGCTGGTAGTTGACGAGCTGGCTGATCTGATGATGGTGGCGCCGGGCGAGGTCGAGGATGCCATCATCCGGCTGGCGCAGAAGTCGCGCGCGGTCGGCATCCACCTGGTGCTGGCTACGCAGCGGCCGTCGGTAGACGTCATCACCGGCATGATCAAGGCCAACGTGCCCTCGCGGATCGCCTTTGCGGTCTCGTCGCAGATTGACTCGCGCGTCATCCTCGACACCGCCGGCGCCGAGAGTCTGCTGGGCCAGGGCGACATGCTCTTCCGGCCGCTGGGATCTTCGCAGCTCAAGCGCATCCAGGGCGCCTATATCTCGGAGGAAGAGATCAAGCTGCTTACCGACCGTTGCCGCAGCCAGCAGACACCGGATTTCAATTTCGATCTGCTGGAAGGCAAGCAGGCGGATGGGGAAGAGGCGCTGCCGGCTGATGAGGATGGCCTGCTGCCGGAGGCGATGGAGCTGGTGGTATCCACAGGCACGGCGTCGGTGTCATTCCTGCAGCGGCGGCTGCGCGTCGGCTACACCCGCGCCGGCCGTCTGATCGACATGCTGGAGAAGCGCGGCGTCATCAGCGGCTATGAAGGCAGCAAGCCGCGGCGCGTGTTGATGAACGAGGAGGCGCTGCGCCATCTGCTTGCCGGCGGTCAGGGGCAGCGGGACACGGCGGCCCGGGCGGCAGAGGAAGATGAGCGCGGGCTTGACGGAGAAGGCGGCGCGCCAGGCGCCGGTCCGGACTGGGGCGATCATGATAACGAGGAAGATCTGTAGCTGATAGCGTTGATGAGCCCGTCCGTTCCCAGATTTATCCGCGACCCGGAATTTATCGGCGCCACGGCCATCGGGGCCGCCTTCCTGGCGCTTTACACCTATACGCTCGCGCCCGATATCCTCGGCCACGACGTCGCGGACTGGCAGGCGGCGGGCGTCACCCTCGGCATCAGCCATTCCCCCGGTTCGCCGGCGTACACGATCCTTTCCTGGCTGGTGTCGCGGGTACCGGTCGGCAACGCGGCAGCGCGGGTCAGCTTCGTCTCCGCGCTCATGGGCGCGGCGGGAGTGGTGGCGGTCTTTGTCTTTATGCTCCTGCTGCTGGACCGGTGGCTGCCGGCGGTTGTCGCCGCGGTGACCCTCGGCCTGGGCGGCCAGTGGTGGTCACAGGCTTCGGTGGCGCAGCCATATAACTCGGTAGCCGCGGTCGTCGCCGTGCTGCTTATCCTGCTGCTACTCTGGCACCGCAAGGGCGACGTCAGGCTTGTCTGGGGCGGAGCGCTGCTGACCGGGGTGGAGCTGGCGTATCATCCGTCGCTGCTTTATTTCATTCCGGTGCTGCTGGCCGGCATGATCATTCTGGGACCCTGGCGCAAGCTGCTGAGTCCCAAGCCGCTGGCGGTGACCGCGGCGCTGCTGCTGGCCGGCCTCAGCCTGTACGCGTATCTGCCCATCAGGGGCGCCATGAATCCTGTCATCCTCAGCGAGAAGATCACCTCTCTGCCTCATCTATTCCGTTTTGTCACCGTCAGCAATGCGCGCAGTACCGGCACGTTTTCCACTGAGATCCCAGGACAGGGGGAGCTGCGGGAACGGCTTTCCGAGGTAGTGCGCCAGGGGTACTTCCCATCCTATGCGTTCCTGGTGTTTGCGCCGGCGCTGACGCTGCTTTATCCGACGGTGCTAAGGCGGCTGAAAAAAAACCGGCGCTTCCTTCTGTTTCTGCTGGGCGGAGCGCTGGCGCACATGGCGATCGTGTTTGTCATCAGCGGCATCTACGTCCAGTACTATCTGCCACTGCTGGTATATTTTGCTCTCTGGGCCGGATTTTCCATCTACCTGATCATGATCGTGGCCGAGGATTACCTGGACGACAGGCGCCTGGCTATCGGCGCTGTCTCTTTTGCCGTCGCGATTTACGCGGTCGTGCTGGCGCTCGGACTGCCGCATATATGGCCTTATGTTAATCACAACGATGACCGCAGCATGCGTGCTTTCACCGGATGGACGTTTAGCCAGGCAAAGCCGGGGGCCGTGATCCTGGCGAACTGGGAGTCTTATACCGGTCTCATCTATGTCCAAAAGGTAGACGGCCAGCGGCCGGATGTGAAAATTATTTCCGTTGCCCAGGATGCATGGCGGCAGACGGCGAACGACATCGAACACGATTCCCCGGGGAAGCAGATCCTGCTGGCCCGCACTCTGCCATTTGATGACGGTGGGGGCGCCAGCCCGGTAGGACCCGTGTACTTTCTGGATATCAAGGGCCGCACCTACCAGAACCACAGTCACGGCCAGCCTTATGCATCGGCCGTGGAGCTGTTTGAAGTGCGGCAGTAGTTTCAACAACCCCGCTCCTGGTTATATAGCTGCGTAGCGGCGTTTCCCTGCTGCAAGGCCATGACCGCCGCCGGCAACTGTGCACCGGTTCGCGCAACAGCCGGCAAACCAGAGCAGGAACTGCAATTGGAGCATCCGGAAAGAAAATCGGTTAATAGACGTGGCGGAACTGGCAACAGAAACACAGGCGCGGCGTTGGCGGTTGCCGTGGCGTTGCTGGTGCTGCCACTGATCATCGCCGCGGTGGCCGGCTGCGGCTCCGGTAACGGTGCTGCGGGCACCGGAACCGTGACGGTCGCCGCCACGGCGCCCGCGCCGCTGCCGATGCCCGATTCCAACTTCACGGGCGCCATCGCCAAAGTGGCCGCCCAGGTGAAGCCGGCCGTGGTCCAGATCACCAACGAGCAGCAGACTTCGGGGCAGTTCAATCAGCCGTTCACGGTCCCCACCGGCGTCGGCTCCGGGATCATCTATGACAATCAGGGTCACATCCTTACCAACGATCACGTCGTCTCCGGGGCGCAGAAACTTCTGGTGACGCTGCCGGACGGGCGCACCTTCGACGCCAGGCTGGTGGGCGGCGATACCATGAGCGACATCGCCGTCGTCCAGATCAGCGGCAGCAACCTGCCGGTGGCGGCGCTGGGCGACGCCAGCAAACTGAACGTGGGCGACTGGGTGGTGGCGATCGGCAACGCGCTGGCGCTGCCGGGCGGACCCACGGTGACCACTGGCGTGGTCAGCGCCCTGGGCCGCACCGTCCAGGAGCCGGGCAGCACCTCGACCTCGCAGGGGCCGTATCTGTTCAATGTGATCCAGACCGACGCGCCGATCAATCCCGGCAACTCCGGCGGGCCGCTGGTCAACCTCGCCGGCCAGGTCGTGGGGCTGAACACGCTGGTGGCCGGTAATACCTCGCAAGGGGCACAGGCGCAGGGCATCGGCTTCGCCATCTCGATCAACACGGCGCAGCAGATCGCGGGCCAGCTGGTAAGCACCGGCAAGGTGATTCACCCCTATATTGGCATAACCTACCAGCCGCTGGACGCGGCGGCGGCGTCGCAGCTGGGCATCCAGTCAAACCAGGGCGTGCTGGTGGTATCGGTGGCCCCGGGCTCGCCGGCGGCAGCTGATGGCGCTCTGAAGGCCGGGGACGTGATCACTGAGGTCGACGGCAAGGCACTGGTGAGCGACTCCGATCTGGCACAGATAATCAACACGCACAAGCCGGGGGATACCCTCACCCTGACGGTGCTCCGGGCCAACCACAAGATCAGCGTGAAGGTGACGCTGGGGACGATACCGCCGTCCGCAGCCGGCTAGTCCAGTCGCGCGGCTATGGGCCCCGGCCGTGCAGGCTATAAACCTGGTTCAGGCGCCGGTGTCAGGCTGAGGGGCTGCATGGCGCCGAGGGGCTCCATGCCGCCGGATGATTTAGCGGATGATTCATTCGAAACTGCCATCTGCTCCTGATCGAGCGAATCGATCACCTTGCGCAGGTTTGCCTTGAGCTGAAGCGAGTCCGCCTCGAGTTCCGCCATGGTGATTTTCTCATCGCGCATATCAGCGATCAGCTCCAGCTTTTCCACCATGCCATCCACGAGCCGCTGCAGATTGCCGTGCATCTGCAGGACGAGCCGTGCTTTCTGGCCGGCCAGCGCCCGCTTCAGAGCCTGAAGATGCAGCTCCTCCAGGGTGAGGATAAAATCGCCGGCCAGCCCGCCGGAGATCGAGATGACGATAAAACCGGTCGAGAAGGTGACCAGGTCCTCCAGGTTCTGCGGCTGGATGTGCCCGGCGGCCAGCAGCGGCGCCACCAGATAAGAAACGGCGATGCCGCCAACGAGCACCGCGGCCTGGATCGCATTCCCCCTGACGCCGGCGAAGTAGCCGGTGATGATGCAGCCGACGCCCATGTAAAGACCGAAATAGACCGGCATGGCGTAATAAACAGCAAGGAAGAAGAGCGCGCCAAAGAATAGCTGCTCGAAGATAAGCAGCTGCGGCCTGAGGCTGAACTGGTGATGGAAGGGACCGCGCAGTACGAACAGAGCACATTGTTAAGACACAGCAGAGCCGACCAGATTTGACTTATTCAAACCATCGCCTGAAAAGATATCAGCGAAGAGGTCTGTATATTCGACTTCTTCTAGGTTTCCGTTGCCGATGAGGATTTTCTTGAAGAAAGACTGGTTCATTAGCCGCCGGTTATCGTCCTTCGCCTTCATGTACGCCTTGTGACAGTTCCCAGCCAGCTTTATTGCCAGCTCTAGCAGCTCCTGAGTATTCTCAGATTTTCCATCAATTATTTTGAGTGCCTCTTCCTATTAATAGGAAGACCCGATAGGAAGAGGCAAAAACCCTTTAAAACAAAGAAAACCAAAAGGGGAATTAACTGGATTTCCGGGGCATTTAGCCCGCTCCAATCCAGCGTCGTCTGGTCTCATTTTGTTGGTCAAAATGAGCCCCGACTTCCCACCATTTCGACCTACGGTTTCCCTCGCTCCGTTGTCTCTCGGCGAAACGGTGGGAAGTCTGGGCTATCGCCCAGACGACGGCTCCCTGCGGTCGCCTTAATTCCCCTTGTATTTCAAATTCTTTAAGGAGAAGACGACTTGAGATAGCTTTTCCTTGAAGCGGTCCGGGGAGGCCGATTCCCCTTTAAGCCTTGAGCTTGGTTTTCAGATCGGCCTCCCGGCTGGAAAACCAATTAAGAGATAAAATTGTTGCGGGTAGATGGGTTACGCCAGCTTCAACTTTCTGGCAATTCCCACCAAAAAAGAAGTAATGGGATCGAATTTGTCTTTCAGATACCAGATTGCCAGCGAGGTAAAGAAGCCAATTACTGCTCCGCCCAAGATATCGCCTGGGTAATGAGTGCCGACGAAAATGCGGGAGATTCCCACAAGCAAGGCGATTCCCAGCGAGAAGTATCCGATCTTCCTGTCTTTCATCCAAAGCAGCCAAGCAATACCAAAAACGAAGGCCGAGTGGTCTGACGGGAATGACGGGTCTGTGGATTTGCTTAAAAGAAGAGTAACGTCATGAACGGCGAAGGGGCGCTGACGGAAATATATGTGACCAATGATCTGATTGATCAAAAGAGCTATGCCCATGCTCAGCAGACTGAGGAGGGCCACTTTCTTGGCTGAGTCATCTCTTCGAAACCACATGTAAAGCAGGGGCAGAGCCATGAGCAGTACGCCGTACTTGGCCAGGTCAATCATGATGCTGTCCAAAATACCGGACTTGCCTGCAAACTGGTTTATTAACTGAAAAACTTGATAATCCATACCTTCCTTTCTAAAGCAATTTACACCAATATTTCATTTTCCAATTTAAGACAACTTCTCAGGTTGGTCAACGACTTCCTGCCGCATGGCTGATCGCTTACCACCTGGATGCGTACATCAGATAGAAAAACACGGCTACAGCCACCAGCAGGATAATGGTCAGCAACCACCTGCGAAGCGTAAATCTGCGAATCGCCGGGGCAAAAGCGATAAGACCAAGCAGCCCGACAAGCACGCCAATCGCATCCCAGCTGGTTCTTTGCCAGTAGCGGTCGGTTAAATGCAGCCACATACCGAATTCATCGTAAGTCAGGCCAAGTCCTGCCCCGTAAGCTGCGGCGGCCAGCATGGATTCAATCCCTTTGGGTCTTCGAAACAGAAGATAGCCGCCAACAACGGAAAGCACAATTATCCCAAAGCTAAAATGATGGATGTGAACCCCGTCGTCGCTTACAAAGATGTTGGGGATCTGATTGATCATGACCAGGAAAACAAAGGTTCTGGCTGCGATAAAAGCAAGCAGGAAGGTAAAGAGGGTGATTCTGGCCAGCCTGATTACCGGATGCCTCTTATTAAAGTCAGGCCGCTCCCGTTCTTTCAGCCCAAACCAGGAAAACAGCCGTTTAAACTCGGGCATGCCCGATCTGATTTTTCCGATCAGCTTGTTTGGCTGGCTGAAATGATTGAATTTCTCATTCATGGCTATATATGCAATTGTATCGTAACAAAATAGTAAAGGATGCCGAGGAGGATAGCGATTATGGCCGTTCCGGCGATCAGCTTTTTGCCCAAGTGCTTACTGACGTGTTTTTTCTTCTGGTAGTACCTGTAGAGGAAAAACACAACGATGAGGGCCACAACGACAAAGCCTGCCAGCCTGAAAATGTGGAATATCCTAAGGACGGCATCGAGGTTCTTGCCGAAGAGATAGGTTGTTGTGCCCACCAGCGTTACAAAGCTTGCTGCCGCCGCCAGGTTGAATCCCAGAAATCTTTTGTATTTCATGTGGGAGATACCGGCGATTAAAGCGGCAGTGATCCGGGTGGTGGCAAAAAAGTGGGCGCTGTAGACGGTCCGCCCACCTTTTTCCTTAAAAAGAGTCTCCATATAATCCAGTTTCTCCTTGTCTATGCGCACGTATCGTCCGTATTTCTCGACTAACGGTCTGCCGCCAAATCTTCCTATGAAAAAGCCGATGTTATCGCCACAGGCGTCGCCAAGGATGGCGATGGGAATGACGAGCCAGATCTTCAAAACACTCTGGCTGGCAAAGAAAGAGAGAATAATGAGAGCTGTTTCTGCTGGAACGGGAATACCGGCGTTTTCCAGCATCATGCCGAAAAAGGCCACAAAGTAGCCGTATGATCTTACCCAGGGTGCTATGAGATTAATATGATGCTGGGCTTCGGGGCTCATTCATTCAACTTACTCAGATATTATCTTAATGTCAACTTAAATAAGCTAATCTCGACGCTTGTTTGCAAAGGTTCAGGCGGTAATGCTTTGAAGATTAAGATTGCCGAAAATCTGATCAATTAATCCAGAAACAGTAATGCTTCCAGAAATCGTTCATCTGCTCCGTCATTATGAATATTTGGCGCTGATCCCCCTCGTCATTATTGAGGGTCCAATAGTCACAATCATCGCCGGATTTTTGACTGCTCATGGCTTTTACAATTTTTCCGCTGCACTTTCGGTCATTGTGCTCAGCGATCTATTCGGCGACAGCATTTACTATGTGTTGGGCAAATGGGGCAGGTTGGGAGTTATCGACAAATGGGGGCGTTTTCTTGGAATCACAGCTAAACGGGTATTAACAATCGACAAGTATTTTGAGCGGCACGGAGCAAAAATCCTTTTTCTCGGCAAGCTTTCGGTTGGAATCGGAGCCGCGATACTGGTTGCCGCTGGGATGGCCAATGTAGCGTACAGGAAATTCATCTGGATAAATCTCTTGGCTACAATACCAAAATCCTTTGTCCTGCTGGTTGCCGGATTTTACTTTGGCCAGGCCTACAAACAGTTCAATGAACTGCTGAGTTTTGCCGCTCTTTCGATTGTTGTGCTTTCGGCTATGCTGGTAGTAACCTATTTCATCAGGAAAAGCTTTTATGCGCACATAAAGGAATGAACTCACGTGCGGATACTAATTGCCACTGACACCTACCATCCCGACGTAAACGGGGCAGCTTACTTCACCTATCGGCTGGCCGTTATGCTGAAGGCGCAGGGGAATGAGGTTTTTGTCGCCGCCCCATCAAAGAGCCTCAAAAAAACGATCGTAAATGAAGAAGGCGTCACGGTTTACGGTGTTCCTTCGGTGGTCATTCCCATTTACCGCGACTACCGCATCCCGCCACTTTTCTTTGTAAAGAAATCAATCCGCAAAATAGTCGAGGAGACTCGTCCCGACATTATTCACATTCAAAACCATTTCGTAATCGGCAGGGAGATTTTGGAGGTGGCTCAAGAACTGGACGCCCCCATTATGGGCACCAACCACTTCATGCCCGATAATCTTGTTCATTACCTTCATTTGCCCAGTGGCGTTGAAACCGTCTTGAAAAAGATCGGCTGGCGGGACTTCTTGCATGTTTACAACCAGCTCGACCTGGTTGCTGCCCCCACAAAAACCGCAGCCACCATGATTGAAAACCTGGGCATTAAGCAGGAAGTGATCCCCGTTTCCTGCGGCATTGATCTAGGGCAATTTAATCCCAGTAATGACGGCTCTTATCTCAAAAAGAGATATAACATCCCAGATCGCTTGACTCTTCTTTATGTGGGACGGCTTGAGGAAGAAAAGAGGGTGGATACTCTTGTGAGGGCAATGCCTGAAGTCATCAAGAAGTCAGACGCCCAGCTTGTTCTGGCAGGCACCGGAAAACAGCGGCATGCTCTTGAGGCGCTGGCAAAAAAGCTTGGTGTTCAAGAAAGCATCATCTTTACCGGATTTGTTCCTGACGATGACCTAAAGAATATCTACCCGGTTGCTGACGTCTTTGTTATCTCCGGCCTCGCGGAGCTTCAAAGCATTGTGACAATGGAGGCGATGGCATCAGGTCTGCCCGTCGTTGCGGTAGATGCCATGGCTCTGCCGGAGCTGGTACGTGACGGTATAAATGGTTTTTTGTTTCAGAACGGCGATCACGAGTATTTAGCGAAGAAAGTCAACCAAATTCTTGCTGATGGTAAATTGGCAGAAAGGATGTCGCGGCAGAGCCTCAGAATAATCAAAGGTCATGATATTGGCAATACGGTTAGAAAATATGAGGAGCTTTA
>JAJYXB010000008.1 GCA_021791195.1 Actinomycetes bacterium | reverse complement strand
TTACCGTTTACTCTGGCCATCGTCTCTCCTTTGATATTGGACTCGATACCTAATATCTTGGAGAACGATGGCCGCTCTTCCTTTAGCGGCTGTTAGAATTTACAGAAGTTTAAGGGCACGACCTTTTTCCCTGATGCCACTCTTTATTGATCTTGCCCATCGCTACTTCTCCAAAAGCTTTAGAAACTGCGCCGGAGGAATGATCTTGATGCCCTCGTATTCTTTCAGATCCAGGAGGTGGCTGTCACCTGAGACAATATAGTCGGCTCTTACTTTGACAGCGCATTCCAGGATGCGATTATCGGAGTCGTCTCGGTCAGGGGGGATGACTGAGACCTGTTTAGTGGGCTTAACAACGTCTGCCCAATCAGCTATCCGGCTCTTTTCCAGGTCTATGTCCTTAGGCAACCAATTGAACTTTTCCCTAAGGACGCGGTCTATTTCATCAAAAATCGCCTGGGAGACGAAAAGGTCATATCTTTTGAAGGGAGGAGAGGAAAGCCTGAGAATAATTTCAGGCTTGCGGCCGCGAAGAAGGGCGGAGATGTAGACGTTCGTATCGAGGACGACCCTATACACCCCTTACCTCATGGATGATCCTCTCGATATCCTTATCTGTTTTAATGCCGTACTTCTTGGCGGTTGCCCGGCCCAAAGCCCTTAGCTCCTGCCATTCCCGTTCGGCCTTCATCTGTTTGTAGACATCGACGGCTTCCCGTATGAGCTGGCTCTTGTTTACCTTTTCCTCACTAGCTAATCTAGCTACCGTCTCGGCTGTTTCCGGCGGCAGGGAAATAGTCATAACTTTCGTTGTTCTTCCCAACATAATCACCTCCCATTATTATTACCCAGTATTACACTTTCTGTCTCTAATTTAATCGACAATCCGGCTTCTGTCAATAGTTTTCTTTCCAATAACTTCCGTTTCTTCGCTTCCCTGGCTCTCATTACGGCTTCATAAGAGCGAACGATAAAGAGAATAGATGTTTCCGTGGGCCAGTCGGTCAGGATCGTTCGTGAACTTCAGCAGCTCAGCCAGAACCAGCTTTCTGAACTAACTTAGGAACTGCGCGGGAGCCATAATTCGAATGCCTTCAAAGGATTGACAGGATTTGTACATCGCGTAAAATAAGTAAGAAAATACTTACATTATGGAAAATGGTAATTGCAAAAAACAAAGATTGGTTTACGGGGTTGTAACTGTCAGCGGGAAAGGACAGATTGCGATTCCGGTTCCGCTTCGCAATGACCTTGACATAAAACAGGGCGATCAGCTGTTTCTCCTCAAAAGAAAAGACGAGGCGGGGTTTGTAGCGGTAAAGCTGGAGGAAATCGACGGCCTCATGCATCAGATACAAGAAGATGACGAATTCCTAAAAAAGAAAGGAAGGTGAGTACCGGAGGCGCTGGAAGGTTATGGGCAAAATTAACAAAGAATGGCACCGGGCAAACAAAATGCCCAAGAATCCCACCAGGGAAGAGCGGATGCTGTGGCACCGCGAGCATTTAAAACATTGCGATTGCCATCCCGTCACGCCAAAACTTCAAAAGGAATTAGACGAATTTTTAAAAGGGCGAATGAAGGAAGGTGAGATAAATGGCAACCTGTAAAGAATGCAAACACTATGAACCAATTGACGAAACTTCAGGGGACTGTTTTGGCCACCAGGTACCTGCCGGCAGAGACGCTGAGGAATGTCCGGCCAAAGCTTTTGAGCGCAGAGAGGAAGCCTGATTTGTATCTCGATCGCCGGCAAATATAATCGAAATGAAAAATGAAGCGGAACATTGGGAGAAGGCGTACGCGTTTTTGGGAGAAATATAAATGCTGTCGCAAAACAAAAAAGACATCCTGACGGAACTTGCAGGTGGCGATTTAAGGTCAGATGGCAAAGCCAATGATGTCGCCGGGCAGATCATCGAGCAACCAGTGCTGCTGCGTGACCTCATCGCAGGGTTTGATTCAGAAAACGAAATAATCAGGATGAGGACCGCTCATGCCGTTGAGGTTATCTCCAGAAATAACGGGGATCTGCTTGCCGGCTATAAGCCCCGGTTGATTGAATGCATCAAAAATGATTCCCTGCCGGAAACAAGATGGCATCTGGCACAGGTCTTTGGCAACATTTCGCTCTCTGACCGGGAAATCAAAGCCATACTGCCCGTCCTTTTTGAATTCTTAAGTAGTGGCACCGTCCTGGTCAAAGCATGGACCATCGTCTGCCTGGGCGATATTGCCAGAGAAAACCCGAAGTTTGCCAAGGAAATTGTAAAGCACATCTCCACACTCGAGGCCGATCCGAGCGCGGCTGTCAGAAACAGAGTCAAGCAGGTCTTAAACTACTTGACATAGAAACATGTTTATATTATTTTGTTGATAAAAAAGGGCGTTGGGTTATGGTACACATTGAGATTGAAGACGGCAGGCTCTGCATAAGCGTTGAAGGGTTGCATCAGGCCCTTTCCCTAAAGAAACATATCGATATTCCGCTTTCCCATGTTCAGGGGGCGCATCCAGACCCCGGGGCCGCCAAAGGCTGGCAGGGGATAAGGGCGCCCGGTGCCTACTTCCCGGGCCTTATCACCGCCGGTTCATTCAAAAAAGACGGTGAGTGGTCTTTCTTTGATGTGCATAATCCGGACAGGGCTCTGGTAATCGATCTCGAAAATGAGCATTACAAACGCCTTGTAGTGGAAGTAGGCGATCCCGCCGCAACCGCTGAGATCATAAACGAGGCGATTAAGGCGGCTCAGTAAAGGACCGCGAATATGAGCAAAATTTTGCTTGGCCTGATTTGCGGACTGGCCTTCGGACTGATCGATGTCGCTATAATGGCGAAAGTTTGAAAGCGGCAGAAAGAGGGGCTGAAGCCCTGTCAGCTGCCTTTATCGAACGCTTCATGCTGGGATTTCTGATTCCGAATGTCAGCCTCGACATAAATCAGGCCATCACCGGTGCGATATTAGGCCTTGGCCTTAGTTTTCCGTCGGCAATTATAACCAGAGTGTATTTGCCGATCATTGGTATCGGCGTAATTGGCGGCGTAATCATCGGGTTCATTGCTCACGCAGTCATATAGCTCGATGCCGGGCGCCACGCTGGAACTGGTTACCAAGCCGAAATCTTTCTTGTACCCGTAATCCTGACACCAAACATGGTTCGAATGGCGCAATCCTCATCGGTCAAAGTCCGCTTTGAGCGGATCAGCTAACCAAGGGTGTGGTGCCAACCGCTGTGGCGGGCCGGCAATCAGATGGTGCTGCAACTGACGGATTGCCTGTCCACACGGACGAACTCGCCTCGCCGCCCAGTTGAAGGGTGATTTTCGCAGGAGGCGGCGTGTCCGTTGCCGGGGATGGCGCGCCTGCGGCCGCGGAGGAACCCGATGCCGGCACGCTATAACTTCTGTAACGTATAATAATGCCTCATCAACGCATGGCGAAGTGAAGATATCCCCAGCCCGCGTTCAGATCAAGAGCGGTAGAATAGTAACCACGGTAACCACAAGAAGCGAAGCCGAATAGTGAAAGGCCCACCATGAACCGACCCGATGAAGTGTGGAAAAAAGAAGACCTGGCGCGGGGATTCATCGAGCATGTACGCTCCGCCATCCCCATGGCCAGGGAGCAGATCGACATCATGCTCAAGGTCATCGCCAGCCGCGTGCCCGCGGAATGCAGTTTCATCGACCTGGGCTGCGGCGATGGCATCCTCGGCCGCGCCGTCCGTGCGATGTACCCGAAGTCAACCGCTTATTTCCTGGACTTCTCGCAGCCGATGATCGATGCTGCCCTCGAGAAAGCCGGCCCGGCGGATGACCGGCTGCATTTTCTCATCAGCGATTACGCCCATCCTGACTGGACCGCCGGCGTGCGCGACGCCGCGCCCTTCGACCTCATCATCTCCGGCTTTTCCATCCATCATCAGCCGGATGAGCGCAAGCGGGCCATATATCAGGAAATATACGCACTGTTAAAACCGGGCGGCCTGTTCCTCAACCTCGAACACGTGGCGCCTTCATCCCCGTGGGCGGAAGCTGTCAGCGACCAGCTGTTCATCGACTCGCTCTGGGAATTCGAGCAGAAACGGGCCTCGGGCCGGACCAGGGAAGAGGTCGCCACCGAATGGCTCGGGCGCGCGGACCGGGCCGCCAACCTGCTGGCGCCGCTGGACGACCAGTGCGAGTGGCTGCGGCAGGCCGGCTTCAGCGATGTCGACTGCTACTTCAAAGTGCTCGAACTGGCGCTCTTTGGGGGAATAAAGCCTCGATAGGCAGGGAGAACATGGTGCCAAAAAGGGTTTTGGCAGGTTGCCCGGAATTGGAATCAGACGTCTGACTCGTCCGGCAAATCATGTGAATACCGGCGGTGCGAATGAAAATCAGTGATTACGGCTTCATATCCGATTGCCAGTCGGCGGCGCTGATCGACCGCAGCGGGTCGGTTGACTGGCTGTGCCTGCCGCGTTTCAGCTCTCCTTCCGTCTTCGGCCGCTTGCTTGATAAAAAAGCAGGCTACTGGTCAATCAGGCCTGACGGCGAATTCACCAGCAGGCGCGCCTACATCGAGGGGACGCTCGTCCTTGAAACCACGTTCACGAACGCCGCCGGCAAGGTTTCCATCACCGATTGCCTGGCGGTTTCGCCCAAGACCGGTCGCGACATCGGCACGCGCGTGCCGCATACGCTCATCCGCAGCGTGCGCGGGCTGGACGGCCAGGTGCCGATGGTGATGGAATTCCTTCCCCGGATGGAATATGGCGTCACGGTGCCGCGGTTCGTGCGCGAGACCGGTGTCATCCAGGCCCGCGGCGGGCCGGTAGCGCTGAAGCTGCATTCTCCGGTGCCGGTGGACATGGATGACAGCCGCGCCACGGCAGCTTTCACCGTCGCCGCCGGCGAGCGGCTGGACTTCAGCATGGCTTACGAACGCGTATTCTCCGCCGGGGAAAAACCGGCCATAAAAAGCGCCGGCTCGCTGGAGCAGACCGTCAGTAAATGGCAGTCATGGACAAGGGAGCATCAGCGGTACGACGGCCTCTACCCGCGGCGGACGCGGCTGAGCGCACTGGTGCTGCAGGGGTTGACATATTCACCGAGTGGCGCCATTGTGGCCGCCGCTACCACATCCCTGCCCGAGGAGAGCGGCAGCGACGCCAACTGGGACTATCGTTATGCCTGGCTGCGCGACGCCAGCCTGATCATGCGGGCGCTGTGGGTGACCTCCCGCCAGGATGAGCCCCGGCGTTTCTTCGACTGGATCAGCGAAGCCGGCGGCGTGCTGGCGGCGCGGGAGGACGTGCAGATCATGTACGGCCTGGAGGGCGAGCGCGATTTGAGCGAGCACATCCTGGACCACCTGGCGGGCTTCAACGGCAGCCGGCCGGTGCGCGTCGGCAACGGCGCCTGGAAGCAGACCCAGCTGGACGTGCTCGGCGAGGTGCTCAACGCCGCCTTCCGCCTCCGCAACCAGCTGGAGTTCAGCGCCGACCGGCCGCTGCGTGAGACGCTGATAAATTTCGCCGACCTGGCGGCGCGGCACTGGCAGATGCCCGATTCCGGCATCTGGGAATCGCGCGGCGAGGAGCGTCATTACCTGCTCTCCAAGGTGATGTGCTGGGTGGCGCTGGACCGGGCCGTCAAGCTGGCGGGAGCGCTGGGCGCGCAGAGGAAGAAAGCCGCCTGGGCCAGGAGGCGGGATGAGATCCACCGCGCCGTTCTCTCCGAGGGCTGGAGCGAGCCGAAGAAATCGTTCACCGGCTGGTTCGGCTCCAGCGAGCTGGACGCCGCCGCGCTAATGCTGCCGCTGGTGGGCTTCCTGCCGGCGGACGAACCGCGTATGCGGGCCACGATCGACGCGGTCTCGCGCGAGCTGGGCGATGGCAGCCTCGTGCGCCGCCGCGCCGGCGAGAAGAACGGCTTCCTGGTCTGTTCCTTCTGGCTGGTGGAATGCCTGGCGATGCTGGGCAAGACCGCGCAGGCGGCGGAAAACTTCGAGTCGCTCCTGGCGCTGGCCAACGATCTGGCGCTGCTTTCCGAGCAGGCCGACCCGGCCACCGGCGACCTCTGGGGCAACTTTCCCCAGGCCTTCTCGCATGTGGGGCTGATCAACGCCGCCTGGCGCCTGACGCTGGCCGAGCGCGGCCAGGTCGGCTCGCTGGACCTGGATTGAGGCGGGTAAACTTGCGGGCATTCGGGCGGGCGCCGGCGGGTTCACGCGATCTTTCCAGCCGGCCGGGACGGCGTTAGTAGGCGTCCTCGTCTGCCGCCACTTCCTCCTCCAGCAGGCGGCCCCTGAACAGCCCGTAAACCCAGAGCTGATAGCCGATGATCAGCGGCAGGAAGATGACCAGCAGGCCGGCCATCAACCAGAGCGCGTAGTCGCTGGCGGCGGCATTTGCCAGCGTGACGCTGTAGCGGCCGTCGGTGCGGGAAGGCAGCAGATCCGGATAAAGCCCGACGATACCAAAAAAGACCGTCAACGCAACTGTCAGTCCGGAGGCGAGAAAAGCCGCGAGGTTTTGCCGGCGCAGGAGAAAATAGCCACTGGCGGCGAGGCTGACGACGAGCAGAGCCGGCACCAGCCACCAGGCCGGATGGTTGACATAGTTGTCGAACATCCTGGTGTCATATCCGGTATAGACGGCAAAGACAGCGCACACGGCCAGCAGCACGAACCAGCCGGCGACAGCGGCCGATTCCGCCTTGCGTTGCATGCCCCCGCCGGTCTTGGCCGCCAGCCATACGGCGCCATGATACGAGAACAGCGCCAGGAACAGCACTCCGGTCAGCAGGCTGTAAGGATTGAAGAATGACAGGAACGAACCCTGGAAGCCGCCGCTGCCCATCGCCAGTCCGCGGAAGATGTTGCCGAAGACGATGCCGAACAGGAAGGCGGGGATGATGCTCCCCAGGGTGAAGGCGGCGTCCCAGATGCCGGTCCAGCCGGCGCTCTGCAGGCTGCCGCGGAACTCGAAGACGACCCCGCGCAGGATCAGCGCGCCCACCAGGATGACAAACAGCAGATAAAAGCTGCTGAAAATGCTGGCATAAGCGGCCGGAAAGGCGGCGAAGGTGATCGCGCCGGCGCCCAGCAGCCAGACCTCGTTCCCGTTCCAGACCGGGCCGATGCTGTTGAGCATCAGGCGCCTCTCGGCGCTGCCGCGGCCGAGGACGGCGAACAGCACGCCGACGCCGAAGTCGAGGCCGTCGAGCGCGAAATAGCCGGCCCAGAGAAAGCCCCACAGGGCATAGAGGAATATCTGCAGCTTCACCGGCCGCTCCAGAGGTTTTCAGGGCTGATGATCCGTGACAGATCCTTGTCCGGACCCTTTTTGGCAAATTTCGTCAGCAGGTAAACATCGGTGATGGTCAGGCCCAGGTAGATCGCGCCCAGACCCAGCAGCGAGATCAGGGCCTGTGCCGTGGAGATGTTGGGCGAGACGCCGTCCGCGGTGCGGAAGAGGCCGTAGACGATCCACGGCTGCCGTCCCACCTCGGCCACGATCCAGCCCAGCTCGCAGGCGACGTAGGGCAGCGGCAGCGCCAGCAGCATGATCCGGAGGAACCAGCGCCTCTCCGGCAGGCCGGGTTTGCGGACGAAGTAAACCGCCGCCAGGCCCAGCAGCATGAACAGCATGCCCAGCCCTACCATCAGCCGGAAGCTGATGAACACGGGAAGGACCGAGGGACGGTCGTTTGGCGGGATGTCGTTCATCCCGGTCACCTTGCCGTCGAAGCTATGGGTAGCCAGCAGGCTCAGGCCCCAGGGTATCGACAGCGTCTGCACCAGGTTGCGGTTATGGTCTGGATATGGTATCTCCAGCAGGTTGTAAGCTGCCGGCTGCTGCGTTTCCCAGACCGACTCCATCGCCGCCAGCTTGCTCGGCTGCGTCTGCGCCACTTCGTAGGCGTGTTCGTCGCCGACGAGGAAGACCAGCACGGAGCTGACCAGGGCGAAGACGGCGGCGATGCGGAAAGACTTCATGAAGAATTCGCGCTCGCGCCGCTTGAGCAGGTGATAGGCGGAGATGCCGGCGACAAAGAAAGCCGCCACGACGAAGCCGGAGAACATCGTGTGGAAGAACTTCAGCCAGCCGTAAAGGTTGGTGAAGAAGGCCATAAAGTCAACCATGCGCACCCTGCCGGCGCTGACGACTTCGCCCACCGGGTGCTGCATCCAGCTGTTGGCCAGCAGGATCCACAGCGCCGAGAGGTTGGCGCCGAACACCAGCATCCAGGCAGCGAAGAGGTGCAGCCGCCTGGACACGCGGTTCCAGCCCAGCACCCAGATGCCGATGAACGATGATTCCAGGAAGAAGGTCATCAGCGATTCGATCGCCAGCGGCGCGCCGAAGATGTCGCCGGCGTAGCGGGAAAAATCGGCCCAGTTGGTGCCGAACTGGAACTCGAGGAAAAGCCCGGTGACGACGCCGAGGGCGAAGTTGATCAAAAACAGCCGGCCCCAGAATTTGGTCATCCTCAGATAGAGACGGTCGCCGGTGCGCACGTAGCGGGTCTCCATGATCGCCACGATGACCGAGAGCCCCAGGATCAGGGGCACAAAGATGAAGTGGAACATTGTCGTAGCGGCGAACTGGAGCCGGCTGAGCTCAAGCGGATTCATGCCAGGGATGGCCTCCTTTGGCGTTTTATACCCGCGCTCTTTGCGTTAAAACCTGAGACGTGGCTCACAGCATCACGGCCGGATGGACCGGTGGCAGCGAGGTGGGAAACGGCCAGATGCACCCCTGGCGCGCCACCAGGGTTTCCGCATCTTTCGGGCCCCAGCTGCCGGCGGCATAATTGGGGAAGTCGGCGGCCGGGTGTGTATCCCAGTATTCCAGCACCGGCATCAGGATCGACCAGGCGGCTTCCACTTGATCCGCCCGCATGAAGATGGTGGCATCGCCGATCATCAGGTCCCAGAGCAGCGTCTTGTAGGCATCCGGCGAGGGCAGGCCGAAAGCATCCCGGTAGCTGAAGTGCATCGTCACCGGCTGCAGCACTACCTCGGCCCCCGGCCGCTTGGCCTGGAACCTGAGCACGATCCCTTCCCGTGGCTGGATGCAGAGCGTCAGCGACACCGGCATCCAGTTGATCGTCGCCTCCAGCGGGAACGACTGGTGCGGCACCGGCCGGAAGTGGATCACGATCTCGGAGGTCTGCTTGCCCAGCCGTTTGCCGGTCCGCAGATAGAAGGGCACGTCCTGCCAGCGCCAGTTGTCGATAAACAGCCGCAGCGCCGCGAACGTCTCGGTGTTGGAGCCGGGGGCGACGCCGGGCTCCTCGCGGTAGCCGGGCACTTTCCGGCCGTCCATCCGGCCCGGCCCATACTGTCCCCGCACGGCGTAATCGCCGGTGAGCTCGACGGGATACCGCCGCACCGCGTGCAGCACGTCGACTTTCTTGTTGCGCACCTCGTCGGCATCGAACGACACCGGCGGCTCCATCGCGATCAGGCAGAGCAGCTGCAGCAGGTGATTCTGCACCATGTCCCGCAGGGCGCCGGCGCTCTCATAATAGCTGCCGCGCCGCTCCAGTCCCACCTGCTCCGCCACGGTGATGGAGATGTGATCGACGTAGCGCCGGTCCCAGACCGGTTCGAACAGCAGGTTGGCGAAGCGGAAGGCGAGGATGTTGCGCACGGTTTCCTTGCCGAGATAATGATCGATGCGGAATATCTGCGACTCGTGGAACCGGGCGGTGATCACGCGGTTGATCTCCAGCGTGGATTTGAGGTCATGGCCGATCGGCTTCTCCAGCAGGATGCGGGCGTGCTTGCGCTTGCGGTTCAGCCCGGCTTTGCCGAGCATGTCGGCGATGATGCTGAAAAACCGCGGCGGCGTCGCCAGGTAGTAGATGCTGACGGCTCTGGCATCCCAGCCCTTCTCCATCGCCGCCAGCTGCTCCGACAGCCGGGAATAGGTTGACTTGTCGGTAAAATCTTCCTTTGCGTAACTGATGTGGCGGCTGAACTCTTTCCAGTCGCTTTCGCGCAGGCGGTTCTGGGAGAACTGCCTGACGCCGTCATGGAAGCGCTTCAGCAGGTCGCTCTCCCGGATCGGGGCCGCGTCGAGGATCGTAACCGCGAAAGATTCGGGCGTGCAGCCGTCCTTGAACAGGTCGAACAGCGCCGGTATCAGCTTGCGCCAGGCAAGGTCGCCGGCGCCGCCGAAGATCACCAGGTTGATCGGCTCGCGCGGCCGGCGGTAAGAGGCCAGCCCGGTCTCAGCGGACGTCCGCGCCGCCTTTTTGACATTGTCGCTTTTCTTGGGCATTTTTACTTCCTCATCATCGTTTGCTCGATCTTCCCACAATATTAATCAGGGAAGCGTGACGGTCCTCCTGATCGCGTCGATCAACGGGGCGGGATAAACCCCCAGCCAGATGATTGCCATCAGCAGTGCCGCCAAAACCAGGCTGGCGGCCCAGGGATAGGCGGCCGGCCGGCCTGCTTCCTCACCGGCCCCGGACTCCGGCCGCAGGTACATGACTGTGATCAGGCGCAGGTAGTAATAAAGGCCGATGCCGCTGCTGGCCACCAGCGACAGCGTCAGCAGCCACAGCGACGAGCCGGCGCCGGCGTCCAGCAGATAGAACTTGCCGATGAAGCCGGCTGTCAGGGGGATGCCGGCCAGCGAAAACAGCGTCGCCGCGAACACGCCCGCCAGCCACGGACGGCGCCAGAACAGCCCCCGGTAGTCGTCGATGGCGTCGGCCTCCCGCCCGCCCGCCGCCTCTCCCGGCGCCGGTATCGTGCCGACGATGCCGAATGCGCCCAGGATGGTGACGCTGTATGCCACCAGGTAAAAGGTCGCCGCCGTAGTGCCCAGCGGTCCGCCGGCCAGGAACGCTACCAGCAGGTATCCCAGGTGGGAGATGGAGGAATAGGCGAGCAGCCGCTTGACGTTCTTTTGCCGCAGCGCCAGCAGGTTGCCGGCAAACATCGAGGCGATGGCGATGAGCGTCAGCAGGAAGAACATGTGCGCATGCCCCAGCAGCCCCACCTGGCCGAAGAAGCGCAGCAGCAGGCCGAAGACGCCCACCTTGGAGACGGTGGCGACGAAAGCCGTGACCGGCGCCGGCGCTCCCTGATAGACATCCGGGGTCCACATGTGGAAAGGCACCAGCGCCAGCTTGAAGCCCAGGCCGATGATCAGCAGGCCCAGCCCGGCCTGATAAATGATGCCGCCGGTTGCGCCCGCGGCTGCCAGGCGGGTGAACTCCATCGTGCCCAGCTGCGCGTAAACCAGCGCCATGCCGAAAAGCAGGAACGATGTTGACACCGATGCCAGAACCAGGTACTTGAAGCCGGCTTCGATGTTATCGCGGCCGCGCGGATAGGCGATCAGGGCGAACAGGCAGGAGCTGAGCAGTTCCAGCCCCATGAACAGCGAAGCGAAGTGGCTGCTGGCGACCATGACTCCGGCTCCCACCGCCGCCAGCAACAGCAGCAGGTAAAGTTCCTCCCGCTGGCCGGGGACCCGGCGCAGATAGGCATAGGAGAGGATGGCGACGATGAAGGTGGCCGCCAGGATGATCCCGATATAGAACAGGGCGAAGCCGTCGATCACCAGCAGCGAGGTCACCTGCCGCGGGCCGTAGGCCGCCGCCAGCGGCAGTGAAGCGGCTGCCGCGCCGATGCCTGCCAGCGTCAGGATGCAGGCGGCCGCGTGGCTGCGGTAGACGGAGATCTCCAGCATGATCAGGACGGCTGCCGCCGCCGGCAGCAGCAGAGGCAGCAAGCAGATGAAATCCTGGCCACTCATGCGCCGCTCCCGTCGTCCCGGGCGGCGCCGGATGCCATGCCCGCCGGCAGGCCCGCGTCCTTGCCGTCCTGAACGGCGGCAGCGGCGCCAGGGCTGCCCTGCGTCTGGTGATATCCGGGCGCCAGGCCGCGCAGCGTCTGCAGGGCGCCGCTGGCGGTGTCGATCACCGGCTGGGGATAGAGGCCGAGGGCGACGATGGCGGCGATCATCGCCGCCATGATGCCGGTCTCGCGCCGGTTGTAGTCGGGCAGCCGCCAGCGATTGGTGTTCTCGCCGTGGAATGCCCGCTGCACCAGCCACAGGGAGTAGACGGTGGAGAAGATGAAGCCCAGCGAAGCCAGCACTGTCAGCGGGATGTTCACCTGCCAGGCTCCCAGCAGCACCAGGAACTCGCCCACGAAATTGCCCAGCCCCGGCAGCCCCAGCGAGGCCAGCGCGAACAGCATGCCGACGCCGCCCAGGCGGGGCACGATTGACCACAAACCTCCCATCCGGTCCAAATCACGCGTGTGCATGCGGTCCTGGAGGTCGCCCACCAGCACGAACAGCGCGCCGGTGCTGATGCCATGGGCGAGCATGACGATGACCGCCCCCTCCAGCGCCAGCTGGTTCCAGGCGAAGATGCCCAGCAGGACGAAGCCCATGTGGCTGATACTGGTGTAGGCGATCATCCGCTTCAGGTCGCGCTGCGAGAACGCCAGCACCGCGCCGTAGATGATGCCGGCCACCGCCAGAGTCATCGCCACCGGGGCAAACGCCGCCGCCGCCCGGGGGAACAGCGGCACCAGGAAGCGCAGCATGCCGTAAGCGCCCACCTTCAGCACCAGGCCGGCCAGGTCGACGCTGCCCGCCGTCGGCGCCTCGGTGTGCGCGTCGGGCAGCCAGGTGTGCAGCGGCACCACCGGCAGCTTCACGGCGAAGGCCACGAAAAATCCCAGCATCAGCATCGTCCCGGTAAAGGATGACAGCTGGGTGCCCAGCAGCGCGGAATAATCAAAGGTATAGACGCCGGTGCCGCGGCCATGGATCACGTAAAGCCCGAGGATCGCCGCCAGCATCACCAGGCTGCTGGCCTGGGTGAAGATGAAGAATTTCAGCGTTGCGTAGATCCGGTTCTCATGGCCCCAGATGCCGATGAGGAAATACAGCGGCACCAGCATCAGCTCCCAGAAAAAGTAGAACAGGAACAGGTCCGCG
The DNA here is from genome assembly GCA_021791195.1 of Actinomycetes bacterium. Classification (GTDB taxonomy): domain Bacteria; phylum Actinomycetota; class Thermoleophilia; order BMS3ABIN01; family BMS3ABIN01; genus JACWAD01. Next base: position 209,694 of record JAJYXB010000008.1, on the reverse strand, counting down.
GCCAGGAACACGCCCACGATCGCCGCCAGGATCCAGAGCAGGTTGAAATGGAAGAACCCCAGCCGGTAGCGGATGCCCTGCCAGGAGGCGGCCACCGCGACGATGCCGAGGAAGTTGGTCAGCACGATCAGCAGCAGGCTGAGGCCGTCCAGCGCCAGGTGGAACCTGATGCCCAGCGCCGGGATCCAGGGGAGGTCGGTCTCGGCCAGCCAGCTGGCCGGCTGCGACAGGTTCGCCTTGCCGGCGTAGCCCGCCCACAGGCCTGCCAGCATGGCAAGATGCACCACCAGCGTAATCAGCGAGATCCAGCGCGGCCAGTTGCCGCCCCAGCGGCCCGAGTACCAGGCCAGCAGGCCGCCCGCCAGCAGCCAGGCGATGAGAGAGATGAGGATCATGAGGTCACCATCAGTGCCAGGATGATGATAGCGCCGGCGGCGATGCCGGCCGCATACCAGCGGGTGCGGCCAGTCTGCGTGCGGCTGAGCAGCCGGCCCGTGCCTGCCGCCAGCCGGGCGATGCCGGTCACGGCCAGGTCGAACAGGTCGCTGCGGCCGGCGCGCGCGAGGCCGGCGTAGGGGAGGACCAGCGCGTGCTCATACAGCCAGTCAAAGCCCCAGCCGGCGAACCACCAGCGGTGCAGCAGCCGGCCGGCGGAAGTCTCTGCCAGTGCCTTTGCCTGCTCTGGCCGGCGCAGGAACAGGTGATAGGCCAGATAGACTCCGGCCAGGCTGGCGGCGATCGCGATCAGTTCGAGGGCCAGCTCCAGGGCGGCGCTTCCCCCGGCCGGCAGCGCCGGCAGCGCATGGCTCAGGTAGTCGGACAGCAGCGGCAGCTTCGGCGCTTCCACGAAGCCGCCGACGAGCGACAGGACGGCCAGCACCAGCAGCGGCGCCTGCATGCTCCGTCCCGGCCGGCGGCTGACTGCGGCGCCCCGCGGCCGGCCGAAAAAGGCAAGGAAGACCATGCGAAAAGTATACACAGATGTCAAAAACGCGCCGGCGAGCCCGGCGGCCCACAGCCAGGGGCTGCCGTCCGGCGATGACCAGGCATCCCACAGGATCAGGTCCTTGCTGTAAAAGCCGGCCGTCACCAGCGGCAGCGCCGCCAGCGAGGCGGCGCCGATAAGGAAGGTCCAGAAGACAAGCGGCAGTTGCCGCCGCAGGCCGCCCATGCGGAACATGTCATGTTCTTCCTCCAGCCCCTGGATCACCACGCCCGCGCCCAGGAACAGCAGCGCCTTGAAGAAGGCGTGGGTCATGAAATGGAAGATGGCCGCCGACCAGGCGCCCACGCCCAGCGCCAGGAACATGTAGCCGACCTGGCTCATGGTCGAATAGGCGAGCACCCGCTTGATGTCGCGCTGGGTCAGGGCGCTGAAGCCGGCCAGCAGCAGCGTCGCCGCGCCGATGATCGCCACCAGCAGGCGGACGTCCGGCGCCAGGATAAACAGCGTGTTGGTGCGGGCGATGAGGTAGACGCCGGCGGTGACCATCGTCGCCGCGTGGATCAGGGCGCTGACCGGCGTCGGGCCGGCCATCGCATCCGGCAGCCAGGTCTGCAGCGGCAACTGCGCCGACTTGCCGACCGCGCCGCCCAGGAGCAGCAGCGCCGCCGCCACGGCGATGCCCGAGCCGGGCTGCCAGCGCGTCGCTGCCAGGCCGAGCAGATCCTGGATCCGGAGCGTGCCCAGGCTGGTGAACAGGAGGAACAGGGCGATGGCCATCGCTGTGTCGCCGGCGCGAGTAACGATGAACGCCTTGCGCGCCGCGCGGCCGTTGGCGGGGTCGCGGTACCAGAAGCCGATCAGCAGGTAGCTGCACAGGCCGACGCCTTCCCAGCCCAGGTAGAGGAGCAGCAGGTTATCGGCCAGCACCAGCGTCAGCATCGAGCCGACGAAGAGGTTCATGTAGGCGAAGAAGCGCCGGTAGCCGTCGTCGCCGGCCATGAAGCCGGTGGAATAAATATGGATCAGAAAACTGACAACCGTGATCACCAGGATCATTACCAGCGACAGGGCGTCCAGGTAAAATGCGATGCCGGGCGCGAAGCTGCCGACCCGCATCCAGGTCCATAGCGTCTGCGAGTAGGCATGGCCCGCGGGCGGCGCCAGCAGGAAATCCAGCCCCAGGGCCAGCGCCAGCAGCGCCGCCAGGCCGACCGAGCCGGCGCCCACGGCGGTGGCCCCGCGCCTGCCCAGCCAGCGGCCCGCCAGCGTCAGCGCCGCGAAGCCGGCAAACGGCAGGAGCGGGATGAGGAACAGCAGGCTCAGCACGCCGTCCGTCCCTGCTCATCCCCGGCCCGCAGCAAGCTTGCGTGACTGCCAGTTGTCAACGAAGCAGGCATTCTCTCTTCCCGTCTCATCCTTTCAGGTTGCTGACGCGGTCGACGTCCAGCGACCGGAAATTGTGATAAAGCCTGAGCACCAGCGCCAGGCCCAGCGAAACCTCGACCGCCGCCATGGTGAGGATGAAGATGAACATCAGCTGGCCGTCTGGCTGCTGCCAGCGCGAACCGGCGACCACGAACGCCAGGCCGGCGGCGTTGACCATGATCTCGATCGACAGCAGGATGAAGATGACGTTGCGGCGCGCGAGCACGCCCGCCAGTCCGACAAAAAACAGCGCCGCCGCCAGCAGCAATCCCTGATCCATCGGAATCGGCGTCATCGGGCGTCGCCGCCTTCGGTCTGCCCCGCGGATAGTGCGGAGACGGCGGGAGCTTCGGCGTCGCGGGCCGCGGCCTCTTCCAGCTCGACCACCACGGCGGCGTCGCCGCGGCGGCCGAGGTGGTACGCGCCCACGAGCCCAGCCAGCAGCAGCAGCGAAGCCAGCTCCACGCCGATAAGATAAGGCCCGAACAGGGCGATGCCGACCTCGCGGGCGCCCACCGGCGCTCCGCTCTGGCCGCTCTGGCCACCGCTGAACAGCAGGTAGACCAGCTCGCCCATCAGGACGAGCGCCAGCGCCGCCGGCCCCAGCCACATCTGTGGTTTCAGCCAGGCGCGCTCCTGCCGCACCGCCTGGGGGCCGAGGTTGAGGATCATGATCACGAAGATGAACAGCACCATGATGGCGCCGGCGTAGATGATCGCCTCCAGCGCGGCGATGAAGGGAGCGCCGAGGATGAAAAAGATCAGCGCCACCGCCAGCAGCGAGACGATCAGGTAGAGCAACGCGTGCACGGCGTTGTAACGCGTGATCACCGCCAGCGTCGCCACCACGGCGACCGCCGCTGATATGTAAAAAGTAATCTGCAAGGTCAACCTCCAGCGCCGCTCATGGCATTAGCCCCCAGGGATCGGCGGGGGTTTCTTCCCGCTCCGCCTCCCCCTTGTCCTTGCCGCCGACGGCGAGGCCGGCGACTTTATAAAAATCATAATCGTGGTATTTCCCGGGACCGCTGATCAGCAGGTCCTCTTTCTCGTAGACCAGATTCTGCCGGTCATACTCGCACATCTCGAAATCCGGGGTCAGCTGGATGGCGCCGGTGGGGCAGGCTTCCTCGCAGAAACCGCAGAAGATACAGCGGGAAAAATTGATGCGGAAAAAAGCCGGATAGCGGCGGCCATGCCCGTCTTCTGTCGCCTGCAGGGAGATGCAGTCCACCGGGCAGACGGCGGCGCACAGGTAGCAGGCGACGCAGCGCTCCTTGCCGTCCGGGTCGAGCGAGAGGATGATGCGGCCGCGCCACCGCGGCGGCAGATAGCTGGCCTGCTCGGGATACTGGACCGTGACCGGCCGGCGCAACGAGTGCGCGAACACCTGCCACATGCTCTTCAGGAGACTGATCATTCAGGTGTCCTTCTACCTTGTCGCAAGCACGATTCCTCCCGTGATCACCAGGTTGAGCAGCGATAGCGGCAGCATCACCTTCCAGCCGAACGACATCAGCTGGTCGTAGCGCGGCCGGGGGAAGGTGGCCCTGAGCAGGATGAAGAAGCAGATGAACAGAAGGGTCTTGAGCGCCAGCCAGAGCAGCGGCGGCAGCAGCGGCCCCTGCCATCCCCCGAGGAAGAGCACCGCGATCAGGATGGAGATCAGCGTGATGCCCAGGTATTCCTCCACGAAGAAGAGGGCGAATTTCATCCCGGAATATTCGGAGTGGAAGCCGGCCACCAGCTCTCCCTCCGCTTCGGGCAGATCGAACGGCAGCCGCCGCGTCTCGGCGATGCCCGCCATCAGGAAGATCAGCATCCCGGGCAGCTGGGGCACGATATACCACAAATCTTTCTGTGAATCAACGATCGTCTTGAGGTCGAAGGAGCCGGCCAGCATCACCACTCCCATCAGCGACAGGCTCATGAACACCTCGTAACTGAGCATCTGCGCCGCCGCCCGCATACTGCCCAGCAGCGAATATTTGCTGTCCGACGCCCAGCCCGCCAGCACCACGCCGTAGACGGTGAGCGATGACATCGCCAGGAAGAACAGCAGCCCGATGTTGAGGTCGGCCACGGCGATCCCGGGCGCGTAGGTGATTACGGCGAAGGTCAGCAGCACCGGCACCAGGATCGCCACCGGCGCCAGCACGAACACGGCGGCGTCCGCGAAGGGCGGCACCCAGTCTTCCTTGGTGATGATCTTGATCATGTCGGCCAGCACCTGCAGCAGGCCGAAGGGGCCGACGCGGTTGGGGCCGTAGCGGTCCTGCCAGACCGCCAGCAGCCGCCGCTCCAGCCAGATGAGGCCGGATGCGATCGACAGGGCGACGATGATGACGCCGAAGACGATGGCGAGCGATGCGGGGGCGCTATGCATGGCTCCTGATCCTGGCGAAGCTTCCTGGCTCAACGATGCCCTCAAGGCCCGGCAGACAAACCGGCACTCCGGCGACCCCTGCCGGCAGGGAGTCCAGCAGCCGCACCGGCAGGTGCAGCGTGCCGCCGGCGACGATCAGCTCCGCGGTGCTGCCGGGAGGCGCCCCGAGTGCGGCGGCGTCGCCCGGGGAGAGCGCCACGTAAGCCGCCGGCGCCAGCTGCCGGACCGCCGGCGCCACGGCGCTCATCTCTTCCGAGCCGAAAATATGGTAGAGCGGCACCAGCAGCCATTCCCCGGCGCGGGGGACAAACGGCTCCGGTATGTCAGGGAAATATTCCGGACGCTTGAACTGTGGCTGTTCCTGCCCCTCCTGCCCCTCCTGTTCCTGCCCAGGCTCATGCTCCTCCTGTTCGAGACGTTCCGGTTGTTCCCCCGGCTGCGGTTCGATCAGCCGCCGGCCCGGATCGCCGCCGCGCAGCGGTCCGCCTGCCTCCTGCTGGAACTTGTTCAGCGCCTGGACGGAGTTCCATCCCGGCGACCGGTAGCGTGGGATCAGCGCGCCCGGCGGCTGCCCCTGGAAGCCTTCCATCGAAAAGGACAGCGGACTGTCGGGATCGGCCGGCGGCTGGGCCTCCCGCACGTCCAGGTCGGCGTTCATGGAGGTGCGGCCGCTGTACCTGTGCGGCTGGCGGGCCACCTTCTGGCCGGTGATACGGAATCCCGCGTCCGGCGCCGCCTCCCGGATGTCCGCGAAAACCGGCAGCTCCGCCGCCAGCTCGCGGATGACGTCATCAAGCGCCTGCCAGGCTGGTGTAGCGCCCAGGGCCTCGGCCATGGCGCCGAGCCAGCGCCAGCTGGCGCGCACGTCGCCGGCGGGCGGCATCGTCTTGAAGAAGCGCTGCGCCCGGCCCTCGCTGCTTACCAGAGTGCCGTCGCTTTCGGCGAAAGCCGCGGCCGGCAGGACGATGTCGGCGCGGGCCGCTGTCCGGCTGGTCAGGCAGTCCAGCACGATCACCTGTCTGGCCGTAAACAGCCGCTCCACCAGCAACGGATCGGCGCGGCGGAAAAGGTCGTTCTCCAGCACGATCAGGGTATCGGCTTCGCCGCTCTCGATCGCGGCGGCGACGGCGGCCAGGCTGCGGCCTCCCATCAGCGCGGCGCCCATGCTGTTGGCCTCCGGCAGGGTAAGGCAGAGGCCGGCGGCCGGGACTTTCTCCCTCAGGGCCCGGACGACATTGGCAGCCGCCCGGGGCAGCGCCACGTTGCCCAGACCGGCTCCCGATACCACCAGGGGCTGCCTTGCCTGCGAGAGAGCCGCGGCGATCCCGGCGGCCAGCGCGTCCGTCCCGCTGTCTATGCCGTCCGGGGCGGGCGCGCGGCTGCTCAGCTTCGAGGCGACGGCAAACCCGAGGCGGGCGATCTCATCCGGGGCGGCGCGGAAGACCGCGGTGGCGGCCTGGTCCAGACGGGTTGCCGCCGGCGTCGCGAGGTACAGCGGTCCCAGCTGCCCCTGGACGGCCTCGCGCACGGTGGCGTCGTCCCATTCAGGGACGCTGCCCTGCAGGTCGCGCAGCGGCTGCTGGCGCACCGACTGCCGCAGCGCCAGCTCCAGCAGCGGTGCGTAGTCGCCGGGGTTCTCCCCCAGCACCAGCACGGCGTCGGCCTGGCGCACTTCAGCCAGTGAAACCGGGCGGCCCGCGCCCGATCGCACGATCTCCAAAATGACGCTGCCCAGGCGCAGGTCGGCGTCCGACATCCCGGACGCGAATCTTTCCGGTCCGGCCAGCCGGCGCAGGGCGTAGTTGGCTTCCAGCGAAGCGCGCGGCGAACCGATGCCGGCCACGCCGTTGCCGGCCGCCAGCGCCGACCGCACGCGCTCAAGCGCCTCTGCGGCTGAGAGCGGTGTGGCGGAGTCCTCGCGCGATGCCCGCACCAGCGGCTGCCGCAGGCGATGGCTGCTGTTAACGAACTCGTAGCCATAGCGGCCGCGGTCGCAGAGGAAATAGCCGTTGACCTCGCTGTTGAACCGGTTGCGGATGCGCCGGAGCGAGCCGTAGCGCTCCCCGGGGATGGTGTTGCAGCCCAGGCCGCAGTGGACGCAGACCGAAGGCGCCGTCTGCAGGTCCCAGGGGCGGGTGTAATGCCGCTTCTGGCTCTTGTCGGTGAAAACGCCCGTGGGACAGATCTCCACCAGATTGCCGCTGAACCCGCTTTGCAGCACGCCGCTTTCGTGCCGGCCGAAATACACCTGGTCGCGCAGGGAAAAGGCCTCCAGATCGCTGCCGCCGGCATAGTCGCGGTAAAAGCGCACGCAACGGTAACACTGGATGCAGCGGTTCATCTCGTGGTTGATGAACGGGCCCAGATCCTGATTGCGGAATGTCCTTTTCGTGCCACGGTACCGGCGGCGGGTGTGGCCGGTCATCACGGTCATGTCCTGCAGGTGGCATTCGCCGCCCTCGTCGCAGACGGGGCAGTCATGGGGATGGCTGAGCATCATCCACTCGATGACGCCGGCGCGAAAAGCACGCGCTTCGCGGTCCTCGATCGAGATGCGCAGACCGTCGCTCACCGGTGTCATGCAGGCCATCACGATCCGGCCGCGCCGGTCGTGTTCGTCGCGGAACTGCTTGACGGCGCACTGGCGGCAGGCGCCGACGGAATGCATCGCCGGATGCCAGCAAAAATAAGGCAGGTCAAAACCGAGCGACAGGCACGCAGCCAGCAGGTTCTGGCCCTCCTCGATCTCGTAATCCTGGTTGCCGACGAAGATGCGCGCCATCAGCGGTCCCCGGCTTCGCGGTTTGTCCGTTCCGCCCGCCTCACCGTTCGCTCCAGGGGCAGCGTGCTTCGCGGACGTGGCGCTCGAAGTCCTCGCGGAAATGGCGCAGCGCGCTGCCCAGCGGCTCGGCGGCGCCGGGCGCCAGGGCGCAGAACGTGTGACCCGGGGCTAGCATCGCCGCCAGCGACTCCAGCTGCGCCAGGTCTTCCTCACGGCCGCGCCCGGCTTCCAGCCCTTCCAGCAGCTGCACGGCCTGCCTGAGCCCGCCCCAGCAGGGCGTGCACCAGCCGCAGGATTCCCGGGCGAAGAACCGCTCCAGGTTGAGCACCATCCCCACCGGGCAGGAACGGTCGTCGAGGACAATCATCGTCCCCGTGCCCAGCCGGCTGCCGGCGGCTTCAACAGACGCAAAATCCATCTTGATGTCAAGATGATCCGTGGTCAGGAAATCGGTCGAGGCGCCGCCGGGCAGCAGGCCGCGGAAACGGTATCCCGGCTGCATGCCGCCGGCGTGCTGCTCCAGCAGCTCGCGCAGCGTAGTGCCCAGCGGCAGCTCCCAGGCGCCCGGCGACGCGACCCGGCCGCTGGCGCCATAGATCTTGGTGCCGCCCTCCGCCGTCCAGCTGAGAGCCCGGAACCAGTCAGCCCCGCGGTTGATGATATGGGGGACATTGCATAGGGTCTCGACGTTGTTGACCACCGTAGGATTGCCCCAGAGCCCCGCCGTCTGCGGGAAGGGAGGCTTGGAGCGGGGGTTGGCCCGCCGGCCTTCGATGGCGTTCAGCATCCCCGTCTCCTCGCCGCACATGTAGCGGCCGCCGCTGATGTGCAGGTGCAGCTCGAGGCTGAAGCCGGAGCCGAGGATGCCGCGGCCGAGCAGCCCGTGGCCGTAGGCTTCGGCGATGGCGCGCTCGAGCCGCCGGGCAGCCAGGCGGTATTCCCAGCGCAGGAAGAGGTAAACGACGTCGGCCTGGATAGCGTAGGCGGCGATGATGGCGCCCTCGAGCAGCTGGTGGGGATCCCCCTCCATCAGCAGGCGGTCCTTGAAAGAACCCGGCTCCATCTCGTCGCCGTTGACCACCAGGTACTTGGGGCCGATGGCTGCCTCGTCCATGGGAACAAAACTCCATTTCTGGCCGGCGTCAAAGCCGGCGCCGCCCCTGCCCTTCAGGTTGGCGTCCCGGACCGCCGTCTGCACGGCGCCCGGCTCCATGTCCAGCGCCTTGCGCAGCGCCTGATACCCGCCTGCTTTCCGGTAGGCAGCCAGGTCCAGCGGCGCCCGTCCGGGGCGGATGTTGGCGGTCAGCGGTCTTTCGGTTTTCTCACTGGCGGTGGTCGCGGTGTGCGCTCCTTGTTTCTTCCCGCTCTTCTTCCATTACCTGTCCACAACTCATCAACTACCTGTACCGGTCGAGGATCGCGCCGATACTGCCGGCGTCCAGGCCGGTGTGCAGGTCCTCATCCACCAGCATCGCCGGCGCCTGATCGCAGGCGCCGAGGCAGGCCACCGGCAGCAGCGTGAAGCGGCCGTCGGCGGTCGTCCCGCCGAGGCCGACTCCCAGCTCCCTTGCCAGGTGGTCGCGCAACGGCTCGTAGCCGGTCAGCCAGCAGCTGACGCTGTCGCAAATCTGGATCACATGCCTGCCCACCGGCCGCCGGAATATCTGGTTATAGAAGCTGGCGACACTGTCCAGCTGCGCGGCGGGCATCTGCAGGAAGGCGGCCAGCTCCGCGATGGCCTCGTCGGAGACCCAGCCCCGGCGGCGCTGCACTATCCGCATGGCGTCGATGGCAGCGGCCTGCCGTGTCTCGTAACGGGCGGCCTCGGCTTCTATTTCCCCTTTTTCATCCTTGCTTAACAAAGTGGAATTCCTTTGCCATATTTATTTTCTGCCCCGCAGCTGCCGCCTGCCCGCGTTTCCTTCAGCGGTCCACGTCCGCCAGCACGTAATCCATGCTGCCGAGGATCGCCAGCAGATCGGGGATCATCGAGCCCCGGCTGATCAGCGGGATCATCTGCAGATGAGGGAAAGACGGCGTGCGGATGCGCACGCGGTAGGGGGTGGCGCCGCCGTCGCTGATCAGGTAGTAGCTGTTGATGCCCTTGGCGCCTTCGACCGCGGCGGTCGCCTCGCCCGGCGGCATGACCGGGCCCCAGCCTGCCTGCAGGAAGTGCGTGATCAGCGTCTCGATGTCATGCAGCGTCCGCTCTCTTGGCGGTGGCGTCGTCAGCGGATGGTCGGCCTTGCAGGGGCCGGCGGGCATGTTGTCCACGCACTGCCCGACGATCCTCAGGCTCTGGTAGATCTCCGCCACGCGCACCTGCGCCCGGTCGTAGCAGTCGCCGGTGGTGGCGGTGGGGATCTCGAACTCGAACTGTTCGTAGCCGCTGTAGGGGCGCCGCTTGCGCAGGTCCCATGCCAGCCCGCAGGCGCGCAGCCCCGGGCCGGTGACGCCCCACTCGATCGCGTCGGCCAGCGAATAGGCGCCGACACCCTTGGTGCGCCCCTTGAAGATGCGGTTCTGCATCACGATGCGGTCGTATTCTTTCAGCCGCGCCGGCAGGTAGGCGATGAAATCGCGCACCAGTTCCTCCCAGCCGCGGGGCAGGTCCTGGGCGACGCCGCCGATGCGGAACCAGTTGGGATGCATGCGGTCGCCGCAGATGGCGGCGATGATGTCGAACAGGCGCTCGCGGTCGGTGAACATGTAAAAGACCGGCGACATCGTGCCCACGTCCTGGGCAAAGGTGCCGTACCACACCAGATGGCTGGCGATGCGAAACAGCTCCGCCAGCATCACCCGGATCACCTGCGCCCGTTCGGGCACCTCGATGCCGGCCAGCCGTTCCACGGCCATGACATACGGCAGGTTGTTGAGCACGCCGCCGAGATAGTCGATCCGGTCGGTATAGGGGATGTAGGTGTGCCAGGTCTGGCGCTCGCCCATCTTCTCGGCGCCGCGATGGTGGAAGCCGATGTCGGGCATGGCGTCGACGATCACCTCGCCGTCCAGCTCCAGCACGATGCGCAGCAGGCCGTGCGTGCCGGGGTGCTGCGGGCCAACATTGAGGAAAAGAAAATCTGTGTCATCATGCGTGCGTTTGATGCCCCAGTCCTCGGGACGGAACTTGAGCGCTTCCTCCTCCTGGACCTCGCGGGCGTCAGGCAGCTGGAACGGCGGCATCTCCGTGGCCCGCGCCGGATGCTCCTTGCGCAGCGGATGGCCTTCCCAGGTGGGCGGCAACAGGATCCGCCGCAGGTGCGGATGGCCGTCGAAAACGATGCCGAACATGTCCCAGGCCTCGCGCTCGTACCAGTTGGCCGCCGGCCAGATGTCGACGATGCTGGCGGTGTGCGGCTTTTCGCCGGCGAGCGCGGTCTTGACGCGCAGTTCGCGGTTGCGTTCCAGCGACAGGAGATGGTAGGCCAGCGTGAAGTCGCCGGCGGGCTGGTCCGGGCGGTGGCGGCGCAGGCGCTCGTCCACCGCGGTCAGGTCATAAAGGGTCGCGTAGGTCTGGGCGGCGCCGCTCTTCAGGTGCCGCAGCACCTCGGGCAGGATTTCCGGCGGCGCCCAGATCGTCGGCGGGCTCTGTCCGGCTGGCTCAGCTGCGAACCCTGCCCCGGGGAACCTTTCACGCAGCTCCCGCAGCAGCTCCAGATCTGCGCCGTTTTCCTGGACGGTGGCGCCCACCTAGACCTCTTCGGGGGATCTGAGTCTGCCGGCCAGGCGCCGCCTGGCGCGTTTCAGGTCGCGCTGCGCCGGCCGCGGCGCGTGCTCCGGTCCATGGGTCGGTTGCGGCTTGCCTTCCGGTCCGTGGGCCTCCGGCTGAACCGGCTGCGGCCCGCCCCCGGTTTTCTTCCTGCCGGTGCGCCAGCTGAGCGGCCGCCGCTCCTGGCCGATGGCGCTGCGCAGTAGCAGCAGGCCTTCCATGAAGGCTTCCGGCCGCGGCGGGCAGCCGGGCACGTAAACATCCACCGGCAGGAAGCGGTCGACCCCCTGGACGACGCTGTAGATGTCATACATGCCGCCCGAGTTGGCGCATGAGCCCATCGAGATCACCCAGCGGGGTTCCATCATCTGCTCGTACAGCAGCTTGATGATCGGCGCCATTTTCACGAAAACGGTGCCGGCGACCACCATCAGATCGGCCTCCCGGGGGGTGCCGCGGATCACCTCGGCGCCGAAGCGGGCGATATCGTATTTGCTGGTGATGCTGGTGGCCATCTCCACGTAGCAGCAGGAAAGGCCGAAGTTGAACGGCCAGATGGAATTCTTCCGCCCCCAGGAGATCAGGTCCTGCAGCCGGGAGAGCAGCAGCACCTGCCCGACTGCCTGCTCGGGGGTGCCGTCCACGGCCGGGAAGCCGGCTGCCGGCAGCCCACCGGCGGTGCGGTTTTTCGGGGCGCTCCGGCGCCCGGTCACGGCTTACCCCGGACTGGCGCCTTCGCGGCGGTATCCTCAGGATCGCTGCTGCCGTTCGCGGCAGCGAGCGGTTGTGGCTGTGGCTCCGCGGCGGCTACAGGTCTGCGCCGGGGCGCCCAGTCGAGCGCGCCCTCGCGCCAGAGGTAAGCCAGCGCCGCCGTCAGGACGGCGATGAAAACGACGATCTCGACGTAGCCCGACCAGCCCGCCTGGCGGATGGCCACCGCCCAGGCGATGACGAACATCGCCTCCAGGTCGAAGATGACGAAGAAGATGGCGTTCTGGTAGAACTTGACGTCAAAGCGCACCCGTGCTGTTCCCGTTGACACAATCCCGGATTCATAAGGTTTATCGGTCTCCGTTTCCCGGTGGTGCTGTCCCAGGATGTACGACAGCGCCAGCAGCCCGCCGGTCATCAGCACGGTGACGCCGAAGTAAACGGCCAGCGGCCATAGCTCCACCTGGGCGGCCATCCTTCCCGCCCGTACGGTCATCCAGGCCGTGTTCAAAGCTTCGACCTGGGAGGGGTTCTTGTCATAACCGGCGGCGCTGAAACCGTGGCCGGCGATGTTCAGCAGCAGGTTGCGGCCCATCACTCCCAGGCCGACCATGCCGATTTCGTACTGGCCGCTCATGAAGGTCTCCCGCAGGTTAAGGGGTTGTCAGAACTCCGGCGTCGCCGTCCGGAGTATGTTTTCCAGCCGCGCCAGTCCCTTTCCTGCGTCGCGGCCCAGATGGATTCGCAGCACCCGCCGGCCGTGGCGGCGCAGCGCCTCCAGATCACCCTGCGCCTGGGCTCGCCGGAAGGTGCTGAATCCGTATCCCTTGCCGGGGATGAGCGCGTCCCGGGCATCATCGCCGGTCAGCTGCAGGAAAATGCCGGTGTCGGGACCGCCCTTGTGGAACTGGCCGGTGGAGTGCAGGAACCTGGGACCGTAGCCCAGCGTCGTCGCCAGCCGCAGGCGGCTCCGGAGGCTGAGGCGCATCTGCGCCAGCGCCTGAGCGGTGGCCGCATCCTCGGTCAGGTACGCCATCAGCGCCACGTAATCACCCGGCCGGGCCTGGCCGAGGAACTCGTCCAGCGCCGCTTCGATGGAGCTGACCGGCGGCACGAAACCCTCGTGGAAGAGGCTGAGCGGCTCTTCCACCAGCAGCGGGCTTTCCGGCGGCAGCTCGCCCCGCTTCTCAACCTCGGCCAGCAGCCGGTTGGTGTTGTCCTTGCTCTCCTGGACGTTGGGCTGGTCGAAGGGATCGATCCCCAGCACCGCGCCGGCGGTGGCGGTGGCCATCTCCCAGCGGAAAAACTCCTGGCCGAGGTCATAGGGATCCTCGATGCCGATCGTCACCAGCGGCTGGCCGGCATGCATCAGCTCGCCGGCAACGGTGTCCAGAGCGCTGGCGCTGTCACCTTCCCCGCGCAGATAGACGAACAGGCGGTCGCTGCCGTAGTCGCCGGGGGCGCCGGGCTCTTCGCCGGCGACGGGCAGCAGCCCCTTGCCCTGCTTGCCGGTGCTTTCCGCCAGCAGCTGCTCCAGCCATAACGCCAGCGGCGCGAATTGCTGATCTGCCATAAATGTGACTTTATCGCGGCCGTGCCGGCCCAGCGTGCCCAGGACCGCGCCCAGGACCAGCCCGGGATTGTCCTGCGCCGGCACGCCGGCGCCGCAGGCGCCAACCATCGCTTCGGCGCGCTGAAGCAGCTGTGCAACGTCGATGCCCGCCAGCGCCGCCGGCACCAGGCCGAAGAAGGACAGCGCCGAATAGCGGCCGCCGATATCGGGGAAGTTGAGGAAGATATGGCGAAATCCCCTGGCTTCGGCCGATCCGGCCAGCGGGCTGTCCGGATCGGTGATGGCGATGAAGTTCTCGCCGGCGCTCTCCCCCTTCAGGCGCATGACGGCCTGGTAGAAATATTCCTCGAAAGCGCGCGGTTCGGCGGTGGTGCCCGATTTGCTGGCGACGATAAAGAGGGTCTCTGCCAGCGGCGCCGCGTCCTCCACCGCCAGGATGGTGGCGGGGTCGGTCGAGTCCAGCACCGTCAACGGCAGGCCGCGCTCGCCGCGCGGGATCACCTCCGCCAGCACCAGCGGCGCCAGCGAGCTGCCGCCCATGCCCATGTGCACCACCCGTTTGAAGCCGGCCGCCAGCACCTCGTCCAGCAGCAGCGCCAGCAACTCGCGGTTGGCGGCCATCGTGCCGGCCACATCCAGCCAGCCCAGGGAGCCGCGGATACCCGCCTGCCGGGCCGCGTCTTTGCTCCACAACTCCGGCTCCCTGTTCCACAGGCGGGCGCTGAAGCGGTCCTGCTTCAGCTCGTCCAGCTGTCTGGCGACCGCGCCCTGATACTGGCCCAGGTCAAGCGACTGCCTGCCGGGCAGCTTCGTGGGTATGTAAGGTTTCTCCGTCAATGAATGCTCCAATCCAGGTCCGGGGATATCATCCCGCTTGATTTCCGCTTTCCGCGCGACGATTCCGGGCGTGCTCAGTTCCGCGCGGCGATTCCGGGCGTACCCGGTTGCGCGATTCCGGCCGCACCCGGTTCGGCGCGGCGATTCCGGGCACGCACGGACTGCGCCAGCCGTGAAGCCGCGACGCCAGAGATTTTCCCCAATGGCAAAAAACAAAACCTGGGGCGTCTCTTTCGCAGGGTAAGTGAGCCGTCAATAAACTAAAAAGTCATCACCGAATGCCATACCAAATTTATAGAAGTACTTTCATTGTATTGTCAACGTTTGCTTCATTGACATAAAATCTGACCGGCCCTATAATATTTAAGTTGCGCCATCGGGTGACCAATGACTGGGGATCACAAACAGGGTAGGGAATCGGGAGAATATCTTGAATAGCTCAAGTACGGCTTATCAGCAGCCCGAGTTGCGGAAACTGGGAAACATCGTCGAAATCACGTTCGTTTCGCCTCTGTGGAACTGCAGCTCTTCCGGGGATAACGACGATCATGATTGCGACCACGGGGACGATTGACCGGTCTGCGGCAACGAAACGTTTTTTAGGCTCCTCCGGGAGCCTTCTTTTTTGCCGGCGCAAGCTCGTGCGCCGGCTGGACCGGCAGACGCCAGGCCGCTGCCCAGGCGCGTTCGCGGCGCTGCGGACCCGCCCAGGTTGACCCGGCACCGGCCTTCCCCTATTATTTGTCTTCCTGGCCGTCGCCCCTCAGTTTCCAGTGGACCGTCATCGCGTTGCACCGCCTTTCGGTTTCCGGCGGCTGATTTTGTACAATATGTCTTTACGCCCCGGGGGCGTAGCTCAGTTGGTTTAGAGCGCCGGCCTGTCACGCCGGAGGTCGCGGGTTCGAGTCCCGTCGCTCCCGCCATTACCTTTCTCCCAAAACCTTCCCCCCGCGTTTGTCCCTCCCCGGCAAGGGGTATTTAACAAGCAATGTCAAAGCCCTGGGAGGAGAGACGGATGGAAGTGCCAAATACTCAGGAGAATATGTCCAAGTGCATCTGCGGCCGCTGCCCTTCGTACATCCAGGGGGACACGGGCGCTTTTTGCATGACCGGCGCCAGCGACAAGGGCCCGTCGCAAAAGGGCTGCTTCTGCGACGACTGCGAGATCTGGTCTGAGTTCAGTCTCAGCGGCGAGGGCTACTACTGCATCAACGGCAAAGCGAGTTGAACTGACAATGAGCTCATCCTCCATCAAGGTATCGGAGATCCCGGCCGGCCAGGGCGTGACGGCTGAGATCCAGGGCAGGCCGGTGGCAGTGTATAACTCCGGTGAAGAGCTGGTGGTGCTGGAGAACGTCTGCACCCACATGGGCTGCGAGACCGGCTGGAACACTTTTGAGCAGACCTGGGACTGTCCCTGTCACGGCTCGCGCTACCACGCAAACGGCGCGGTGCTGCGGGGCCCGGCCCAGGCGCCGCTGCCGCGGCTTGAACACCGGATTGAAAACGGCGAGATCGTCCTGGACTGAGGTGCCGCCCTCATGGGCCGCAGCCACTACGATTACCTGATCATCGGCGGGGGACTGGCCGGCGCCACGGCGGTGAAGGAGCTTCTGCTGACGGGGGCGCAGGGGAGCATCGGCATGCTGGCCGCCGAAACGGAGCTTCCCTACGAGCGGCCGCCTCTTTCAAAGGATTTCCTCCTCGACCAGGCGCCGCGCGCTTCGGTCTTCCTCCTCGGCGAGCGGGTCTACCGCGAGCATGGCGTCGGCCTGCATCTGGGCACGCCGGCCGCTTCCGTCAGCCCCGGCTTGCATCTGGTCACCTCTGCCGGCGGCGATGAATTCGAGTACGGCAGGCTGCTGATCGCGTCCGGCTGCGCCGTGCGCCGGCTGCGGATCCCGGGCGCGGACCTGCCCGGCCTTTTTTATCTGCGCACGCTCGCGGACGCGGAAGCGCTCAGGCAGGCGATCGCCGGCGGTGGCCACGCGGTCGTCATCGGCGGGGGCTTCATCGGTCTCGAGGTCGCCTCGGCGCTGGCCCAGCGCGACATCGGCGTCACGATCGTCCACCGCGCCGACCGCCTGTTCGAGAGATTCGCCAGTGAAGAACTGTGCACGTTTTTCGAGCGCCACTATCTCGATCACGGCGTGCACGTGGTTTACGAGGACGAAGTCCGGCGGCTGGAGGGGGACGGGCGGCTGCGCAAAGTCGTCACGCGGGCCGGACGCACGCTGCCCTGTGATTTCGCCTGCGCCGGCATCGGCGTCGAGCCCGGCGTGGCATACCTGGACGGCAGCGGCATTGAAATAAATAACGGTATCGTGGTCAACGAGTATCTTGAGGCCGGCGCGCCCGATGTCTTCGCTGCCGGCGACGTCGCCAATTTCTTCGATCCCGTATTCGGCCGCCGGCGGCGCCTCGAGCATTGGGACAATGCCATCACCCTGGGCAGGCTGGCCGCTCGCAACATGGCCGGCGCGCGCGAACCTTACGCCGGCGTCTCGTATTTCTATTCGACGGTTTTCGGCATCACATATGAGTTCTTCGGGGACATGAGCGGTTATGACGAGATGGTGACGCGGGGTTCCTTCGACCGCAAAACCGCGGCGCTTCTGTATCTGAGCGGCGGAGTGCTCAAGGCGGCGCTGCTGCTTAACCGCTCGCCGGCGGAGCGGCGCGCGGTTAAGCAGCTGATCGTCAGCCGCCAGCAGATCGGTTCGCTGCAGGAGCAGCTGGCCGATGACCATTTCATGCTGGAGCGGGCGCTGGCGTGAAATCAGCGCCGGCTGGCAGTTTCCGCAGCGGGTGAAATCTCCGCTCGCGCCGGCGATCGGCAAAACCCCGCCCGCCGGCGACCTTTGAAACCCCGCGCCCCGGCTGCCCGCGAATTCCCCTGCCCACCGCCACTGGCCCAGCGTGCTTTCCCTACTCCGGGACGATCGTCACCGGGATCCTGGTCTTGTGGATCACATTGGTGGTGACGCTGCCGAGGAGCGCGGCGGCCAGGCCGCGGCGCCCGTGTGAACCCAGCACGATCAGGTCGCAGTCCTGGCGTTCGGCTTCGGCCAGGATTTCTTCCCACGGGTGGCCTTCGGTCACAAGCGCGACTGACGCGACGCCGGCCTGAGCCGCCTGCGTCTCGAGGCGGGTGACGAATGCGTGCGCCGCCCGGTTCAGCTGCTCGGTCAGCTGCGGAAAGTTGGGGTTGACACCGGTTTCGGTCTCAAAGGCGTAAGCCGGCGCCAGCTCGTCGACGACACTCAGGAAGACGATCGACGCCTTGTTGTCGCGCGCCAGGCTGATGGCATAGGCGCCGGCTTTTTCCGCCAGTTCCGAACCGTCGGTCGGTACCAGAATGCGGCTGATCATGCATCCTCCTTTTAAGGTGTGGTTGTGCCGGTCCCTGCCGTAGCGGCTGTCGCCGGCGGCGGACCCGTGCCGCCGAAATATTTGCTCAGCGTCGCCTCCACCGGGAAACCCCTGGCGCCGCGGCCGGGAAGCGTCCAGCCATGGTAAAAAACGCCTCTGGTCTGTGGCATCACCTGTTGCAGCAGGTGAGCGGCCATGCTGGCCTGGCCCGCTGCGCCCAGCGCCGGGCCGTCAAGCGGCTCGCTGGCTGCCGGCTCCCTCCAGGCGCCGAACTGAACGATCACGCCCCTGAGACCGTCGCGCTTGACGATGGCGTTGGCACGCTTCATCAAATCATCAACGTAGGCGGTGAAACCGGTCTGGTCAAAAACGGTCCCGGTGGGATAGATGTCCAGCATCAGATAGTCGTATCCCCTGTAGTCCAGGCGTTCGAAATCATGCGGTGCTCCCGGCGGCGGCGGGGCGCCCACGTCGGGCACGACCTTGGCCGCTATCAGGCCGTGGAAGTGCTGGCGGATCTGGGGCAATATCTGTTTGGACCACGCGTCGCCCTTGTCAGTACCGAGCACGAGGTTGTAATCATCCAGGGGCGCGAACAGCTCCACCTGTTTCTGCTCGGCCATGCCTGCCCATTTGAGCACGTCGGCGTTCAGCTGTCCCAGCACCGCGTCCGAAGTATCGACCTGGGGTTTGAGCCCTGGACTTTTTGTGGAAGGGATGACGCATACCGCCAGACCAGCCTGGTGCAGCTGATCGATCATCGCGGCGGCGCTGGCGGCTTGTCCCTGGAGGATGACGGCCTGCCGCCGGCCCGCGCGCTGCGAGATCAGCACCGGCGGTTCGACGGTGACGGTGTTGATGCCATCGCCTTTCAGCCGCGCCGTATCGGCGACGACATCCTGCCACGCCTCCGGCCGCGGCTCGGTGAGCCCCTTGAAGTATCCGATCTGCCGCCGCTGGTAAGGTGGCGCGGTCACGGTCGCCGCCCGGGTCGCTGTGGTCGCTGTGGTCTGGTCCTGCCCGCAGCCGGCTGCTCCGGACAGGGCCAGGATGGCTATCGCCACCGCCAGCCAGCCACCGGGATTCACAAAGCCGCGTCTTGCCTTCATTGTCATCCTTTCAGCCGCGTCAGTCTTTCGCATTCTACTCCCGCATTCTACCCGTTTCCCGCATCAGTCTTTCGCGCAGCCGCCGGCTAATCCTCCGGAAACCGCGGCGGCACGCTCTCTGACAGGGACGGCCGCGCGATTTGCCGGGCATCGGGTTACGATCCTGATGCGGCGGTTATATACATAATGGAACCATTCAAGGGAACCAAGCAGCGTTATGTCGCCAAAGTCAGGGAGGCGGCCATGGAAACCGTGACATGTCCATACTGCAGGCGGGATAATCACACCAGCAGTCCGTTCGCGATGGCGGAGTGCGCTTACTGCGGCAAGCGGTTTGCGGAGGCGGAAACGGGTTACCAGACACTTGTCATCCTCGACAATAGGCTGACGAATGCCTGGCAGGTAGCCGAAGATCTGATGGCCGAGTGGCGTGAGAAGGGCGAACTGGAGAAGGAAGCGATCGTCGACCGGCGTCTGGAGGCCGATCAGTACGGGGGTGAGGAGCGGCGCGGCATCGTCGCGCGATCGCTGCGTGTTTCCACCGCTCCTTCCTGATGTGGCCGCGGCAGGTGAAAAGCGGCTGTTTCATTTCCGGCGCCGATTGATATCATGCCGTTATGCGGCATCTTTTTTTATCCGGAAACTAGCCGAACCGGTACTGGGCTCCGAAACCGCCGCGCGGGTAGCGCATCTCGATGTTCTCGTACGGGCAGCCGCCGCTGCGGCAGGTGCCGCACTCCAGGCAGCCTTCAAAAGCGACCGTGATCTGCTTTTCCTCCTCCTCCCAGCGGTAGACCTGGGCGGGACAGGAGTGGGTGCAGAATTTCTGGCGGCACCGGCGGCGGCAGACCTCGCTGTCGATGATCCGCAGGTGCGATTCGGTGTCGGGATTGAACTTGACCAGCCCCAGCTTGTTGGCCACCGTCGGCGCCGGCTGCGGCATGCCCAGCTGCTCCGGCGAAGGCAGGTCTTCTCGTCCAGCGGCGGTTTCGCCCGGTTTTCGTCTAAAGAAACGGCGGACATCGATGCTCATGTCAGCGCCCTCCAGGCCTGATAGAAATCCTTCAGCAGGCGGCGCGTAGGCACCTGTGAACGGAACAGTTTCAGCAGCAGCCGCTCTTTTTCGGCCTTGCTGAGCTGGTCGACGGTGAGGAACTCCCGCGCCAGCGCGGCCATCAGCTCGGGATAAAGTCCGAACAGATGATGATGTGTTGACAGAAATTTGGTGGCATTGTCATATTTGCGCAGATCCTTCAGGATCACAGTGTCCTCCAGCAGCAGCCGGTAGCGCCCCAGGGCTGCGGCGCTGAAATCGCCGCGCTCGCGGCACGCGAGCACGGTTTCGGCGGCCATTTTGCCGGAAAGCAGCGCCAGGTTGGCGCCCTCGCTGTTGATGGCATTGACCATACCGGCGGCGTCGCCGGCGACCAGCACGCCGTCGCCGTACAGCCGGGGCATGCAACTGTAGCCGCCCTCGGGAATGAGGTGGGCCGAATACTCGCGCGGAGCCGCCCCCTGGATGAGCCGCCGCACCTGCGACTGCTGCTTGAAGCGCTCCAGCAGGTTATATGCCTCAGCGCGATTATCAACCAGGCTGTCCAGCAGCACTCCTACTCCCACCGAGATCGTGTCGCGATTGGTGTAGATGAAGCCGGTGCCCGGCAATCCGCCGGTAGTCTCGCCGATGATCTCGATGGCGGCGCCGGCGCCGGGGTCGAGGTCGAAGCGGTCCTCGATCCGCTCCTTGGGCAGCGCCAGCACCTCTTTTACCGCCAGCGCCACGTTGGCGGCGCGCGGCGGGCAGGGCGACAGGCCGGCCTTCTCCGTCAGGAAGGTGTTGACGCCCTCGGCGATGATGACCACGTCTGCTTCCAGGTCTCCCTGCGGCCTGCCGGTGCGCACGCCGGCGATGCGGCCGCCATCCCACAGCAAATCCTCCACCAGCGTCTCCCTGATCATCAGGGCGCCGGCGGCAGCCGTCTGGCGGGAAAGCCATTTGTCGAAACTGGAACGGTAGACGGTGAAAGAATTGTAGGGCTCGACCGCGAAGTCGGCGGTCTCGAAGGACAGCTTGATGGCGGAATCGCCGGTCGCCAGCCACATGTCACGACGGGTCACGTGGCGCTCCAGCGGCGCCTCGCGCCAGAACTCGGGGAAGACGCTGCCGGTCGGCTGGGAATAAATGAGGCCGCCCATCATGTTCTTGCTGCCGGACCAGTCGCCGCGCTCCAGGCAGACGACGCTGGCGCCTCCCTTTGCCAGCGTGTAGGCAGCCGCCAGGCCAGCCGGACCGCCGCCGACGACGATGGCATCGTAGCGCGAAGTGGCCGCACTCATGTTGATTCCACTCCGATCTGCCGTTCGCCGGCGGCATCCGATCCTGCCGCGCCGCTCAGCCGTGCATGCGCTTCCTCGATCAGGGCCGGCACGATCTCGAAGAGGTCGCCGACGATGCCGTAATCGGCGACGTCGAAGATGGGCGCGTCCGGATCGCTGTTGATCGCCACGATGACGTCGGATTCCTGGATCCCGGCCAGATGCTGGACGGCGCCGGAGATGCCCACGGCGATATAAAGCAGCGGCCGCACGGTCTGGCCGGTCTGGCCGACCTGGCGCCGCTGCGAGATCCAGCCCGCGTCCACCGCCGCGCGCGAGGCGGCCACCGTGCCGCCGAGCTCTGTGGCCAGCTTCTCCAGCAAGGCAAAATTATGCGCGCTGCGCATGCCGCGCCCGCCGGCGACGATCACGTGCGCCCCCATGAGTGATTCCTCCCCGGGATTGGGCAGGAACTGCAGCTGCCTGACGGCTGCCGCAGCGGCCGTGATCGCGGGCCGCGATTCGATAATCTCGCCGCCGGCTTCAGCCGCGGCCTCCGGCAGGGGAAAAACTCCCGGCCGCACGGTCGCTATCTGCGGCCGGTGATTGGGTGTGATGATGGTTGCCATGACATTGCCGCCGAAAGCCGGGCGCGTCTGCTTGAGCAGTCCCTTGGCCTCATCGATCTCCAGATGGGTGCAATCGGCTGTCAGTCCGGTCTCGAGCTCGGTGGCGGCCGCCGAGGCCAGGTCGCGGCCGCGGGTGGTCGCGCCCAGCAGGATGATCTGTGGCTGGTGCGCCCGCGCCAGATCCACCAGCGCCTGGCAGTGCGGGTCGGTGATGAATGGCTCCAGCGCCGGGTCGCTGCCGGTATAAGCCGCAGCGGCGCCGTAGCTGAATGCCTGCCGCGCCAGTTCCGGCGCGCCGGCGCCGAGGATCACCGCGGCCGCGCGCACGCCGAGCGCTTCCGCGAGCGCGCGCGCTTCTCCCATCAGTTCCCACGAAACCGGGGCGGCCTCTCCGGCCACCTGCTCCACGACAACCCAGACCTCGCCGCCTGCGGTACTGCTGTCCTGCGCGGCATCCTTTCCAGCCCGTGCGGCATCATCGGGTGAGTTCTTGCTGATTTTCGGCCTGTCCTCAGGCACGCGCAACTCCCGGCTTCATGCCGCGTTCGGATAACCGGTCGAACAGCAGCGCCGCCACCGCGGCCGGCTCCATCCCCGGCTCGCCGACGGTCTCGCCGCGCTGGCGCACGGGCGGCGCGAAGATACGGTTGACCCGGGTGGGGGAGCCCTTCAGGCCCAGGCGCCCGCGCTCGGCGTCCAGATCGTCAGCGCGCCACGTATCGATCTTTTTGTCAGCGGCGGCCAGCAGGTCCGGCAGTGACGCGTAGCGGATGCGGTTGCAGGCTTCGGTGATCGTCACCGCCACCGGCAAATCGGCCTCCAGCAGCTCGCGGCCGTCCTCCCGCTGGCGCCAGGCGCGCAGTTTCCGCTTTTCCGGATCGATCTGCAGCAGGGAACAAACGTATGTCAACTGGCTGAATCCCAGCCGCCGGGCCAGTCCGGGGCCGACCTGGCCGGTATCGCCGTCGATCGACTGCTTGCCGCAGAAAACGAGGTCCACCGGCTCGCCGTCGGCGTCGCGCGGTCCGGCCTCACCGCCCTCGTTTCCCGCCGCTTTCTGGTCGTTCCGGGCGCCGGCGATCTTCCTGATCGCAGCCGCCAGCGTATAGGTCGTCGCCAGCGTGTCCGCGCCGGCAAAGGCGCGATCGGTAACCAGCACCGCCCGGTCCACGCCGTAGCCGAGCACTTTTCGCAGCGCCTCTTCCGCCTGGGGCGGTCCCATGCAAAGCGCGGTTACCGTGCCGCCGTGCTCGTCACGCAGGCGCAACGCCGCCTCGACCGCGAACAGGTCGAAGGGATTTATCACCGAGGGGATCCCCTTGCGGACAAGGCTGCCAGTCTCAGGATCGATCCTCACCTGAGTGGTGTCGGGCACCTGTTTTATGCAGACGACGCTATGAAATGCCAAGGCGAACCTCTTTAAGGGACGGACCTGTCTGGAGCGCCACGCTTACGCCGTCACGCTGGCGGTGGGGCAGCGGTCCCCGTTTCGCTCCAGACAGGCCAGCAGTTCATCGTAAGTCAGAAGCGAGCTGTGCCTGCCGCCGCGGCAGACGAACCTTTGCTGATAACGGGAAAGGTAGGCGGGCTCATCGCCGCCGGGCGCCTGGCTGGTCCAGAAAAACGGGCAGCAGCGGACTTTGCCGGAGCCCGGTTTGTTGACGGCGCTCACCTTGTCAGCCATGACCGTATCCCCCTCATTGGTATGGAAAAACGGCCACGGGTGACCGGCCCTCCATGATTACCGGGATACGCTTTATTACCCCTGGACCGGGACGCCAAAACCGGCGCCGGGCGCGACGGCGCTAGTGAACGCCGGCCAGCGCCTCTTCCCGGGTCTGGAAAATGTCGAAGACGCTGTTCAGGCCGGTGATCTGGAAGATCCAGTTGACGTTTTCATCCACGCTGACCAGGACGAGCTTGCCTTCCTTCGGCTTCAACCGCTTGACACCGCCGATGAGGACTCCCAGGGCGGAGCTGTCGATGAAATGGACGCCGGACATGTCGACGATGATATTGAGAACGCCCTCATCCATCGCGCTCAGCAGCGCTTCCTTGAGGCGCGGGGCGGTGTAGAGATCGAGCTCGCCGGCGACCTCGATCACTGCGACCCCGTCCGGAGTTTTTTCGCTTTCGATGTTGAATTCCATGTTTTCCTCCGTCCGATTTGCCGGAAAAGGCTGTAGTGGTTGCGGTGACGCGGGCCGCGGTTGAAATAATACCAGTTTGGCGGTCTTGTATTGAATATTGTGGAACAGATGTTATATAAAGCGGGCAATCGTTCATGCGCCGCCGCCGGCTGTTCGAGCATTGTTTTCAATTTTACCTCGGGGGAAAGCAAAGTAAACGTCTGAAGGCGGCAGGGCGGGGCGGCCGGGTGTCAACAGTAACAGAGAGGAGAAAAAATGCGAGTCAGGATCGAACCCCGGGATGAGTGCCTCGGCGACGGCATCTGCGCCGATGAGTGCCCGCAGGTTTTCGTGATCAACGACGAAGACGGATTGGCGATGGTTGTCAACGAGTCGCCCGATGAGAGTCTGCGCGAAGCGGTGCAAAGCGCCGCGGACGAATGCCCCGCGGAGATCATCATCGTCGAGGAAGACTGAATAAAGAACAACCGTGTTTGACCTCGTGCTTTTTAAGGGCGGCTGCGGCCGCCCTTTTTCGTGGTGCGCCCGCCTCTTCTTCCACCCCTGGCACTGTTTTCGCCGGGCGGATTCGGGGCAGAAATAGCCAGAAGGCGGACTCATGAACGAAAAACAGGACAAAAAAGTCACGATTTACACCACGCCTGGTTGACCTTTCTGCCGCAGGCTGAAGGCGCTCTTCCGTGAGCGGGGTGTAGAATTCAACGAGGTTGACATTGCCGGCAACCTGATGGCGCTGGAAGAGATGCGCCGGCTGACCGGCAAGAACGTCGTGCCGCAGATATTCATCGGCGACGAATACATCGGCGGCTACGAGGATTTCCTTGTGCTTGACGCCAGGGGGGGTTTCGACCGCAAGCTGGGACGCGCGCCCGCCCGGCCGCCCGTGACCGAAGAGGTCCGGGACGTGATCATCATCGGCGGCGGTCCGGCGGCGATGACCGCCGCGGTCTACATCGCCCGCAAAGGCCTGAGCGCTGTGCTGGTGGCTGACCAGCTGGGTGGCCAGCCGGCGCTTACCGCCGGCATCGAGAACTACATGGGGTTCCAGTTCGTCACTGGTCCGGAGCTGATGACCCGGTTCGAGGACCAGGTGCGCCGCTACGGCGGCGTGGCGCTGGTGGAGGGTGAGGAGGTCGTCAAGCTCGAGATAGCCGGAGGGATGAAGCAGGCGACCACCCAGTCCGGCAGGCGCTTCACCGGACGGACGGCGATCATCGCCACCGGGAAGCGGTCGCGGCTGCTGAACGCTTCCGGCGAGCAGGAATATGCCGGCCGCGGCGTAAGCTATTGCGCCACCTGCGATGCGCCGCTTTACGCCGGCGAGCCGGTGATGGTCGCCGGCGGCGGCAATTCCGGCATGCAGGCGGCGCTGGAGCTGGCCGCGCTCTGCTCGGAGGTCCATCTGGTCGCGCCCGCCCCATTTACTGCCGATGAGCTACTGCTGGGGAAGGCGCAGGCGGAGCCGCGCATCCGGATGCACCTGGGCTGGCGCGTGGTGGCGATCGACGGGGACGGCAAGCAGGTCACAGCGGCTGCAATCGCGCCCGATGGCGGCGGCAAGCAAGTGCAGATACCGGTCCGGGCTGTTTTCATCGAGATCGGCCTGCAGCCGAACTCCGGTTTCGCCGTCGACCTGGTGCGGCTCAACCGCCACGGCGAGATCGAGGTCGACTGTGAATGCCGGACCGGCGTCCCCGGCGTCTTTGCCGCCGGTGACGTCACCCAGGTGCGCGACAAGCAGATCGTCGTCGCCGCGGGCGAGGGCGCCAAGGCGGCGCTGTCGGCGCAGGAGTACCTGTTGACGCGGCGCTGAATCCGGGCGTTTATCAGCCGGGTTTATCTGCATCCGCCGGCGCAGCCGGGAAAACCAAAAGAGGTGGATCAATCGCTGCCGAGCAGGACCAGGAACTGATCGAGGTCGCCCGCGGGCTCAGGGCGGCGCAGCTGACGCTGAAGAACGCCAGGGTGATCGACGTGTTCTCGGGCGCCATCGTCCAGACCGGCATCGCGCTGCACCGGGGCCGGGTGGCGGGCCTGGGCGATTACGACGCCGCCGAAGTCATCGATCTGGAAGGGCGCTTTGTCTGCCCGGGCTTCATCGACGGGCACATCCATGTTGAGAGCACGATGCTGACCCCGCCGGAGTTCGCCCGCGCCGTCATCCCGCTGGGCACGACCGCCGTGGTCATCGATCCTCACGAGATCGCCAACGTGCTCGGGGAAGCGGGCATCGAGTACATGCTGGAGTCCAGCCACGGCCTGCCCGTGACTTTCTATGTGATGCTGCCGTCGTGTGTGCCTACCACCGCCATGGAGACCGCCGGCGCGAGGCTGGACAGCGCCGCGCTGGCGCGGCTGATCGGCCGGGAGCGGGTGATCGGCATCGCGGAGATGATGGATTACCCCGGCGTGCTGGCCGGCGACCCGGAGGTGATGGCCAAGCTGGCGGTGGCCGGCGGCCGCCGTGTCGACGGTCATGCCCCCGGCCTGAGCGGCAAGGATCTGGCCGCCTACGCCGGCGCCGGCATCAGCTCCGAGCATGAATGCGTTACCGCCGCCGAAGCGCTGGAGAAGCTGCGGGCAGGGATGCACATCCATTTGCGCGAGGGCTCGACCGCCCGGAACCTGCGGGAACTGATCGGCGTTGTGGACGCCGGCAACTCGCACCATTTCAGCCTGGTGACCGACGACCGCCACCCCGGCGACCTGCTGGCCGAAGGGCACATAAACTATCTGGTGCGGCTGGCGATCGGCGAAGGAGTGCCGCCGGTAACGGCAATCCGGATGGCGACGCTCAACACCGCGGTCCACTATGGCCTGGACCGGGTGGGGGCCGTGGCCCCCGGCTATGCCGCCGACCTGCTGGTGCTGGATGACCTTAAGGCGGTGACGGTATCGCGCGTCTTTAAGGATGGCAGGGAGGTCGCCCGCGACGGCCGCGCTGCCGGCTTCGACTCGCCGGCGCCCGGAGGCGTCATCCACGACACCGTCAACATCGACATTGACAGCCTGGAAGACCTGGGAGTCCCCGCGCCCGCGCCCGGCGGCCGCCTGCGCGTGATCGGCATCGTGCCGCAGCAGATCGTCACCGAAGAGCTGCGCACCGAACCGCTGATCGAGAACGGCCTCGCCGTTGCCGACCCCGGCCGCGACATCCTCAAGCTGACGGTCATCGAGCGCCACCACGCCAGCGGTAACGTCGGCATCGGTTTCGTCCACGGCCTCGGGCTGAAGTCTGGCGCCCTGGCCAGCACGGTCGCGCACGATTCACACAACATCATCGCGGCGGGAGTCAGCGATGACGACATCCGCGTGGCGGTCCGGGAGCTGAGGCGGCTGGGAGGCGGTATCGCCGTCGCCGCCGCGGGCGAGGTGCTGGCGTCGCTGGCGCTGCCGGTGGCGGGCCTGATGTCCGACCGCCCGGTGGCGGAGGTCGCTGCCGGCGCCGGGCAGGCCATCGCTGCCGCCGCCGAGCTGGGCTGCATCCTGCCGGACCCGTTCATCACCATGTCGTTTTTGGCCCTGCCGGTGGTGCCGAAACTCAAGCTCACAGACAGGGGACTGGTGGACGTGGAGCAGTTCCGGATCGTGGAACTGTTCGTTCAAGGACGCGCTGATGCGGGCCCGCGGAGCGGCTAGCCTTCTCCCTGCACCGCTTTCCTGACCGAAGCCTTCAACTCTTTCAGCTTCACCGGCTTGGTGAAGAAATCGAATGCGTCACCCTTGATCGCCTCGATGGCGATGTCGAGGTTGGCAAAAGCGGTGACCATGATCACCTTGGCGCCCGAGCCGGTTTCCCTGATCTTGTTGAGGACGTCGAACCCGTCCAGCCCTTTCATCTTCAGGTCGGTGATGACGACGTCGAAGGGAGTTTCCTTCAGCCTTGCCAGGGCGGACGCGCCGTCGGCGAATGTCTCCACTTCGTAGCCCTCGTCCTCGAGCGAAACCCTGGTCATATCAGCGGCGATCTTCTCATCATCGATGATCATTACCCTGTAGCTCATGCGACTTCCCGTCTGTTCACGTGTCAGGTTGCCTGCCCGCGCCAGCGGACAGGAAGAACTTGCGGCCCTGCGGATTTGGCGGCCCTGAATCGCCAGGAAGATTATAGCGAAAACGCCTGAACCGAATCGAGCATCAAGCCGAATCGAGCAGCTGTTCCGGCGCCGTGTCGGCGTAACTTTCCGGAGCCGGCTCGCTGAGCAGCCTGCCGAGATCCGGTTCCTCCTTGCGCGCCGGGTAGTACCAGATGACCCCGTCGATCGCCATCAGCGCGCCGGCAACCGCGAGCAGTATGCCCATGAGCCCGGCAGTACGAAGCTCGTAAATCTTGACCAGGCCCAAGCCGATGCTCAAAAAGGTGATTCCGGTGCGGATGAACCCCAGGCCGGTACGGGCACGGGCATACATCGTCCGGTAGCAGCCGGCGATGGTTCGCTGTGCGGCCAGAATGTTACGTTCCCGTGCCAGGTGGGTGCGCTCGCGGCTGGCCGGCACCGGCCTGAGAATGGTGCTGTAAGTGGGCAGCAGATCGCTGAGGCGTGACAGCATCGTGTTCTTGGTCCGCGGCTGGGGCGCGTCATCCACATGGTATCGTTCCAGGAAGACGGTCGTGGCCGAGGTTACCTCGGCCAGCGTCTGCGGGCGGGGCATGCGCATCATGAACCGCCGCATGTGGGAATACTTCCAGGTGCCGAACCCGGCCAGCCCCATACCGGCGCCCACCGTCAGCCAGATCAGGATCTGGGAATCTACCGTCCGCCAGTCGAGGATGATGAACGCCGTCGCCAGGGTCATCAGGCCCAGGCCCCAGCGCATCAGCGCCTGCCAGGTCCGCATGCGCGCCATCTCGGTGCGGTAACAGGCCATCCGCGTCCGCCAGGCTGCCATCGTGTTGCGCCAGAAGGCGAGGCCGGTACGCTCGGTGCCGATGATGCGTCCGGGATGGTCGTTGAGATAATCCTGCATGTACCAGAGGATCTCCATCACCAGGCTGACCCTGAGCGTATAAGGGCCGTTGACAAACCGGTCGATCTCTTCGCGCGCCACCGGCGAACCGGGATCGTTAAGCGCCGCGATCACTTTCCCGTTCTCGAGGATGAGCGGAAACATCGGCTCCCGCCGGAGTCTGTCGGGCTCCAGCCCTTCGAGCAGCTCGGGCGGCACTGGCAGGCGCTCGTCGAACTCGATGGCGGGGAAGCCGAATTCCTCGGCCAGCGCGTCCAGCAGTGCCTTTTTTGGCACGCCATATTCGTCCATGAGCACGGTCTCGATCTCCGCATCGCGTTCGCTGGCGGAGGCGCAGGCCGTCTCCAGCCGCTCCTTGCTGATATGACCGTCTTTGACCAGGCGGCGATAAGTGATCATCTGCCTAGAGTTCATCATCAAACACCACCCTGCCCCACTTCCGCGCCGGCTTGCCGTAATCCGGCAGCTGGATCTCGAACTCGCCCCGGCAGAAAGGATATTCCCGCCAGACCTTCTCTGTGCCCAGGGACCAGCGCAGGCCGTCCCCGGCCAGAAAGAGCCCGGTGGCGATCAGGATGACCGGCGTCACCTTCCAGCCCAGGCTGTTCGGCAGCAGCAGCACGAACAAAGTCGCGCCTACGCCGGCGATGCTCATGCCGGTGCGGATGAAGGCCAGCCCCGTGCGCGAGTAGGCCATCACCGTCCGCAGCCGTGACATCAGGTTGCGCCGCTCCGCCAGAACCGTCCGTTCCAGCGCCAGACCCGTGGTGCCCCAGATGCCGGGAGCCTGCGCCGCGCTGACCGGCGGGGCTTGTTCCCGCAGCCGGTGCAGCGGTGGAAAAACCTCGTCCCAGATCGTGTCTTCATGAAGGGCGGCGATGAAGCTGCGCAGACCGTCCCTGCCGGCGCGGTATCCTGGCAGGTACCAGTAGAAGCCTTCGAGCACCATGAACGTTCCGGCAAGGATGAGGAAAAAGTCAAAATAGGACCAGCTGACGCTGGGAAACTTCTTCAGCAGGCCCAGTCCCAGGCCGCCGAAGGCCACGCCGGTGCGGGCAAAGGCCAGGCCGGTCCGGGCCTGCGCCATGGTGGTGCGCAAAGAGGCGTTGACCGTGCGCCCTTCCGCCAGGTCGGTGCGGTCGCTGGCGAGGAAGCGGCGGCGCATCACCGGTGAAAGCCGGCGCCAGCCCCGCCTCTGGTCAACGGCTCCGGTAAGGGTTCCGGAACGGACGAATTCGGGGCCGGCGACCTCGTTGCGGGTGGAAAGTACGCTCATGCCGCCGCCGTCATTCGCCGGTTCGGCGTAACTCTGGTTCTTCAGCGCCTGGCCTCTGGCCGGGACATACCAGATGAGGCCGTCCATCACCGCATACACGCCGATTGCCAGCAGCAGCATTTCCAGCGGCAGAAAAAAGCCGCCGCCGAACAGCGTGATCAGGACCACTCCGATCGTGATCGAGGAAATCCCGGTGCGGAGGAAGGCCAACGCCGTCCTGGCCTTGGCCATCGATGTGCGCTGGATGGCCAGCGTGGAACGCGTTCCGGCCAGATACGTCCGGGTCTTGGCCAGCGGTGTTCTGCCCGCTTCCGGCGGAAAGCCCGGATTCAGGTCCTGGTTGTTCTCGATGATGCGCAGCACATCGCCTGGAAGGGCGACGCGGAAGTCGACTGCGCCGACCCCGAGCATGCTTTTGATCTGGGCAAGCACCTTCGGATCGTCCGGCCGGCTGGCGATGACCTCGGCGTGGCTGTCGCTGATGGCGATGGGCAGCCATAGGCTTCGCTTGAGCTGCTCGGGGTCGATTTGCTTCATGATCGCGGCCGAAACCATCAGGTCTTCGTCGTACTCGACCCAGGGCACGCCGAAGTGCTCAGAAAGGCCGTTCAGGATCTCATGCTTGGGGACGCCTTTCTCCAGCAGCACCTGTTCCAGCGGGTGGCCGCTGGCTTCGGCCTCTGCGC
Organism: Actinomycetes bacterium; assembly: GCA_021791195.1. GTDB lineage: Bacteria > Actinomycetota > Thermoleophilia > BMS3ABIN01 > BMS3ABIN01 > JACWAD01. Next base: position 178,816 of record JAJYXB010000008.1, on the reverse strand, counting down.
GGGCCGTCTCCAACTCGTCCCTGCCGACGATGTGATTGTCGAGCAGCCGGTCAAACAATGCCGGCATCCGCCTGTGCGCCGAGCGCCGGATAGGCGGCGCCGCGGGCCATGGTCACGACCGGCCGCGGAGAAGACTTCACCAGCCGCTTGTGGATATGCCTGGTCTCCGTGACTCTGGGGCTGAGCAGCACGAGGTGCACCTTCATCCGCCGCAGGAAGCGCATGATCTCCGCGGCGTTGGCCTCCAGGCCGATGTGGACATCGGCGGCGATGCCCTGGCTGCTGCACTTCTTCAGCATGAAGTCTTTTGCCAGCGCCGCCGCCTCGGAATTGCTGTGCTCCCATTCGGCGGCGGCGGCGTCCGCCTGCGTGTGGGGGAACGGTGAGACCGAAGCGACGGAGGAAACAACGTCGTTGAACCGGCTACTGGAACCGCGCGGACTCAGCAGCAGCACACGCAAAGTCTCGCTGAGCACCTTGGAGAGGTAGATGGCATAGGAGATGCCGTGGTCGGACCGCTCATCATCGAGATGTTCGTCCCTGTACGCTACATATATCAGTTCCTGTGTTGACATGACCTTCCTCCTTTTTTAATAATAGGAGCAAGATCCGTGCCAACTATACAATTAGCCTGCTAATTAAGGGATTTTTACGGTCAGACGCCGCCAAGGGACCGGCGCCGGCGAGGAAAATGTGTTTCAACGGGAAACGCAGGTGAACGTCGGGGGCAAGCCCCGGGACTCCCACCGGGTTGAGCGGGAGCCGGCGCTATTCCTCTTCTTTGAGCATCCGCCAGAGGCTCGTGCGCGAAACGCCCAGCACCCGCGAGGCTTCGGACTTGTTGCCGCCGAACATCTCCAGGACCGAATGCACGTATTCCTTGTTGATCTCGGCGAGGGATTTCACCTTGTCCGGCTCCAGCGTCGTTTCGATCTGGAACATCAGGAGCGACTGAGGCAGCGATTCAGCGGTGATGTAGGGACCCTTTTCCAGGATGACGGCGCGCTCGATGATATTCTCCAGCTCGCGCACGTTGCCAGGGTAGCTATAGCGCCTGAGCACGTCAAGCGCATCCTTGGTGAACTTCTTGATCTTCTTGCCGTACTCGCGCGAATGCTTGCGCAAAAAGAAGCGGCTCAGCGGCGTGATGTCACTCTTGCGCTCGCGCAGGGGCGGCACATATATCTCCATGACATTGAGGCGGTAATAGAGATCCTTGCGGAACGTTCCCTGCGCGATCGCCTGGTCGATGCGCTGGTTGGTGGCGGCGATAAAGCGCGCATCCACGCGCACCGGCTTGGTGCCGCCGACGCGGTAGAATTCACGTTCCTCGATCGCCTTCAGCAGCTTCGCCTGCAGATTTGGCGCCATCTCGGTGATCTCATCAAAAAAGAGCGTACCGTGATCGGCGATCTTCATCAGGCCCGGCTTCTGCGTCGTAGCGCCGGTGAAAGCGCCTTTCTCATGACCGAACAGCTCACTGGCCAGCAGTTCCTCGGAGAAGGTGGCGCAGTTGAGCGACAGGAACGGCCGCTCGCTGCGGGGGCTGGAATAGTGAATGACCTTGGCCAGCAGATTCTTGCCCACGCCGCTCTCGCCGGTCAGAAGGACGTTGCAGTCTGATTCCCTGATGCCGTCGATCACCTCGAGCACTTTTTTCATGCCTTTGCTCTCGGCGATCACGTCGATCTTCTTCTCCATGTTCAGCGAGGTGCGCAGGGCGACGTTCTCCTGCCTGAGCTCATTCTGTTCCTGGACCTTGCGCACCTTCAGGATCAGCTCATCCAGGTCGAATGGCTTGGGCAGGTAATCGAAAGCGCCTTTCTTGATGGCATCGACCGCCGAGTTGATGCTGCCGAAGCCGGTGACGATCAGCACTTCGGTCTCGGGCGAGACCTTCTTCACCTGCGAGAGCAGTTCCAGCCCATCCATCCTGGGCATCTTGATGTCGGCGATGAGGATATCAAAGTCACTTGACCTGATCTCATTTAGCGCATCAAGACCGTTTCCTGTGCTGACTACGTCGAAGCCTTCGTCGCGCAGCACATCGGCGAGATGATTGCGGGTGATTTCCTCATCCTCCGCTATCAGAACCCTGAAAGTCATGCCTCTTTGCCTTTCACCGGCAGAATGATCTCGAAAATTGTGCCGATCCCTTCTTCGCTGATCACGGATATCTGGCCTCCGTGTTTCTGGATTGTATTCATTACAATGGCAAGTCCCAACCCGGTTCCCTTGTCCTTCCTGGTGAAGAAGGGATCAAAGACCTTTTCCCGGTCCGCGGCAGACATCCCCCTGCCGGTGTCGGACACCAGGATCTCCAGGTTCCCTTTCTTCGGCCGGATGCGGACGATTATCCTTCCCTCGCCCTCGATCGCGGCGATGGCGTTGGCGAACAGGTTGACAAAAACCCGCTCCAGCTGGGGACGGTCGGCCTCGATGACATTGACCGCTTCCTGGGAATCGAGCTCGAACCGGATGGCGGAGGTGTCCGCGGCCTTGCCCGCCAGGTGGTAAGCGCTTCTGATGAGGCTGTTTACCTCCACCTCCTGCCGCTGCAGCTCGCGCTCCCTGGCAAACTCTAGCAGATTGCTGACGATATCCCTGACCCGTTCGGTCTGCCCGACTATGTCATTGACGATGCGGGCTACCGCCGGCGGCTCGTCGGAACTGATTTTTTTCTTCAGCACCTGCGCCGACAGGCTGATGTTGTTGAGCGGGTTGTTGAGCTCATGGGCAACGCCGGAGGCCAGCGTGCCGATGGCTGCCAGCTTTTTCGCCTGGAGCAGCGCCTCCTGGTTCTTCTCCTGGATCTTGCGCTCCCAGTCGGTGCGCAGCTGGTTCATGCGGTTGAACTTGTCAACGAGGATGTCGACTTCATCCTTGTGGACATGTCCTTCATCCACTGCGGGCCGCGGCGAGCGGGGGCCGAACATCCGGCTGATCCGCTCCACGGCGCCGGTCAGCGCCCTCAGTTTTTTGACCACATCCGAGCTGACATAGAGCAGGGCGCCCAGGCCGATCATCAGGAACAGGGGGAACACCACCAGGATCTCGATCTGCGATTGCCGGATCACGGAGTTGGCGTTGTTGCGGGTATTCTTGTCCAGGTCGTTGGCGGCGGCGACGATGTTATCACTCTGGCTCCGCAGCTGGGTGATCTGCGCGTCCAGCTGCCGGAGCGCCACGATCTGCGGGTTTGTCGGCGGCAGCGAGAGATAGCTCTGCAGGTAATTGGCCACCAGCGAAGGATTGTCACGCGAACCGGCCTGGATCACCGGCTCGAGGCTGGCCGCCGTCGGGAAGGAGGTTTTCAGGCTGTCGTTTCCCTGCGCGATCTGTGTCAGCGAGCTCTGGATGTTGCTGAACTGCGTCCGGTAGGTGGCTACGAGGTTGGTGAGGTTGGCGGCGGCGGCGGGGTCCTCGGCCTCGATGTCGCCGTTCAGGCTGTCGAGCTGTTTGAGGTAATCGAGAGTCGCGGCTGATTCCCGGGCGGCCTGATCGGGGAAAAGAAAGAAGTTCTTCTCATGCCGCAGAATCTTGAGCGACCGGTCCCGGGCGGAATCGGCCACCTCGAGGAATCCCATCTGGTTCTTTACCTGGATGAAATTGATATATTCAAAGGTGGCGAGAATGCCAATGATCAGGGCGCTGATGAAGAAGCTGAATATTATCTTTTTTCGGAGGGACATTCTGCCATGATTATACATCCGGGCGATGCCAATCGTCCTTGCAGCAGGCATTACTTATACCTGCCATGCGAAATAATGTAACATTATGAAACGAAAGCGTGACAAAAATGTAAATAAAGTGTTTAATAATTGAACAATAATGAGTATACTTATACAAGACTTAGTAACGATAAGCCAAGCTTATGTTTACTACGTCATTTTTTTATGGATCATTGATTCAGGCAACGGCATCGGCAAACGGGCATGGTTTAGACCAAGGAGTGCAGTGTGAGTAAAATTTCAGGGTTCCCGCATCCATTCTTTTCCAGCAAGCCTAACTGGAAATGGTTCATCCTGGTTACCGTTCTTATGGGCGCCACCATGTCGGCGCTGGACGTCAGCATCGTCAACGTCGCCATGCCGACCATGAAAGATGATTTCAATGTCTCCACCTCCATGATCGCGTGGGTGGCGATGGCATACATGATCACGCTGACGATCTTCCTGCCGTTCTTCGGCCGGCTGGCGGATATGCTGGGCCGGACAAAATTGTATACCTTCGGATTTATAGTCTTTACCGTAGGCTCGTTTTTATGCGGCATAGCGCCGAGCGCATACTTCCTGATTGGCTCCCGCGTCCTGCAGGCTGTTGGCGCCGGCCTCTTGCAGGCGAATTCGGTGGCGATTATCGTTTCGGCTTTCCCTTCAAGTGAGAGAGGAAAGGCAATCGGCATCCAGGGCGCCGTCCAGGCAATCTCCATGTCCATCGGTCCCCTCGTTGGCGGGGGCCTGATCGCCGCCATCGGCTGGCGCGCTATCTTCTACGTGAACCTGCCGATTGGTCTGGTTGGCGTGACGGCGGCGCTCCTGATCCTGCCGAAGAGCGAGAAGGCCGCCGAGAAGGAGAAGATCGATTACTTTGGCACCCTGGCCTTTGTTATCGGTCTGGGTTCGCTGGTGCTGGGGATAAACGGGATGGGAACCGACGGATTTACACCCACGATCATCGCTTACCTGGCGATCGCGGTTGTGTTCCTGGCAATCTTTGCCTTCACCGAGCTTAGAGTCAGGTTCCCGCTGATTGATTTCAACATGTTTAAAAACGGACTGTTCATGCTGGGGAACGTGACCGGCATGCTCTCGTACTACGTGCTGTTCGGGATTTTATTCCTGATGCCGTTCTACATGGAGAACGTACTGGGATATGCCGCCGGCATGACAGGTCTGTTGCTGACGCCGGTACCGCTTTCCATGGCGATTGTGGCCCCGTTCTCGGGCAACATTTCTGACAAGTACGGCTCGAGGATAATGACCACGGCCGGCATGGTGGCGGCCTCGATTGGCTGCCTGGCAATGATTTTCCTGAGCTCCACGACGCCCGTGTGGCTGCTGATACTCGAGCTGCTCGTCATCGGCGTGGGCATGGGCATGTTCACGCCGCCCAATAATAGCGCTATCATGGGGGCAGCTCCCAGGGACAAACTCAGCGTGGCCGGAGGGATTCTGAACATGACCCGGTCGCTGGGGTCGATTTTTGGCGTCGCTGTCTCCAGCCTGGTATTGGCTATCTGGGAGGGCATTTATCTTAACGGAAAAGGCTATCCAAAACCCAAACACATCTTTAGCGGCAATAATATTCCGACGGCCGACAGGTACGGCGCTTTTCTGCACGGCCTGGAGATAGCAATGATCATCATGTTGGCGCTGACCGTGATCGCCACTGTGCTTTCGGTCTCCAAGAAAGAGGGCGAAGCGCTGGACTCCGAGGCAGTCAAGGAGTTCGAAGGAATCTGACAAGATGCAGCTGGACGGAAAAGATACCGGGAGGTAGGTTAATAACATGGCCGAGCAATGCCCCTTGACTGAACTGAAAAAAATCCTGCTGGCGACCGACGGCTCCGATTCCGGCGAAGGCGCCGTGCGGGAAGCTATCAGCCTGGCAGGCCGGTGCTCCAGCCAGCTGGACGTGGTGCTCGCAGTTGAGACATTTCAGCGGTTTGCCTCCCTGGCGCCCTACGTCGTGGGGCCGATGGCCACCGCGGTCGAAGAGCAGGAGCAGGAGGCGAAGAAGTACCTCAAAGGCGTGAAGGCGCGGGCTGAGGAGAAGGGCATCGAATGCAATGTTGTCGTCAAAGCTGGCGATCCGTTCAACATCATCGTCGAGGAAGCCCGCAATAGAGGTTCCGAGCTCATCATCATGGGCCGCCGCGGCCATACCCGCTTCGAGCGTGTGGCCATGGGCAGCGTCACCGCCAAGGTGATCGGCAACATGCCCGGCGACGTGCTGGTGGTTCCCCGGGGCGCCGTGACCGGGTGCAAACACATCATGGCCGCCACGGACGGTTCGCGCGACGGCGAGACGGCGGTGGCCGAAGCCATCAAGATGGCCACAAAATGCGGTGCCCGGCTGCAGGTGCTCTCGGTGGCTCCGTCCCAGGGCCGGGCCGCAGAAGCGTCCGAGGCGCTGGTCAAGGCAGAGCAGGCCGCCACGGAGGCGGGCATGGAGATCCAGACCCTGACCGCTACCGGCAAACCTTACGTGGAGATCATCAAGGCAGCGGAAGACAACGATGCGGACCTGATCGTCGTCGGCCGCCATGGCCGCGGCAAGCTGGACCGGCTGCTGATGGGCAGCGTCACCGAGCGCGTCGTTGGTCACGCCAGCTGCGCCGTGCTGGTCGCCCGCTCTTTCTGAGGCTGCGGACAGTCGCCTCCCTTTCTGAGCGGCCGCCGGCAGTGATATAATCTGCCCGCATGGTTCTGCAACCAAAAAGCTATGATCACCTGACGCAGGCTTTCGACTGAAAGCCCGCCCACGTGCGTGACCGGCGCGTGAGCGGCTGATCGGTTTACTTGTTGCAGAAACCACATCTCCATCCCTGATTTTTCAGCCCATCATCCCTTCCGCGATCCGGTATGCCCTGTCGGGATTTTCCATGACCGGATTCATAACAACCTTTATCAGGAAACAGATCGAGGACCGCATCAAGCGGGCGCTCGCCGAGGAAGGCATCATGGTCATCAGCGTCCTCAAATGGACGGTGCTGGCCACGATCACCGGCGCCATCGTCGGGCTGTCTTCCGGCGGCTTCCTCAAGCTGCTGCAGTGGGCTACCGGCTTCAGCGGCCGGTATTCTTACTATTTTCTGCTGCTGCCGGCGGGCTTCTTCATCAGTTCGGTGCTGGTGAGGTACCTGGCGCCGGATGCCAAAGGCCACGGCACAGAGAAGGTCATCGAGGCGGTGCACAAGCGCTCCGGCAAGATCGCCCTGCCGGTGGTGCCGGTGAAGCTGGCGGCAACGGTCGTTACGCTTTTTGTCGGCGGGTCGGTCGGTAAGGAGGGACCCAGCGCCCAGATTGGGGCCGGTCTCGCATCGGCCTTCGCCGGCCTGTTCCGCTTCAGCGATGCCGACCGCAAAAAACTGGTCATCTGCGGCATCAGCGCCGGCTTTGCCTCTGTCTTTGGCACGCCGATCGCGGGTTCCATCTTCGGCATCGAGGTCCTGTTCATCGGCGGCATGATGTACGAGGTGCTGCTGCCTTCTTTTATCGCCGGCATCATCAGTTTCGAGGTGGCTTCCCACCTGGGAGTGTCATATTTCTACCATCATTTCAATTTCGTCCCCAGCTTCAGCAGTTCGTTTTTCTCCAAGGTCATCCTGGCCGGCATCTTCTTCGGTATTGTCTCGGTGATCATGATCGAAGGACTGAAGCTGGGCGAAAAGCTGGCTCACAGGATGAAATTCTGGACACCGCTCAGGGGAGTAGTGGGCGGCTGCATGCTTATCGTGTTGACCTTCGTCTTTTCCAGGCAATATCTTGGCCTGGGACTTGACAGCATCGAGGGGGCGCTGACGGGGCTGCAATTCGTCTGGTACGCATTTCTGCTTAAGATTGTCTTTACCAGCATCACCCTGGGGATGGAAGGCAGCGGCGGCATCATCACGCCGATATTTTTCGTCGGCGCCACCGCCGGCAGCGCTTTCGCCTCATTGCTGGGGCTTGACCCCGCCACTTTTGCCGCCATCGGCATGGTGGCGCTGGTGGCCGGCGCCGCCAATACGCCGATTGCGGCCAGCATCCTGTCAGTGGAGCTGTTCGGTCCGGCGATCGCGCCCTACGCCGCTATCGCCGCCGTCACCAGCTTCCTGATCTCGGGCCACCGCAGCGTCTATCCGTCGCAGGTGCTGGCGATGACCAAATCGCCGTCGCTTGAGGTGGAGCAAGGGTGTGAGATAGTCGACGCCCGGCCGACCTTTGCGCCGCGGGAAAAGAGCCTTGTCTCATTCCTTTATTACCGGGTCTGGCGGTTCCTCTGCCGCGCCGGCGGCCGCGAGGGATGAAAACGGGCCCGCCGTCAAGCGCCGCCTGGGTCCAGCCGACGCGGGTGAAAAAAAACGGGCCCGCCGCTGTCAACTCAGCGGCGGGCCCGATGAATGCGACGGATTTAGCTGGAACCGCGCCTGCGCAGCAGTACCGCGCTGCCCATAATGGTCAGCATGGCGCTTGCCAGGATGAGTACCAGAACATCGCTGCCGGTGTTGGGCAGCGTGGTCACGGTTGTTGTGGTCGCGGGCGCAGTGGCTGCTGCCGCAGCGGAATATCCGACAGTGGCCACCGCCAGGGTGGCAGTCCTGGTGCCGTCCATGGCCAGGTTGCCCTGGCTTGGGTCACCGTTGGGATAGATGCCGTATTCATCAAGCACGGCGTATTTGGCGGTGATGGTCCCCGACTGCCCGGCCGGCGCGGAGAATGAGGTCGACAGCTTGCCGCTGGCATCCGCGTTGATCGTAGAGCCAAACGCGGTGCTGTTGTTATAGAGCTGGATCGTCGTCTGGGGCACGAAGCCGCTGCCGTTCAAAGTGGTGCCGTTCAGTGCCAGCGTGGGCCAGTTGACGTTGCTTAGGCTCATGACATAAGCTTCGGCGTCGGCGATCTGGGACTGGGTCAGGGTGCCGCTGTCACCGAAGGAAGGCATCGGCGACGGCACACCGCCGGGATTGGACCCATGCTGGACAAAAGGATCGATGTTAAGCGCGAACCGCGCCGGGTTGGGATCGTACAGCTCCGGATCGATGGAATAATTGGTGTTGGTGTTCTGTACGCTTGCAAGCCCCGGATAGGCGAGTGTCGGCTGCCCGGCAGGCCCGTGACAGGAGGCGCAGCTGGCATTGAATACCGTCAGTCCGCGGGAGGCGCTGCCGAACATGCTGGCCGCGGTTCCAGGAGTGGTGTTGCCGCTGCTGGGAACCGTAGCGGAGGGATTACCGTTGCTGGCCAGCGCGATCGCGCAAAGCGCCAGCACAAATGCCAGCGCCATGCCGGCTGGTATGATTATCCTTGCCCTCAATTTCATCCGTAATCCTTTCTCTTGCCGGTTTTGCCAGGAAGAATTCCGGGAATTGGGGGGCTCCCTGGCCCATTAAATACTCCGATTCGCCGGTTTCATGACGCAGTTGGACGAACCGTTATGTGGTTTGACGCTTTATTATACACTCACGCGGCCAAAAATCCTTTTATTAAAACCCCCAGGGAAGCGCGAGCCAGTTGAAAAGCGGCCCGCCTTAACTTCCAGACCACCGGTCGCAATGGGAAATTTTTCCGCTCCATGACCTGCCGCTCCATTTATCTTCATCCACGCTGCTGGTATGGTTTTGAGCCAGCATCAGGCACAAAAGGATCTGCCGCCGGAAGATATTCAGTCTTTTTGTATCGGCAGCTGGATGACGAAATAATGTCAACATAAACGGGTAAAGGATACGAACGATGCACAAAAAGAAAAAAATCAGTGAGCTGGGACCGGGGAGCGAGATGCTCGCGCCTGCCTTCGCGCGCCGGGCAATGGGCAAGGGTATTCCCAAATATGAGCTGCCCGGGGACGAGATGCTGCCGGAGACGGCATATTTCCTGATCCACGATGAGTTGATGCTGGATGGAAATCCCAGGCTGAACCTGGCCACATTTGTCGGCACCTGGATGGAGCCGGAAGCCGACCGCCTGATGCGGGAGTCGTTAAGCAAGAACCTGGCTGACAAGGATGAATACCCCCAAACCGCGGAGATAGAAGCGCGTTGCGTCAACATGATCGCCCGGCTTTGGAACTCACCGGAAGATGAAGTGGCGGTAGGAACCTCCACTATCGGCTCCAGCGAAGCAGCCATGCTGGGCGGCATGGCACTGCTGAAGAACTGGCGCAAGCGGCGTGAGGCGCAGGGGAAGGCTGCCGACAGGCCAAACATGGTGATGGGAATCAATGTGCAGGTCTGCTGGGAGAAATTCTGCGTCTACTGGGATGTCGAGCCGCGGTACGTCCCGATGGAGGATGGCCGCTACCACCTGGGCTCACAGGAGGCAGCCGGAATGTGTGACGAGAACACCATCGCCGTCGTGGCCATCATGGGCAGCACATACGATGGCAGCTACGAACCGGTCAAGGAATTAAGCACCGCGCTTGACAAACTGCATGAAGAGAAGGGTCTGGACATCCCGATCCATGTGGACGCCGCCAGCGGCGGCTTCGTCGCCCCTTTCCTGCAGCCGCAACTGGAATGGGACTTTCGGGTGCCCCGGGTTCAATCGATCAACGCTTCAGGGCATAAATACGGCCTGGTCTATCCCGGCGTCGGCTGGATCGTCTGGCGTCACGAGGATGCGCTCCCCCAGGAACTGGTATTTAAAGTGAACTACCTTGGCGGTGAGATGCCCACGTTCTCCCTCAATTTCTCGCGTCCCGGCAGCCAGGTGGTGGCGCAGTATTATAACTTCCTGAGACTGGGAAGGGACGGATACCGGCGCATCCATAAGGCGAGTCAGGACGTGGCGCTATATCTTTCCCGGCGGCTGGCGGCATATGAGGAGATCGAGCTGATCACCGACGGCGGCGACATTCCCGTGTTTGCTTTCAGGATGACAGAAGCAGCTGAAAAGACCAGGAATTATACGGTTTTCGATATTTCGACGCGGCTTCGCGGTCGCGGCTGGCAGGTACCGGCCTACACCTTTCCCAGAAACTGTGAACATATCGCCGTCCTGCGCATCGTCGTCAAGGAAGGGTTCAACCGCGACCTGGCCGACATGTTGCTCGATGACTTCGAGCGGCAGATGAAATGGTTTGACAAACATCCGGAGCACAGGCCGAAAAAGTCGGGACACAGCTTCAGGCACTGAGTATGGCGATGCACTCCCCTGGTTTCGATTGCTTTGGCCAACAGCTTCACCGCTCCTTTCCTGAGCACCCCGGTTAGCACATCTTCCTGCCTATGGTTTAACTTGCTGGTCTGTGGTAGCTTTTTTCATGGCACATCCTTTGCTGCTCGTTTTTCTCGCAACCAGATTTGCGATCGGGGAGTGGGTGGCGTAGGGGTTGGAACACGTGAAGTTTTATACAAGGAGCGTTTGTGCTACATCCAGATCAGTTTAACGTAAACGTAGCCTGGATTGCGTTCCAGTTGAACGATCCCCGATCCCGACTGAGCGGAATGGATCGTTCAACTGCGTCTGTCTCATGGATGCAGCAAGTTGCTTCATCTTGAGCAACTGTCTGATCCCGGCTGCCGAAGCGGAGCCCTCACAGCTAGAAGCGCGGCGACTGCTTAAAGCGGGCTGGGCACATAAGAAAGAACTGCCGGCCACGCTCTTTGTTCCAACCGGCCAGTTTCAGACACACCTGCCTGCAGAGGCGGAACGCCAGGGAGTTGCCGTCGTTCGAGTGAGTGAAAGCCAGCTCCTTGTCTTCATTGGCGAGGCGAGGCAATCCTTCAAAGAGGATCTTTAGGGCCGGTGGCTGTCAAAACCGGAATGCTGAATTTGCGGGAGAAGGAATCCCACTATTTGCAGGGCTTAGATGGTGGCGAGGCCCGGAATTGAACCGGGGACGCCAGGATTTTCAGTCCTGCGCTCTACCAACTGAGCTACCTCGCCGGGGACGGAAAAATGGCCGGGCTCTTGCGGCCAAGCTTCGCGCAGGCGCATTTTAGCGGTTTGCAGCAACAAGTGCAATTGCGGTCGCCGGATGATATTATCATATGTCGCTTCTGTTCCTTTGAGGCCGCCAGGCTCCAATCAGAATTTCTGGACTATGCCTATTAATTCCCAGTCGTCAAACACCGATCCCGATAATACTGCCGGTTCAACTGTTCCCGAGGCGCTTCAGGAGCAGCTGCGACAGGCCTCGGAGGAGCTCGCTGCTGCGCGTGAGCGGATCGCGGCGCTGGAACTGCAGCTACGGGAATATTCCGAGCAGCTGGAGCAGAAGGTGCGTGAGCGCACACGCGAACTGGAGGCGGTCAACCGGATTGCCGCCTCGGTCAGCCGTTCGCTCAATCTGGATGTGATCCTGCGCGAATCGCTTGAGAAAGTGCTGGAGCTGCTGCAGCTGGACGTGGGCAGCGTCTTCCTAGTCGACGAGAAAAAGAACGAACTCAACCTGATGGTCCACCGCGGCCTGCCCGAGGACATGATCGCAGAGATGGCAGTCAGCCCCGTCGGCAACAAATGCCCGGGAGTTGTCGCTTTTAAAGGAGAGCCGCTGCTGGTGGAGGATGTCAGCGCCGCCGGCAGCGAACACAGCGAGTTGCTGTCCCGGCATCCGGAGTTCAACTCGTTCGCCGGTATCCCGCTGGAGTCGAAAGGGCGTGTACGCGGCGTGCTTTGCGTCCTCAGCAGGGAAAAAGGCCGGTTCGGCGACCAGGAGCTGAAACTCCTGGTGACGATCGGCAGCGAGATCGGCGTGGCGATCGAGAACGCCTGGCTGTATGAGAAATCTTATGCGCACTCAAAAAAGATGGAAGAGCTGTCGATGACCGACAGCCTCACACATCTTTACAACCGCCGCCATTTCTACCGTAAGCTCAAAGAGGAGATGGCGCGGGCACAGCGGCAGCAGCACCAGGTGGCGCTGCTGGTGGTCGATCTGGACAATCTCAAGGATTACAACGACCGGTACGGACATCTCAGGGGCGATGAAGCCCTGCGCGGCGTCGCCCAGGCGATCACGGCCAGCATCCGTCAGGACGTCGACACCGGCTATCGTTATGGCGGCGACGAGTTCGCAGTCATCCTGCCTTACAGCGGGCAGGAAGATGCGCTGGTGGTGGCGGAGCGCATCCGTAAGACCTTCGAGGACTTTTCCTTCCCGGATACAAGCCTGAGCATCGGCATGGCCGAGCTGGGCGTGGGTGAAATGGTTGATGAGTTAGTGACCCGTGCGGATACGGCCATGTACAAGGCGAAAAACTCAGGCGGCAACCAGGTGCAACGGGCGGATGCTTATGAGTTAGGCCAGCGGCACGAGCACGACGAAGACCAGGAGGGAGGAATTTGATAAATGACTGATCTTTATCAGAATCTGATCAATGGCAAATGGATCGATTCCGGCTCCGGAGAGACCTTCGCGAACATCAATCCCGCCGACAGGGATGATATCGTCGGCAATTTTCAGGATTCCACTGTAGCGGATATTGAAGCGGCGGTCGCCGCGGCGCAGCAGGCCCGCTCCGGGTGGCGGGCCCTTGGGGCGCCTCGACGCGGAGAGATCCTGGCCCGCGCGGCGCGCCTGATCGAGCGCGACCTGGAAAAGATTGCCGCCGGGCTCACCCGGGAGGAGGGCAAGACGCTGCCCGAGGCTCGCGGAGAGACAGCGCGCGCCGTCCAGATCTTTGACTACTTCGCCGGCGAGGGCCGGCGCCTGTCCGGCGAGACCACGCCGTCGGAGTTCGGCCGCACGCTGCTTTATACCGTACGCGAGCCACTTGGCGTAGTCGGGCTGATCACACCTTGGAACTTCCCGGTAGCGATTCCGGCCTGGAAGCTGGCCCCGGCGCTGGTGAGCGGCAATACCGTCGTGCTCAAGCCTGCCAGCGGCGCGCCGCTGACGGCGCTCAACATCGTGCGGGCGCTGGAAGAAGCAGGCCTGCCCGCCGGCGTGCTTAACTTCGTCACCGGCTCCGGGTCGGTGGCCGGCGTCGGGCTGGTTGCCAGCGGCGCGGTTGCCGGCGTTTCCTTCACCGGCTCCGACACCGTGGGCTGTGGCATCTATGCCCTGGTCACCGGCCGCGGCGGCAAGGCCCAATGCGAGATGGGCGGCAAGAACCCGCTGATCGTCCTCGCTGATGCCGACATCGACAAGGCGGTCGAGCTTGCGATCAACGGCGCCATGTGGTCAACCGGACAGAAGTGCACCGCCACCAGCAGGGCGATCGTGCATCAGTCCGTGGTCGAGGAGTTCACCGAAAAGCTGCTGGCCGGGGTGGCCGATATCAGGGTGGGCAACGGCGCCGAGCCCGAGACACAGGTCGGGCCTTCAATCGACGAAACCCAGCTGCAGACGGTGCTGCGCTACATCGACATCGGCAAGGAGGAGGGCGCCAGGCTGCTGGCCGGCGGCGAACGCCTGACGGACCCGCCGCTCGACCGCGGTTTCTTCGTCGCGCCCACCGTTTTTGGCGACGTCACGCCGCAGATGCGCATCGCCCAGGAGGAGATCTTCGGGCCGGTGCTCGCTGTCATCGCCGTTGCCGATTTCGAGGAGGCGATGCAGGTGGCCAACTCCGTCCGGTTCGGGCTGAGCGCCTCAATCTGCACGCGTGACCTCACGCGGGCGATGGAGTTCATCGACCGTATCGAGGCGGGGCTGGTGCATGTGAATTCGCCCACGGTCGGCGCCGAGGTGCAGGTGCCTTTTGGCGGCATGAAGGACTCCAGCACCGGCACGCGCGAGCAGGGCCGGGTGGCGATAGATTTTTACACCGAGATCAAGACGGTTTATCTGGAATACTGATTCCCCGGCGCCGGCCGTGGTTGGTTGGCAGGAAAGGCGAAACGAGGTTTTATGAAACTGGTGCAGTTCTATACACCCGATCAGGGTATGCGCCTGGGCTTGCTCTACGACGGTCTCGTGCACGACCTGACCGAGGTGGAGCCGGCGTACTTCTCCTTTATGGCCCTGCTGGAAAGCGCTGGCGGCCAGGCCGCCACGCTGGAGCGGTTCGTGCGCGAGAAGGGGGCGAGGGTGCCGGAGCAGGCTATTTATGAGTGGGAAGAACTTGACCGCGTTCCTGATCCTTCTTTTCCCCATCTGCTGGTGCCGATATTTTCACCGGAGGTCTGGGGTTTTGGCGTCACTTATCGGCGCAGCGCCGAGACGCGCGACGCCGATCACCAGGTGCAGAACATGGCAAATATCTACAATCGTGTCTATAACAGCGAGCGGCCCGAGTGTTTCTTCAAGGCGACCGCGGCCCGCTGCGTCGGCCCCAACGGCCACATCGGCATCCGCAGCGATTCGGAGCTGACCGCCACGGAGCCGGAACTGGCGTTCATCCTGGGCGCCAACAAGGAGATCGTCGGCTATACAATCTGCAATGACGTTTCCGCCTGGGATCTGGAGCGGCGGAACCCGCTCTATCTGCCGCAATCGAAGATCTACGCCGGCTGCTGCGCTCTGGGTCCCATGGTGGTCACTGCCACCGAGATCCCCGATCCCTATTCGCTCGGCATCAGCTGCCGAATCCTGCGCGGCGGGGCGGAGATTTTCTCCGGCTCGACCAACAGCGGGCTGATCGGCCGCACATTCGAGGAGCTGAACGAATACCTTTACCGCGACAATCCCATCCCGCTGGGCACGGTGGTCTCCACCGGCACGGGCATCATGGTGCCAAACGAACTCTGCCTGCGTGACGGTGACACGGTCGAGATATTGATAGAAGGGATCGGCAGATTGTCAAATCCGGTGCGGAAGCTCTGACCGGATTCGCCGGCAATCGCTGGTGAAGGCGTTCATTTTTTCATTCATTCCGGGCCCGCCGTTATATGCGCCTTTCCTGTAGATCCAAACCCCACGGAGGCGCCTTCGGGGCGAGTGGCGCCAGGCCCGTGCCAGGTTTAGAAGCGTCCTTTCCGGGCTAATAATGATCACGGATGTGTTAACGGGAAAAGGAAGGCGGCTTTGGATCTGAGCAGGAGTTCTTTCCGGACGGCTTTGCTGTTGCTGGCGCTGGCGCTGGCGGAAATCATGTTGCTCAGCGGATGCGGATCGCAGGCTCCGGTATCCGAAACTACCGCGACGCAGGTTTCGCCAAAGCAGGTTTCGTCAGGGCAGATTTGTGGTGAGGACATCGACCGTCATGGCACGGAATTCATCAAAAACGGCGGCTTTGCCAATGGCATGGCTGAATGGAAGACGGTGGATGTTCCTGGCAGCGAGGGCACCGATCTGGCGCAGCTGGTGAACGACTCTTCCTGCGGCTTCAGCGTGCTGACACTCACGCGGCAGGGATCGGGGAGAACCAGCGGCCTGATTGGCCTGGAACAGCCGCTGAGCGCCGACAAGGGAAACCTCTCCAGCCTGCAGGTACAGCTGGTTGCGAAGATCAACCAGCAGTACATGACTTCCGACGGCATCCTGGGAGGCGAGACGCCCGTATTTGTCACTCTGGATTACGTCACCGCCTCAGGCGAGGTCAAGAGCTGGACGCACGGCCTGCTGGTCGGCAAGGTCGACTATCCCAATCGCGACCAGTCCATCCCCGCCGGCTACTGGTACACCTACAAGAGCGAAAACCTGCTGACGATGCTGCCCGATCTCGCCTCGGTGCGCAAGGTGACTATCGGCGGCAACGGTAAGGATTTTGCCAGCCAGATCGCCTTCGTATCGTTACTGGGAAAGTAAGCTGAGCGGGCCAGACCTGCGCCGGCGCCCTCTGATCAGGCGTAAGGATAGAGGTGGCGCTTGAAGTCGTTCAGCTGACTGAGCAGCTTGTAGTGCTTGCGCTCGTCTTCCAGCAGATAGGACAGCAGCTGGCGGATGACGAAATGGCGGCTGTTCTCAAACTCGTCCATCGCCAGCTGGATCGAATCCCGCTCGATGTTGAGATGATCGTCCAGAAGTGTCGAAATGCCGCCCAGCTCCTCGGGTGTGAGCGTGATCGTGCCGTCCAGCGCCTGCAGTATTACTGCCAGCACTTCCTTGTGCTTCATCGAATCGGCGCGGATGATATCGGCGATGGTCCTGACCAGCACGTTGTCGGACGCATCCTTGAGCGCTTCACATGACTCGATGGTGACGTCCTCGACCTGCTGCCATTTGCGGATACCCCGTTCGAACTGCTGTTTTTCCTCCACCATGCCTTCGATAGCCATTTTGCCCTCCAGATCCGGTTTCTTTTGAACGAATTTCCTTACTGGTCTATATACCCTTTGACCGGTGAATAACGCCTGTTGCCAGGATTTCGCCGCTCTCCCCGTCCCTGTGCGGGAAAAGGCCGGTCCACAGAAAAGGAAAGACGCTGGCTGGCAGCGTCTTCACAATAGTTTCCGGTTCTCGGCGTAGTGCTAGAAATAGCGCTCCAGCAGGTTGCGCAGCATGGCGGCGTGCCGGGCCTCGTCATGGGCGGCGGTGTCGAACCATGAAGCCATCTCCTTCTGGCCGGCGGTTTCGGCGGTTTTCATGCCTTCGTGCTTGCCATCATAGGCCTGCTCCTCACCGGCGAGCATCTTGCCGATCTCGTCTTTCAGGTCGCCGATATTGCCTGCGAGGTACTTGAAGCGGGAGCCGTGGGCCGCTTCGTCCATGGCGATGCTCCTGAGGGTTTGCGCGACCTCGGTGCGGCCCTCATTATCAGCCTTGAGCGCCATCGCCAGATACTGGATGACCTCCCAGGTCTCGCCCTTGATCTCGGTGTTGACACATTCCTCGACGGTTGCCGTCTGCTCTGCCATCGCGGTGCTCCTTTCAGTCCATGCTCGTCTTTATCTGTCCGCTTGCCGCCCGCAGCCGCGGGAGTCGAAGCGCCCAAACGAAGCATCCCCGGAGAAACTGGACTTAAAACCTTCGCTTTGCGGCGGACTGCTTCAGAGCAGGTCGCTGGCTTCGATGATTACCCGGCTGAGCTCGGCAAGTTTCATGTTGCGCTTCGAACTCTGTTTTTGCAGCAGCCGGCCGTCACTGGAACAGGAAGGGCGGCCCATCCGGGCCGCCCTTCCGATCACGTGGGATGGCGTGGTGATCATGGCGCCAGCGGCTCCGGTGCGGGCAGCGCCGCATCGTCGGGCTGCGGCTCGTCCATCTGCTCCGCAGCAAGGCCGGCCTCAAGGGCAGCGTTCTCGGCGTTTGCCGGTTCGGCCAGCGCCAGGCCCCGCTGCAGCCTCAGGTCTTCGATCTTATCCAGCGGCCGCTCCAGCTGCCGCTGGCGGGTCGTGGTCAGCATCTCGTAATCTTTCTGGGCAGCTTCGAGCTTCTTGCCCAGCTTCTCCAGCCGCTTGACGAACTCGCCCCACTGCTTGCGGAACATGTTAAGCAGCTCCAGGATCTCGTTGGAAGTCTGCTCCAGCGAGAAATTATCCACCGCCTGGCGGATAACCGCGAGCACGGCAAACAGGGTGATGGGGGAGCAGAAGACCACGTGCCGCCTGAGGCCCTCGTCCAGAATGGAGCTGTCCTGTTCATGGATGAAGGAGTAGATCTGCTCGTTAGGGATGAACAGCAATACGTAATCGACCGTATTGTCGGCATGATTGATATAGTTCCTGGTTGTAACCTCTTTCACGCGCGCCTTGACGTCGCGCAGGAATGCCTTGCGGTACTGTTCCTGCTCGACGCCTGGTTCCGTCTCCAGATAACGCATGTAGTTGTCCAGCGGGAACTTGGCGTCCATGTTGAGCTTGAGTTCCTTGGGCAGCAGGAAGGTGAAGTCGGGACGGTCGCCTTCCGCGGATGATTTCTGTTTCAGGTAGTTGACGTTCTCGATGAATCCGGCCATCCTGAGGACGTCTTCGGCCATGCGCTCGCCCCATTGCCCCCGTGCCCTGGTGCTGGCCAGCGCTTCCCGCAGCGAGTTGGTGGACCTGGCCAGCGCCTGCGTCTGCTCCCCGGCGTTGCGCAGGTGGCTGGTAAGCTCGCCGAACTTCTGCTCGCGGTCCTTCTCCAGTTCCTTGACCATGCTGGAGACGCCCTCCAGCTGGGTGGCCATGTTCTTCAGCTGCTGGTCGATCAGGCCCTTCTTGGCGCCGAGCTCGCTGGCGCTCATCTTGCCGACGGCGCCCAGCTCCGCCTTCGCCAGCTCGATCAGCTGGCTGGATGATTTCGTCAGCGCCTCCAGCGACATGTCGCCGAAACTGGCCTTGAGGTGCCCGATCACGGTGTCGATATCGGACTGCCGCCGCGTTTCGCTCTCGCGCAGCAGTTCGCTGGCAATCTCGCGCGCATTCTTCCCCTGCCCGATCCGGAAGAAGTAAATAATTGCGGCGCCCAACAGGAAACCGGCGGCGCCAGCCAGTACGATCGCTCCCATTTCCGCCTCCAGAAGATGCTTTGATCAATTCGGGATGAGCCTATCACACCGGGCGGACGGATAAAGCCCCGCGACAAAATAGCTGGAAAAGTTGCCGGAAAGAGAAAGTGGTTTCCCGTGCCCGGACCGGAAAGGAAAATTGAGGACGAACAGATGCAGCGTGCTCAAATGGCGCCGCTCTGACAAGTCCCGGACGGCAGATACGCGCCAGCCGTGGGCTTTGCCGGACTAAGAGCGGGTGATGGTCAGGCTGGTTGCGGCCCCGGCGCCAGCCGTCCGGGATTTAAGCTGCCACAGGCGCTGCATGTAGTTTTCCGCCAGATAGCCTGAGAGCCAGGCATGTTTCCCGTTCCGGGTGGCTCGGCAGCGGCCCTGCACCTCGACGTTGGCGACAGCCCCGCAACTTTTGCATACGTGGAGATCCATCGGTTCCCTTTCGGGGGAGGTTGGGTACCTTTATCCTGCCACGATTTCAGAATTATAAACCCGGATGGACGGCCCGAGTCTATCAGGGAGGCAGAATGAAAGGCAAATACTGGGCCGGGTCAGCTTCCCAGGATCTTTCCCACCGCGTCCTGGGCCGCGTTCAGCACCGGACCGGGCAGCATGCCCAGCGCCAGCACGGCGGCGGTAGCCAGCCCCAGAGCGAGGCTGAGGTCGAACGAACGCCCGTGGCTGGGGACGCCCTCCAGCGCGCCCGCTTCCGGCTCGCGCATGTACATGTAGACGATCACCCGCAGGTAATAAAACGCCGAGACGACGCTGAAGAGCACACCGATCACCGCCAGCCAGGCGTAGCCGGCATCGACTACGCTGGCAAACAGGTAGAATTTTGCCAGAAAGCCAGCGGTCGGCGGTATTCCCGCCAGTGAGAACATCAGCACCGCCATTACGCCGGCAACGCCGGGATAGCGGCGGCCCAGCCCCGCCATCTCATCGAGGCTGTCCCCGAATCTGCCGGCGTTCGCCATGAAGGTGAGCACGCCGAAGGCGCCCATGTTCATGGCGGCGTAGGCGGCCAGGTAGAACAGGATCGCCGAGGAGCTCAGCGTGTAGCTGCTCTGGCCCATCGCCACCACCGCCAGCAGCAGGTAGCCGACGTGGGCGACGCTGGAGAATCCGAGCAGCCGCTTGAGGTCGCGCTGCAGCAGCGCCATGGTGGCGCCGATCAGCATCGTGGCGATCGCCATCGCGATCACCAGCGGCACCCAGCGGCTGTGCTCGCCACCCAGGATAATCGTGAAGAACTTGATGATAACGGCGAAGGCGGCGATCTTGGGACCGACTGAAAGAAATGCTGCCGTCGGCGTCGGCGCTCCCTGGTAGACATCCGGCGCCCAGCTGTGGAACGGCGCCGCCGCCACCTTGAAGGCGAAGCCCCCCAGGAGCAGCACGATGGCGATGACGATCACGCCGGTATCGACGTTGCCGCTGCGCAGCGCCTGGCCGATCTCCTGGTAGTTGGTGCTGCCGCCGACGCCGTAAAGCAGCGCCATCCCGAACAGCAGGATGGCCGAGGCGAACGAGCCGGTGAGGAAATATTTCAGCCCCGCCTCGATCGAGCGCGAGTTGTAGCGCAGGAAACCCGCCAGCAGGTAGCTTGCCAGCGACATCAGCTCCAGGCCAACGAAGAACACGGTCAGGTCGATCGCCGAGGCCATCACCATCATCCCCACCGTCGCCAGCAGGATGAGGGCGTAATAGTCGCCCAGCAGCCGCTTTTTCAGGTGCAGGTGCTGTTCGGAGAGCAGCATCGCCAGCGCCGCTACCAGCAGCAGCAGGATCTTGAAATAAATTGTGAAGCGGTCCAGGGCGATCCCGTGGGAAAAGGTGCTGAACTGCTCGTTGCGCGCCAGCCACGCCGATACCGCCGCCGTGCCGCAGGCGAGGATGCCCAGCCAGCTGAGGCCGCGGCGGCCGTGGTGCGGCAGCATCGGGTCGATCAGGAGCAGCACGATCGCGGTCACGACCAGCATCAGCTCCGGGACGATGGCAAGTATGTCATGACTCAAGCTACAGGCCTCCCCTGGAAGCGAACAGATGCGTCAGCAGGCCGCCGTGCTGGGCCACGTAGGGCGCCATCTGGGTGACCAGTTTGTTGACTGAAGGATTGATAATGTTCAGGAACGTGCTGGGGTAGACGCCGACCCACACCGCCAGCACCGCCAGTGGCGCCAGCGAGGCGATCTCGCGCAGGTTCAGGTCGGAGAGCTTGAACCATTCCTCGTCACGGGTGCCGGTGAACATCACCCGCAGATACATCCACAGCAGGTAGGCGGCCGCCAGGATGATGCCGCTGGCCGCCACCACCGCCATCGCCTTGTTATAGCTGAACAGCCCCAGCAGGCTGAGGAATTCGCCGATGAAGCCGGAGAGCCCCGGCAGCCCCAGGGAAGCCAGCGTGAAGAACAGCAGGAAGGCCGCCAGCACCGGGAACGGCGAGGCCAGCCCGCCCATCAGCGAGATCTCGCGGGTGTGCAGCCGCTCGTACATGAAGCCGACCAGCAGGAACAGGGCGCCGGTGAGCAGGCCGTGGCTGAACATCACCAGCACGGCGCCGCTCAGGCCGATGACGTTGAAAGCAAAGATGCCCCCGGTGACGAAGCCCATGTGGCTGACGCTGGAGTAGGCCACCAGCTTCTTCAGATCCTTTTGCACCAGGGAGACCATGGCGCCATAGATGATGGCGATGATCGAGAGGATAAGGATGTACGGAACCGCCGCCGCGGCGGCGTCCGGAAACAGCGGGATGCAGAAGCGGATGATGCCGTAGCCGCCCATCTTCAGCAGCACGCCGGCCAGGATGACGCTGCCGGCGGTAGGCGCCTCCACGTGCGCGTCCGGCAGCCAGGTATGTACCGGCCACATGGGCACCTTGATGGCAAAGGCGATGAAAAAGGCCAAAAACGCCGCTACCTGCACCGGGAAGGAAAAAACTGCTTTTTGCAGCTGGTCGAGGTCGAAGACCGGCGCCGCGTACCGGTCGGGCCGCGCCAGGTAGGCGATGCCGACGATGGCCACCAGCATCAGCACGCTGCCGGCCATGGTAAAGAGGAAGAATTTCAGCGCCGCGTATATCCGCCGCGGGCCGCCCCAGACGCCGATGATGAAATACATCGGGATCAGCATGATCTCCCAGAAGACATAAAAGAGCAGCAGGTCGCGGGCGCAGAAAGTGCCCAGCATGCCGGTCTCCAGGAACAGGAACGAGGCGAAGAAGGTCAGCTCCCGGTCCTTGATGTAGTTCCAGGACGCCGGCACGATGACCAGCGACAGCAGTGTCGTCAGCAGGATCAGCAGGACGCTGATGCCGTCCACGCCCATGTGGTAACTGGCGCCGAGGCGTTCGATCCAGCTGACTTTCTCGATGAACTGGAAGTCGGCGCTGCTTTGGTCGAACTTCAGCACCATTGCCAGCGACAGGAAGAATGTCGCGCCGGCGGTCACCAGGGCGGTGGACTTGTAAAGTTGCGGACGGCCGCGCATCAGCGCCAGCATCACCAGCGCTCCCAGCGTCGGCAGGAAGGTCATCACCGTCAGGATGGGAAATCCTGCCTGTTGCTGAAAGCTATGCACGTGACTTGTCCGGATTGCGTTGTCCGCTTGTCATGATCCTGTCCCCATCAGATGTTAAACAGAAGGTAGGCCACCATCAGCGCCAGCAGGCCGAGGAACATGGAAAACAGATAGCCCTGCACCTTGCCGGACTGGATCGGTCTCAGCAGCCGGCCGGCGCCCATCGCCAGCCAGCCGGCGCCGTTGACGGCGCCGTCGATGACGCCCGCGTCCACGAAGCGCCACAGCCAGCCGCAGAATCCGCGCAGCGGGTTGATGATGACGGCGGCATAGATCTCGTCGATGTAGTACTTGTTGAGCAGCAGTGTGTACAGCCGCCCGGCGCGCTTGCAGGCCGCGTTGGGCAGCCACGGGCAGCGCTCGTAAAGATGCCAGGCCAGGAGGATGCCGGCGATGCCCACGAGCGCGGAAATAATCATCAGGCTCAGGGTCAGGGGGCCGAAGACATGCTCACCTGCCGGAATTGCGGCTTCGAAGATGTGGTGCAGCAGGCGATCGATGTGGCCATTCTCCGGCGGGATGCCCAGCATCAGGCCGCCGATCACCGTCGGTATCGCCAGCAGGATCAGCGGCACGGTCATCACGCGCGGCGATTCATGCGCGTGGGCAAAGACCTTGGGATCCGTGCGCGGCTCGCCATGGAAAGTCATGAAAATCAGCCTGAACGAATAAAAAGCCGTCAGTAATACGGTGATCAGCGCCACGATCCAGAAATACCAGTAGCCTTCGGCGAACGCTCCCGTCAGCACAGCGTCCTTGCTGAAGAAGCCGGACAGTCCTGGGAATCCCGATAGCGCCAGGGCGCCGATGACAAAGGTCCAGTAGGTGATTTTTGTCTTACGCTTCAGGCCGCCCATCTTGCGCATGTCCTGCTCGCCGCCGAGGGCGTGGATCACCGAGCCGGAGCAGAGGAAGAGCAGGCCCTTGAAGAAGCCGTGCGCCAGCAGATGGAATATGGCCGCTGTCCAGGCGCCGACGCCGAGAGCAAGGAACATGTAGCCGAGCTGGCTGATGGTGGAGTACGCCAGCACTTTCTTGATGTCGTTCTGCACCATGGCGATCGTGGCGGCGAAGATGGCGGTGAAGGTGCCGATAATGGCCACCACCATCATGGCCGTATGCGACTGGGCAAAGAGGGGATTGGAGCGGGCCACCATGTAGACGCCGGCGTTAACCATGGTGGCGGCGTGGATCAGCGAACTGACCGGCGTCGGGCCTTCCATGGCGTCCGGCAGCCACACGTGCAGCGGGAACTGGGCGCTCTTGCCGACGGCGCCCGTGAATAGCAGCAGGCAGATGGCGGTCGCCATGCCGCCGCTCAGGGTGCTGGCGGAGGCGAAGACGCCGCTGTAGCTAAGCGTTCCCAGGGTGATGAAGATCAGCATGATCCCCAGGCTGAATCCGAAGTCGCCGACGCGGTTGACCAGAAACGCTTTCATGCCGGCATTGGCGGCGCTGCGCTTGGGGAACCAGAAGGCGATCAGCAGATAGGAGCACAGGCCCACAGCTTCCCAGAAGACGTAGAGCAGCAGGAAATTGTTCGCCAGCACCAACATGAACATCGAGAACATGAACAGGTTGATATAGGCGAAGAAGCGGTAATACCCCTTGTCGCCGTGCATGTAGCCGATGGAATAGACGTGTACCATGAAGCCGACGGTGGAGACCACCAGCAGCATGACCGCGGTCAGCTGGTCCACCAGGAAGCCGATGTCGACACTGAATCTGCCGACGGCGATCCAGGAATACAGCTGCCACGAGAGCGTCTGGCCACGCTCCACCTCCACCAGCACGTACATGGAGAGCAGCCAGCTGATGCCGACGGCGGCCACCGATACGTAGTGGCTTCTCTCTTTCAGGTAGCGGCGTCCGAGCAGTCCCGTGAACGCAAAGGACAGCAGCGGCAGCAGCGGTATGAGCAGGACGGCGGCTTTCATGCCGTCGCCCCGGCCTGGTCATGTCTGCGGGTCGTGGTCAGGCTCACCCTTTCAGCTCGTCCAGCTCGTCGACGTCGAGCCGCTCGCGGAGGCGGTACATCGCGATACCGATCGCCAGGCCGATGGCGACCTCAGCCGCCGCCACCGCCAGCACGAAAAAAACGAAGACTTCGCCCCGTCCGGGAGTGCCGGGCGAGTAGTTGGAGAACGCCACCAGCGCGATGTTGGCCGCATTGAGCATCAGCTCCAGGCTCATCACCACGACGATGATGCTGCGGCGGGCCATCACGCCCCAGGCGCCGATGGCGAACAGGGCCACGGACAGAGCCAGGTAATGCTGCAGCGGCGTCATCTGCGCCTCTCCCTCCGCGCCAGCAGGATGGCGCCGACGATGGCGACCAGCAGCACCAGGGAAACAAGCTCGAAGGGGAAGGCATACTGGTCGAACAGCAGGTTGGAAAGGTCGCTGGTGCCAGGATTCCGGGGCCCGGGAGTCGTGCTGAAGCTGGCGCGGGAGAGCACTACCGCCATCGTCACCGCCAGCGCCAGGGCGGCGGGCAGCGCCAGCCAGGCCTGCCGGTGGAAAAAGAGCCGGATCTCGCCGCTGCGCTGGCGGGTGAGCATGATGGCGAACATGATCAGGATCGAGATCGCGCCCACATAGATCAGCACCTGGGAAATAGCCAGCAGCTCCGCGTTCAGGGTGACGAATACCATGGCCACGCCGATGAAGCAGAGGATCATGGCGGCGGCGCTGTAAATGAGGTTGCGGAAGGTGACCATCAGCACCGCCGGGATGAGCACCACGGCGGCGACAATGTAAAAGAGCGGTGTCGAGTAATCGGTCACTCCGGCGCATCCTTTTGCTGGTCTTCGGACGCCGCGTCATCAGGACCCTGATCCGGGCCGCGGGCCATATCCAGCAGGTTGCAGTGCAGCTCGCTGTGCTCGGGCGTGGCCAGCTCGAACGCGGGTGTGATCGCCAGCGATTCCACCGGGCAGACCTCGACGCAGTCGGCGCAAAATATACAGCGTGAAGTGTCCAAATGCCAGTTGGTCAGTTCGCGTTCCTTCATGAACAGCGCGCCGGTGGGGCAAAAGCTGGCGCAGCGCCCGCAGGAGACACAATCGGTTTCGTTGAGTGAACGGTCGAAAGGTGGTGTCGCGATCGTGTGCGGTCCGCGGCCGGTGAAATCATAGACGCCGGAGCCGGTCACGTACTTGCAGACACGGATGCAGCGGCCGCAGTCGATGCAGCGGTTGGGATCGCGCTGGATGAAATCATGTGTGGTGTCGCGGCCGTAAAGGTGTTGCGGACCCGTGAAGCGGTTGCCTTCGTTCCGCATCAGGCCGGCGGCGACGCTGTAGCGCCTGAGCTTGCAGGTCTCGACGCCTTCGCAGATGCACTGCAGGCAGCGCCTGCTTTCGGCGACCACCTCCGGCTCGGGAAAGCCGCGGTCGATCTCGAGGAAATTGCCGTCGCGTTCGGCGACGCCCAGCTGCGGCGTCTCGCGGCGGGATTCCTTTTCTTCCCGGTACGCGGGAATGGCAATCATCGGCGGTTTATCAAATTCCGGCAGGCCGGCCTCATAGGCCGCCAGGTCCTCGCCCCTGAGGAAGGCGTCCATCGCCCAGGCCGCCTGCTTGGCGCCGCCGATCGCCTGCACCACCGTCTTGGCGCCGGTGGCGGCGTCCCCGGCGGCGAACACTTCCGGCCGCGCCGTCTGGCCCGTTTTCGGGTTGATCTCGACGGTACGCCAGCGGGTACAGGCGACGCCCCCGTCTTCGGGCAGGATCTCGCATTCTTCCCTGGTCTCCACATCGATAAATGTCAGCTTCGGCATCTGGCCGATAGCGGGGATGATCGTATCCACCTCGGTGACGTATTCCGAGCCGGGCACCGGCTGCGGCCGGCGGCGGCCGCTCTCGTCGGGCTCGCCCAGCTCCATCCTCTGGCAGACGATGCCGGTGACGCGGCCGTCTTTGCCCTCGACCCGGACCGGAGCCACCAGGAAGGTGAACTCCACGCCCTCCGCCATGGCGTCGCGGACTTCGAGCTCGTGCGCCGGCATCTCCTTCTGTGTGCGGCGGTAAAGGACCGAAACCTGGCTTGCTCCCAGCCGGCGCGAGACGCGGGCGCCGTCCATGGCGGAGAAGCCGCCGCCGATGACCGCGACCCTGTCGCCCACTTCCGGCGGGTTGCCCAGCGCCACCTCGCGCAGGAAATCCACCACGGTGACCACGCCCTTGAGCTCCTCGCCTTCCACGCCCATGGCGCGGCTGTCGTGGGCGCCGATGCCGAGAAAGACGGCGTCAAAGCCCATCTCGCCCAGCAGGTCATCGAGGGAAAAATCCGGTCCGAGCGCCATGCCGGTTTTCAGCTCCACGCCCATCTTCCACAGCGGTTCCAGCTCGGCTTCGAGCACCCTTTTCGGCAGCCGGTACTCGGGGATGCCGTAGCGCAGCATGCCGCCGGTGTCCGGCAGCGCCTCAAAGATCGTGACCGCGTGGCCTTTCAGCGCCAGGTAGTAGGCGTTGGTGAGCCCGGCGGGCCCGGCGCCGATGACCGCCACCCGCTTGCCGGTGGCCGGCTCCGGCTGCTCCGGCATGAAGCCCTTCTCGATGGCGACGTCGCCGACGAACCGGTGTGAGAGCCGGATCGAGATCGGCTCCTCGACCTCTTCGCGGCGGCAGTTCCCTTCACAGGGGTGCGGGCAGACACGGCCGACGATCGCCGGGAAGGGCAGGTTCGTTTTCAGCACCCGCTGCGATTCCTCATAGTCTCCCTGGGCGATCAGGCCGATGAAGCCGGGGATGTCCACGTTGGTGGGGCAGCCGTACTTGCACGGCGGCAGGCAGTAAGCGTTGTGGTCCGACAGCAGCAGCTCCAGGTAGGTGCGGCGCAGTCGCGCGAGGCGCTCGCTCTCGGTTGTCACCACCATGCCGTCGCGCACACAGGTGGCGCATGACGGCACCGGCCGCTCCTCGCCCTCGACCTCGACCACGCAGACGCGGCAGCCGCCGAAGGGCTCCAGGCCCTTGAGGATGCACAGGTGCGGGATCTTGATCTTCAGCGACTTGGCGGCTTCGAGGATGGTGTCGCCCTGCCGCGCCTTGACCTCGCGGCCGTTGATCGTCAGGGTTACGGGCGCGCCGGTCCCGGGGACCCGGACCGGTGGCAGCGTCTGTGGCCTGTCGCTCCTGCCGTTGCTCAAGCTTTACTTTCCTTCCCATCCATGTTGCATTTACCGGCGCTGCAGCTTCCTTCCGCCGCATGCCGGATGAATTCATCGCGGAAAAATTTCAGCCCGGTCAGCAGCGGCCGCACCGCGCCCCGGCCGAGGCCGCAAAGGGCGCCGTCCCGGATATCCGCCGCCAGGTCCGCGGCCAGCCCGATGTCCGCTTCGCTGCCCTGGCCGGCACAGATCTTCTCCATGATCTCCAGCAGGCGCCAGTTTCCCAGCCGGCAGGGGACGCACTTGCCGCATGACTGCCGCGAGAAGAAGGCCAGGCTCTGACGGGCGACATCCACGACGCAGTCCGCATCCCCCAGAACGCTGATGGTGCCCGAGCTCAGATCGCCGCCGGTCTCGCTAATGGAGTCGTAGTCGAGCGGTATGTCAAAAAGTCCCGGCGAGAGGAAGCCGCCGCCGAGCGAGCCCACCAGCGCCGCCCGCGGCGTGCCGGTGAAGCCGCCCGCCTCGTCGGTGGCCAGTTTCTTCAGGCTGGTATCGAGCGTGGCTTCGTAGACTCCCGGCCGGGCCACGGCGCCCCGGAGGGTGAAAAGTTTGGTTCCCGGCGCGTTGGCGGCGCCGATCTGCTGGAAGGAGCGGGCGCCGTTGTTGATGATCCAGGGCACGGTCGCCAGCGTCTCGACGTTGTCGACCACGGTGGGCATGCCGCGCAGGCCCTTCTCTGCCGGATAGGGAGGCCGCGGCGACGGCATCGGCCGCCGGCCCTCCAGCGTTGCTATCAGCGCCGTTTCTTCGCCGCCCATGAAGGCGCGCGGCACTTCCACAACCGTAACCGAAAAGCGGAAGTCCGTGCCGGGCAGCTCTTTACCCAGCAGGCCCCGCTCACGCGCCTGCTCCACCGCCTTGCGGATGCGCGCCGCGGCCGTCGCGTTTTCTACGCCGATATAGATGTAGCCTTCACTGGCGCCGGTGGCATAGCCGGCTACGATCAAGCCTTCGATGACAGCATGGGGGTTCTCCTCCAGGATGACCCGGTCCTTCACCGAGCCGGGATCGCCCTCCTCGGCGTTGCAGATGACATATTTCTGCGGCGCCTCTGTCTCCGCGGCCAGTTTCCATTTGCGGCCAACGGGAAAACCGGAGCCGCTGCGGCCGCGCAGCCCGCTGATGGACAGCTCGTCGATCACTTCGGCGGGCGACATCTCCGTGAGCGTGCGCGTCACCGCCTGATAGCCGCCGGCGCCGGCATAGGAATCGATGTTCTCCGGGTCGACGGCGCCGATGTAACCGAGCAGGATGGGCGGGCAGCCTTCCGCCGTCACCCGCGCCGCGGGCGGCTCGCCGTCCGGCTTTTTGGCCGGTTTGCCGGGGCCGAGCTGCTCGTAGAAGGTGGCGATGGAGAACACCTGGCTCAGCCAGACGCCGTTTTTGAGCGCCGTCCGGGTCAGTACGGCCTCCGTCAGCCCCGCAGCGTCAAGCAGCGAACTGGCGATGCAGCCTTCCGGCGCCGCGCCGCTGTCAGCTGCGTCTGCCGCCCCGCCGTTTTCGCTACCGGCGGGCCAGGCGATGCCCAGCGGCTTCTCGCCGCGGTTGAAACAGGAGAGCATTGGCCCGGCGCCGGCATCGAAGCTCCAGACCTTCCCGGCACGCACATCATCATAAATAATCTTTATGGCAACAGCCGGGCAGACCTGCTCGCAGAAGGTGCAGGCGATGCAGCGCGGCGTTCTGGCGTCATCCTTCAGCCGCAGGCGGATGAGGCCGCGGCTGCGCTGCGGCAGCTCGCGCCGCACTTCCGGATACTGTACGGTCACGTTCCGGCTGAAGAGATGCGACATCGTCGCCTGCAGTCCTTTCAGCAGGCCGATCATGCCGCTGCCTTCCCCAGCCGCTTCCTCAGCAGCAGTTTGCGCTGCACCGGCGGGAACAGCAGCACCAGGACGATCACCGACACCCAGCTGAACGCCGCCACCGGCGGCAGGAAGTTGTCCGGCAGCAGGATGATGAGGCCGCCGGTGACGCCCAGGTTCACCAGGCTCAGCGGGATCAGCACCTTCCAGGCGAAGCCCATCAGCTGGTCGATCTGCAGCCGCGGGAAGGTCGCAAAAAACCAGATGACGACAAACACGAGCACGAGCATTTTCAGGATCAGCCAGCCGGGGCTGCCGCCGAACGGACCGCGCCAGCCTCCCAGAAACAGGGTGGCGCCGGTGAGCGACCAGATGGTGGCGTTGCCCCATTCGACAAGGCCGTAAAAGAAGCCGAAACGCATGCCGCCGTACTCGGTCATGTAGCCGCCCACCAGCTCCGATTCCGCTTCGGGCAGGTCGAAGGGGGTGCGGTTGAGCTCGGCCATGCCGGCGATGATGAAGAACAGGAATGCCAGCGGCTGCACCGCGATATACCAGACTTTACCCTGCGCGCCAACGACGTCGTTGAGGCTGAGCGAGCCAACCAGCATCGCCACGATGATGATGTTGAAGATGAGCGGTATCTCGTACGAGATCATCTGCGCCACCGACCTGAGGCCGCCCAGCAGCGAATACTTGTTGTGCGAGGCCCAGCCCGCCAGAAGGATGCCGAGCACGGCGAAAGAGCCGGCCGCGACTACAAACACCAGGCCGACGTTGAGGCTGGCGATCGTGTAGCCCGGGCTGAAGGGGATGACGCTGATGGCAATCACCGGCGTGACGAAAGCGATCGCCGGCGCCAGCATGAACAGCAGCCTGTCGCTGCGGCTGGGAGTGATGTCCTCTTTCAGCAGCAGCTTGATGAAGTCGGCCATGGGCTGCAGGAAGCCGGCAGGGCCGACGCGGTTGGGGCCGAGGCGGTCGCTCATGAAGCCCGAGAGGCGGCGGACGGCGAAGGGAAAGACGATGGCGCTCAGGGCCGGCGCTGCCAGCCCGATCACCACCGCCGCAATCAGATGTTCGAAGAACGACAGGTTCCAGTTCACCGGTCGACCGCCCCCATGATCAGGTCGAGGCTGCCGGTGATGCCGACCACGTCGGCGATCTTGAAGCCGGGCAGGATTTTGGGCAGAGTTGATATTGCCACAAAGCAGGAATCGCGCAGCTTCAGGCGGTGGGGCCTGAGGGAGCCATCGGAGACCAGGTAGTTGGACCACTCGCCGCGTCCGGTCTCCACGGCGCAAAAGGCCTCGCCCGCCGGTGGCCGGAGCATCGGCGGCACCTTCATGTTGACCGGTCCGCCGGGCATGGCGTCCAGCGCCTGTTCGATGATGCGCACTGACTGGCGCAGCTCCTCGATGCGGCACTTGTAGCGGTCGAAGCTGTCACCGTTCTTACCAACCGGGATGTCAAAATCAAGCTTGGGGTAAACCGAATAAGGGGCATGCCGCCTGAGATCCATCGCCACGCCGGTGGCGCGCAGGTTCGGCCCCGAGAGGCCGAAATCGGCCGCCTGCCCGGGCGTGATTACGCCCATTCCCAGCGACCTGGCCAGGAATATCTCGTTGCCGGAAATCAGCTGCTCGTACTCGTCGATCTTGGCGGGAAAGCCTTTCAGGAAGCGGCGGCACTGCTCCGCGAAGCCGTCGGGCAGGTCGTAACGCACGCCGCCGACACGAGCGAAGTTGTACATCATCCGCTGGCCGGTGAGCATCTCCAGCAGGTCGAGGACGTCCTCGCGGTCGCGGAAAGCCCACAGCACAGGCGTGACGGCGCCAAGGTTCAGCAGATAATCGCCGATTGCCATGTGATGGCTGATGATGCGGTTGAGCTCGCCGCAGATGACGCGCAGGTACTCGGCCCGCGGCGGAGGCTCTATCTGCATCAGGTCCTCGATGGCGCGCACATAGGCCCATTCCATGAAGAAGCCCGCGAGGTAATCAAGCCGCGCCAGCATGGAGAAGAACTGCAGGTAGGTGCGGTTTTCCGCCAGCTTCTCGAAGCCGCGGTGCAGGTAGCCGAGCTGCGGGTCGACGCTGACGATCAGTTCGCCGTCCAGGTGCAGCACCAGCCGGAGAACGCCATGAGTGGAGGGGTGCTGCGGGCCCATGTTGAGCACCATCTCTTCCAGGTGGAAGTCGCGGTGCTCGTCGGCATACGGGTCAGGGCTCCGGCCAATGGCAGGCGGCATCAGTATGTCGCGTGATTCGGCCACGTTTCAGCTCCGTTCCGAACGGTCTTCTTCACCGGGCAGCCGCTTGGCGGCGCCGATGCCGGCAAAACTCCATTCGTCGCGCTGAACCCGGTGGGGCCGCGCGTCCTTGCGCAGCGGAAAGACGCCATCCTCGCCGCGGGTGAGGATCCGCCGCAGGTCCGGATGGCCTTCAAAGACGATTCCCAGCAGGTCGTAAGCTTCGCGCTCGTGCCATGCCGCCGTGCTCCAGATGCCTGAAACGGTGGGGAGCGACGGCCGGTCCCGGTCAAGCCGCACACGCAGCTCGAGCAGCTGCTGATGCTCAAGCGAACGCAGGATGTACACGGCTTCCATCCGGTCAGGATAGTCGACGCCGCTGACAAAACTCAGATATGTGAAGGAAAGCTTTTCGTCGTCGCGCAGCCGCGCCGCCGTCTCGACCAGGTCCGCCGGCTCCAGCGTCACCACGATCCGGCCCCGCGCCAGGCGCGCCCGGGCTCCGGCGCTGCTCAGCAGCGCTTCGGCCTGCTTAAGGGCTGCCTCCCCGGTCAGCTTTGACGCGGCGCTCATCGCTGGCTCCCGGCGGCGTCATATTGGACCATCGTCGCGGCAGCCAGCCGCCGGGCCAGCCCCACCTGGGATTGCTGCCTGACCTTCGCCTGCAGCTGCATCATCCCGTAAAGGAGCGCCTCTGGCCGCGGCGGGCAGCCGGGGATGTAGATGTCTACCGGCACCAGCAGGTCGGCGCCCTGGACGACATTGTAGGAATCCCAGAACATGCCGCCGCCCGAGGCGCAGGCGCCCATGGCGACCACCCAGCGCGGCTCGCTCATCTGGTGGTAAAGGTGGATCAGGACCGGCGCCATCTTGTCGGTGATGGTACCGGAAACGATCATCACGTCGGCCTGCCTGGGTGTGGCGCGCAGCGCCTCCATTCCGAAACGGGCCATGTCATGGCGCGGCATCGCGGTGGAGATCATCTCGATGGCGCAGCAGGCCAGGCCGTAGGTAAACGGCCACAGCGAGTTCAACCGCGCCCAGTTGAAGAGGCGGTCGGTTGTGGACGTGAGGATATTCGGATGCTCGAATTTCTCGATTACCGACATGTCAGTCCCATTCCAGCGCTCCCTTGGCCCAGGCGTAGACCAGGCCCACGAACAGGACGCCGATAAAGATCATCATCTCGGCAAAGCCGCTGCGGCCCAGGCTGCGGAAGACAAGGGCCCAGGGGAATATGAACACCGCTTCCACGTCGAAGATGACGAAGAGCAGCGCGAAGACGTAGTAGCGCACGGCGAACGGGTGCCAGCTGTCGCCCACCGCCGGCTCGATGCCGCATTCGTAGGGGGATAGCTTTTCCGGGTATGGATGGCGCCGCTGGATCAGGCGGGAGAGGTACACCACCCCGAAAACGAAGACAAAGGCGGCAACGCCGAGGGCGGCGATGAAGATGTAACTGTGCGCGTAATCAGGAGTCACAGGCGACTCCCCGCAGGCTGGATGGCGAGCGGCGACCGGCCAGGATATGGCGCGCAGTCATCCGCCCGGAGCTCACTGTCAGCGAAACCTGGAATTCTTTCAACCCCCGCACGTCTGAGCCCAATAATGGTATCAATCGCATAGTCTATCCGGTTGGATGTCCAGATGAAACTACCGGTGAACCGGTTCGAATGAAGAGAGGTTCGCACAGTGCCGAAAGCCGGCGGCTTGCCGCTCCCGATGCGTTACTATATTAAACACTCGCTGTAATTACAAACCAGGGGGGGTATTTCCCGGAGTAGCTGTCCGAACGCGATGCGGCCGCCCGCCGGCCGCCGCCATCAGCGAAGGCTGCTGTAGACGGCGATCACGGACAACAGGTTAAACAGCATATGTCCGGCGATCGACGGCCAGAGCGAGCGCGTGTAGTGCATCAGGAAAGCGAAGCCGAAGCCGAGGATGAATATGGGCACGAAGATGTCCGGCTGCAGATGCGCCGCGGCGAAAATGGCCGCGGAGATGATTCCCGCCGGGATGAAGCCCAGCTGGTGTTCGAGGCCCTGGTGGATGATGCCGCGGAACAGGATCTCCTCGGCGATCGGGGCGATGATGGCGATCTGGATGATGGCCAGCGCCAGCGCCGGCAGGCCGGGCTGGATCTCCTTCAGCACCGGCTGCGGCTGCGGGGTCACGAAGCTCTGGTAGATGGCGCTGCCGACCTCTGACAGCGCCAGCACCGTGAACACCAGCAGGATCGCCATCAGCAGGCCGGTGCGGCGGAATCCCAGCGTCGCCAGGTTGAAGCGGTAGCCGCGCAGGTGCAAAAAAACCAGCGAGATGGTGAGGATGATGCCGTCCTGGAAAACGAGGAAGAGCGAATTGACCACCAGCGTCGGCAGTGATTTCAGATTGGGGAAGATATCAAGAACAAGGCGGACCGCGACCGTCAGCCCCAGCATGGCAGCCAGGAAGCCGATAACCGCCAGCAGGATCATCAGGAAGACATCCCTTACGCCCCAGGGCACGCCGTCGCCCTTCGAGCCGCGCTTCCTGGGGCTCTTCAGTGTTTCGAATCTGCCCGGAGCGTTCTCCGGATCAAGGAGGTCATATTGGCCCATGGCTGCCTGTGTGTCGCATGAATAATATTGATTCTAACTCGCGGGCGCTGTCCCGAAACCAGCAGTCAGTGATGAAACGCCACGGTGTCCCGGATTTTCGCGGCGCCGTGGCGGTCAGGATTTCGCCTTCTCCAGGAAAGGCTTGATCAGATCTATCGGCACCGGGAAGATGGTGGTTGAGTTATGCTCGGATGCAACTTCAACAAGCGTCTGCAGGAAACGCAATTGCAGCGCCATCGGCTCGGCGGAGATGATGTGGGCCGCGCTGGCCAGCTTCTCCGAAGCCTGGAACTCGCCCTCGGCCGCGATGATTTTGGCGCGGCGCTCCCGCTCGGCCTCCGCCTGCCGCGCCATCGCCCGCTGCATCGTCTGCGGAATCTCCACGTCCTTGACCTCCACGGTCGTCACCTTGATCCCCCAGGGCGCGGTCTGTTCGTCGATGATCTGCTGCAGTTGCTGGTTGATCTTGTCGCGCTCCGCCAGCAGGTGGTCCAGGTCGGCCTGTCCCAGCGTGCTCCTGAGCGTGGTCTGGGCGATTTGCGAGGTAGCCATAATGAAGTTCTCCACCGTCACCACCGCGTTTCTGGCGTCGATCACGCGAAAGAAGAGGACGGCGTTGACCCGCACCGGCACGTTGTCGCGGGTGATCACCTCCTGGGGCGGCACGCTCATGGTGACGATGCGCAGGTCAATCTTTACCATGCGGTCAACGACCGGGATGAGCAGGAACAGGCCGGGGCCCTTGGTGCCGATCACCCGCCCCAGCCGGAAGATAACGCCGCGTTCATACTCCTTGGCGATGCGGATCGCGGACAGCAGCAGCGACAGGACGATAACGCCGATGATGCCGATCAGAATTCCTGCGACAGCCATTGGAGCCTCCCGGGTCGATTGATCGTTTCGCCCTGCCCATTGCCCACCGGGGTGAGCGGCGCGTCAGACGGTTCTTCTTACCTTCAGTATCAATCCGCTCACTTCCACGACCTCTACTTCTTCCCCTTTTTCGATCGGTTCATCCCCGGGCGCCGCGGCGCTCCAGATCTCACCCATGATAAAGACCTGTCCCAGCGGATCGAGCCGCGTGCGCGTGATGCCGGACTCGCCAATCATGGCGCTGCGCGGGTTCTTCACCGGCAGCCGCCGAGCCCGGATGCCTGCCCGCGCCACGAAGATGAAGAAGCCGAGCGCCAGCGCCGCCATGACGATGTTGAGCGGCAGCGACACGCGCAGGAAACCCGCGGAGCTGTCATAGAGCAGGAACGAGCCGGCGATCATGCTGATGACGCCTGCTGCGGTCAGCGTTCCGTGCGCGGGCACGAACAGCTCCGCCGCCAGCAGGCCGACTCCGAAAATGGTCAGAAGGATGCCGACAAGGTTGACCGGCAGCTGATACAGGGAATAACCGGCCAGCAGGAGGGCGATGATGCCCGCGGCGGCGCCCACGCCGATGCCAGGGTGCACGAACTCGAAAGCCAGCGCCAGCAGCCCAAAGACGAGCAGCAGGTAGGCGACGTTGGGATTATCCAGGAAGTAGAGCAGCCGTTCCTTCACGTCCATGCCGGCTGTTGTGACCGTGGCGCCCCTGGTTTCCAGGGTGATACCCTTCGCCTTGGTTTTAAAGCCGTTGACCTGGCCGAGCAGCGCGGTCAGGTCAACGGCCTCGAAATCGATCACTTTCTCCGAAAGGGCGGCATCAGCAGGCAGCGAAACCGACTGGAGCACGGCCAGCTCCGCCCAGTCGGCGTTGTGGCCGTTGGCGTCTGCCAGCGAGCGGATGTAGGCGGCGGCGTCATTGATGACCTTGCGGCCTTCCTCGGTGCCGGGATCGGCGCCGATACCGACCGGATGCGCCGCTCCCAGGTTGGTGCCCGGCGCCATCGCGGTGACGTCGGCGGCCATGCAGATGAAGGTGCCGGCGGAGGCGGCCCGCGCCCCTGAGGGCGACACGTAGGCGATCACTGGCAGGGGCGAGCTCTCCATCTTCTTGATGATGTCGCGCATCGGGCCGTCCAGGCCTCCCGGCGTGTCCAGTTCCAGCACCACGGCCTTGACCTGGTCCCGCTGGGCGGCGTCGATGCTGCGGCTGACGTAATCAGCCATCAGCGGGTCGATGATGCCGTTCACGGGGATGGCGCGCACCTCGGGGCCGGAGCTGCTGGCAGGCGTGGCTCCGCCGGTGAAAACGCCGGCGAGGAAGAGTATCAGCAGCACCGCCGCCAGCACGGCGGCGAATCCGAGGCGCCGCCGCCGGTAGACGTGCCGGCCGCCGCGGGAGCGCGCTGCCGCGCGCGACGTGTTGCGTCGAATTCTGCGAGGGGTCATTCAGGCATTCCGGAATCTGAACATTTTGATGCCGATTATGAAGCAGACAGATCCATAAATAAACAATACACCCGCCTGAGGAAGGATATCAGAGAATCCTTCGCCGTGAAGAATGAGCCCGCGAATGCCGTCCAGCGCCCAGGCGTTGATCGTGATGTGCCCC
This sequence comes from Actinomycetes bacterium, assembly GCA_021791195.1. Taxonomy (GTDB): domain Bacteria; phylum Actinomycetota; class Thermoleophilia; order BMS3ABIN01; family BMS3ABIN01; genus JACWAD01. The sequence continues at coordinate 141,965 of JAJYXB010000008.1, read as the reverse complement.
AGCTTTTGCATGAAATCAGGCACGATGTCAAGCGGCCACCAGCTGCCGCCCAGGGCGGACATCAGCAGGATAGTGAGGATGCCGATCGCCGAGGCCTGGCGCCGGGTGCGGGCGATGGCGGCCAGCAGCAGGCCGAAGGTGGTGGCGGTAAAGGCGGTCATCGTCACCATCAGCGCCAGCCCCAGCAGCGAATTGCCCAGATCCATGCCGAAGGCGAAGTGGCCGATGGCGAACAGCAGCGTGATCTGGCTGATGCTGACGGCGAACTGCGCCGCCAGCTTGCCGCCCATGATCGAGGTCTTGGAGATCGGCGCTACCAGCAGCCGGCCCAGCGTGCCCTTGTCGCGCTCTTCCAGCAGGCCTTCGGCGCCGATCATCACGCCGAAGAGCAGGAACATCACCGCGAAGCCGGGTGTCTGGATGTCGAACGTGTTCAGCGTCTTGAGGCCGCTGGCGGTCCTGACGTCGGTCTTGATCGGCTGGTCGGCCATCTGCGCGGTCGCCGCCGCAGAGGCGTTGCCGGCTACCGCCGCCGTGCTGGCGGCCGGATTGGCCTTTTGCGCCTCGGCCACCGCCACCCTGGTGGCCACCTCCACGGCGGAGAAACGGTTGACGGTGCCATTGAGCATGCCTTTGAGGAATGGGCCGGAAGTGGTGGAGTTGGGATCTTCATAGACCGTGAGCGCCGAGGACTGGCCGGCCATCACCCGGCTGGAGAAGTCTGCCGGTATCACCAGCGACAGGGCGTAGGTCGAGCCGCCCCGCTTCAGGGTCTGGCTTTCCGCTTCGCTGGCCGGTTGAACGCTCATGTTGGCGTTGGTCTTCAGCGTGTCGACCAGCGACCGGCCGATGCTGCCGCGATCATTGTTGGTCACCAGCAGGGTGGCGTGCAGGCTGCCGCCCCTGTACACCGGCGCCAGCGCGAACGAAGTCACCACGATCACCACCAGCGGCGTCACCAGCAGCGTCATCCAGGAGCCGCGGTCCTTGGCGATGATGAGCAGATCCTTGGCGGCCACATACCTGAGTTTGCGCAGGGATGCCATCATTCCCGCAGCTCTTTGCCGGTCAGGTGAATGAACAGTTTTTCCAGGGTGGGGCTGTAGAGCTCCAGGCTGGCCACCTGGCAGCCGGCGCCCGCCAGCTTCTGCATCACCGGCGCCAGCGAACGGGCGCTGTCCGCCGATGAGATGAACAGGCGGTTGCCTTCGTGCCTGACGCTGGTGACGGCCTCCTGGCGGGCGAGCTCATCTTCGAGGTGCGCCGGGCAGCCCGGCGGCGAGACCTCCAGCTCGATGACACCGCCCTCGCCCAGCATCTTCAAAAGCTCCTTCAGCGTGCCGTCGGCGATCACGCGGCCGCGGTCCATGATGGCGATGCGGTCGCACAGAAGCTCCACTTCCTCCATGTAATGGGAGGTATAAAGAATCGTGGTGCCCGCGTCGCGGATTTTGAAGATGGTGTCGAAGATGTGCTCGCGCGACTGCGGATCGACGCCGACGGTGGGCTCGTCCAGCAGCAGGAAGCGGGGGTGGTGCAGCAGTCCGGCGCCCAGATTGATGCGCCGCTTCATGCCGCCGGAGAAGCGCTCGACGCGGTCATCGCGCCGCTCCCACAGCTCCACCAGTTCCAGGACATCGCGGCAGCGCCGCTCCAGGCGTTCGCCGCTCAGGCCGTACATCCTGCCGTAGAACTTCAGGTTCTGCAGCGCGCTCAGGGTGGGATAGAGGGCGATCTCCTGCGGCACCAGGCCGATGATCCCGCGTACGCGCGCGGGCTCCCTGATGACACTGATGCCATCGATCGCGGCTTCGCCGGACGTCGGCTCCAGGTAGGTTGACAGGATGGAGATCGTTGTTGTCTTGCCCGCGCCGTTGGGACCGAGGAAACCGAAGATCTGGCCTTCCGCGATCGAGAAGCTGACTCCATCCACCGCGGCAAGTTCGCCGTAGCGTTTAACCAGATGGTCGGCGGTAACTATCGATTCCGGCATTTGGGCGTCCTCGCTTCAGGGTTGCCAGATTCTACCGGGAAGCCGGGCGCAAATAAACCGTCAGACCGGCCCCGGCCATGCCAGATCGGATCCGCACAACGGACGGCCGGCCCCGGTCATGCCAGACCGGATCCGCACAACGGCCGGCCGGCTCCGGTCAGGTCAGCTCGATGCGCCAGTCGTGGACGGTCTGTCCGGGGCGGAGCTGCATGAAGTATTCGCCGGACTTGGTCTGGCCGGAGTTGACGCCGATGGTGACGTAATCGTCGTCGGTGTCGCCGCCGCGGTCGTACAGATAGGCGTGAAAGTTGACGTTGACGCTGCCACCCTGGCTGCCGGTGTTCTGGACTGTATATCTGAACAGGGCGCCGGTGCGGTCGCCCGACTGCATCTCCATGCTCGAAGACTTAAGCACGAAGTGCGTCTGCGGCCCGAGGTGCGGATATGCCAGCGCCAGCACCGCGAGGAACAGCACCAGCGCCGAGAAACGCCAGAACTTGAGGCTACTCCACAGCATGCACTTCTTCAAAATGCGACAGCAGTTTGAACTCGGCGAAGCGGTCGAGGATATCCTGCATCCGGAGCGTCTTCATCCGGTTCAGGCTGAAATCCTCCACGTTGAAGCTGGCCAGCGTGGAGCCGAAGACGATCGCCTGGCGGATGGAGGCCTCGTTGATATCCGCCACCGTGGAGAGGTAACCCATGAAGCCGCCGGCAAAGGTGTCGCCGGCGCCCGTGGGATCGTAGACGTTCTCCAGCGGATAGGCCGGCGCCGAGAAGACGGAACGGCCGTTGAACATCAGCACGCCGTATTCCCCCCGCTTGACTACCAGCGTCTGCGGACCCCACTCGAGGATCTGCCGCGCCGCCTTCACCAGACTGGGTTCGCGCGCCAGCTCGCGCGCCTCTGCATCATTTATCACCAAAATGTCAACAGACTTCAGCGTCTCCCGCAGCTGGTCGTAAGCGCCTTCGATCCAGAAGTTCATCGTATCGCAGGCGATGATGCGCGGTGACTCCACCTGCCGGGCGACCTGCAGCTGCAGCCCCGGCTGGATGTTGGCCAGAAAGACGAACTCGCTGTCCTTGAAGCCGTCGGGGATCTTCGGCGCGAAAGTCTCGAACACGTTCAGCTGCGTGTCGAGCGTGTGGGCCTCGTTAAGGTCGAAGTCGTAGCGTCCCTTCCAGCGGAAGGTGGGACCCTGGCCGCGCTCCAGGCCGGCCAGATCGATGTTGCGGTTCTCCAGCAGCCGCAGGTGCTCCTCGGGGAAATCCTCGCCGATGACGCCCACCAGCCGCACCTGGTTGAAGAAGCTGGCGGCATAGGAAAAATACACCGCGGCGCCGCCGAGCGCTTCCTCGGCCTGGCCGAAAGGGGTCTCGACGGTGTCGAGGGCGATGGAACCGACTACCAGAATGGACAATGTGCCTCCAGGGGGAAGTTGACCACGATATTCTAGTCACTGGCACGGACTTTGTCATCTCCGATTATTATTTGCCAGCCGACGTATCTGAAATCGAAAAAAGACTGCTCCCAGTTTGAACAACACAAAACCAGCGGTTTGCTTTTACGCTTTAAGAGGCGAAGACGCGGCCGGGTTCTTGCTGGAAAACAAATTGAGGAAGAAATGGCCCTAGGCTTTATCGTAAAATCCACTAGCATGATTAGTTTGACGGGCTGCGGTTTCCAACATTGTCTGTCCGTTCAGCATGATAGGATTTCTGACACTGCAAGCATGATTTGGACGCGATCGACGTAGGAGAAGTGTTGCAGGATGGCAGCCAAATATTCTGACTACGAAATTGCAAAAATGATTGCCGCACGTAAGCAGCTGCCAGCTGATTATAAATCATACACAAAGTTGCGGGACAAGAGAGGCCACAAAGAAAGCTTTCTTGATGTCGCGGGCGATGACGGTAATAGTTTCAGGTTGATTCTGCGTCAAAGCATGTTTAACATCCTGGATTTTTCTATAATTCTTGCCGTCGCTATTCCTGACTCAAATCAGCTGTTTCGATTGCGAAGGTACAACGGCAAGAGTCACGAACATTCTAACGAAATTGAGAAAAATACTTTTTATGATTTTCATGTTCACATGGCCACAGAGAGATATCAGGATCTTGGTGCCAGAGAAGACACATTTGCTGAGACTTCGGGTAAGTTCAATGACTATCATAGTGCACTTCGGTGCATGTTTGAAGAATGCGGCTTCGAATTGCCATACGATCCTCAGCAGCAGCTATTCGAGGAGGGATAAATATGAATCTTGACACGATAGAACGCGAATTCCGCGAAAAAGCCTGCTCAAAACTCAGACTGACTCCGGAGGGGGTCAATCGGTTCCGGGTTTTTACGCCATTCCTGTTCGAAGATGGAGATCACCTCGCTATTGTTCTCAGGCGGGAAAATAACCGCTGGCTCCTTTCCGATGAGGGCCATACTTACATGCATCTCACTTATAGCCTGGATGAAAAAGACCTCCAAAAAGGGACACGTCAAAAAATAATCAGTAACGCACTTTCGGTATTCGGGGTTGAAGACCAGGAGGGCGAGCTGGTTCTTCGCATCGATAATGAACAGTACGGCGACGCCCTGTACTCATTTGTGCAGGCCTTACTGAAAATCAGCGACGTCACATTTCTGTCTCGCGAAAGAGTGAAATCAACTTTCATGGATGATTTCCGCGCATTGATGACAGAACTGATACCAGAAGAAAGAAGATCCTTCGACTGGAATGATCCACAACACGACCCAGAGGCCAAGTACCTTGTTGACTGCCGGATAAATGGTATGAAGCGACCGCTACACATTTTTGCTCTCCTGAACGACCATCGTACGCAGGTGGCAACTATCACAATGCTGCAGTTTGAAAAGTGGGGTCTAAAGTTTCACTCTCTGGGCATCTTTGAAGACCAGGAAAACATTAATCGTAAAGATCTGGCCCGCTTCACAGATGTCTGCGAAAAGCAGTTTTCAAGCCTCGGAACCAACAAGGATCGCATCGGATCATACCTGGAAGAAATTCTGCGTGGGTAGCTCCTTCCTCGCCGACATCGAACTCCGTCCCTTCAAGTTAGAAAGCATCACTGACCTTGAACCTGTCGGCCTCGCGGCTTCATTTGTGGCATGATTTTTACCTTTCTTTCACGTCGAAATTTGCATGGAATGCTGGTAATGGTGCTGGGAAAGAGGGGGTGTACTCACGAAAAGGAAAAAATCGTACGCTTAGCTTCGCAGTGAGATGACGAAAACATCTAGGGAGGCCTCGTCAGGATCGCCTCGCCAATCGAGTCTTGATCTAGTCATACTTTTGCATGCATGGCTTTGGCAATTGTCTTGAAGTCCGCCTTGCTAATCTCAAACAGGCCATAGCGAAACATGTAGCCCCAATTAGTCCTGCCGGAAGTAAACGTAAGCTGATCAAGTAGGGGGCGAATAGGAGCTTCGGTGCTTTTTACGTATGTAAGGCGCCGCCGCCACGGTTTAAAGTCGCCCTCGTCCACCTGCCATATCTCGTCATCCGTAATTTTCCCGATTGCGGTAAAAGCCTTAAGTGGTTCGCTCCCGCCCAGGCTTTCTTTCGGAGAATAATAGACAAAACCGTCACCCGCCTTCATTCTCGCCAGGGGCTCCCGTTTGCCGTGCCCGATCTGAGCCATGCCCAGGCTTACGGCACGCATAACATGTTCTCTAGACACGACACCCAGCCAGTACTTCATGAAGTTCTCTCGGCCTTCTTAATCAGGTTTCTGGTGGACCTTTCGAGGTCGGACTGCTGGTTCTTGCCCAGTATTTTTGCCCAAAGCCAGCCCGTCGGCCTCCCAATTGTCACGATAATGTTTACCGCCGTGTGGCCATTTTCGTGATTGATGACGTGGTCAAACTTCAGCCTTGCGCCCAGCAAATGGGACTCATCAACAAACCTCTTGGTTCATTCTAACCAGGGGCGGGCTAGGAAGAGCCTGAGACTGGAACCCAGCGGCCACATCTTTGAGACTTTCCATGAGGGCTGGGACTTTGCCGCCCCGCCTTACGGCGGTCCTGGAGCATTCCGCTTCCATTGGGGTTGAGAGCGAAGTCGAGATTATGAATCGGCCCTGGGCGGCCGGATCAGGGAATGTACTTCCCGATGATGTCCTTCAGTTTCTCTTTCGTCGCCGCCGGGATCGCTGCCGGATCGGTCATGACGCCGTACTGCATGGCGGTAGCGCAGCCACACTCGGTGCGCGTCTCGGGGATGCGCGGCACCGCGGTTTCCACAATCTTCTTCGCCATGTCAACGTTGTTGTTCATCGTCTCGATCACCTGGGCGATAGTGACATCCTCCTCGCCTTCGTACCAGCAATCGTAGTCTGTGGCCAGCGCCATGGTGGCGTAGCAGATCTCCGCCTCGCGCGCCAGTTTGGCTTCCTGCAGGTTTGTCATACCAATCACGTCTACGCCCCAGCTGCGGTAAACCAGCGATTCCGCCCGGGTGGAGAACTGCGGCCCCTCCATGCAAACATAGGTGCCGCCCTCGTGGATGGTGGCGCCGGCATGGCGGCCCGCCTCGGCCACGATCGCGGCCAGCCGCCCGCAGACCGGGTCGGCAAAAGAGATGTGCGCCACGCAGCCGTCGCCGAAGAAGGTGGAGCGGCGCTGCCGGGTGCGGTCGATGAACTGGTCCGGGATGACGATGTCGCCCGGTTTGATCTCTTCCTTCATGCTGCCGACGGCGCTGGCGGAGATGATCCACTCGACGCCGAGCTGCTTCAGCGCCAGGATGTTTGCCTGGAACGGCAGATCGGTAGGCATGATGCGGTGGCCTTTGCCGTGCCGGGGCAGGAAACAGACCTCGCGGCCGGCGATCTTGCCCAGGGCGATGACGTCGCTGGGGTCGCCGAACGGCGTGGTCACCTGCATCTCTTGCGGATTTTCCAGCAGCTCGTAAAAACCCGAGCCGCCGATCACACCGATTCTTCCAGCCATGAAGACTCCTGTGGGACGGGTGGCCTGAACAGGGAAAAAGTATATCACCGGGGGGAAGAAACGGGGAATCGCGCCACGCCAGGCCGGGTCAAAACGGCCGCAAACCTGTTAAAATCAGCCTGGAGGTGAACGAGAATGCCTGAAGAAAAAATTGACAATCCCGCATCACCGGATTCCGCCTCCGCGGAGGAGTCCGACCTGGAGTCGCTCAGCGGCGAAGAGCTGCGGGCGCGGATCGAGGAGCAGTTCCGCCGGCAGGATGTCGGTGACGTCGTCGTCCAGTTCATGATCAGCCTCAGCAATCTCGCCTACATGAAGATGGGCCTGACCGAGGAGACCCGGGAGATAAAGGACGAGGCCCAGTCGCGCCTGGCCATCGACAGTTTCAAGGCGCTGCTGGACGCGGCCGGCGGCCGGCTCCGGGAGCAGGACAGGAACTCGCTGGCCGGGGCCCTGGCCAGCATGCAACTGATGTTTGTCAAAACGTTCGCCGCGGAGGGAGAAACCGGTCCTGAGGGCGGGGCTTCCCCCGGCGCTCCGGCTGACTCCGCGGACGAAGCCGGCCCGGAGAGCGGCGCGGCCGCAGATCAGCCGCAATCGTAGGGACCGATGGCCGAACGCATCGACAGAGAACTTCCACCCCTGCCAGAGGGCGCCTGCGTGTACCTGTTCAAGGACACCGCCAAATACCGGACCGCCCGCGAGATCTGGCTGTGCACCAAGGACGACCGCTTCTCGGAGCTGTCCCGCAAGAAAGGCGAAGACTGCCTCAAAGGAAAATGGTGTGACCGTTAGCCGGCCGCCGCGCCGGCCTGCCGGCTCGGGGCCCGTTGACCACCTTTGAGATATATATACTTGTGCTCGGGCTGCTGCTGGCCGGTGGGGCGCTGCTGTCGGGCATCGCCCGGCGCAGCATCATGTCCCTGGCGATTTTCTTCCTCGTCTCGGGCGTGGTGCTCGGCGACCAGGGCTTCGGCGTCATCTCGCTGGCGCCTGATTCCCCGCTGGTGGCCGGCGTCACCCAGCTGACCCTGATCGTCATCCTCTTCGTGGACGGCCTGGAGGTCGAGACGCAGGCGCTGAAGCGCAGCTGGCACGTCCCCTTCCGGTCGCTGATCATCGCCATGCCGCTGACGGCGGCATTGATCGCCGGCGCCGCGCATCTGATCGTCGCGCTGCCATGGAAGCAGGCGCTGCTGATCGGAGCGCTGCTGAGTCCCACCGACCCGGTGCTGACCTCATCGGTGGTCACCAACCGCAAGATCCCGCTCAGGATCAGGAACAGCCTCAACCTGGAATCCGGCTTCAACGACGGCCTGGCGCTGCCGGCCGTGCTCATCTTCGCCACGGCGCTGACGCAGGCGGGCGGCCGGGCCTGGTGGCAGTTCCTGGGGCAGGACCTGGCCACCGGTGCGGCGGTTGGGCTGGCCGGCGGGCTGCTGGCAGTCAGACTCCTGGGGCTGTTCAGGGGGCGCTTCGCGCTGCCGGTGCATTACCGGACGCTGTATGCCTTCGCGGTGTCGCTGTCCCTGTTCGGCGCCGCCAGGCTGGTGGGAGGGAATGGCTTTATCACGGTCTACCTCGCAGGCATCGTCATGGCGGCGGCGGCCCGCCAGCAGGTGCCTGACTTTTCCCGTTTCAGCCGTGATCTCGGCGAGATTCTTAAATTGGCCACATTCGTGATTTTTGGTAGTATGATCGTGTTCGACAGGATGCTGGCGGAGGGATGGCGGGCGGTGCTGCTGACCGCCTTCGTCATTTTCCTGGCCAGGACGCTGGCGCTGCTGCCGTCGCTGGCGGGTACGCGTCTGGACTGGACCGAACGGCTGTTCATGGCCTGGTTCGGGCCGAAGGGGGTAGCCTGCATCGCCTACTCGCTGCTGGTCCTGAGCCTGAAGGCGACTGGCGCGGAAGAGGTCTTTCAGCTGACGGCGCTGGTGGTATTCACATCGATTATCCTGCACAGCGCCTCGGATACGCCGCTGGCGGACTGGTTCGGCGCCCGCAGCGAGCGCCTGGCAGGCGGGCGCCGCTAGACCTGATCGGCCTCGACGGCGGTTTCCGCCGGATCTTCCGCATCTGGCGGGCTATCGGCGGCGAGCATGTCGATAAACGCCGTCACTATCCCCGGATCCCACTGCTTGCCGGCTTCGCGCCGGAGCGTATCGATCGCCTGCGGCTGCGACATCGGCGGCCGGTAGGGGCGGGGCGAGGTCATGGCGTCAAAGGCGTCAACTACCGAGATCACGCGCGCCTCGATCGGGATGTCGCCGCCGCTAAGATGGTCGGGGTAGCCGTCGCCGTCATAACGTTCCTGGTGATGCCGGATCACCGTCAGCAGCAGGTTCGCCGACCTGAGCGGCTTGCAGATCTTCTCACCGATGGCCGGATGGTCCTGGACGGCGAGCAGCTCCTTGGTTGACAAGGGTCCCGGTTTCTGCAGAATCGTCTCGCTGATGCCGATCTTGCCGATATCGTGCAGGACGCCCGCGTTGCGGACGATCTCCTGCTGGTCGACGGTCAGGCCGAGCCATCGGGCCAGCATGACGCCATATTCGGAGACGCGTTCAGAGTGGCCGCTGGTGTAGGGATCGTTTGCTTCGATCGCCAGCGCCAGCGTGTAGATGACGTTGCGGGCGCTCTCCAGGTCTTCGTTGAGATGTTTCGTCCTCAGGAGCGACTTCGCCCGGATCAGCAGCTCCATCCTGTCGATCGGCTTGGAGAGGAATTCATCGGCGCCGGCCTCGAACCCCTTCACCTTGTCATCGAGATCCTGCAGCGCGGTCAGCATCATCACCGGGATGCGGCGGGTGTCCTCTTTCTGTTTGACCCGGCGGCATACCTGATAGCCATTGATGCCGGGCATCATCACGTCCAGGATGATCAGGTCCGGCAGGCTGCCGCCGCCGTTGTCGCCGTCAACGATCTCCAGCGCTTCGGCGCCCCCGTGGGCGCAGAGGACCTCGTAGCCGGCCGCGGTGAGATAGGCCTCCAGCAGCTGCACGTTCTGGACGCTGTCGTCGACGATGAGGATCCTGTCCCTGCTGTCGCCGTTCAAGAGGTCTGCTCCCTCGATACCGTTTCCAGATAGCCCTCGATGATGCCGGTGAATTCATGGATGTCGATCGGCTTGGCGATGTACCCGGCGCAGCCGGCTGCCTGCGCCCGCTCCTTGTCGCCGCGCATCGCGTGGGCTGTCAGCGCCACGATCCCGATGCCGCTGGTGCCGGCGTCGCTTTTCAGCCGGCGGGTGACCTCGAGGCCGTCCATCTCCGGCAGCTGGATGTCCATCAGGATGAGATCGGGCAGGTGCGTGCGGGCGAGTTCCAGCGCCTGACGGCCCTCGCTGGCCTGGATCACCTCATAGCCGTGGGCGGTGAGGATGTCACTCACCAGCTCGAGGTTCATCTTGTTGTCCTCCACCACGAGGATTTTCTTTGCGCTCATCGCTTCAGCTCCGTCATGCGCGTCTGGCTCCAGGTCCCTGGCGGCGCTGACCGGAAATCAGTTTTCATCCGGTCCATTGCTGCCGGACTGCCGCTGCTGCCGGTAAAGCGAATGGCTCTCCAGCCTGCAGATCAGCTCCCGCTTCTCTACCGGTTTGACAAAATAATCGAAGGCGCCCATTTCCAGCCCCCGGCGGCTGCGCTCCAGGATGGAGATGATGATCACCGGTATCTCACTCGTTTCCGGCGCCTGCTTCAATTCCTGCAGTACATCCCAGCCGTCCATCTCCGGCAGCAGGATGTCCAGCGTTACCGCGAACGGCCGCAGTTCCCTCGCCAGCTTCAGCCCCTGCTCGCCGTCGAAGGCACGCGCCACCCGGTAGCCGGATTCCTCCAGCCACAGGCCGATCAGCTCGCTCGTCTGTGGATCATCCTCGATCACCAGCACTAGCGGCTGGTTCGGGCTTGCCTCCGGCTGGACTTCGGGCTCAATCGTGTTCCCGGCCGTCTTCCAGTCGGTCTCGCGCCGCCCGCCTGTCACCGGCAGGGCGATGGTGAAGGTGCTGCCCTTGCCCAGTTCGCTTTTCACCTGGATCCGGCCGCCATGCAGCTCCACCAGCTTCTTGGTCAACGCCAGCCCCACGCCCGCTCCTTCGTACCGGCGGGCATGATTGCTCTCCACCTGTCCGAAGTGATCGAAGATCTTTTCCTGATCTTCGTCGCTGATGCCGATGCCGGTGTCCGCCACCGAGATCTCGACCATGCCATCCCGCAGCCGGGCGCTGATCGTGACCCTGCCGCCCTCGGGTGTGAATTTGATCGCGTTGCTTACCAGATTATACAGAATCCGTTTGATCTTGGCCGCATCGGCGTGCAGCAGCGGCAACGCTTCTGAAGGCTTGACGTCCAGCCATATCCGGCGCTGGGCGGCGAACGGATGACCCAGGTTGCGCACGTCTTCCATCATCTGCGGCACGGAGATGTCTTCCTTTTCCAGCTCGGCGCTGTCGGAGCCGACCGCGGAGAGGTCGAGGATATCATTGACCAGCTTGAGCAGGTGCCGGCCGCTGGTCTCGATGTTGGTGAGGAACCTGGTCTGGCGTTCGCTGAGGTTGCTGTCATCCTGGTCCATGAGCACCTCGGAGAAGCCGATGATGGCATTCAGCGGCGTGCGCAGTTCGTGACTCATCACCGACAGGAATTCTGACTTGAGCCGGTTGGCTTCCAGCAGATCGAGGTTGGCCCGCCGGAGCCTGTCCTGTGACTCGCCCAGGCTGTCGGCCATCCGGTTGAAACTGCGGGCCAGCTCGCCGACTTCGTCCGCCGAGGTGACCTCGACGCGGTGGTTCAGATCGCCGCCGGAGAGGTTGCGGATGCCGCCCATTACCTTCTTTAGCGGCGCCAGCACCACCACGTGCAGCGACAGCCCCAGGGCGCCCAGCAGCACCACCAGGCCGCCGATGAAGACGAAGGCCATCAGGATCTCTTCCCGGCCGATCGCCGACTGGACATCGGCCATCGAGGTGGAGACCAGCACCACTCCCCGCAAGGGGTTGCTGGAGCCGTGGCACTGCTGGCAGGCCCTGTCATTCGGCAGCGGCTGCACGTCCACGAGGTACTGCACACCGTTGCGCGTTTCGTAAAACCGGGTGCGCTGGCCACTCCTGAGCACGCTGAACACCTGGCTGACCGGCTGCTTGCTGGCGCCCAGATTGCTGGCGAATACCTCCTGGCCCCGGGTGGAGAAGACCTGGATGCGGTCCACCTCGGGGACGTTGCGCAGGTTATCCAGGGCGCTGGTGGCCTGCGGCCCCTTGCCGGCCAGCATCGTGTTCTGGATGCTGCTGACCACCTGCGAGCTGAGCACGGAGTTGCTGTCCTCTTTCTGCGTCCTGAGCGCCACTGATGTCTGCCGCACATTGAAGATGGCGAAGACGCCGAAGCCGACGACGACCAGGATCATCACCAGGCTGAGGATCTTGATTTCCAGGCGGCTGTTGAGGAGCTTGACCAGGCGGTTGTTTTTGAAACGGTTTCTCAATTGCCTTCCTCGCCGGGCGCGACATCGGGGATGACGAAGGAGAAGCGGCTTCCCAGACCGGGTGCGCTCCTGACCCGTATCCTGCCCCCGTGCAGCTCGACGAGTTTCTTCGTCAGCGCCAGCCCCAGGCCGGTGCCTTCGTACTTGCGCGCATAAGTCCCCTCGACCTGGAGGAACTCGGAGAAGATGCGCTGCTGGTCGCGGCGGCTGATGCCGATGCCGGTATCGGTTACCGAGATCTCGACCTCATCATGGCTCCGCTGCGCTTCGACGTGAACCTTGCCGCCCGACGGTGTGAATTTGATCGCGTTGCTGAGCAGGTTGTAGAGGATCTGTTTGAAGCGCGCCGGGTCGGCGTGGATGTACTTGACATCATCAATGATATTTGTTTCCAGATTGATGTCCTTCTTGGTCGCCAGCGGCTCGACGATGCTGATGACGCTCGACATCGCATCCGGCAGCGACAGCTGTTCCGGATGGATCTCGATCGTGCCCGATTCCACCTTGGCCAGATCGAGGATGTCATTGATCAGTTTCAGCAGGTGCTTGCTGGAGACGACGATGTTTCCCACATAGCGCATCTGCTTGTTGTTGAGGCCGCCGTAGGTCTCGTCCTCCAGCAGCTCGGAGAAGCCGATGATAGAGTTCAGCGGCGTGCGCAGCTCGTGGCTCATGGTCGCCAGGAACTGCGACTTCAGCCGGTTGGCGGTCTCCAGCTGCTTGTTGGTCAGCCTCAGTTCGCGCTCGCTGTCTTTCAGGTCCGTATTGACCTGCTCCAGCTCCGACACCTTGTTCTTAAGCTCGGCGCTCTGCACTGACAGCGACTCGGTCATGGTGTTGACCGAGTTACCCAGATCGCCCAATTCGTTTTTTGACCGGAAATCTACTTTCTGGCTGAAATCACCGCGCGAGACCGCACGGGTCACCCGCGCCAGGCGCGCCACCGGCTTGATCAGGTAGAGATGCAGGCTGAGGTAAAGCAGCGCCAGCAGCGCCGCGATGCCGAAACCGCCGATCAGCAGGAATTTCAGCTGCTGCGAATGGATCAGGCTGTCGCGCGAGTCCAGGTACATATAAATGCCGATCGTCGCCGCCGGCTTGCCGTCGATCGTCAGTGGCGCGATCGCCTCGATGATGCGGCGGCCGTTCTTGTTGCTCTCGGCGAGCGTGGCCTGGTTGGTGTCCAGCGGCGCCCGGTCCTCGGGCTGGGCCACCTCGCCGATCTGGCTGGGGTCGGTGCTGGCGATCCTGACCACCTGGTCGCCGCGGGGAGCATAGACTGATATCTTCATGATGTCGCGATTGAGCTCGTGAAGCTTCTCGATCTCGCCCTGGAAGTGGTCGTAGCTGATCTTGTCCGGCTCGTTGATGATGTCGGCGCTGAAGAACTGCGCGATCAGGGTGGCGCGCTGCTCGTAGTCATTGTTAACCGTGGATTTGAGCGTCGAAACCGAGATGTAGACGATGCCGCCGATGATGGGGATGCACATGATCGCCAGCAGCACGGCGATCCGGGCGCTGAGTCCGAAGCGCCGCCGGTTGGGCGGATCTGCTTGCGGTGCGGCGGCGCTCACCTGAGCGGCATCATTTGACAATTTACCCTACTTGTCCTCGATTACACGGCTATTTGGGGACGGAATGACTTTTTGTCGAATGTTCGAGTGGGTGTTGTTTTGTCGGCAGAGAGGCAGCGTGCTAGAATTTTTTCTCTCGGAATGGATATGGAAAGTATAGCACAGCAGTTACTTAAGTTAAGTGGACCGCAAAAGCGGCGCTCCCGCGCCGGGCGCGGGAATGGCTGAGCCGTTTTCCATCGCCATCCTCGCTGGCGGCAGAAGCCGGCGCATGGGCATGGACAAGGCGCTGGCCCGGCTGGATAACCGGCCGCTCATCGTCCGCCTGGCCGACGCACTCCGGCCGCTCAGCGGCGACATCTTCATCGCCGGCGGCGACGCGGGCGCCTACGAGCAGCTCGGGCTGCCGCACGTTGCCGACCATTTTCCCGCCGGCGCGGCGCTGGCCGGCGTCTATACCGCACTGGCCGCGGCCCGCCATCACCTCTGTTTCGTGATCGCCTGCGACCTGCCTTTCGTGCCGCCGGCGGCGGTCAGGGCGCTCGCAGGCATGGCCGGGGAGGCCGATGCCGTGGTGCCGCGCAGCCGGCGCGGCCCGGAGCCGCTTTGCGCCGTTTACAGCAAGAGCTGCCTGGCGCTGGTGCGACGCCGTATCGAGCGGGGCGAGTTGAGCATCCAGTCGCTGCTGGGAGACATCCGGACGCGCTTCGTGGACAGCGGCGCCATGCCGGCGTTTGCCGGAGAAGTGGACGCGTTCTTCAACGTCAATACTCCGGCCGACCTGCTTGAGGCAGAGCGGCGGCTGAGCGCGGCCAGGGCGGCCGCCCGCGCCGCCGGTCCAGCGCCCGCGGCGGACGGCGCCGGCCGGGGCGCACCGCTGGTCTGCTTCGTCGGCCGGAAAGATTCCGGCAAGACGACTTTCCTGGAAAAGCTGGTCCCGGTGTTGACAGCGCGCGGCAGCGGGATAGCATATATCAAACACGACGTACACGGGCTCTCGCTCGACCGCGAGGGAACCGACACCTGGAGGCTGTCGCGCGCGGGCGCGCGTTCGGTGCTGATCTCGGCACCGGAGGGCGTGGCCGCGTTCAGGCGGCTGGAGCGGGAGCCGGACCTGCGGACGCTGTGCGGCCTGGCAGGCGAGGCGGATCTGATCATAGCCGAAGGCTTCAAGCGCGAACCGGCCGACAGGATCGAGGTTACCGGCGGCGGGCGGCTGGTCTGCCGTGAATCGGATCTGATCGCGGTAATCGGCGGCCCCGGCGCGGCGGCATCGGTGCCGCTGTTCGACCGGGAGGACGTCGCCGGCGTAGCCGCTTTCCTGACGGTCAGATACGGGCTCGCCGGAAGCATCCGAAACCGGGAAACGGGGAAGGAAGAGGAATGACGCAACAGGACAACCACCCCGAAAAGGAAGCCTGTGGCCCCGGCGTCCGGGGCGGTGTGGACTATCTGCGCATATCCGTAACCGACCGCTGCAATTTCCGCTGCCGTTACTGCATGCCGCCCGAAGGCGTTCCCCCGCTGCGTCATGCCGATATCCTCAATTACGAAGAGATAGTCAGCTTCGCCGAAGCGGCGGTGGAGGCCGGGATCACACATGTGCGCATCACCGGCGGTGAACCGCTGGTCCGGCGCGGGCTGACAGGGCTGATCGGCGCTCTGGCCGGTGTGCGCGGGATCGAAGACCTGGCTATGACGACCAATGGTTCCCTGCTGGCGGAGCACGCCGGCGGCCTCAAGGCCGCCGGGCTGGCGCGGCTGAACATCAGCATCGACAGCCTGGACCCGGACCGCTTCTTCCGGATCACCGGCGGAGCCCGCCTGGAACCGGTGCTCGCAGGGCTTAAGGCGGCGCTGGCGGCCGGGTTCGAGCCGGTGAAGATCAACGTCGTCGCCATGGACGGGCTCGAGCGCGAGTTGGACCGGTTCGTCGCCCTGTGCCGGGATCATCCGGTGCATGTGCGATTCATCGAACTGATGCCGGTGGGCCGCGGCCACTTCGCCGCCGGCCGGTTCGTGCCCCGCAGTCGCATCCTCGAAGCGCTGCATGAGCATGCCAGGCTGATGCCCGCGGCGTCACCGGCCGGCGCCGGTCCGGCGCGCTACTACAGTTTTGCCGGCGCCGCCGGCACCATCGGCTTCATCAGCCCGGTGAGCGATCATTTCTGCCCGCGCTGCAACCGCCTGCGTCTTACCGCCGACGGCCGTCTGCTGGGATGCCTTTTCAGCAGCGACGAAACCGACATCCGGCCGCTGATCGCCGGCGGCCGCCGCCGGCTGGTGCGGTCGATCACCGACGCGATCAGCCGCAAGAAATACGATCGCCGCGCCGATGGCGGCGCGCGGCGGCAGATGTCCCGGATCGGAGGCTGATGAGCGAAGACTCCGGCAGGTTCTCCCATCTGGACGAAACCGGTGCTGCCCGCATGGTCGATGTGGGCGAGAAACCGGCCACCGCCCGCACGGCGCGCGCGAGCGCGCGCATCAGCATGGCTCCGGAGACGCTGGCGCTGATCAAGCAACAGGCGTTGCCCAAGGGCGACGTGCTTTCGGTGGCGCGGGTAGCCGGCATCATGGCGGCCAAGGAGACGGCGCGGCTGATCCCCATGTGCCACCCGCTTTCTATCGAGCATGCCGGCGTCGATTTCCGGCTGGATGAGACCGGCGTAGATATCGAGGCTACCGTGAGTCTTTCCGGCAAGACCGGGGTGGAGATGGAGGCGCTGACCGCCGCGGCGGTAGCGGCGCTGACCATATACGACATGTGCAAGGCGGTTGACAGGGAAATGGTGATCGGCGAAGTCATGCTGCTGGAGAAGCGCGGCGGCAGATCGGGCGACATTAAGAGGACGACAAAAAATGGCTGAGATAATATCCGTCAACATCTCGGCCGCCAAGGGCACGCGCAAGGCGCCGGCCGCCAGCGCCGAGCTGCGGCCCGGGCATGGCGTCGCCGGCGACGGCCACGCCGGCGGCTGGCACCGTCAACTGAGTCTGCTGGCGGCCGAGAGCATTGAAAAGATCCGGGCGAAGGGACTGGACGTGGGCCCGGGAGATTTTGCCGAGAACATCACCACCGGAGGAATCGACCTGGTTTCGCTGCCGGTGGGAACGCTGCTGCGCCTGGGCGACGCCCTGGTGCGCATCAGTCAGATCGGCAAGAAATGCCACGGCCGCTGCGAGATCTTCCGCCAGGCGGGCGATTGCGTCATGCCGCGCGAGGGAGTTTTTGCCGTGGTGCTGGAAGGCGCGACAGTCTCCGCCGGCGATGCCGTCTCCGTGGTCGGGGCGGGCGGCAGCGCGGCTGCCGGGCGCGCCTCCGCCAGCGAAGGCAGCCGGCCGTGAGCTACAACGCCGCGGTCCTGACCGTCAGCGATAAAGGCGCCGGCGGCGAGCGCGAAGATATCAGCGGCGCGCTGCTGGCGCGGCTGCTGGAGGAACACGGCGCCGTTGCCGTCCGGCGCCTGATCGTGCCCGATGAACATGGCGAGATCGTGGCGGCGCTCCGGCAGCTTTGCCAGAGCGGCGCCGACCTGATCCTCACTACCGGCGGCACGGGGCTGGCCCCGCGTGACGTCACCCCCGAGGCGACCCTGGAGGTCGTCACCCGCGCCGTTCCCGGCATCAGCGAAGCCATCCGCGCCGCGTCGTGGGCGAAAACACCCCGGGCGATGCTCTCCCGCGGCGTGAGCGGCATCCATGGCGGGACGCTGATTATTAATTTTCCAGGCAGTCCCGTAGCCTGTGAAGAATCCTTCGCGGTAATCGGGCCGGTGCTGGCTCATGCCCTGGAGGTGCTGGCCGGAGATGCCTCCGATTGCGCCGCAGAGAAAGAGCGGCCTGACGATGGCTGATCCGAAAGCAACAAAGCGCGTCCAGGAGCTGCGCCGGCAGCTCGAGCATCACAACTATCTTTATTATGTGCTCGACCGGCCCGAGATCAGTGATGCTGAGTACGACCGCCTCTTCCTGGAGCTGAAAGAACTGGAGGCGCGCTATCCGGAGCTGGGCTCGCCGGACTCGCCCACGCAGCGGGTGGGCGCCGAACCGCTGAAGCAGTTCGTGCAGGTGCGCCACCTGCAGCCGATGTTCTCGCTGGCCAATGCCCGCAATGACGAAGAACTGCGGGCCTGGCACCTTCGCGTCACAAAGCTGCTGGCGGAGAAAGGGATGGATCCCGCCGGCGCCGCCTTCGTCAGCGAGCCCAAAATCGACGGCCTGGCGATCTCGCTCGTGTATGAGGACGGCCGCCTGACCCGCGGCGCCACCCGCGGCAACGGCGAGATCGGCGAGGACGTGACCGCCAATCTGCGGACTATCGGGGCGATCCCGATCAGGCTGCGGCTGGGCCGGGACGAGAAGCCTCCCGCCGTCGTCGAGGTGCGCGGTGAAGTCTACCTGCCGCTGGCGGCGTTTCAGAAGCTGAACCAGCAGCGGGCGGCGGCAGGCGAACCGACGTTTGCCAATCCCCGCAACGCCGCCGCCGGCTCGGTGCGCCAGCTTGATCCGCGGGTCGCCGCCGGGCGGCCGCTGAGCATCTGGTGCTACCAGATCGGGTTCACCGACGGACTGGAGCTGGAGTCGCACTGGCAGGCGCTGACCTGGCTCCGGGAACACGGGTTCAAGGTCAACCCCCTGGTCAAACAACACCATGACCTTGATGAATTGACACAGGCTTGCCACGATTGGGAAGAGCGCCGCCCCGAGCTCGACTACGACATAGACGGCGTCGTCATCAAAGTGGACTCGTTCACCATGCAGCAGGCGCTGGGCATCGTCGGCCGCGACCCCCGCTGGGCGATCGCGTTCAAGTTCGCCCCCAGCACCGCAGTCACCCGTCTGCTGAAGATCGGCGTCAATGTCGGCCGCACCGGCGCCCTCAACCCGTTTGCCATCATGGAACCGGTCGAGGTCGGCGGCGTTACCATCAGCCAGGCGACTCTGCACAACGAGGAAGACATCAATCGCAAGGACATTCGCGAAGGCGACTGGGTTCTCGTGCAGCGCGCCGGAGACGTCATTCCCCAGGTCGTGGGGCCGATCATCCAGAAACGCACCGGTGCGGAAAAAGTCTACCGGATGCCGGAAAAGTGTCCTTCGTGCGGTTCGCACACCGTCCGGCCCGAGGGCGAGGTTGTGGTGCGCTGCCCGAACCGCTCCTGTCCGTCGCAGATTGTGGAAAGCATCAAACATTTTGTCAGCAAGGGGGCGATGGATATCGACGGCGTCGGCGAGCGCCTGGTTGACCGCCTGTTCCGGCTGGGCATGATCCGGAACATGGCCGACCTGTATTATCTGGATCCGGAAGAGCTGGTGGGACTGGAGATATCCCACTCTGTCAACAGGAACGGCAGAGAGATCCCGCACCGGCTGCAGGCTCGCAGCGTCGGCAAGATGATGGATGCCCTGGACAAGTCCCGGCAGCGGCCATTCCATCGCGTCCTGTTCGCGCTTGGCATCCGCCACGTGGGTTCGATCAACGCCCGTCTGCTGGCCTCCCGTTTTCATGACATCGATGCCCTGATGGCCGCCTCGCGGGAAGAGGTCGCCGGAGTCGAGGGCATCGGACCGGTCATCGCCGAGGCGGTGAAGGAGTTCTTCGGCGAGCCGCACAACCGGGAGACGGTCAGGCGGCTGCGCGCCGCCGGACTCCGCTTCGAGGCGGCCGCTGCCGAGCTGGCCGGCGCCGGGCCCCTGGCGGATCAGGCATTCGTGCTAAGCGGCACGCTCGCGTCTCTTTCGCGCGCAGATGCCAGGGAGATGATCGAGGCGCGAGGGGGAAAGGTTTCCGGTTCGGTCGGCAAGGGGACCGCTTACCTGGTGCTGGGGGAGAACCCCGGCTCGAAGCTGGCCAGGGCGCGCGAGCTGGGGACTAAAATCCTGAGCGAATCAGAATTCCTGAAGCTGATGGGCCGTTAAAAAAAGGCGCCCTTGCGGGCGCCCTGGTGATGCGTTGCCGGATCAGGTTACCGGCGGAGTCGGCGTACCCGGCCCGAACTTGCCGTTGCCGTACTTGTCATCGATCTTGGCCCTGATGTCCTTGATCGACATTCCCTGCTGATTCCACTGGAGCACGTCCAGTGCGATATTGACACAGATGTCTCAGCCGGCGCCGTGATTGTCAAAGGTCACCTCCGGGCCGCTGCGGGTCTTGATGAAGCAGTCGAGGTTACTCTTGTGCCCTGATTCCTGGCCGCAGCCACAATAGCAAGGAACCCTGCTCAGCAGTTCCGGATGTTCCAGCGCGAACTTGTACGCCGTGACCGCGTTCTTCGGCGCGGTGGGGGCGTAGACGAAGGCCGGCAGCTGGATCGCGGCGGTGGTGGATGACCACTTGTAATTCGCAATATCCGAGCCGGAGCCGCTGCTGCTGCCGCTGCCACAGGAAGCCAGCACAGTCGCGGCTGCCGCCATCAGTCCGGCGGCCAGGATCCCTAAAAATATCCTTCCGCTCTTGTTTCTCAATTTCACCACCCTCCGATTTTTCGCCGGCGGGCTCCCGCTTTCCGGCTGCTCGCCGGCGGGGCAGCCCGTCTTGCTGCCACAAATACTACAACTGCTAGTTTACAATGAAAAACGCTCCGGCGGAACCGGAGCGTTTGATTTTTCATTATTTATGGGCGCGGGCTGCGCCACCGGCCCGCTAATAGATGGTGACGGTCACGGTCCGGCTTCCCCAGGCGTATGCCTCACCGCAGGGCAGCCAGACATCGATGCGGTTGCCTTTGATCGCGCCGCCGGTGTCGGCCGCGATCGCGTCGCCGTAGCCAGACACGTGCACGCGCGACCCGAGCGGGATCACCCGGGGATCGACGGCGATGACGCCGCGCCCGACAGGCATGCCGGTGGCTGTGGTGCCAGCCAGGCAGTATGCCGTTGCCAGCACGGTGATGTTGGTGCCGCCGGCCGATGAGCTGCCTCCGCCGCCTCTGGCGCCGGTATCGCTGCTGGCGTCGACCTGCTGCTGGATTGTATTCATTCTGGCCTCGATGCCGGCCGCCTGCGACTGCAACTGCGCCAGTTCGCCGGCATTGGCCTGCTTCTGACTCCGGAGCGAGTCGACCACGCTTTGCTGATGCTGCCTGGCCGCGAGCAGATTCTGCTGCTCTGTGCTCAGCGAGCCGATCAGGGAATCGAGCTCCCGCTGCTGTGAGTTCAGGTTGTCGAGGTCATTCTGCACCTGCTGTTTCGCATTGAAGAAGGAAGCGATCAGATTCTTGTCGCTCTGGGCGATCGTGTTGATCGCGTCCACCTTGTTGAGGAAATCGCTGAAATTGTCCGCGCCGAACACCACACTCAGGTAATCGGCGTCGTCGCTCTTGTAAGAGCTGCGCAGGCGATTGTCCAGCGCCTTCTGGCGGTCGGCAAGTTGCTGCCTGAAGCTCTGCAGCTGTTGCTGCTCCGCGGCGATCGATGCCTGTATCTGCGCCCGCCTGCTGGTGTTGGCGTTCAGCTGGTCCGCTTCGCGATTGACCTGGCTGTCCACAGAAACGAGGTTTGAAAGCGCCTGCTGATAATCCGAATCCAGCGTCCGGGAGCGGTTCTGGAGATCGCCGATCTGCTGATTGGTAGCGGCCAGCTCACCGGCTGACGCGACCGTAGCGGATGTGGAAATCAGGAGAATTGAGACGAGAGTGAGGAGAAAGAGGATCGGGATTGACAGGGATTTTTTTTGTTTGACTGCGTTTTTCAGGAAACCAACTAAAATAACATACCTCCAGAAATGGTTTGCAGGTACCCCCGGTTTTTTCGGTTAGCCCCCACTTTTACTTGAAAAAACCATTGATAAAGGGCTTAAAGCTTCAAAAAATAACGCAAATTCCGCGATTTTCCCCACTTTTATGTTGGCTGGCCTCTGGACCCCGGCTGGAAGTGTGGACTATAGCACCCCCAGGAAAAGGCTGTCAAGACGAAGGGGGCGCAATAATGAGAAAGATGACGGATTTTGCGGGAAAAAAGAAAGCGATCAGCTTAACCTGTCATGGGCCAGATTCCGGTCCGACCGGGAGCAAAACGCGCCGGTTTGGGAGAAATCGCGCCGAACGGGGAAAAATCGGGTACGCCCCGGGAAATATCAGCTAAATTCTTCAGCTAAAGGAGCAGCCTTGAACTGGAAGCTGCTGGTCACCAGTTTCATCACCCTGACGGTGATCATCGACCCGATCGGCAATTCGCCCGTTTTCCTGGTGCTGACCGGTGATGCCACTGACAGCCGCCGGCGCCGCTTTGCCGGCGAGGCGGTGCTGGCCGCCGCCGGCGTTATTTTCGTCTTTGCCCTGTTCGGCAACTATATCCTGGCGTATCTGGGCATTTCGCTGCAAAGCCTGATGGTGGCCGGTGGCATCCTGCTGGGAATCGTGGCCCTGGACATGATGAAGGGAAGGGTAAGTCCCGGCGAGGAGGCGCGCAGCGCCAACGTGGCGCTGGTGCCGCTGGGGACGCCCCTGCTGGGCGGGCCGGGAGCCGTAGTCGCCGCCATGGTGCTGATGGAGCGCTCGCAGACAGCCTCCGACAAGCTCCTGGTCGCCGCCGGCATCGCGGCGGCGCTGCTGGTGGTCTGGGTGGCGCTGCGGCTGGCAGGTCGGCTGGTGCGCCTGCTGCGGGGCACCGGTGTCGACCTGCTGACGCGCGTCATGGGCATTTTGCTGGCGGCCATCGCCGCCGAGTTTATTCACCAGGCCGTCGTCAGCTGGATAGCCCAGGGATGAGACGGAAAAAAAAGACGCCCCCGGATCGATCCGGGGGCGTCTCCAGCTCCTGCCATGGCGCTCCGGTTACTTCTTCAGCGGATGGGCGCAATTGGGACAGAATTTATCGTCTGGCGTGATTGCGTGCCCGCAGCTGGAGCAGAAACGGGCTTGTCCTTCTGCCTCCTGCGCCGATTCCACTTCGGCTTGACCTGTTTTCGGACCCGGTTCAGGCTCCGCTTTCTTTTCCGGTTCCGCCTTCTGGGGAGGGGCAAACCCGGGAGCAAATCCCAGACCCGGCTTTTCCTCTGCCGGCTTTTCCACCCCGGCCGTCGCCGCCGGTTTCAATCCACCCGCTTCGGGAGCCGGGGTGATGACCTGTTTGGCCGTGGCCGTGGTGATGGTGCCGGGCTCCGGCTCAGCTTTTGCTTTCTTCTTCGCCGATGGTGAAGCAGCCGGCCCGGTCGCGGCTCCGGCGCCACCCTTGCCAAACCGGGGGAGCAGGAGGAAGAAGCCGGTGGCGGCGATAGCGCCCACGGCGCCGACCGCCAGAACGATCATGAGATAAAGCGGATAAGGGAACACCGGGCTGTCCTGTCCGGCGCTTATCTTTGCGGTGTAGTCAGCGATCATGTCGTGGACGTAGGGGTAGGACGCGCTGGCGTCCGCGACCTGCTTCATCTTGTCCTTGGCGGCGCTGTAATGTCCGGCTGCCGCCAGGTCTATCGCCTTATGATAGGTCTTGGTCAGGTCTCCCTCGGTGGCGCTGATGTTGGACTCGGTCAGAAATTCCTTGACTACCGTCGTCGGCACGGCGAAATTGAAGCCTTGAACCTCGCCGCCGCCATTCTGCGCCGGGCTGCCGAAGGTGGTGATGCCGATCACGTCGCCGTTGCTGTTGAACAGGGGCCCGCCGCTGCTGCCATGAGTGATGGCCGTGTCCATCTGCAGCACTTCCCATCCGCCCGGCATCGTCTTGCGTCCACTGACGCTGCCCACGGTAAGCGATGGCTTGACGTTTTCATCCGATTGTTTGATAGCGGGATTGAATGTGGCGGCACCGGGATAGCCCAGCGCCAGCGCCTGCTGGCCGTCCTTGATAGCTGTGTCATTGCCCAGCTGCACCGTAGGAAGGTTGTTGGCGTTTACTTTCATGATTGCTACGTCTTTGCCAGGCGTCTCAGTGCCCGCCTTGACGATCTCCAGCGGCTGTCCCTTCTGCACTGTGCCCACACCGGGCACGGCAACGCCCATAAACATCTGGCTATGCGTGGTCACGTTTTGCATCGTCAGACTCTGCGCGTAAGCGTTGGCCTCAGCCGCCTGCAGCTTCTGTTTCTGATCGGCGGTCAGCGTAATGCTCAGGCTGCTTTCAACATCATGGATGTCATTGTTGATGATATCCGTGAGTCCTACCTGCGCGAGCGACTGTTTCAGCTCCTGATCCGTCTGCTTCACGACATGCGCGTTGGTGATCAGATAACCGTCCGGATTGATGATGAAGCCAGTGCCCGACATGCCCGTCTGGACGTGCTTGGTCTGGCTCCCGGCGCCCGGGATAATATAATCCTGAGGATTTGTCAAAAGCTCGTTGACGGCCGCCTGGACGATGGCGTCGTTGTTGTTCGCGATCGCCCCGCTTACAACCATGGGAGTCAGCTTGTCGATCAGTTTCTGCTGATCGATGGTGAGGTTGGGCACCGTCATATCGGCGTCCGACAGCGTCTCGATGAAAACGGTCCCCGGCTTGTTGTAGTCGGCGACTCTGGGAGGATCCACTGGCGGTGTCTGGCCGGCGCTGTGGAGGCCCACCAGCAGCAAGGCCAAAAACGCCACGGCAAATACCGCCGCCGCCCCGATTGATATCTTCGCCCACTTGTTCATTCATGGCTCCTAAAAATTGGATGACGGGAAAGCAGGAACTTATTCGTGAAGGAAAAAGCCAAAACCTGCCATACTCTCTTTTTTTTCGACAGTTCCGGCGACTTATAGTAGTGCCCGGGATGAAAAAGCGCCCCGGAGGGCGCTAAAATAACAGGGATGGCTGGGGGCCGCGCGGCGGCTTATGTTTGTGGCTGCGTATCTTGCACGGTCTCCGGCGCAGCTGCCACCGTGAACAACAACAGATCATCGCTGGAGTTGACCCCGATCGTCTGTCCTTCGCGGAACTCGCCCTGAAGCAGCTTCAGCGCCAGCACATCCTGGATCTCTTTCTGGATCAGCCGCTTCAGCGGCCGGGCGCCGTAAGCAGGGTCGTAGCCTTTGCGCGCCAGGTAGTCCCGGGCCGCCTCGCTGATCTGGATGCCGACGTTGCGGCCGGCCAGCAAATGCGCCATTTCCCTCACCTGGATGTCGACGATCTCGCGCAGCTGTGACTGGTTCAGGCGGTGGAAGATGATGATGTCGTCCACGCGGTTGAGGAACTCGGGCTTGAAATGCGCCCTCATCGCCTCAGTCACCCGCGCGCGCATCTCCTCTTCGCCGCCATCGCCCATCGCGGTGATGAACTGGCTGCCGATATTCGAGGTCATGATGATCACCGCGTTTTTGAAGTCGACGGTCCGGCCCTGGCCGTCTGTCAGCCGCCCTTCGTCCATGATCTGCAGCAGCACGTTGAAGACCTCGGGGTGCGCCTTCTCGATTTCGTCCAGCAGCAGCACGGTGTAGGGCCGGCGCCTGACGGCTTCGGTGAGATAGCCGCCCTCTTCATAGCCGACGTAGCCCGGCGGCGCGCCGATCAGCCGCGACACCGTGTGCTTCTCCTGGAACTCCGACATGTCGATGCGGACCATCGCCTTCTCGTCGTCGAACATGAACTCGGCCAGCGCCTTGGCCAGCTCGGTCTTGCCGACGCCCGTCGGCCCCAGGAAGATGAACGAGCCGTAGGGCCGGTTGGGCGAACTCAGGCCCGCGCGCGCCCGGCGCATGGCGTTGGAGACCGCCGCGATCGCCTCGTCCTGACCGATGACGCGCTCGTGCAGCCGCTCCTCCATGTGCACCAGCTTCTCGACCTCGCCTTCCATCAGCTTGGATACCGGGATGCCGGTCCACTTGCTGATCACCTCGGCGATGTCTTCCTCGTCCACCTCTTCCTTCAGCATCTGCACGTGCCGCTGCAGCTCCGCCAGCCGTCCGTTCTCTGCTTCAATCTTCTGTGTCAGCTCCACCGTCCGGCCGTAGCGCAGCTCGGCGGCTTTGGTCAGGTCGCCGTCGCGCTCGGCGCGCTCGGCGTCGGACTTGGCCTGTTCCAGCTCTTCCTTCAGGGCGCGGATCTTCTGGATCGATTGCTTCTCGTTCTGCCAGTGCGCCTTCATGCTGCCTGACTCCTCCTTCAGCTGGGCCAGCTCTTCCCTGATCTTCTCACGCCGTTCTTTCGAGGCCCTGTCTTTCTCCTTGGCCAGGGCGCGGTCCTCGATCTCGAGCTTCTTGATGCGCCGCTCGATGACGTCGATCTCGGTGGGCATGCTGTCGATCTCGATACGCAGCCGGGAGCTGGCCTCGTCGATCAGGTCGATGGCCTTGTCCGGCAGGAAGCGGTCGGCGATGTAACGGTCGGAGAGCATGGCGGCGGCCACCAGCGCCGCGTCCTGGATGCGGACGCCGTGGTGCACTTCATAGCGCTCCTTGAGCCCGCGGAGGATGGCGATGGTGTCCTGGACGCTGGGTTCGCCCACATAAACCGGCTGGAAACGGCGTTCGAGCGCGGCGTCCTTTTCCACATATTTACGAAATTCATCAAGCGTCGTCGCGCCGACCGCACGCAGCTCGCCGCGCGCCAGCATCGGCTTGAGCATATTGGAGGCGTCCATGGAGCCCTCGGCGGCGCCGGCGCCGACCAGCGTATGCATCTCATCGATGAAGAGGATGACCTTGCCCTCGGATTCCTGGATCTCTTTCAGCACGGCCTTGAGCCGGTCCTCGAACTCGCCGCGATACTTGGAGCCGGCCACCAGGGAGCCGACGTCGAGCGCGACCACACGCTTGTCCTTGAGGCCCTCGGGTACATCGCCGTCGACGATGCGCTGCGCCAGGCCCTCCACCAGCGCGGTCTTGCCCACGCCCGGGTCGCCGATCAGCACCGGGTTGTTCTTGGTCCGGCGGGAAAGCACCTGGATGACACGGCGGATCTCGTCATCGCGGCCGATCACCGGATCGAGCTTGCCGCGGCGGGCCTGCTCGGTGAGGTCGCGGCCGTATTGCTCCAGAGGCTGGAACTTGCCCTCGGGGTTCTGGTCGGTGACGCGCTGGCTGCCGCGGACGTCGGCCAGCGCCGCCAGCAGCCGGTCTCTGGTGACGCCGTGCGCCGCCAGCACCTGAGCCGCGGCGCCGCCAGCGTCAACCGCCGCCAGCAGCAGGTGCTCAGTGCTGACGTAATCGTCTTTCAGTTTCGCCGCTTCACCCGCGGCCGCGTTCAGCATCTGATTGAGTCGATTGCCGACATATGACTGCTGCCCGGGAGCGCCACTGATCTTCGGCATCGCGCCGACGGCGCTGTCGAGCTCGCCCGCGATGGCGGCAGGATCGGCGCCTAGCTTCTGCAGGATCGGAACAACGATGCCCTCACTCTGCCTGAGCAGGGCCAGCAACAGGTGCTCCGGCTCGATCTGCTGCTGCGAGGCGGCCTCAGCGAGCTGCTGCGATGCGGCCAGCGCCTCCTGGGTCTTGACGGTCATTTTTTCCGGTTGCATTTTTTCCTCTTGATAGGTGGGAACGCCTTGTTAAAAAAACCGGAGCCCTCCCTGGACGGCTTTAACAGATCCGGTCGCATGCCTCTTATTATCTGCCACACCAGCTCTTGACGGCTGCAGATCTGGATGCGGTTCGCTCTGCCTTCCCTCCGGGGGCGATTCATCCGGCGAAGCTTTCCTCAAGCTTCTCCCCGGATTCTCGCCGCGAAGGAAATCGCCAACCAGGGATGACCCCGGGTTAAATCCTGCTCCGTGACTTGCTCCTGAGCCCGTCACACTCGCGAACAAGCGAGCCGCCCGCACCCGGATGCCGCCACGGGGCAAGAATCCATGCTCACGGCCACCTGAATCATAATGCTCACCTCTTCGCCAGTTCATGGACGCCTTGCCAATACTGCTGGCATCCAGTTTCATAGGGTAACCTAACTTACCCCATAAACCCTTCCATAATTTTAGACTAAGACCCATGTAAAAAGGATTCAACCGGCAGCCCGATGGCAGGAAGTCCGAAGCGGCTTCCGCGCAGTCACCATATTGCCCGCCATCAGCTTCTTCTCCAGTCATGGCGCCAGGCGCTGAATTGCGCATATCTTATAACTCAGATTATAGAAAAACTGACAATTACAGACTTAGATTATACAAGGAGGCGCCGGTTTTCAAGTAGCCCAGGAAGTCGCCGGACCGGCATTGCGGCCCGGCGGCCAACGCAGCTTCAGTAGCGCAGATGCGCCGCTATCCCGCCCGCCTGGGACATGGCCGGATGCCCTGGCGGGACCGTGATGATACGCGCGTCCTGGCGCACCGCCAGCTCCCTGGCTTCGCTGACGATATCGGCGATAGGCTGCATGTCCAGCTGGCAGCCGGGGCAGACCTCCTCGCCGAAGGCTACCGTGCCGCAGGAGTTGCAGATGCGGCCCGGCCCGGAGAACCCGTCCTCGGTCAGCAGCAGGTCGACGCGGCGCTCGTTCAGAGCCGCCAGCACGTCATCCAGGCCGCCGATATAGGTCTTGCCGGCAGCGAGTTCGGCGGCCAGGGATTCCAGAATGGTGGTCTCTTCGGCGGCGAGCAGATCGGCCTCGATGGCGCTGACCCTGTCATGAATCTCGTTGACGCCGGAGTTGATGTCCACGCTGAAGCGTCCGGCCAGCCTTTCCCTCAGGTAGGGATGAAGCACTTTCTCCAGCTCCGGCCATAACTCCTCGGCGACGCCGACGGCCAGCCTTTCAGCGGAGCGGGTCTGGCAATAGTCCATCGCCGCGTCCGCCGCCTTCTTCAGGTGGTTGCGTACCTGGAGTTCGTGGCGGCGCTGCAGTTTGGCCTGTTCCCAGCCTCCCTGCGAGTGGTGCTTCAGCACCGTGTCGAAAACGTCACTGCGCTCGGAGAACTCCCCGGCGTCCTGCTCGAAGAGCCTGGCGGTTTCCTTGTTTGTGACCAGCACGCAGAAGTGGCGGTGCCGGTCCAGCAATTCGGCCAGAGGCGCCAGCCGCGGCTTCCAGTCCACCAGCAGCCGGTTCTCCACCGGCAGCTTCAACGGCATCACCTGCCAAAGGTCTTCGTCGCGGCATGAGAAGACGATCAGGCCGCGGGCGCCCTCGCGGCGGAATTCCAGCGCCAGGAATTCTCCGATCGCCTGCAGCTCGGCGTCCAGCCTGTCCTCCTGATCCCTGGACAGTCCCAGATCCTCATTGGCGGCCCGGCGCGCCTCGTGCACCATGAAGCTGTACTCGGTCTCGTAATCACCCTTGCGGGGATAGCGGACGCCGTTGACATTCAGGTAGAGAGTCACAACGGGGTGTTCGTGGGTGGCGTAATCCCGGAGTGCGGCCAGCTCGGTTGCGGTCGACATGTGTTTCTTCACCTCAGTGATCCGTGAATTGATCGGGAGCTTAATAGTTACCCGGGTTGAAGAGTTTTTACCCCCGGAGACGCCTGGCCGGCGCGAGGTGGAAGGAAGGCGGCGCTAAACGGATGCGGCCGGAGGCCCGGCCACGGCGGTTTCGAGCCGCAACAGCTCCTGCAGGGCGGCGAGGCCGACGTCGAGCTGATCGCCGGTTGGTTCCCTGGTGGTGATGAAGGTCTGGAGTCCGTTCCCGGATGTGGTCAGGAGCTTCGACCACAGGCTGCGCGGGTTGCGTGAGGCCCACTGGATCATCTCCATGGCGCCCGAAAGGCTGAGCAGGCCCACGCCCAGCCGGGCGAGCTGGCTCTGGCGGCCGAGCGCGTGGCGGGAAACGGTGTTGCCGAGCGCCATCAGCGCCAGCGCCGGCCCGACGATGTTGGAGCCGCAGCGCGCATGCTCGGCGCGGGCCAGCTGCGCGCCCTCCTCATCCACGGCGCCCGTGGCCTCATAGGCGTTGATCGACTTATGCTCGGCGGCGTGGTACTGAACGGCGTTGCTGTGGCGCAGGGCCACCAGCGACGGCAGCAGCGCCAGTCCCGCGAGCACAGTTTCCTCTATCAAGGGCGGCAGCCGCTTTTTCGGGTTCTTGAGCGCCAGCGTGCCGAGCGTGCTGGCCAGCACCGAGGCAAGTACTCCCGGGGAGCGCATCAATACCGGCAGCTGGCCGCCGTGCGCGTGCGCTTCCGGCAGCACCGCGGCGGATTCGCTCAGGCTGACCAGCCCCCGCAGCATCGGGATTTTTCTCAGCCCCAGCCGGCGTGGCAAGGCGCTTTTTTCACCGGATGCGACTTCGATGCCACCCCCGTCCCGGCGCACGGCCATGGACCAGAAGCGTTCCGACTGGAACAGAACGCCGTTTTCCAGGGCCATGCCGCCGATTCTGGTGCGCTTTGTCCGCCCGCCTGTGTCACTCTCTTCCATGGAGGGGACTCTAACCCATTACCCATCAGCCTTCAACATTGAGGCGGATGGGTTGGGGATGGGATATATTATTAAGCCATGAACGATGACGACAGACAGAGATCGCTCCAGCAGGAGGCGCTCGAACTGCACCGCCAGTGGCGCGGCAAGCTTTCGATAAACAGCAAGGTGCCGGTTTCGGACACCCATGCGCTCTCGATCGCGTACACGCCCGGCGTGGCCGAGCCCTGCCGCGAGATCGCCAGGGACCCCTCGCTGCTGGACACTTATACCGGCCGCTGGAACACGGTGGCGGTGGTCACCGACGGCTCGGCCGTGCTGGGGCTGGGCAACATCGGCGCGCGCGCGGCGCTGCCGGTGATGGAGGGAAAGGCGGTGCTGTTCAAGACATTCGGCGCCGTGGATGCCTTCCCGATCTGCATCGAGAGCCAGGATGTGGATGAAATCGTCCGCACCGTGCGGCTGCTGGAGCCCGGTTTCGGCGGCATCAATCTGGAGGACATTGCCGCGCCCGCCTGCTTCGAGATCGAGCGGCGGCTGATCGACGAGTGTGATGTCCCCGTATTCCACGACGATCAGCACGGAACCGCGGTCGTGGTGCTGGCCGCGGCGATCAACGCCTGCCGCGTGACGGGGCGCACGCTGGCGGATCTGAAGATCGTCATCAACGGCGCCGGCGCCGCCGGCATCACCATCGCCCGCATATTCCGCGCCGCGGGCGCCGCGGCGGTCACCCTTTGCGATTCGCAGGGGATCGTCGGCAGGCACCGGGATGACCTCAACGCCGCCAAGCAGGAGGCGTCCGGCTGGACGAATCCCGAGGGGCGGCAGGGAACGCTGGCCGACGCCATGCGCGGCGCCAGCCTCTTCATCGGGGTATCGGTCAAGGGGGCTCTCAGCGCGGCGATGGTCGAGTCGATGGAAAAGGACCCCATCGTCATGGCGATGGCCAATCCGGATCCGGAGATCCTGCCGGCGGAGGCGTATGCCGGTGGCGCGGCCGTGGTGGCGACCGGCCGCAGCGACTTCCCGAATCAGGTCAATAATGTCCTGGGCTTTCCGGGCATCTTCAGGGGGGCCCTGGATGTGCGCGCCGCCGTCATCAACCTCGAGATGAAGATGGCAGCGGCCACGGCGCTGGCGGATCTGGTCGGTGAACGGCTGGGGCCGGAGTTCATCATCCCGCCTGTCTTCGACCTGAGGGTGGCGCCGGCGGTGGCGGCGGCGGTGGCGGCCGCGGCAGTCGAAAGCGGCGTGGCCCGGGAGCCACGGCCGCCGGAAGATGTCGCCGCCGGGGCGCGCCGGATGCTGGGTCTCAAGGGATAGCCATGAAAGAGGTCAGCGCGGCCGCGGTCACCGACATGGTGGCAAAGCTATACCAGGAAGCCAATTTCAGTCTGCCCGCCGACGTGGTCGCGGCGCTTAAGGCGGCGCTCGCCGCCGAGGAATCCCCGCAGGGGCGCGCCGTGCTGGAGACTCTGCTGGAAAATTCCCACATCGCCGGGCGCAACCGCGTCCCGCTCTGCCAGGATACCGGCCTGGCTGTCGTATTCATCGAGCTGGGCCGCGACGTGCACATCGGCGGCGGTCCACTGGACGCGGCTGTCGATGCCGGTGTCGCCCGCGCGCAGCGGGAAGGATACCTGCGCGCTTCCATGGTTGCCGGACCCTGCTTCCGGCGTCAGAACACCGGCGACAACACGCCCGCGGTACTGCACCTCGATCTGGTCGAGGGCGATGCGGTCCGGATCACGGTCCTGCCAAAGGGCGCCGGCAGCGAGAACATGAGCCGCCTGGCCATGCTCAAGCCGGCCGATGGCGTGCCGGGGCTGATCGATTTCGCCGTCGACACGGTCAGCCGCGCCGGCGCCAGCCCCTGCCCGCCGATCTTTCTTGGCATCGGTGTGGGCGGCACCATGGACCGGGCCGCGGTGCTCAGCAAGAAAGCGATGCTCCGGCAGGCCAAAGAGGCCAATCCCGACCCGGCGCTCGCGGGGCTGGAACAGCAGATCCTGGACCGGGTCAACGATCTCGGCATCGGCCCGGGCGGTTTCGGCGGCAGGGTAACCTGCCTCGGCGTGGCGCTCGAGGAGGAACCCTGCCACATTGCCTCGCTGCCCGTGGCTGTCGGTATCCAGTGCAACTCCGCCCGGCGCGCCTCGGGGAGCATCTGATGGGCGTGACTCTCAAGCCGCCGCTTTCCGAAGAAGACACCCGGGCGCTCAGTGCCGGCGACCAGGTGCTCATCACCGGCACGATCTACACCGCGCGCGACGCCGCCCACAGCCGGCTGGCCGCGCTGATCGAACGCGGTGAGGAGCTGCCGGTCGAGCTTGCGGGCCAGATCATCTACTACGTCGGACCCACGCCGGCTTCACCGGGCCGGGCGGTGGGTTCCGCGGGGCCGACGACGAGCTCCCGCATGGATGCCTACACCGCCGCCATCCTCTCGCGCGGCGTCCGCGCCCTGATCGGCAAGGGGGAGCGAAGTCCGGAGGTGGCTGCCGCCATCCGCGAATGCGGTGCTGTTTACCTGGCTGCCGTGGGCGGCGCCGGGGCGCTGCTGGCCGAGCGGGTGACCGCGGCCGAGGCGGTGGTCTACCCCGAACTCGGCCCCGAGGCCGTCTACCGGTTTGACGTGGTGAAATTTCCTGCCATCGTGATCATCGACGCCCACGGTGGCGACCTCTACCGCAGCGGCCGGGAACGTTACCGGCGTTGACCGCTGGAGAAGTTTCACCATGTTTCTGATCTAAAAAAATTATCTTTCAAACTGACAAATCCTGATTATTTTTGTATACTAAAACGGCTTCTTTTGAAGAGTTGTTTGTGCGGTTGTAACAGAAGCGGTCGTGATATTGCAGCTGAAACGGAACCGTCGCCTTCCCGCCTTCCTGGCCCGGCCGGCCGGGCGGGCGGGTAGCGGCGGTGTTTGGAAGGTCGGACGATGCGGGTGGGAGAGATGCCGAACGAAACCGTTCTGGTCGTCGATGACGATCCTGAGGTGCTTCACCTCACAAAGGAGGATCTCACCAAAGCGGGCTACCGCGTGCACACGGCTGTAGACGGCTCTGCCGCAAAACAGATAGCGCGCGACGAACATCCCGACGTTATCATCCTCGATGTCGACATGCCCGTGATGAGCGGTCATGAGATCTGCAAGGCGCTCAAGTCCGACAACGGTCTCAAGCACGTCCCCGTGATCTTCATCCATGAAAAGCCGAGCATCGAGGACAAGGTGGCGGGCTTCGAGATCGGCGCTCATGACTTTCTGGCCAAGCCTTTCGACCGCGATGAGCTGCTGGCCCGGATCGGTGCCGCGATCAGGATCAAGCTGGCATATGACCGGCTGCGCTACAAGAACAGCAAGCTGGAAGCGCTGGCAAAACATGTGCGCGCCGCCATGCAGCACTACGAGCAGCCAAACCCTCTCAGCGACGGCGAAGGCTTCGCGGACCAGGCGGACGGCGATGGCAAGGCGATCACCCGGCTTACCCGGCGCGAACTGGAGATCCTGCAGCTGCTGGCGCGCGGTCTGAACAACGAGGTCATCTCCAGGCAGCTCTACATCAGCCCCACGACGACGCGCAACCACATCCAGAACATTCTGGGCAAGCTCGGAGTGCACAGCAAGCTGGAAGCGGTGGCCTATGCCGTTCGTGCCGGTTATGTCGATTTCGTCGGCTAAGCCGGCAGGCAGGAAACCTCTCCACAATCAATGATTTTGGCATCCCCGTAATGATGGTTTCTCATCACACAATTAGTGAAACTGAACTATAGACGGGCAATTTATGTGAGGTTATGATGCTGATTAACATAATTCTCTTAGTGTCATGGGCTTAATCGCCCCCCTTGGAAGGCCCCGATTTCTCAGTCGGGGCTTTCTCTTTGGGGGACGTTGTTTTCCTAAAGTTCCTAAACTGAAGCTTCTGAGATCGATGGTTCAATGCAAGTAGGAACTTTAGGAAAACAACGTCCCCCAAACAAGAAAAAAATCAGCGCGGGGTAGGAGCCGCGCTGATTTTATTCTTGGCACCCGTTCGGGGACAAGCGCCAAAAGGAAAAAATTTCCGGCCATCGGGAATGGCCGATGTTGAAAGCAGTAACTGACGTACATTTATTATGATTCATGTATCTTAAATACGCGAGGGTCAAAAGAGGACTTTGTGGGGGGCAAAAGAGGACAGAGCAGGGCACAATCTTGCCGTAGCAATAGCCCGAGACCGCGGAACGGTCCTTACTTAAACCACTTCTCGCGGGCTGCGTGGGCAATGGCTTCGGAACGGTTACGGACCGACAACTTCTGGTAGATGGCCGTATTGGAGCGGCGCACTACCCGGGGGCTGAGATACAGTTTTTGTGCGATCTCTTCATTTGTACCACCGAGCGTCATCAGGCGCAGGATCTCCCATTCCCGCTCGGTCAGTTTAAGCGGCAGCTCCGCTGGCGGCACATCTCTGAGCTTCTTCCACAACGCTGCCTCCAGTTCCGGTTTCAGCGACGGACGGCCGCCATCCATCACCGTCTCCAGCGCTTCGGCGATCTCCTCCAGGTCGCTGTCCTTGACGAGGTAGGCGTCAGCCCCGGCCTGGTTGGCATCAAAGACGTCATTGGGCTGATGCGAATAGGAGAGCACGATCACCTTCAGCTCCGGAAACAGGCCGCGCGCGTAGCGCATGAGCTCCAGCCCGTCGCGGTTAGCGGACAGGTAGAGATCGGTCACCAGCAGATCAAATCCTCCCGCGGCGATGACCTCCTTGCCTTCCGCCTCGCTGGCGGCGGTGCCAACCACATGGATGTTGGGGAACTGGCCGAGACCGGCGGAGAGTCCCTCCAGCACCACCGGGTGGTCGTCGACGATGATTATCCGGATCGGCGGTTTGTGCATCATGTGGCTCCTGGGTCTGGGGTGGTCATGGGCGCCGGTTCATCCAGCGATCTGAGAATGGTCCGCAGCCTGGTTTTCAGATCGGTCGAACGTGTTTCAATGCCTTTGAGTTGACTGCCGCTCAGCAGCTGCGGCCGCGAACCGGTCAGCGAAGCGATTTCCCTGCTGAGGCCGTTCACCAGCGAATGCAGCTGCCTGTGGGTTTCCCGGCTCAGCTGGTCCCGCTGCCGGCTGAGCGCCAGCGAGACGGCTTTCAACTGCAGCACTTCCAGGCTCTTGACGAACTCGCCGGCCAGGCCCGCGGAGACTGCCAGGATCGAAAAAATGGTGGTGTGCTGCAGCGGCGGCTCGTAGCGGCCCGCCGGCGGCAGGTCGACAAAGGCTGCGGGGGCGGACGCGAACATGGCGATGATGCCGGCATTGAGCACCATGGTCATCGCCAGGTTGCTGAGCGCGTCGAGGAACATGCCATTCATGATGACGGAGACGCCGAGGTAGAGGGTGAAGAAGAATGGGATGCCCGCGTGGAGGCAGACGTGCAGCACGGCGATGAAGCCGAGGTTTTCCAGCACCAGTAGCCACGGTTGCCAGCTGAGCAACCGGAAAAGAGGGGATCGGAGCACGATCCAGGCTAGGCTGTCCAGCGTCAGCGCTGAGACAACCACGATCAGGGCGATGCTCAGATGTCTGCCGGCCGGCTGCAGGAATAGCTCCGCCAGTGTCCACACGAACATGAACGTGCGCAGCCGTACCAGGAATGGATAGATGCCGCTGAGTGAGTTCTCCGGATCGTAATCCAGGATGCGGTTGAGCATTTTTGTGCCGCGGCCACCGGCGACCTTGAGCGTCACCCTGGTGCCGGTCCGATCGCTGTCGATCCGCAGTTGTCCTTTAAGCAGCGCCGCACGCTCCCGCATCCCCCTGATGCCTTTGCTCCCCGAAACCTGACGAGCCTCAAGCTTTGCCTGGTCGAAACCCCTGCCGTGGTCGGCGATCACGATGACCAGTTTTGCCCTTTTCATCCGGGCCGTCACGGCGATGGCCGCGGCGCCGCTGTGTTTGACGGCGTTCATGACCGCTTCGCGGATGATTCCGATGACCTCCCGCTCGACTTCGGGGCTCAGCTGCGGGGTCGTTTTCGGCAGCGAGAAGCGGAGTTCGTGGCCTCCGGTCTGGCGAACCTCTGCAGCCAGCGCGGTGAGGGCGCCCGCCAGGCCGCCGGCCATCTCTTCGTCCAGACCGCTGAGCAGATGCCTGAGGACGCTGTTTGCCCGCTCGTAGCCGCGGGCCAGGAAGGCAAGCGACTGCCGCAGGTCGCCGGCGCTGCCATGGCGCAGGCTCTGGATCTTGAAATGGAGACCGCAGAGCGTGTTGCCCAGATCGTCGTGCAGCCGCCGGCGATAACTCTGGCGCTGCTCCGCCAGGCGCGCGTCGAGCTCGAGCGAGGAAGCGCGGTCAAGCACGGCTGAGAAGCCGGCAAAGCCCAGTCCCCAGAAATAATAAAGGACGAAACTCCCCAGCAAATAGACGTTCGACAGCACCGTCAGTGGACCGGTGCCAATGAGCGCGTAAGCCAGCATGTATGCGAGACTGAGCGCCACCGTGTCCGCAATCATCTCGCGCAGCAGCACGGTGGGGCGCGCCAGCAGGCTTGAATACGAATAGAAACAGAAGATGAAGATTAGCTTGTCGTTATGCGCCAGCAGCATCAGCGCGGCGCAGACGATCAGGTCCGCCACGTGCAGTCTTCGCATGCGCCCCAGGCGGGAACGGGTGGCCAGCAGGTAATAGAGGATGGCGTAGGTGAGGGCCAGCCCCAGCAGCAGGAACGGCGTTTCCAGGGAGCCGAAGCGCTGGGGGCGCACGATGGCCACTTCCGGAATCTGGATGAGGATGATGAAACGCCAGAAGGCCACCCACCACTGCACTCTGAGGTAACGGGTGCGGGCGCCCTGTTCGCCCACCAGCAGCGGACTTCTCAGCGAGGCGCGGATGCGGGCAAGCAGACCTCTGCTCCCCGGATCCCGGCCCCCGATATTGTCGCGGCCGGAAGTGAGTGGCTCCAACATGCCCGGCCCCAGCAGGCTGTTCACAACCGGATCCTACCTCCGTGGCAATGTTAATGTATCTGTTCGGATGCGAGTCAAGTCAAGCGAACCGCATAAACATCGCAGTATGACTCAACTATATACTCATCTTACATTTAGTCAATATATATGGTATTAGAACTCAGGATGAGGCGCATTTCCATGTGGTGCGGCTTAGGAGGCGAAATGAACATTAGGGGAAAGTGCGGCAGGTTTTATCCAAACCTACAAGGTATACCTGTGCGTCAGGAGGTGGTGGAGGATACCGGACTCGAACCGGTGACCTCCTGCGTGCAAGGCAGGCGCTCTCCCAACTGAGCTAATCCCCCGGGAAGTCAACCGCCGGGTCACGGCACGGGACGCGGCGGCTATCGATCGCGGTTGCCGGCCAGATCCTGATGCCGGCTGGCAGGTCCAGACAAATCATGGTGGAGGATACCGGACTTGAACCGGTGACCTCTTGCATGCGAAGCAAGCGCTCTCCCAACTGAGCTAATCCCCCATGGGAAACATCATGCCCCCGGCAGCTTCCGGGGCTGCGGCCCTTGTGGCCTGGCGTGGCGGCAGATATATGGTGGGCGATACTGGACTCGAACCAGTGACCTCTGCCATGTGAGGGCAGCACTCTAACCAGCTGAGCTAATCGCCCATGGACCGGGCCGGGGATGAGTCCCGGCTCGATCCCGCCGGGAAACCGGGCCCCGTTACGACCCGCCTGTTATTTTAGGGGTGGGTGGGCGGCAAGGCAAGAAGTTTTCCCGGCAGGGAATCCGCCGCCTGATTATGCTATCATTTCTTGTTCTTGATCGAATCCCTCTGGAATAGACATGTGAGGACAATCATGAAGAAGGACATCCATCCTGAATATATGGAAACCAAGGTACGCTGCTCCTGCGGCGACGAGTTCACCACCCGTTCGACCGTGCCGGAGATCCACGTGGAGATCTGCTCCAAATGTCATCCGTTTTACACCGGCAAGCGCAAGCTGGTGGATACGGGCGGCCGCGTCGAGCGCTTCAAGCGCAAGTACGCCAAGAGACAAACCTCCAAATAGCCGCGGCCGCGGCATCAGCCCGTGACCGCCCGCCTCAACGTAACCCTGCTGGCTCACACTCCGGACCCGGAGCGCGCCGTCGCGGCTGCCGGCCGCCTCTGCTACTCAGCCTCCACCGCCGCCGAGCTGAAGGAAAGCATGCCGGAGGAAGAGGTGGCGCGGCTGATCAAAATCCTTGTCAACTCCGGGCATCACAGCACCCTGGAGCATGCCTCTTTCACCTTCGGCGTCGACGGCATCTCGCGCGCCTGTTCCCATCAGCTGGTGCGCCACCGGCTGGCCTCCTACAGCCAGCAGTCACAGCGCTACGTGCGCTTCTCCGGTGAAGAGGGCTTCGTCGTGCCGCCGCTGATCGCTGGGGACGCGGAATCGCTGGCGGTCTTCAACGATGCGATGCGCGGCGCGCTGGCGGCCTATGAACGTCTGGTCAGCCTCGGCGAGGAGCGCGGCATGGGGCGGGAGACGATCCAGGAGGACGCTCGCTTTGTGCTGCCCAACGCTGCCGAGACCCGCATCGTGGTGACGATGAACGCCCGCGAACTGAGACACTTCTTCCAGGTCCGCTGCTGCCGCCGCGCACAGTGGGAGATCAATGCGCTGGCCTGGTGGATGCGCCATCTGGTGCTTGGGGCGGCGCCACGCCTCTTCCACAAGACCGGCCCGGACTGCCTCTTCCGCCGCTGCCGCGAAGGCAAGATGTACTGCGGCGAGGAATACACCCCGGCGGAAGTCGAGGAAATGGAAAAGGCCTGGAGCCCCGCGGTTGGCTAACGGCACGGGAGAGAATAAAGGCCATAGCCACGCGCGCCCGGCGGCCGCGGTCGGGGGCCAGGCAGTCATCGAGGGCGTGATGATGCGCGGCAAACGGCACTGGTCGCTGGCCGTGCGCCGGCCCGACGGCACCGTCGGCGTCCACTCCGAGCCGCTGAAGCCGCTCGCGGACCGGCACAGCATCTACAAGCTGCCGGTGCTGCGGGGCATCGTCGGCCTGTGGGAATCGCTGGCGCTCGGCATGCGGGCGCTGTCGATGTCAGCCAGCGAATCGATGGGAGAGGAAGGGGAGAAGATCTCCGGCAAGGAGATGGGCCTGAGCATCGCCATCGGCACCGTGCTCGCCATCGCCCTGTTCGTGGTGCTGCCGCTGTTCGCGGTGCGTTCGGTGCGCGCCTGGCTGCCCAACTCATCTCTGTTCGTGCTGGTGGAGGGCATTCTCAGAATCTTCATCCTGGTGGCGTACATCTGGGTCGTTTCGCAGGTAAAACAGCTGCGGCGGGTGTTCGAGTATCACGGCGCCGAGCACAAGACGATCCATGCGCTCGAAGCCGGCCTGGACCTGACTCCGGACAATGTCAGACGGTTCTCGCCGCTGCATCCGCGCTGCGGCACCAGCTTCCTGCTGATCGTCATGGTGCTGGCGATCGTGGTATTCACCTTCGTCGGCGTGCCGGGACTGCTGTGGTTGATAATATCGCGGCTTTTGGGCATCCCGCTGATTATTGGCCTTTCCTATGAAGTGATAAAATATGCAGGGAAGCATAAAGACAGCAGGATAATGCATGTCGTCACCTACCCCGGGCTTCTGCTGCAGAAGCTGACCACCCGCGAGCCGGACATCCCCCAGATCGAAGTCGCGATCGCCGCCCTCGAGGCTGTGGCGGCCGTGGAGCCGATCGAGATGGACCATGACGGCAAGGCGGACGTGGAGGTAATGGCCTGAGGCTCCGCCGGGGACGCGCTCTGGCTGCTCTGTTCGCGGGCGCCGTGGCGGCATCGGGATAAGATCATGATCGAGAAACTCATCAACGAAATCGAAGAGAAATATGACCGGCTCAACCGGGAACTGAGCGACCCCGAAGTGATGAACGACCGGCGGCGCTACGCCGAGCTGGCCAAAGCCCACTCGGATCTGCAGCCGGCTTACGATCTGGTGCGGCGCTACCGTGACGCCGAGCAGAGCCTGGCGGAGGCGGAGGAGCTGCTTTCGGGCGACGGCCACGCCGAGCCGGAGATGCGCGAGTTCCTGCGTGAGGAGATCACCGGCTCCAGGACGGCGATGGAGGAGCTCACCGAGGAGATCCGGGCGGCGATGCTCGAGCCGGACCCCAACGATGAGAAGGACATCATCATCGAGATCCGCGCCGGCGCCGGCGGTGATGAAGCGTCGCTGTTCGCCGGCGACCTGCTGCGGATGTACACCCGTCACGCCGAGCAGAAAAGGCTGAAGGCGGGCATCCTCTCTTCCAGCCCCACCGGAATGGGCGGCTTCAAGGAGGTCATCCTCGAGGTGCAGGGCAAGGGCGCATACAGCATCTTCAAGTACGAGGGGGGCGTGCACCGCGTGCAGCGCATCCCGGTGACGGAGTCCGGCGGCCGCATCCACACGTCGACGGCGACCGTCGCGGTGATGCCGGAAGCCGAGGACGTCGAGGTCGAGATCGACCCGGCGGATGTGCGCGTCGACATCTTTCGTTCCAGCGGCCCCGGCGGCCAGTCGGTCAACACGACCGATTCCGCGGTGCGGCTGACGCATGTGCCCACCGGCCTCGTGGTCTCGATGCAGGACGAGAAATCGCAGCTGCAGAACAAGGTGGCGGCGATGAAAGTCCTGCGGGCCCGGCTTTACGAGATGAAGATAGCCGAGCAGCAGAAGGAGCTGGCAGACGCCCGCAAATCGATGGTGGGGACCGGCGACCGCAGCCAGAAGATCCGCACCTACAATTTTCCCCAGGGACGGGTTACCGACCACCGTGTCGGCCTGACGCTGCACAAGCTGGACGCCATCCTCCAGGGCGACCTCGATGACTTCACCGATGCGCTGGCCGCCAAGGACCGCGCCGAGCAGCTGCAGGCTTCGGGGGTCTGATTAAACCCGGCGCGCAGCTTTCCGATAGTAGGCTTGCCGGTCAAGGGAATCGTAAGCGGAGGGGAATGATTTTGCCGAAACAGCAGGCCGCCTTACCTACCATATCCGGGCTTCTGATCAAATCAGCGCAGTTTTTGAAGGGCAAAGGCTCCGCCAGTCCGCGGCTGGACGCCGAACTGTTGCTGGCGGAGGTCATGGGCCTGAGCCGCATCGAGCTTTACACCAACTTTGAGCAGCCACTGACCGTCGCCGAAGTAGACCGCTACCGCGAGCTGATCAGGCGTCGCGGCCGCGGCGAACCGGTGGCATATATCCTCGGCCGGGCATATTTCCGCAACCTGACGCTGGCAGTAAGCGGCGCCGTGCTCATCCCCCGTCCCGAGACCGAACATGTGGTCGACGCAGCGCTTTTTTTCCTCATGGAGCGGGACTGGTCCGAGCCGCCGCGGGTGCTCGATGTCGGCACCGGCAGCGGGGCCATCGCCATCAGCCTCGCGGCCGCTTTCCCGGAGGCGCGGGTTGCCGCCAGTGATGACAGTGC
The DNA here is from genome assembly GCA_021791195.1 of Actinomycetes bacterium. Lineage (GTDB taxonomy): Bacteria > Actinomycetota > Thermoleophilia > BMS3ABIN01 > BMS3ABIN01 > JACWAD01. The sequence goes on along the minus strand of JAJYXB010000008.1, from coordinate 100,310 downwards.
CGAAGCGCTGGCGCTCGCGGCGGAGAACGCCCGCACGACAGGGGTGGCGGAGCGGATTGCCTTTGTCCGTTCGGATCTGTTTGACGGTCTTGAGCCGCTGGAGACTTTCGATCTGATCGTTTCCAATCCGCCGTACGTTTCGGAAACCGAATGGCCCGACCTTCCCCGGGATGTCAGCGGCTTCGAGCCGCGCGAGGCACTGTATGGTGGCGCCGACGGGCTGGACTTCTACCGCCGCCTGGCGGTCGAAGCACCCCAGTTCCTCAAGCCGCGTGGCGGCCTGATCCTCGAAATCGGTTACAGCCAGGCGGAGGCGGTGCGGGAGCTGCTGGGTGCGTCCGGCATGTTCAGCGATATCGCCGTCATCCAGGACTACGCCGGTCATGACCGCGTGGTGACGGCGCAGAGGATTTAGTGCGCCGCCTGGCGGGGCACAGGTAAACACAAATTGTCCGAACCATGTAGAATGTGATATATCAGTACGGTCCGGAAAACCGATTCGGGGGACCTAGAATTCCAACAGATGACGATTCTAGATGAACTCATGAGCGGCAGGCCCTCAAAAGCCATTTACAACAGAGGTGTCAAACTCCAGCAACAGCGCTCCTTCGAGGAAGCGCTGCAGCTGTTCAATCAGGCGCTTAAAAATGACGCCGATGAAGCCAGGGAGCTGATCCGCAAGGGCGAGAAGCTGCGGCGGGCGGGCCGTCCCGAAAAAGCAGTCAGGGTCTTCGGCAAGGTGCGTGAGATCGAGGAGCGCGATTCCGAGATCTGGCTGTCGCGCGGCATGTGCCTGCGCGGGATGGGCCAGTTGGACGAATCCACCGAAAGCCTCAGGAAAAGTCTCAAGTTCGACCCCTGGAACAGGTTGACATGGACGGCGATAGGGACCAATCTGCTCGAACTGAACCGGCCCGAAGAAGCGGTCAAGGCTTTCGAGGAGGTCATCCAGCTCGACGCCCACGATTCCGGCGCCTGGTCGCGCAAGGGCGGCGCCCTCCACACTCTTGGCAAGTTCGACGAAGCTCTGCTTTGTTACGAGAAGGCTCTCGACCTCGACGCGGGCAACGTGGCCGCCTGGTTCAACAAAGGGCTGGCGCTGCAGGATCTGGGCCGGTTCGAGGAAGCGATTGTCTGTTATGACCAGGCCCGGGAGCTTGACCAGTTCGACCAGGAATCCCTGTTCAACAAGAGCCTGAGCCTGGAAAGCCTGGGGCGTCATGAGGACGCGCTGGCCTCGCTGGAGCAGCTGGAAGGCCCCTCTTTGCTCGACCCCGCCGTCTGGTACCACAAGGGGATCATCCTCAAAAGTCTCGGCCGCTCCGAAGCGGCACTGGCGGCCTTCGAAGAGGCGCTCGCGCGTGATCAGGAAAGCGGCGAGATCTGGTTTGCGAACGGCAAGCTGCTGGAGGAACTCGGCCGCCTGCACGAGGCTGTGAAAAGTTTTGATAAAGCAGTTCAGTTCGAACAGGGTGAGGCCCGTATCTGGTTTGGCCGCGGCTCCTGTCTGCGGAAAGTCGACCGGCTGCGCGAGGCGGTCGACTCGTTTGACAAGGCGATTGAAATCCAGGAAGGAAACGCCCGTGTCTGGCTCGAGCGCGGGCTTTGCCTGCAGGGGATCGGCAGAATTGATGACGCGGTTGACAGTTTTACCAAAGCCAGACAATATGATCCGCTCGATGTCCCCGTGCAGATCGCCCTGGCTGGCGGGCTGATAGCCGCGGAACGATTCGAAGACGCGGTTGCGACGCTGGACAAGATCACCGAACTCGATCCGTGGAACGGGGCCGCGTGGCTGGCGCGAGGCGAGGCGCTTTGCCGCCAGCAGCGATTTGCAGAAGCGGTCAGTTCCTTCGACCGCGCCATCGAGCAGGACAGCCGCGCCGCGGCTGCGTGGGCCGGCAGGGGCGCGGCGCTGCTGGGTGCGGGTGACGTCGGCGCTGCCAGGGAAAGCTTTGACAGGGCCCTGGAGCTCGACCCAGCCAATGCTGCGGCGGCGCGCGGCAGGGATGAAGCGCAGGCGGCTTTGGGTCTGGCTGGCGCTACCGCTGCGGGAGATTTGGATGAGCCGGTCCGGGATGCCGCGACAGAGACGCTGACCGTCGAACCTGCCTCTGCCAACGCGGCTGAACCGGAGCTTGAAGAGGCGCCGGTTGCCGGATCTGAAGTCGCCATGTCTGCCGGGAGCGATGGTATGTCTGCGGCTGAAGAGGACGAGGCATTGCCTGACGAGCCGGCGGATGGAGCTTTACTTGACGAAACGGAAGAAAATGCCGCCGGGACCGATGAGGTCCATGAGGCCGGATCTGAAGAGAAAGAACCGGTGGACATGGCTGCCGCCGTACCTGTGGAAGAGATGGCAGGCGCCGATTCCGAAAGCACAGAATCCGTCGGCGCGGAGAGCCATGTAGAAGCCGGGGGAGAAGTCGATGCTCCGGCCGACGTCGAGGAAGCGGAAGAACCCGAGACAGCTCTCGAAGTCGAATTGGCTGCGGAAGCTGAGGTGGCCGCGGAAGAACCCGAGGTGCTCGCTGGGCCGGCCGACGTCGAGGAAGCGGACGAATCCGAGGTGCCCGCTGGGCCGGCCGACGTCGAGGAAGCGGAAGAACCCGAGACAGCTCCCGAAGTCGAATTGGCTGCGGAAGCTGAGGTGGCCGCGGAAGAACCCGAGGTGCTCGCCGAGCCGGCCGACGTCGAGGAAGCGACCGAACCCGAAGCGGCTCCCGAAGTCGAATTGGCTCTGGAAGCTGAGCTGGCCGCGGAAGAACCCGAGGTGCTCGAGCCTGCCTTGGAACCGGAACCAGCGGAACCGGAATCCGCAGAACCGGAAGCGGCACCACCCGCAGAACCGGCAGAAGCCGAGGCAGGGCCCGTGCGCACCTCCGCCGAAGAAGCCATCGCCTGTTTTGACAAGGCCCTGGCGATCAATCCCCGTGACCTGATCACCTGGATCAATCGCGGACAGGTGTTGCAGGCCCTGGAAAGACACGCTGATGCAGTTGCCAGCTTTGACAAGGCGTTGTCTCTTGATGGCAATAATCTGGCGGCCTGGCTGGGAAAGGCAGGCAGTCTGGCGGCGGCTGACGATCAGGAACGCGCTGTCGCCGCCTATGAAAGGCTGCTCGAGCTCGAACCGGGTTCGGTTTCCGGCTGGTTCGGCAAGGCGATGAGCCTCAAGCGGCTTCAGCGGTATGACGAGGTCATATCGGCGTGCGACCGGGCGCTTGAGTTTGATCCACAGCTGGCGGATGCAGCGTATGAGAAGGCGCTGGCACTGAAAACGCTCGGGCGTTTCGAAGAATCCCTATCAAGTTTTGAGCGCCACCTCGAACTCGTCCCCCGTCATGCTGCTGCCTGGTTTGAGAAAGCAGGCAGTCTCAGAAGCCTGGGACGTTTCCCGGATGCAGTGAAGTCGCTTGATAAACTGCTTAAATTTGACCCCGAAAACACTGCTGCCTGGTATCACCGGGGGCTCAACCTTCATGACATCGGCCGCTTCCGGGACGCCGCAACCGCCTACGAGCGGGCCATCCAGCTCGATGACGCCCAGGCGCCATACTGGTACGGCCTGGGCGAGAGCCGGCGCCAGCTCGGACGTCACGCTGACGCCGCAACCGCCTACGAGCGGGCCATCCAGCTCGATGACGCCCAGGCGCCATACTGGTACGGCCTGGGCGAGAGCCGGCGCCAGCTCGGACGTCACGCCGACGCCGCAACCGCCTACGAGCGGGCCATCCAGCTCGATGACGCCCAGGCGCCATACTGGTACGGCCTGGGCGAGAGCCGGCGCGCGCTGGGCGATCTGGCCGCTACGGTGGATTCATTTGATAAAGCGCTCAAAATAGACAGCAAGAACATCGCTGTCTGGCTGGGCAAGGGACTTTCGCTGCTGGAACTGAACCGGGAAGCTGAAGCGTTGCGCAGCTTTGAACGCGCAACCCGGCTCGACTCCCGGTCGGCGCCCGCATGGTTCGGCAAGGCAGAGAGTCTGCGCAGGCTTGGCCGCCACAAGCTGGCCGTCGCTTCCTACCAGCGGGTAGTGGAGCTGGACCAGCGCCACCCCGGAGCCTGGAGCGGGATGGGTCAGAGCCTGCGGGCCCAGGTGCTTTTCAGCAAGGCGGTCAAATCATTCGACAAGGCGCTGGCCATCGATCCCCGCCGGGTCTCTTCCTTGACCGGCAAGGCTGATTGCCAGTTGCACCTCGGTCATTACAAGGCGGCGGTAACCGGGTTTGACAAAGCTCTTAAGTTTGATGCAAAGAACGCGGCCGCCTGTTTCGGCAAGGCGGAAAGCCTGCGCCATCTGGGCAACTACAAGGCCGCCGTGGCTTCCTTCGACAAGGCATTGAAGCTTGACGCGAAGAACGCGGCCGCCTGGTTCGGCAAGGCCGAAAGTCTGCGGGGTCTGGGGCAGCACGAAAAAGCGATCGCCGCTTATGAAAAAGCGTTGAAGCTGGACGCCGCGAACGCCGCCGCCTGGTTCGGCCTGGGTGAAAGCCGGTTTGCTCTGGGCAGGTTCGCCAGGGCGATCGAGGGCTACGACCGCGCGCTGGCGGCGCAGCCCAAGCATGCCCAGGCCCTGTGCGGCAAGGCCGAGAGCCTCCGGCAGCTTAATCGTAACGAGGAGGCCCTAAAACACTTCATTGCTCTGACCAAGCTGGAGCCAAGGCTTGCGCCGGCCTGGCTTGGCAAGGCCGAAAGCCTGCGTGCCCTGGGCCGCGGCACAGACGCTGTTGCGGCTTTTGACCTGGCGCTGGCGCAGGACGCGAAGCTCGAGGCCGCCTGGTTCGGCAAGGCGGAGAGCCTCCGCGGGCTCGGCGAGCATGAAGCAGCCATCAGTGCTTACGAGCAGGCGCTGGCGCTGGAGCCTGGCGCAGCTGCCTCATGGCACGGCAAGGCGGAGAGCCTGCGGAGCCTGCAACGTCACATCGAAGCGGTCGCCGCTTTTGATACAAGTCTTGAATTTGATATCAGGCAGCCGGCCGCCTGGTTCGGCAAGGCGGAGAGCCTGCGTTGCCTGGGGCAGCTTCAGGCCGCGGTCGCCAGCTATGAGCGGTCGCTGAAGCTGGCCGCGGGGAACGCTGACGGCTGGTTCGGGAAAGCCGAATGCCAGCGCAGTCTTGGACGCCTTGACGCTGCCCTGTCGAGTTATAACCGCGCGCTCAGGCAGAACTCTGCCAGCGCGGCGGCCTGGCTTGGCAAAGGTGAATGCCTGCGATTGCTGGGCCGGCACGACAAGGCGGTTGCCGCATATGCGGCAGCGCTGAAGCGGGGCAGCGGGGAACTTTCGGCCTGGCTGGGCCAGGCGGAAAGCCTGCGCTCGCTGGGAAAGTTTCAGCAGGCAGTCCCCAGCTTCGAAGCCGTGCTCGCGGTTGATGCTGAAAGCGAGCCGGCCTGGTTCGGCAAGGCAGAGAGCCTGCGTGCTCTGGCCCGGTTCGACGAGGCGGCTGCCGCCTACGAGAAAGCGCTTGCGGTGGAGCCAGGCAACGGCCGCTCCTGGTATGGCAGGGGCGAAAGCCTGCGCGAGCTGGGCATGCCTGGCGATGCACTGACCTTTTTTGAGAAAGCGGTGGAGATCGATCCGGGTGACGCGGCTGCCTGGCATTCCCGCGGCGAGAGCCTGCGAGCCCTCGGCCGGTTCGATGAGGCGCTGCGTTGCTACGGCAGGGCGCTGGAGCTGGTCCCGGACAGCGCCGCCAGCTGGTTTGGCGGCGGCGAAAGCCATCGCAGCCTGGAACATTTCGCTGAAGCCGTTTCCTGGTATGACAAGTCTTTGGCGCTGGATCAAACGAATGTGGCTGGCTGGTTCGGCCAGGCTGACAGCCTGCGCCGTCAGGGGCAGCTGGACGAATCGCTCAAGAGTTACGAAAAAGCGATCAAATACGGTTTCGGGGCCGAAGCCTGGTTCGGCAAGGCGGAGAGTCTGCGCGGACTCGGCCGTGACGAAAAGGCAGTCAATGCCTATGAGCGCACTCTTAAGACCGATGCCGGCAATGCCGCTGCCTGGTTCGGCAAGGCGGAGAGTCTGCGCGGCCTCGGCCGGCATGAAAAAGCCTGCGCGGCATATGACCGGGCCCTGAAAATCGACGGCGAAAATGCCGCGGCTGCCGCGGGCAAGGGCGAGAGCCTGCTGGCGCGCGGCTGTTACCTTGCTGCGATCAACAGTTTCGGGAAGGCGCTGGCGCTCGAGCCGATGCAGGCGGAAGCCTGGACGAGCCAGGGGGTGGCCCTGCACCACCTCGGGCGCGACCGCGAAGCTCTGGACTGTTTCGACAAGGCGCTCAAACTGGAGCCCGATAGCGCTCCGGCCTGGTTCGGCAAGGGCGAGAGTCTTCAGAGCCTCGGGATGTTTTCCAAGGCTGTGGAATGTTTTGACCGCGCCATCAAGGCCGAGCCGCGGCACGTCCAGGCCTGGTACCGCCGGGGCGAATGCCTCCACCAGCTGCAGCTGTTCCCGGAGGCGGTCCGCAGCTTCGACAAGCAGCTGGAAATCGATCCCGCCAATGAAAAAGCCTGGAATGGCAAGGGTGTCAGCCTGCAGAGCATGGGCCGCTTCAGCGACGCCATCGTCTGCTTCGAGCGGGCGATCGAACTGGATCCGCAGGATGCCGCTGCCTGGAGCAACAAGGGTGTCAGCCTCACGGAGCTGAACCGGATCTGACTGTTGGCCACTTGCGGAGCAGCGGTTGAGCGCTTCTTTACCGCGCCCCTACTTGACCTCTCCCATGAACATCGGTATCCCCAGCCGCTGCCGCGTCGTCTCGCCCTTGAACAGCTCTTCCTTCCGCCTGGGGGCGTCGCCGCGCTCGCCCAGGTGCTGGCCGAATTTGTGGGCGTAATAGCTCGAGCCCAGAAATAGCGTGTGCTTGCCGTATTTGATCCGCATGCCGTCGACGACGTCGTAGACCCTGCCCAGCCGCTCGTGCTGCGCGGTCACGCCAAAGAGGTCTGGCTGGACGATACGGTCCTCGGTGAGCTTGAACAGCACCACCCCGGTTGAGCGGTACAGCTTTTTCGGATTGAACAGCCGCTTGAACGCCGGCTGCATCACCGCGATGATCTCGTGAGGAAAGGGCGTGGCGCGCGAGAACCTCACCTCGACGCCGGCGCCGCGGAAATCCTGTGTCTTTAAAAACAGGACGGCGCGCCCGGCCGCCAGCTTGTAGCGCCGCGCCTTCATCGTGGCATTCTCCACGTTCTTGGAGAGCTGCGCGAAGACGAACTCCGGGTCGCTCGAGGGCGGCGTGAACGTCTTTACCTTTTGGATCGATGCACAGGTGTCTTTTTCCTCCAGCTCCAGCTCATGGACCATGTGGCCGTTGAGCTCCTGCCAGGTATTGTAGAACGGCTTGCTGAAGCGCGCCTTTACCCAGTCCTCGTCCTTGCGGGCGAACCCGAGCGCCGTCCGGACGCCCAGCTTGTTCAGGTATGCGGTCGTCTGCGGGCCGATGCCCCACACCTTCTCCACCGGCATGCCGGCGATGAAGTCCTGGATGTCGCGGCCAGGGATGATCGTCAGCCCCGATGGCTTCTTCCACTTCGACGCGATCTTGGCGATCGTCTTGTTCGGCGCCAGGCCGCAGGAGAAGGTGAGGCCGAAGGAACGGCCCAGCTCCTCCTTGATCGCCGCGGCGATGCGCGGGTAGCTCATCTTCAGCGGCCGGCGCATGCCGGTGATGTCAGCGAAGCACTCGTCGATACCGTACTCCTCCACGTCCGGCGTGAAGCGCCGGACGATGGCGAAGAACCGTTTTGACAAAAGACTATATGTCTCGTAGTCGGATGGCAGGAAGACCGCGTCCGGGCAGAGCTTTTTCACCTCCGACAGCCGCATGGCGCGCACCACGCCGCGGGCCTTGGCCTCGTAGCTCATCGAGGCGACGATGTTGCGTTCCTTGCCGGTGATCACCGGCCTGCCTCTCAGCCGCGGGTCGCGCGCCTGTTCGCAGGCGGCGAAGAAGGCGTCGGCGTCAATGTGGATGATCGCCCGGGGGAACGTAGAGATGGTGAGATTGCCCTGTCTGCCGCTGGCCAACCAACGCTCCCTGTCTTAGTGCGCGCCGCGTACGCCGGCCACCGGCGATGAAAACGCCGGGCCGGCCGGTTTCCCGCAATACGGGCAAGATGTCAAAATACATTTCCGCATCAGTACTTCCTGATGACCGCCTTGACCACGGCGGCGGCGCGCAGCTCTTCCCGCGGATATATGGGTTCATACCTGCTGTTGGCCGCCTCCAGCCAGACCTTGCCGTTCTTCTTGCGGTAGTACTTCATGGTCCACTCGCGGTCGACCTCGGCAATGATGATGTCGCCGTCCTTCTCGCGCACGCCCCGCTCCACCAGGACCATGTCGCCCGGCATGATCCCGGCTTCGATCATCGAGTCGCCCTGCACCTTGAGGATGAAGGTGTTGTCCGGCCGCTCGATGAGGAACTCCTCCAGGCTCATCGTGTCCAGCAGCTCCTCCTCGGCGGGCGAGGGCCAGCCGGCCTCGACCGTGCCCAGCTGCGGCAGGCTCAAAAACCGGCGCCCTGGCAGCAGCTTCCCCTTTCCGTCGCGCTCCACCAGGCCCAGTGAAACCAGCCGGTTGACCAGCTTGTAAGTGGTCCCCTTGGAGCGCAGCCCGGCGATCTCGGCGATCTCGGCGTGGCTGGGCATGCGCCGGTTGGCCCGGTAGAAGGCGACTATCCTGTCGAAATGTTTTGGCGTCCTGCTGTTCATGGTGAGAGTGGTTCGCGCCGTCTTCGGCTCCGGCGGCTGCCCCTTCCTTGTGGGGAAAAACATTATAGGCGTACGAACGTACGCCCGTCAAGGTATGATTGCGAAATCGATCTGCCTGCCCGCGGGTCTGCCCGGCAGGGCTTTGAAAATGCCAGGAAATGCCGGATCAGCACCATCACGCGCATCGCTATCATGCCCTTGCAAATCTGTTTTGACGGCGCCGGTGATCGCCACGCTCGGGATGAAAACAGGCGCCAGCCGTCACATGTCTTCACTTGCCGGGAGGCTGTTCCATAAACATCGAAAGGCGCCTTGACTGAAGGTGGGCTTTGAATGTAGTTTCAAGGCATGGATGTCAAACCGCGCCCAAATCACAAGCTGTATATAGAAGCCCTGCGCCGGATGACCCCGGAGCAACGGCTGCTGAAGGCTTTCGAGCTGACGGATTTCTCCCGGGAACTTTTTCGTCATGGCCTGAGGGCACGCTTCCCCGATATATCCGAAGACGACATTCAAAAGCTCTATCTGCAGCGCCTGGGAAAATGTCACAACAGGAATTATTAGCCAAGGTAATCCGGGCGCTCGACGAGGCCGGCATTGGCTACGTGGTTTCCGGTTCGCTTGTTTCCAGAGGCGATGGAAGATGAAATTTTAAGTGACAGAAATCCTTCAGTACAGATCCATGACCCGCTTCGACTGGACCGGCGTGGCCGCGGCGCTGGAGCGCGGACGGCTGGTGGCGCTGCCCACCGACACGGTTTACGGCATCGCCTGCAAACCCGAGCCTGAGGCGCTGGCGCGGCTGTTCGCCGCCAAGGGAAGGGCTGCGGAAAAGCCGGTGGCTCTGGTATTCCCCGACGCGCAGCAGGTCTTCTATGACTTCCCGCCGCTGCCGGCGGCGGTCACCAACGCCGTAGAGGCGCTGCTGCCCGGGCCGGTGACACTGGTGGTGCCTTTCGGGGAGAAAGCTGAGGGCGGGGCTTGCGGAGACGCGGAGCGCCAGGAGCCCCAGCGCGCGGCGGGGCCAGCTGCCGGACGCCAGGAGCCCCAGCGCGCGGCGTGGTCCGCAATCGCCCGGACAGCTACCGGCGGCGGCGTGGGCGTGCGGGCGCTGCCGCAGCCGGCGGCGGCGCTGTTTGAGCGGCTGCCGTCGCCGCTGGCGCTGACCAGCGCCAACCTGGCCGGCGCCGCCGATCCCTGCTCGGCAGACGAAATTCCGGAAGGAATCCGCCAGGCCTGTGAATACGTGCTGGACGCCGGGCCGATCGATCCCTGCCGGCCCTCGACCGTCGTCGACCTGCGGCCGCTGGCGGCCGGCCAGCCGGCCGTCATCCTGAGGGAGGGAGCGGTGGGCAGGGACGAGATCATCCGGGAGATCGGTCTGCTCGGCGCATGAATTTTCCCATCCGGCAACTAATAAAATCCAACCAGCGGTACAGCAATGGATGACAGCGCGCCGCGTCCCGTCTCCATCCTTTACGTCTGCACCGGCAACATCTGCCGCAGTCCGCTGGCCGAGGCGCTGCTTAAGGATTACGCCCGCCGCCAGGGCGCCAGTGCCCGTTTGCGGGTAAGCTCGGCGGGCACGCACGGCCTCACCGGCTACCCCGCCACGCCGGAGGCGCAGGAGGCCGGCCGCCGCTGGGAACTGGACCTCTCTGCTCACCGGGCGCGCGAGGTCACCGCCGGCATCGCCGCCTCCGCCGACGTCATCCTCGCCGCCACCAGGCGCCATCATGACTGGCTTCGGCGCCGCTTCCCGGAGAAAAAAAATACTGTATACTTGGCGTTGCTGTTTCCGCGCCCGCTGGGCGCCGAACCGCCGTCACAGACTGACATCCCCGATCCCGTCGGGGAGAGTGTCGAGCATTATCTCGAGGTACTGGGCATGCTAAAGCCGACGCTCTCCGCGGTCCTGGAGGCCGCGCTGGCATGGGCGGGGACAGCGGATTTCAGGCAGGAAGAAAGCCAGGAGGAATAAGATGAGATTGGCGCTGGCGGCTGATCACGCCGGTTATGAACTCAAGCAGATGACCATCCGGCATCTCGAGGCCGCCGGTCATGAGGTGGTTGATATGGGGACCGATTCCGACCAGAGCGTCGACTATCCGGCTTACGCCATCGGCGTGGCCGGCGCGGTCGCGGCGGGCCGGGTCGACCGTGGCATTCTCGTCTGTGGCACCGGCCTGGGGATGTGCATCACCGCCAACAAGATCGCCGGGATCAGGGCCGTCGGCCCCTGCAGCGTGGAGCAGGCGGAGATGAGCCGGCGCCACAACGACGCCAACGTCCTCTGCCTGGGGCAGCGGATGATGGAAGACAGCACGGCGCTCGACATCCTCGACACCTGGCTCAGCACCGGCTTCGAAGGCGGCCGGCACTCGCGCCGCATCGGCATGATCAGCGAACTGGAGCAGAGTTGGCCGGCGGCGGAGTAGAGCCGCGGACACAGTCCGAGTTCCGGCAGCCGCTTCCGGAGGCTGACGGCGAGCTGGCGCAGTTGCTAGGAAAGGAGCTGGCGCGCCAGCGGCAGACCATCGAGCTGATCGCCTCGGAGAATTTCACCAGCCGCGCCGTGCTGGAGGCGGCAGCGTCGGTGCTGACCAACAAATACGCTGAAGGCTATCCGGGCGCGCGCTATTACGGTGGCTGCGAGTTTGTTGACGAAGTGGAGACGCTTGCCATCGAGCGCTGCAAGGCGCTCTTCGGCGCCGAGCATGTCAACGTCCAGCCGCACAGCGGCTCCACCGCCAACCAGGCGGTATATTTCGCCGAGCTGGCCATGGGCGACGCTATCCTGGCGATGAAGCTGACTCACGGCGGCCACCTCACCCACGGGATGAAAATCAACTTCTCCGGCCGTCTCTACCACGTGCACAGCTACGGCCTTAACCGCGAGACCGGCCGGCTCGATTACGATGAGATCGAAGAACTGGCGCGCGAGCACCAGCCGAAGCTGATCGTCGCTGGCGCCAGCGCTTATCCGCGGAGCATCGACTTCGCCCGTTTCGCCGAGATCGCCCGCATCGTCGGCGCCCGGCTGATGGTGGACATGGCCCACATCGCCGGCCTGGTGGCGGCGGGACTGCATCCCGATCCGGTCGCGGTCGCCGACTATGTGACCACCACTACCCACAAGACCCTGGCGGGGCCGCGCTCCGGCGTCATCATCTGCCGGCAGGAACTGGGCAAAGGCATCGACAAGGCCATCTTCCCTGGTCTGCAGGGAGGGCCGCTGATGCACATCATCGCCGCCAAGGCGGTCTGCTTCAAGCTGGCGGCAACGGAGGAGTTCAGGCGGCGGCAGCAGCAGACGATCGCCAACGCCGCGCTTCTGGCCCAGCGGCTGCAGGAAGGTGGTATCAAGCTGGTTTCCGGCGGCACCGACAACCATCTGATGCTGGCCGACCTCACCGATTTGGGCATCACCGGCATCGAGGCGGAGAGCCGTCTGGAGGAGGTCGGCATCACCGTCAACAAGAATGCTGTGCCGTACGACCAGCTGCCGCCCACGGTGACCAGCGGCATCCGCATCGGCACCCCGGCGGTGACCAGTCGCGGTTTCAGGGAGCCGGAGATGGAAGAAGTGGCCGGCATCATCCTGACGGCGCTCAGGCCGCACACCACCGAGGCGGACAGGCAGCGGCTGCGCCGCCGCGTGGAAGAGCTGTTGGCCGGCTTTCCGCTCTACCCGCATCTTTAAACCAGCCGGAGTCTCCTGCTCCAGCATATCCCCCGATGCCGCGTTTTTGCGCTGACGTTGTTTTGTGATGTTGGCAGGACGCATGTACTGAAATACATTTCGCTGTTGTAAAATTTCTCATAATCTGTATAATTGTGAATTATATTGGTGGGCTGCTCGGTGTCGGCACCTGTTGTTGCAGGCACCGGAGCCGTATTTTCCAGGGGAGTGGGGCCGGTTTTTTTCACGTTTGTGATTCCTTGTGATCATAGATCCGTGCACCCTTTTTATGCAGGCGGGGGGCGTGGAACGTTGATGGATCTATGCTGAAACAGGCTCCCCTCGAAGGCAAGACAATAATTGTTGGTCGGTTAAGACGGGGGCTTACGTCCGTCTAAAGCGTAGCGGCGCTAGCGGCCGCTCTGGATGAAGGGTGCAGGAGATGAAAAAAATCGTGTCAACCTCTTACGTGCTGAAAGCATCGGCCGCTCTGGCGCTTCTGCTGGCGACTCTGCTCCTGGCAGGCATCGTGACCGCTACGGCGGGGGCGAGCACGCCGCCTCCCAATCCTCAGACCTATTACTTCGCCTGGTATGATTCCATGCCCGCTCACGGGATGACCGGCGACCAGATCGTGATCGGCAACCTTCAGGATCACACCGCCCATGCCAAGGTCTATTTCGCCAAAGAGCCCACTCCATATGCCACGATTGACATCCCCGCCCATTCCAGCCAGCAGGTTACCAGGCCCGGCTTCATGGGCGGACCTGTGCGGGTGGTCTCAACCGGCGGTGACGCGCTCATGGTCACCCAGCGGGTCTTTTACAATAACAGCTTCCACGAGGTGGCGGCCATCGAGGGAGACAACCTCGATTCCTCTTACTACTTCACCTGGTATGACTCCAAGACCGCCGATGGTATGAACGGCAACTGGCTCCTCATCGCCAACGAAGACAGCAAGCAGGCCACGGTGGATGTTTTCATCGGCGACAAAAAGATGGGCACGTATACCATCGATCCCGGCAAGGATGTGACGCCGGTTTATCCGGAGATGATCGGTGGGCCAGTGCGCGTAGTCAGCACCAACGGCATGAAACTGATGGTCTCGCAGCGGGTTATCTATCACGGCAGCTTCAGCGAAGTTATGGGTTATCCCGCGAGCCTCCTGGACAACGTTTATTTCTTCACCTGGTATGACATGACCGGTAATTTCAGCCCTGGCGACTGGATCCTGATCTCCAACCTGAACAATTCAGAGGTGCATGCCAGCGTGTATGTTGGCGACAGCTCCAATCCCGTGGGCACCTACCCGATCGCGCCGCACCAGGACGTGACACCGACGTATGCCGGCCTGATGAACGGACCGGTCAGGGTGGTGTGCACGGACTGCACCAAGACCGAGAAGATCATGGTCAGCCAGCGCTCGCTGTACAAACAGTCGTTCGAAGAGGTTCTGGGTACGCCGCCCTCCGGCCTTGACAGCGAGATGGATTTCAGCATCTACAATAACAGGCCATTGGAGGGCTTCAACAGCTGGCTTCTGATCTCCAACCAGGGCGTCGGCAACGCCGCGGCGAACGTCTATATCGGCAATTCGCTTCAACCCAAGGACAGCTTCAATATCAGTCAAAGCGGCCGCGAGACACCCAGCTATCCCGGTCTCAAGGACGGCCCGGTGCGCGTGCTCGGTGACCGCAAGCCGCTGCTCGCCAGCGAGCGGACACTTTATAATGACAGCTTCTGCGAGCTTGTCGGCCTGCCGCGCAAATCCACCGGACAGCTGCTGCCGCAGACGCCTGAGCTGCAGCTGGTTTATGTGGATTCGGCCTGGGCCGACTACAATAATGGCGTGCTGGCTTCCCGGTTCAGAATCGTCAATCAGGGCACGGGGAAGGCGTTGGGCACATCCGTAACCTCGGTGCACGCGGACAGTGGTGTCAATGAAAAAACGGCCCTGCCGCTGAACCTGGGTGACATCGCGGGACGGGGCGGCTACGCGGACTTCACGATCGACTACAACGTATCCCGAGGGCTGCAGTCGTTTAAAACCACGATCTTTGCTCATTGCAAAGACAGCAGCGGCGCCGATTATTATTATCCCAAGGCGCCAGGGTAGAAAGTAGTTTCAGCGGCGGCTGCGCAGCGGGACGCCCCTGCGCAGCCGGCCGTAATTTTCGTCTCTGGTCAGACTTGACATAAACTGAGCCAAATAGTAATTTTAAAAAACTCTCCAGTTGTTTTCCCCCCGAGTCAGCGAGGCAGTTCCAGATTTTTTTTAGAAGGCAAAAATAGTTCTTTGCCTTCCGATGAAATTACTGGCAGGGCAAACTCCTCCTGTTAACCAGTTCGATATTTTTCCACCAGGAGACCGATCCACTAGGAGACGATGATGAAGAAATCCGCTATCCTTGGGCTACTGCTGTTTCTATCCATTCTGGCCGTGATGACGGTCGGCGCCGCTGGCGCCGGCGCCGTCCAGAACCTCAATACGGGCGGCGGCCCCTGGGAGTGGGTGAATCCGCCGGTCCAGGGCAGCAGCATCAACGCTGTCTCCTTCGTCAATTCCAGCACCGGCTGGGCCGTCGGCATCGGCGGCACCATCCTGAAAACCACTGATGGCGGCAACACCTGGGCGGCACAGGTTTCCGGCACCTCCTTCAACCTGGAGGGCGTGAAATTCGTCGACGCCAGCAGCGGCTGGGCTGTCGGCGCTGACACTCTCTACAAGACCGGCGGCGTCATCCTGCACACATCTGACGGCGGCACTACCTGGACGCCGCAGTCTTTCCCGTCTCCAGCCAACTTTCTCAGCTCCGTTTCTTTCTCGGATGGAAACAATGGCGTTGCCGTGGGTACGACCAGTACTTCGGGCTATGCCTGCTACACGACCAATGGCGGCGCCACTTGGACGAATGCCAGCGGACTCGGCAGCTATGTCAATTCGGTCCAGCTGGTGAGTAATGGGGTCGGTTATGCCGTCGGCTACGGCGCCATTTACAAGACCATCGATGGAGGCAAAACCTGGACCAAGTATAATGGCGCCGGTTCCGCCGCGGGTGAGATTACCGGCACCGACTTCCGCTCGGTCGTCTTTATCGATGCCAACCACGGTTATGCCGTCGGCACCGGTTATAATTACACCTATGGCCGCATCGCCCAGACCAGCGACGGCGGCGCCAGCTGGCATTACAACACCAATGCCGGCGGGGCGGCTGGCACGGCCAACTTGTCCGGCGGCGCCGTCAACGGGGTGACGATGACCAATGGCGGTTCGCTTTACGATACGCCGCCGACGGTCGCATTCTCTGCCTGTGCCGGCGCGGGCTGCGTCACCGCCACGGGCACGGCAAACATATCCGGCGGCGCCGTCACCGGGGTAACGATCACCAACCCGGGTTCGGGCTACACCAGCGCGCCCACGGTCACATTTGCCGGCGGCGGCGGCGGTTCGCTGCACACGCCGCTCCAGGGAGTAGCCGTGGCCGGGGGCAGCGGCGCCCATTCGGTGATCGTGGTGGGCGATAACGGGGTCATTCAGCAGAACAGCAACGTCAGCTGGACCGGTGATACAAATGCGCTGGCGGCCGGTCTTGACGGTGCTACTGTCACTTCCGGCACCACCAGCAAGCTGATGGCGGTCGTGTTCCCCGGCAACGGCAGCGCCGGGTTTGCCGCCGGTGAGTCCGGCGCGGTCACCGCCAGCACCGATTCAGGCGCCACCTGGACGCTCAAGGCGGGCGGGGCCGGCTCCGCTTCCATCTACGGTTCCAGCTTTATCGACAGCAACACGGGATGGATGGTCGGCAGCAGCGGCACGGTGGTCAGGACCACCGACGGTGGCGCCAGCTGGACCAGCGACGCCTCAGGCATCCCCACCGGCGTCACATTGCAGGGGGTCCAGTTCCTGGACAGCAACACGGGCTTCGCGGTGGGCTGCTCGGGCTCTGACTGTATAACCTCCGGTACCGGGGCCGGTGTCGCATACAAATATTCGAGTGGCACCTGGACGGCGATGGGCGGCACCTCGGGCTCCACCAGTCTCAAATCGGTGCACATGTCTGACGCCACTCACGGCTGGGCGGTCGGCAAGGCGGGCATCGCGCTACAGACATCCGACGGCTCCAACTGGGTCGCGGCCGCCAATGGCATGCCGGCGACCGACGATCTGAACTCGGTCTATACCACCGCCGCCGGCAATGCCTGGGCGGTGGGCTGCAGCGTGGCCTCCAACCAGTGCGACAACGGCGGCGGCGTCATCTTCAAATACAGCGGTGGCAGCTGGACGTCTACGAGCAAGACGAGTGTCGATTTCTTCTCCTCGATCGACATGGTCAATGCCAGTACAGGCTATACCGTGGGTGGCTGTGGCAGTGGCTGTTACGGAGCCAATGTCTACAAGACCACCGATGGCGGCGCCACGTGGTCGCCGCAGGTATCCGGCACCAGCAAGCTGCTGGCGTCGGTCTCCTTCTCCAGCCCCACGGACGGTTTTGTCGTCGGAGACCAGGGGCGTGTGATCCACACCACCGACGGCGGCGCCACCTGGTATGCCGAGAATCCGGGCACCAATATCGGATTCTATACCGTGTCGGCGCTGGGCGACCGCAAGGCGTTCGCAGCCGGCTCGAACGGCTCCGTACTGAAGTCCAACCGGCCGTACTACTTCACGTGGTACGACAACAAGAGCCCCGGCGCCAGCGACTGGGTGCTGATGGCCAACCCTTCAGGCTCCGGGCAGAACCTCAGTTTCAGCCTGTTTATCGGCGGCGCGGCCCGTAGTCTGCCGGGTGGCGGGACCATCTTGCCCGGCCAGTCGATCAACGGGATCTACCCCGGCGTGATGGGTGGCCCTGTCAACGCGGCTTCGCTGACCTCCGCCAAGGCGATCACCAGCCAGCGGATTCTTTGGGGCAACAACTCTCTGGAGGAGGTGCTGGGCCAGGATATCGACAAGCTGTCCGATCATTACTACTGGACGTGGTATGACGACCAGTCGCAGACCAACTGGATCCTGGTCGCCAACCCCAATCCTTACGATGTCTACTGCGAAATCACCATCGCGGGAACGAAGATGCACGATCCCAGCCATCCCGCGAACGCCTACTTTACGGTGCCGGCGGGGGGAAACGTCACGCCGACCTTTCCCGGCGCCGCCATGGGTGGCCCCGTGGAGGTGCAGGCCTGGACCACCAGCGGCAAGACGGCGCCGGCAAGCATCATGGCATCCCAGCGGGTACTTTCCAATAACGGCTCCGCCTTTAACGAGGTGCCCGGCACGGCGGCGCGCGACCTCTCCAGCGATTATCTCTGGACCTGGTATGACCAAAGATCAGCCAACGCCCAGAACTGGGTGCTGGTGGCGAACCCGAACGCCGCCAGCGTTTATTATCAGATCAGCATAGCGGGGGGGTGTGCGGTGAAGGACGTCCAAAGATGCAGCTCCGGGCAGCTGGCCTCTGGCGCGCATGTTAATCCGCAGTTTCCCGGAATCAATGGCGGTCCGGTGGAGGTGAAGGCATGTTCGGCGGCCCTGGACGCCAATGGCAACTGCGGCGGCGCGCCTGAGAACGTCATCGCCTCGCAGCGCAGCGTCTTCGGACCGTCGTTCGAAGAGGTGCCGGGGTCCCCGCGGGCGGGGCTGACCAGCAGCTATTACTGGACCTGGTACGATCAGAAGGAGGGACCGGCAGTGAGCAACTGGGTGCTGGTGGCAAACCCCACCGCCGCGCCGATCTACTATGAGATCTCGATGCCGGGGGTCGACACTGCGGCAGATTCCAGGGCTCACGGGACGCTCAATCCGGGCCAGACGACCCAGCCGCAATTTAACGGCGTCCAGGGAGGGCCGGTGAATGTGAGCGCCTGGACCGACAGCTCCAGACGCACGCCGGCCAATGTCATGGCCTCCCAGCGTGTTCTCTGGCAGGGCTACTTCAACGAGACCCTGGGCACCAATCTGAATTAGAGGAACCGGGACACGCAAACCGAAGTTGTAGGGGCGCGGCTAGCCGCGCCCCTTTACGTTGCCGGCGGGAAAACTTCCTGCAAATTAGCTGCCGGCGAGCGGATATTTGCAAAAGCGGTGGCTTCCCGATAACCTAGGACATCGAGTCCATCAGAGGGAACCGAGGGAGAAATGGACGCCAGGAAACAAAAAGAAGAAGGACTTTCCCCGGTTCCGCTTCCCCGCCGGACCGGAGCGCGCCCTTCCTGGGACGAGTACTTTTTCCAGATCGCCGAACAGGTTGCTACGCGTTCCACGTGCATGCGCCGGCAGGTGGGAGCGGTGCTGGTCAAGGACAGGCGCATCCTTTCGACGGGATACAATGGCGCGCCGCGTGGCATCAGCCATTGCACCCAGGCAGGGTGCCTGCGGGAAGAGCTGAATGTCCCCTCCGGCGAGCGCCACGAGCTTTGCCGGGCGTTGCACGCGGAGCAGAACGCGATCGCGCAGGCGGCGCTGCACGGGGTCAAGATCGAAGGCGCCACGCTTTACTGCACGCATCAGCCCTGCTCGCTGTGCGCCAAGATGATTATCAATTCCGGCATCGTGGAAGTCTATTTTGACAAGGGGTATCCCGACGAGCTGGCCGCCGGCTTCTTTGCCGAGGCGGGCGTCAGGCTGCACCGGATGGGCGGGTAAGTGGACGACTTCATTCAGAATCCGATCGTCGGCGCAAAGGCGGCGCTGGTCGCTTTTGCCGTCGCTGCGGCGATCGTCTTTATCATCACGCCCACGGTAGGCTCGATCGCCCGGCTGGTCGGCGCCATGGACGAGCCCAACGCCCGCAAGATCCACGAGGATCCGATTCCGCGGCTCGGCGGCCTGGCGATCTTCTTCGGTTTCATCATTCCGGCACTTTTCTTCCTTGACCTCAACACGCAGATGAAGGGCGTGCTGGTGGGAGCATCGATCATCACTCTCTTCGGAGCCGTCGACGACCTGCACGGCACTTCACCGCTGGTCAAGTTCGCCGGCCAGTTCCTGGCTGCCGGCTGCCTCGTCTACTACGGCATGCGGATCGATTACTTCTCGCTGCCCTACATCGGCACCATCAACATCGCCACGCAGCTGGCGATACCGCTGACGCTGCTATGGGTGGTATCGCTGGTCAACATCGTCAATTTCATCGACGGCATGGACGGCCTTGCCGCCGGCGTCTGCACCATCGCCGCCGGCACCTTCGCCGTGATCGCCATCTCGCTGGGCCGGCCCGGCGCCGGCATCCTGGCGGCGATCCTCGCCGGCACCACGCTGGGATTCCTCAGGCACAACTTCTTCCCGGCCTCGATCTTCATGGGCGACTCCGGCTCGATGCTGCTCGGGTTCATCCTGGCGGCGGTGACGGTCAACGGCGTGCTCAAGAGCGTGGCGGCCGTGACCCTGGTGATCCCGCTGCTGATCCTGGGCGTGCCGATCTTCGACCTCTCGTTCGCCATCCTCCGGCGGCTGAAGAACAGGCGTTCCATCTTCCGGCCGGACCGGGGGCATCTGCACCACCGATTGTTTAACATCGGTTTCTCGCAGCGCAAGGCTGTGCTGATCCTTTATGCCTGGTGCACGCTGATGAGTTCGCTGGCGCTTTCCATGCGCTTTGCGCCCGGTTTCGTGACGGTGATATTAGCAGCTGTGGCCATTGCCGTAAGCGTCTATCTCGTTTACTTATTAGAAATATTAAAAATAAGGACTAGACGCAGCCCGCGTTTGAGGTAATATATCCCCTACGATAGTTACTGTTGTAGCGATGTATTCGCTAATGGTATACTGACGCGGTTTTGATTTGCCTCCTAAGAAGGCAAAACCAAACGGCCGCCGGGCCGGTTCCGCCAGTGTGGAATGGATTGCGTTCTACCTGCTGGGCGGAGTTCTGCTAGGCGCCGCGAGCGGACTGGGTTTGGATTATCTCCTGCACACCATTCCGCTATTTCTGATTCTGGGCATTTTTGGTGGGTTTGCCGCCGGGCTCTATGGGATCTACAAATCGGTCCTGTAGCTATCGCCGGCGGGCAAACACACCGGCGGTCTTGAGTGATGGTTGGCGCGGCGCCGCTGGCGTCTGTCCGGGGGCCCCGGGCATCACTGGAAGCTTCTTTTGAAGTCTGCACTTTAGCCCCCGCGTTGAATACTCTTGCGCATCCGGAAGGAAGGCACTGATTGATGGCTGGCAAGCTGGCTACCATGATGACGATTGTGATTGCCGCGGGCATGCTCGTGGGCCTGCTGGTCCATGCGCTGCTGCTGCCCTGGCTGCTGTCATCGGCAATCTTCGTCGTCAATTACGCGCTGTCGCTGCTGTTTCTGGCGCCGATGGCGCGGCTGCAGGCTGGCGCGGCTGCGGGGGTGGCGGTGCTCAGCTTCCTGATCCGCTTCGGCCTCATCGGGCTGGGCCTGCTGCTGGTGGCGCTGGCGCTGCCGCAGTATTTCCTGGCGACGGCCCTCTGCTTTCTGGCGGTCTACTCCGCCTTCCTCTTCCTGGAGATTTTCGTGAGTCTTAAAGGCCGCGCGGATGTCAAGCGGGAGGTGGGGGTATGAGCCAGCTCAATCCCGCCGACGAATTCACAGACGCGACAAAGCCGCTCAGCATCGCCGGCCACAGCCTCGAGTTCCACATCGGTGCGCTCGACATGTCGATCAGCAAGGCCGTAGTCTACCTCTGGATCGGCGCGATCATCACGGCGCTGATCTGCATCGGCATCTCCAAAGCGGCGCGGATGCTGCCGGACCGCAAGCAGACCGCGTTTGAAGGGCTCTACGAATATGTGCGCGACACGCTGGTCGGGGCGGTCATGCCGGCGGGCGCCGCGGTGACCTGGTTCCCCTACATCGCCAGCCTGTTCCTGTTCATCCTGATCAGCAACATCATCGGACTGATCCCGCTGCCGTTCAATCTGGCCGAGGGCTTCCACGATATCCCCGAGTTCAAGACCTATGCGGCGACGGCCAACATCAATGTGACCATCGCCCTGGCGGCCATCACCTTTGTCGCCACGCATTATTCCGGCATCAAGGCCAACGGCCCCATCGGCTACTTCAAGGGATGGGCGCCGGCAACGGCGCCGCCGGTGCTCAAGCAGGTGCTGCTGGTGCTGCACGGCATCAGCGAGATCTTCCGGCTGGTGTCGCTCTCCGTGCGACTCTTCGCCAACCTGGCGGCGGGCCACCTGGTGCTGCTGGTCTTTTACGCCATGATCCTGATGATCCAGAGCTGGGCGCTATCGGTGCTGATCGCTCCGCTGGAGCTGGGCGTCGTTGTCGTCAGCCTGTTTGAGATTTTCGTTGCGCTGATCCAAGCTTATATCTTCGCCATTCTGTCGGCGGTTTACATCGGTGGAGCGATCCACCAGGAGCACTAGCAAGGCGGATGCGGGCCGCGCGGAGCCGGACTTCATGTCCGGGCATGCGGCGGCCGGCATTTAAAGCCCTATTTTTGAGAGGAGGTTGATTCATGGACCCGAAAGCAGCAGCGGTTTTAGGTGCGGGCCTGGCCATCGGCGCGGGCGCCATCGGCCCGGGCATCGGCATCGGCTATCTGGTCGGCAAGAGTGTTGAGGGCATCGCCCGGCAGCCTGAGGCATCCGGCGACATCCGCACCACCATGTTCATCGGCATCGGTGTTACGGAAGCTGTCGCCCTGTACGCGCTGGTCATCAGTTTTCTGCTCGTATTCGTCAAGGGCTAGAGATCGAGCGGGCGCTTGCGCGTAAGCTGGCGGGCGCCCGGCCCTGACGGATTTTAGGAGGTGCTCACAAGCACTATGCTTAATATTCAACCTGGACTAATGATATATACCCTGATCACCTTCGGGGTACTGCTCTTCGTGCTGAAGAGATATGCATTCGGTCCGCTGCAGGCGGTTATCGACAAGCGCCGCGAAGCCATCAACGAGAGCATCAGGCATGCTGAGGAAATGAACCGGAATGCCGAACGCCTCCTGGCTGAGTACCGCGAATCTGTCGCAAACGCCAAGGCGGAGGCGGAGCAGATCGTGGACCGCGCCAAGAAAGTCGGCGAGGACCAGAAAGCCGAGATAGTCGGCGATGCCAAGGCACAGGCGCAGAAAGAGGTTGAGAGCGCGCGCGATCAGATCCAGCGGGAGACCAGGAAAGCCCTGCAGGAGATCAAGGATCAGGTCGCTGACCTGACCGTGCTGGCCGCCGGCAAGGTCGCGGGCAAGGCCATCACCAGGGAAGATCATCTGCGGCTGGTTGACGAGGCGCTGTCCGAGGTCGATTTCGACCAGCTGGGCGCCGGAGGGATGTAACGCTTGGGTGAGCTGGCTACAGCGAACGTATATGCCCGGGCTCTCTTCGAGGCGGCCAGGGACGCGGGCACGCTTGCGGCCACCGGCGCCGACCTTTCGGCGTTCGTGGAGGCGATGCGCGGCTCGCGCGAGTTGACGGCGGTCCTTTACAATCCCCAGATCAGTTCCGTCCAGAAGAAGCAGATCGTGGCGGAGCTGACCGCTGGCGGCGACCGCATGTTCGTCAATGGACTCGACCTGCTGATCGACAAGCGCCACGCAGGCCTCATCGCCGACGTGCATGACTCCTTCCAGCGCCTGCTGCGTGAAGAGCAGCAGATCATGGAAGTGGAGATCACCACGGCGGTGGAACTGCCTGAAGAGACCAAGGCAAAGATAAGGACCCGGATCGAGGAAGCAACCCGCAAGAAGATTGAGATCAAGGAAACTGTCCGCGAGGACATCATCGGCGGGTTGATCCTCAGGATCGGCGACGTAATCGTGGATGGGAGCCTCAAGGCAAAGCTGGGTCAGCTGCGCAACAGGCTCGTCCAAGCGTAATATTTCGGGGAGATGGCTAACAGCATCCCCGGACAAACCGGAAGTGAGGATAGCTTTGAAACTGCGACCTGAAGAAATCACCGCGGTTCTCAAGAGCCAGATTGAGAACTACGAAGCCGAGGTCGAGGTCGAAGAGGTCGGCCGCGTCCTGGAGGTTGGCGACGGCATCGCCCGCGTGCACGGCCTCGAGAAAGCGATGGCCTCCGAGATGCTTGAGTTCCCCCACGACGTGGTGGGTCTGGCGCTGAACCTGGAAGAAGATAACGTCGGCGTGGTGCTGATGGGCCAGGACACGCTCATCGCCGAGGGCGACATCGTCAAGCGCACCGGGCGCGTCATGAGCGTGCCGGTCGGCGAGGCGCTGGTCGGCCGCGTGGTCGACGGCCTTGGCCGTCCCATTGACGACAAAGGCCCGATCGAGACCACCGAGTACCGTCCGGTCGAGTTCAAGGCCCCGGGCGTGATCGCCCGCGAGCCGGTGCGTACGCCGCTGCAGACCGGCATCAAGTCGATCGACTCGATGATCCCCATCGGTCGCGGCCAGCGCGAGCTGATCATCGGCGACCGCCGTACCGGCAAGACCGCGATCGCCATCGACACCATCATCAACCAGAAGGGCCAGGGCGTCATCTGTGTGTATGTCGCCATCGGCCAGAAGGCCTCCAATGTGGCCAGCGTGGTTGCCAAGCTGGAAGAGAAAGGGGCGATGGATTACACCATCGTCGTGATGGCGTCCGCTTCGGAGCGCGCGCCGCTAAAGTTCATGGCTCCCTACGTCGGCACCGCCATGGCCGAATATTTTTGCTACAAGGGTCAGGAAGCGCTGTGCGTGTACGACGACCTGACCAAGCACGCCGACGCCTACCGGCAGATGTCGCTGCTGCTCAGGCGGCCGCCAGGGCGTGAAGCATATCCCGGCGACGTCTTCTACCTGCATTCCCGCCTGCTGGAGCGCGGTGTGAAGCTGCACGAAGACCTGGGCGGCGGTTCGATCACCTCGCTGCCTGTCGTCGAGACCCAGGCTGGCGACGTGTCGGCGTACATCCCGACCAATATCATCTCGATTACCGATGGCCAGATCTTCCTCGAGCCTGATCTGTTTTACTCGGGCGTGCGGCCGGCCATCAACGTCGGTATCTCGGTAAGCCGCGTCGGCGGCAACGCCCAGATCAAGGCGATGAAGAAGGTTGCCGGCAAGCTGCGCCTGGAGATGGCGCAGTACAACTCGCTAAAGGCGTTTGCCCAGTTCGGTTCCGAGCTGGACGCCGCCACACAGGCGCAGCTGGCGCGCGGCGAGCGCATGGTCGTGGCCCTGAACC
This sequence comes from Actinomycetes bacterium, assembly GCA_021791195.1. Classification (GTDB taxonomy): domain Bacteria; phylum Actinomycetota; class Thermoleophilia; order BMS3ABIN01; family BMS3ABIN01; genus JACWAD01. The sequence goes on along the minus strand of JAJYXB010000008.1, from coordinate 75,786 downwards.
AGGGCCAGTTCCAGCCGATGGTCGTCGAGGAACAGGTTGCTGTCATCTTCGCCGCCACGCAGGGCTACCTCGACAAGGTCGATGTCGACCGCGTGCCTGACTTCAACTCGGGCATGATCGCCCGGCTGCACAGCCAGCACCCCGAGGTGCTGGCGGCGATCCGTGACGAGAAGGACATCTCCGACGACACCGACGCCAAGCTGCGCGCGGCGATCGAGGAGTTCATGAAAGACTTCGCGGCGGATCACGAAGAACCAAACGTACCGGTACCGGCCGCGGCTGAATAGGCGCGGATCCGGCGGAAAGGAAACCGAGGGCTAGACAGATAGCATGGCTGCATTCAGGGACATAGCACGGCGCATCAGCTCGATTAAAAACACGCGCAAGACCACCAAGGCGATGGAGATGGTGGCCGCGGCGCGGCTGCGGCGCGCCCAGTCGCGGATCGAGTCGCTCAGGCCGTACGCCGAGCGGATGATGGAGCTGATGCAGGAGGTCGCCAAGCATACCGAGGGCGGCGAGCAGTACCCGCTGCTGAAGGTGCACGACGAGGAGAAGCGGGTCGCCATCGTCATGCTCACCGGCGACCGCGGCCTGGCCGGCGCTTTCAATGCCAACATCATCCGCCATTCACTGGCCATCCATGATCAGGCGCGGGCAGAGGGCAAGGAGGTTGTCTGGGTGATCATCGGCCGCAAGGGTGTGGGCACCATGCGCTTCCGCGGCTATGACGTCAAGGAAGCGATCATCGGCATCACCGACCGGCCCAAGTTCACCGACGCCGAGGACATCGCCCACCGTGTGGCCACGCTCTATACATCCGGCGAGGTCGACCGCGTCCACCTGGTCTATAACCATTTTAAATCGCCGATGGAGCAGATCGTCACCGAGGAAGTCATCCTGCCGCTGGGCGAGGAGATCGTCACCACCGAGCCGGAGGTATCCGAGGAAGAGCGCAAGCTGGAGGGCGATTTCATCTATGAGCCCAGCGCCAGCGCCATCCTCCAGGAGCTGCTGCCAAGCTACGTGGACAATACCATTTACCGCGCGCTGCTGGAATCGACTGCCAGCGAACACGGCGCCCGCATGACGGCGATGCGCAGCGCTTCGGATAACGCCGAGGAGATGGTCGAGAAGCTGACGCTGGCGATGAACAAGGCGCGCCAGGCCTCGATCACGCAGGATATCCTCGAGGTCGTCGCCGGCGCGGAAGCTTTGGGATAAGGACCGAAGGGGAACGGGAAGAGCAGGCGATTGTCATTCTGAGCGGAGCGAAGGGCCTTTGGCCTTCGTTGCGCTCAGGGTGACAAGATAACAATTATTTATTGAGAGTAAATCTGTCAACCGAGGATTGGTGAGGTTATGAATACTGGAACGATTGTGGAAATCATCGGCCCGGTGCTCGACGTCAAGTTCGAGAAGGAACTGCCGGCCATCTACAATGCCCTCGAGGTCGAGGTGCCGCAGCCGGATGGAACTATCTTGCGCCTGGTCGCCGAAGTGCAGCAGCACCTGGGCGACAACAAGGTGCGCGCGGTGGCGCTGGACTCCACCGACGGCATCCCCCGCGGACTGGAGGTCACCGATACCGGCGCTGCCATCAGCGTGCCGGTGGGCAACGCTACCCTGGGACGCCTGTTCAACGTCATCGGCGACGCCATCGACAACAAGGGCGATGTCAATGCCGAGGAGAAGTGGCCGATCCACCGCGAGGCGCCGGCGTTCGAAGACCTGACGCCGACCGATGAGGTCTTCGAGACCGGCATCAAGGTCATCGACCTGCTGGCCCCGTATGTCAAGGGCGGCAAGACCGGCCTGTTCGGCGGCGCCGGCGTGGGCAAGACGGTGCTGATCATGGAGCTGATCCACAACATCGCCACGTCTCACGGTGGCGTCTCGGTTGTCTCCGGCGTGGGCGAGCGCACACGCGAGGGCAACGACCTTTACAATGAAATGACCGAATCCGGCGTTCTGGACAAGACCTGCCTGGTCTACGGCCAGATGAACGAGCCGCCCGGGGCGCGCCTGCGCGTGGGCCTGACGGCGCTGACGATGGCCGAGTATTTCCGCGACAAGATGGGCCAGGACGTGCTTTACTTCCTGGATAACATCTTCCGCTTCTCGCAGGCGGGCTCGGAAGTGTCCGCCCTCCTGGGCCGCATGCCCTCCGCGGTGGGTTACCAGCCGACGCTGGCCTCCGAGATGGGCGAGCTGCAGGAGCGCATCACTTCGACCAAGAACGGCTCGATCACCTCGGTGCAGGCCGTCTACGTCCCCGCTGACGACCTTACCGACCCGGCTCCGGCCAACACTTTCGCGCACCTGGACGCCACCACCGTCCTCTCGCGCGCCATCTCCGAGATGGGCATCTATCCGGCGGTTGATCCACTGGATTCCACTTCGCGCATCCTCTCGGCCGACGCGGTCGGCGAAGAGCATTACAAAGTGGCCACCAGGGTGCAGGAAACCCTGCAGCGCTACAAGGAACTGCAGGACATCATCGCCATCCTGGGCATGGACGAGCTCTCCGACGAGGACAAGCTGACCGTGCAGCGGGCGCGCAAGCTGCAGCGCTTCCTGTCGCAGCCGTTCCATGTCGCTGAGACGTTCACCGGCATGGCGGGCGCCTATGTGCCCCTGAAGGAGACCGTGCGCGGCTTCAAGGAGATCATCGAGGGCAAGCACGACGACCTGCCGGAGCAGGCCTTCTACATGGTGGGCGGCATTGATGAAGTCATCCGCAAGGCCCGTGAAATGGGCACCGCCGCCAGCGAGGCGGAGGCCGCCTCGGCGCCGGAAGAAGACAGCGACGAGGCCGCAGTCGCCTAGGAGAGCGCGACGCGCCCTCTTGCCGGCGGGCAGCCAACGGACTTTTTAGGAAGGAAGTAGCGCCAGCATATGGAAGAATCTAGCAACAGGATCAAATGCGAGATCGTGACCCCGGAAGGTCTGCTCGTCAGCGACGATGCGGCCATGGTGGTCGTGCCTGGCGAGCTGGGCGAGCTGGGCATCCTGCCGCGGCATGCGCCGATCGTTTCCAAGACGGCGATCGGTGAAGTGCGGGTCAAGCTGCGTGACAGCGACCGCTGGGACAGCATTGCGGTCGGCAATGGTTACGTGAAGATGCAGTTCGACCGGCTGCTGCTGCTGGTGGATACGGCCGAGCGCGCGAGCGAGATCGACGTGGAGCGGGCGCAGCAGGCTCTGAACCGGGCGGAAAAGTACCTGGCGCGTGTGGGTGAACCCGATGTGGACGCGCACCGCGCGGAGCAGTCCCGGCGCCGAGCGCTCAACCGGCTCAGGACTGCCGGTATCGAATAGCCGGCTTGCGAGATTCCAAATCCCGGAAACCGGAAAGAATCATTCTGTTAGAATTAGCGGAATGATGCGCAGTCCGGCAAGCGAGAGTCCGTCAGTCCAGAATCACATGTTTTCTTATTTGATATCCGGTGGCATCCCTCTGGAGGGCGCCGTCAAGGTTTCCGGAGCGAAGAATTCAGCCCTGAAGCTGATGGCCGCCTCCCTGCTCACCTCCGATAAAACCGTCCTCCACAACGTGCCCATGATCCAGGATGTCCTGACGATGGCGGACGTTCTCAGGGAGCTGGGCGCCGAGGTGAGTTTCTCCGGCGACCGGATGGAAATCGACCCCTCTGGTGAACTGTCACATACCGCGCCCTACGAGCTGGTCCGCCGGATGCGCGCCTCGATCATCGTCATGGGGCCGCTGCTGGCACGGCTGGGAGAAGCCCGCGTGGCCATGCCCGGCGGCTGCAACATCGGTCCGCGCAAGATCGATTTCCACCTGGCGGGCTTAGAGAAACTGGGCGCCCGCATCGAAGTGGACCACGGTTTCATCAACATCGCCGCTGACCGGCTCACCGGCGATGTCATCAGCCTCAGTTATCCCAGCGTCGGCGCGACGGAGAACGTGATGATGGCGGCGGTGATGGCGCGCGGCCGCACGGTGATCGAGTCGGCGGCGCGTGAACCCGAGATCATCGATCTGGCCAAGTTCCTCACCTCGATGGGCGCGTGCATCAGCGGCGCCGGTTCCGACACGATCGTCATCGATGGCGTCGATGAGCTGGCAGGCGCGACGCACACGGTCGTTCCGGATCGCATCGAGGCCGGCACCTACATGGTGGCCGCGGCGGTGACGCGCGGGGACGTCACGGTCCAGAACATCAACCCGCTGCATCTGGAGATCTTCATCAGCAAGCTCAGGGCGATCGGCGTTCATGTCAAGGAATTCGATCACAAGGTGTGCTGCCGCGGCGAGGGCCGTTACAGCGGCACCGATATCGCCACGCTGCCGTATCCCGGCTTTCCCACCGACCTGCAGGCGCCCATCATGGTGCTGCTGTCGCTGGCGCGCGGCCATAGCATCGTCACCGAGAACGTTTTCGAGAACCGGTTCGTGTTCGTGGACGAGATGAACCGTCTTGGTGGCCACATCCGCACCAGCGGCCACCACGCCGTGGTGCATGGGGAGAGCCGCTTCGATGGCGCCATCGTCGAAGCCCCCGATCTGCGCGCGGGCGCGGCGCTGGTGCTGGCCGGCCTGGCCGCCGCCGGCACGACCGAGGTGCGGCGCATCGGCCACATCGATCGCGGCTACGAGAACTTCGAGCAGAAGCTTCAGGCTCTGGGGGCGGATATCCAGCGCGTGGAAACCAGAGACCGGAAGCACCGAGCGGGGACGCTTTCCTAACAATCCTGATGACACATAAATAAGGCCTGACTTTTCCAAAAGTAGGATCGTTAGGAAAGGAACGTCCCCAAAAGGAGCGGTTGCACTGTCAAAGACCTGCGTCGTAAAAATCGGTAGCAACACCCTGACTGATGAGGGCGGCTGTCTGCGCGAAGAGGCGCTGGTGGCAATCACCGATCAGATCATCGCGTTTGTCAAACAGGGGAACAGTGCCGTAGTCGTCTCCTCCGGAGCCATTTCGTGTGGCCTCGGTATGCTGCCGGTGTCGAAGCGTCCGCGAGAAACTGTCGAATTGCAGGCAGTTTCGGCAGTGGGCCAGGGACGGCTCTATCACCGCTACTACGAATTGTTCCGCCGCGGCGGCGTCACCACCGCCCAGATCCTGCTCACCTCATACGATATCGCGGCGCGCAGCCAGTACCTGAATGCGCGCGGCACTCTGCTGAAGCTGCGCGAATGGGGCATCGTCCCGATCATCAACGAGAACGACACCACCTCCGCCGACGAGATCCGCTACGGCGACAATGATTTCCTGGCCGCTCAGGTCGCCATGCTTATCAAGGCCGATCTGCTGTTGTTGCTCACCGATACGGAAGGGTTATATACTGGTGACCCCTCCGTGGACCCCGCTGCTAGACTGATCGAGGAAGTCAGCGACTGGTCCCTGCTCGAGGGCATCGAGACTGGCGGTGCGGGGACTGCGATCGGTTCGGGCGGCATGAAGAGCAAAGTCGTCGCCGCCGAGATGGCGACGTCAGCCGGCATAGAGGTTGTGATCGCCAGCGGCGCCCGGCCCGGCGTCATCACCGCAGCCGCCCGGGGAGAGCAGGCAGGAACCAGGTTTGTTCCACTCGAGTCTTCCATCAGCAGTTTCAAGCTGTGGTTGAAGTACGGCCGGCCCAGCAGCGGCGCTGTGCTTGTGGACGATGGCGCGGCCGCGGCGCTGGTTGGGCGCGGCACGAGCCTGCTGGCAGCGGGTATCGTCGGCGTGGAAGGCGAATTCGACGCCGGTGAGGCGATAGACGTCTTGCGGGCCAGCGACCGCGAGCTCATCGGCAAGGGCATCGTCACCTATGCGGCGGGCGAGCTGGAGCAGATCAAGGGCCTGAAGAGCAGCCGCGTGATGGAGCTGATGCCGCACGGGGACGAGGAAGTGATCCATCGGGATTATTTCGTTTTGACGGAAGGGTAGAATCGGTGCCACCAAAAAAGGATAGCCGGATGCAGATAAAAGAAATTTGTAACAGGGCGCGGGAGGCGTCCCGGCGGCTGGCCGCGGTTTCCACCATGGACAAGAACCGCGGTCTGCTGGAAATGGCGGCGGCGCTGGAGCGGCGCAAGGCGGAGATCCTCCGGGAGAATCGGGATGACGTCAAGGAGGGCAAGGCGGCGCACCTTTCCGGCGCTCTGATGGACCGGCTGATGCTGGACGAGGACCGCATCCATGATATGGCTGACGGCCTGCGCAAGATCGCGCAGCTTCCCGACCCCGTGGGTGAAGTGGTCGAAGGCCGGCGGCTGCCAAACGGGCTGGAGCTGAAGAAAGTGCGTGTGCCGTTCGGCGTCGTGGCCGTGATCTTCGAGGCGCGGCCGAACGTCACCACCGACGCCGCGGGCCTCTGCCTGAAGACGGGCAACGCCGTCATCCTGCGGGGAGGCAGCGCTTCGCTGCATTCCATCCGCATGCTCACCGAGGTGATCAATGGCGCCCTGATCGACGCCGGACTGCCCAGCGACGCGGTGCAGCTGATCGAATCACGCGACCGTGCGCCGCTAAAGCAGTTGCTGCAGATGAAGGACCATGTCGATCTGGTCATCCCCCGCGGCGGGGAGTCGCTGAAGGAATTCCTGGTGAAGAACTCCGCCATTCCGGTGATCTATGCCGCCGGTGGCAACTGCCATGTCTACGTCGATGCCGCCGCCGACATCGACAAGGCGGTCAGTATCGCCGTCAACTCCAAGGTGCAGCGCCCCGGCGTCTGCAACGCCGCCGAGACCCTGCTGATTCACAAGGACATCGCCGCAGATTTCGTTCCCGCGATCGTCAAGGAGTTTGGCGCCCGCGGCGTAAAACTGTTTGTCTCGCCGGAGGTCCGTGAGATCGTCGGCGCCCGCGCCAAAGGAGTGGAGGACGCCACCGAGGCGCATTACGCCACCGAGTTCCTCGACATGAAGATGGCTGTGCGCGTCGTCAACAGCATGGATGAGGCCGTGACGCATATCGCCACTTACGCCACCGGCCATTCGGAGGCGATCGTTACCGAGGATCTGGCCGCCGCCCGGGCATTCGCCGACCAGGTGGACGCGGCCTGCATCTACATCAACGCCTCTACCCGGTTCACCGATGGCGGCCAGTTCGGCATGGGCGCCGAGATCGGCATCAGCACGCAAAAGCTGCATGCCCGCGGCCCGGTGGGCCTGCGCGAATTGACATCCACAAAATATGTGATAACGGGGAACGGCCAGATCAGGACGTAGCCGATGAAACTCGCCATCATGGGCGGCACCTTCAATCCGATCCACATCGGTCACCTGGTGTGCGCTGAAGAGGCGGTCTCCCGGTACCGGCTTGACAAGGCGCTGTTCATGCCTACCGGCTTCCCGCCGCACAAGGAGATCCTCGAAGGCGCCAGCTCCGAACACCGGTTCCGGATGTGCACCATCGCCACCGAGGGCAATCCCCGCTTCGAGGTGTCCCGCTTCGAGATCGACCGCAGGCAGGTCAGTTATACGGTCAATACGATCCGGCACTTCCGCCGGGAGATGCCTGACGCCGAGCTTTATTTCATCACCGGCGCCGACGCCGTGCTGGAGATCCTGGAGTGGAAGGACCCCCAGGAACTGCTGACGATGGCGACGCTGATCGCGGCTACGCGGCCGGGCTATCCGCTTGATAAAATATCAGGTGCACTTGACGTCTTTCTCCGGGAAAACCGCGTGAAGATCATTGAAATTCCGGGGATCGGCGTTTCCTCGACACTTATCAGGAACCGCGTGGCTGAGGGCAAATCCATCCGTTACCTGGTGCTCGAGGGTGTGCGGCAGTTTATCCAGGAGAAAGGGTTGTACCGTAAAACCTAAGCGGCGTTACAGGCGCTCCACCAGGGGCTACTCCCGTTCAGGTTATGGCGGTGATCTGCTGAGCCGCTCCGGCACCCGGCGGCAGCGGCTGGCGGCGCACCGCCGGGCCCGCCGCCGTCGCCTGACCTTCGTGATCCTGCTGGCGGGTGCGCTGGCCTCGGCCACCGTGTTCGCGGCTGTCTTCGCGCTGGAACGTTCGCGGGGGGCGCCGGAAGCGGCGCCTGCGACCGCGACCGCAGGCGACCGCAACGTCATCATGGTGGGCAAGGATGACGCCGGGAATCTCAGCCAGGTCCTGGTGGTGGTTGGCGGCGCCGGGGGCGGCTACAGCATTTACACCATCCCCGGACGCACCCTGGCCGACACGCCCGGCCACGGGTTTCAGCGGCTGGATCGGGTCATCCAGCTCGGCGGGCAGCAACTGCTGGACCAGACCGTTGCCAACCTGCTGCGGGTGCCGCTGCGCTTCCATGTCTATTTCGATTACAACGCCGTGCAGATCATGGCCGAACAGGCGGGTTCGATCGACTTCAAGGCCGCCGGCGCCCTGGCCAGCGCCGACGGCTCGGTCAGTCTGGCGGCCGGCGACAATCCCACCGGTCCGGACAAGGCGATGTCATACCTGAAGAATTCTGTCAATGACCCCCAGGTTGGCAGCCAGGTGCAGGCCCTGTTTTATCAGGGCCTGCGCGGCGCTCTCAGCGCCCGCCCCGAGTCCGACCGGCGGAACTTCGCGCGCCAGGTCTATCAACGGATTCAGTCGGATATGAGTGCTGAGGACTTTGTTGACCTGTTTGCGGGCATCACCGACCCCGGCGCCGCCGCCGGGGTCTGGCCGCTGCCGGTGCGCGCGGCTGGCGGCGGGCAGGACTGGTATTTCGAACCGGTGCCGGACGAGCTGGCGGCGCTCATCTCCGGCTCGCCGCTCAACGCCGGCTACACTCTCGAGATCCGCAATGGCGGCGTGGACCCGGCGGTCGCCGGCGCCGTCACCGCCAGGCTGGCGCCGCTCCGGTTCCGGCTCGCGCCGGCGTCGGATCAGTCGAATGTGGGCTACGACACCACCCAGATCCGCTGCGGCAGCGACGCCATCGATCAGGGGAACCAGGTGCGCAACCTGCTGGGAAAGGGAAACGTGATCAAGGACGAATCGATGTCAAATAAACAAATCACTGTTATCATTGGAAAAGACCTGAGCTTGCAGGATCTGCAAGGGCAGCAATAGGATGGACTTCCGGATAGACAGAGATATCAACATCAAGGAAAAAATACTGGACGGCGAAGAGCTGGCCAAAACCATCGCGCAGGCGGCCGCGGATAAGAAGGCGGCCGATATCGTCATCATGGAGATGAAGGATGTCTGCTCCTTCACCGACTACTTCGTGATCTGTTCCGGCCGGAACGTGCGCCAGACGCGCGCGATCGCCGAAGCGGTCCGGCAGCAGGTCAAGACGTCCGGCGGCGCGCCTCTGCGCCTCGAGGGAGAGCAGCGGGGCGACTGGATCCTGATGGATTACCTCAGCGTCGTGGTCCATATCTTCACCCCTGAGGCGCGCGATTTCTACCGCCTGGAAGTGCTCTGGAAAGACGCCCCCAGGGTTGAGGTTCCGCAGCCGGCCTGATCATGACTTTCCCGGAGCGCCGACATGAACTCCCGTGAGCGCTTTCAGGCCGTGCTGGCAGGCGAGATCCCCGATATGGTCCCCGTCATCCCGGTCGTCGACGGCTTTTTCGCGCCCGGGCTGACCGGGCGTCCCAGCGACGAATGCTGGCAGGACAACGACTGCCTGGCCGGCGCCCTGGCGCTGGCGCTGGAGCGTTTCGGCATGGATGGGGTGGTGGCCGAGATGGGCCTGGGGCCGGCGCCGGAAGTGCTCGGCTGCCCGGTGCAGATCGAGGGCAATGAGGTGCCGCTGGTGACGGACCGGCTGGTCGAGACCCGGGCCGATCTGGAAAAGATCACCGTCCCCGATCCCTGGTCCGGCGGCAAGATGGAGCCGGTCGAGCGGCTGGTGGCTCTTGCCGGTGGCGACAGCGTCATCCTCGGGGCGGTGCGGTCGCCGTTCGAGTACGCCGCCACCGTCCGCGGCCTGCTTGATTTCATGGGCGATTTTTACCGTGACCCGGAACTGGTGCGTGACCTGATCGCAGCCTGCCTGCCGGCGACTCTGGCGGTGGGACGGGCGCTGGCCGAAGCTGGCGTCGACGCCGTGGTAGTGAAGGACTCGTTTGCTTCCACCAGCATGATCTCGCCCGACCACTACCGCGAATTCGCCTATCCGGCCGAGCGGGAGGCGGTGGCCGGCCTGGAGGGGATCCCGGTGATCCTGCATGTCTGCCGCAACAGCCTGCCCATCCTGCCGCTGATGGCCGCCACCGGCGCGGCCGTCCTGGAGATCGATTCGCCGGTGGACTTAAGGCAGGCGCGGGAGGCGGCCGGCGACGCCGTGGTGCTCAAGGGAAACATTGACGCCGTTTCGGTTATCGAAAAGGGAACGGCTGCCGATGTCGACGCTGCCGTAAGCGCGGCGATTGACGCCGCCAGGGGGGGAAAGTTTATTCTCAGTACGGGAGATTCGGTCCCGCTGAGCGCTCCGGAGGAAAATCTGGCCGCACTGGTTGCCAGCGGCCGCCGCTACGGAAAATACCAGGGCGGGGATGCATAATGGCTCTGCTTGAAGATTTCAGACAGGCGGTGATCGCCGGTGACGCGGACGGCGCCGCGGGTATCGCCGCTGGCATCGCCAGCGAGGGCAAGGCGTCCGCGGACGAAGTCATCGCCAGCCTCTCCGCCGCCATGGAGGAAGTTGGCGGCAAGTATGAAACCGGCGAATATTTCATTCCCGAGATGCTGCGCTCGGCCGCTGCCGTGGAGCGGGCGCTGCAGGTGCTTGATCCCTATCTGTTCGAGCGCCGGCAGGAGTACGCCGGCGTCGTCGTCATGGGCACGGTCAGGGGAGACATCCACAACATCGGCAAGGACATCATCATCTCCGCGCTCAGGGCTTCCGGATATGAGGTGCACGACCTCGGCGTCAACGTCTCCGCCGACAAATTCGTCGCCAGGGTGAAGGAGGTCGATGCCGATCTGCTGTTGCTTTCGGCGTTCACTACCTCGACCAGGCAGGCGCTGGTCGATGTCCTCAGCGCTCTTGAAGCGGCCGGCCTGCGCGACCGCGTCAAGGTTGTCTCCGGCGGCGCCGCCCACTCCGAGGAGCTGGCCCAGGAGGTGGGCGTCGATGCCTTCGCCAGCGACGTCAAGGGCACGCTGGCGATCTGCCGGGAGCTGCTGGGCGGCAAGCACCTGCCCGGTTCTGGCGGCGAAACCGGTTGCTAGCCGGCCTGATTTTCTTTAAACTCATCATGTAAGTTCGGTTAGAAAACGAACGCTGGCGTTCAGCCGGCTCAGGTATCCTTCAACATCTTCTCCGGCCAGGGTTGCCGGTGAAGATTTAGATTCCCGTAACGAATCGTCGTCTGCTGGCGGTCAGTGTACCGGCGAACCGCTGGCGCCGGGGGAGAATCCGCCGTTCGGCGGCAAGGCGCGCAAGTGAGGCGGGAAACAGGCACATCCAGGGGAGGGTGCGGTTGAGCGGCAACGCAGACAAGGGCTGCAAAGTCTTATTGTTCACCCCGCCTCGCGGGCTGTTTAAAGGCGCGGTCGAGCGGCCGTGGAACACCACCCAGCCGCTGGGGCTGGCCTATGTGGCGGCAGCGGTGCGCGCGGCGGGTCACGAAGTCCAGGTAGTCGACGGCTATTCGCTGGGGACGCCGGCCGCCAGGATCCGCGAGCGCATCGAGAGTTTCAACCCCCGGGTGGTGGGCATCTCGGCGCTGACGCCGCAGTGGCACGACGCTGAGGCGCTGGCGGCACTGGCCAAGAGCGTCGATGAGAACATCCTCACTGTCGTGGGCGGTCCCCACGTCACGGCGTTGCCGGCGCAGGCGGCTGCCAGCCCTGACGTGGACGTGGCCGTGATCGGCGAGGGCGAGCTGCCGGCGGCCGAGGTATGCGACGCGGTGGTTACCGGGGGCGACCTGGGCCGGATCCCGGGGCTGGTTCTCGGCCAGGGCGGCGAGGTCAGAGCGACGGCTCCCAGGCAGGCCCTGGAAGACCTCGACTCCCTGCCATTCCCGGCTCATGATCTGCTGCCGGAACCGTCTTTCTACAACCCTTTCCTCAACTGGGGCAAGAAGGGGAATTTTTCCTCCATCGTCAGCGGCCGTGGCTGCCCCTACGGTTGTTCCTTCTGCGATGTCACCACGCAACAGGGCAAGCGTTACCGTCTGCGCAGCGCCCGCAATGTGGTCGATGAACTGTCATGGCTGAACAGCGCTTTCGGGGTGACTTCGTTCTCGTTCCGTGATCCGTCGATGATCTGCGGCCGCAACCGTTTGCGGGAGATGTGCAGCCTGATCCAGGAGCGCAGCCTCGACATCGCCTGGACCTGCAACAGCCGCGCCAGCGAGGTAGATCCGGAGATGCTGACGTGGGCAAAAAAAGCCGGCTGCTGGCAGATGCAGTTTGGCATCGAGGTCGGCAACCCCGAGCTGCTTAAGAAGATCAAGAAGACCACCAGGGAGAAGATAGCCACGGCGGTCGGCAACACCCGCCGCGCCGGCATCTCGCCTCATGGTTACTTCCTTTTTGGCTTCATGGAAGAAACGCCAGAGACGGTCGAGCAGACGATCGACTTTGCCCGCCAGCTGGATCTGGACAGCGCCGGCTTTGGGATGATGGTGCCGTTCCCCGGGACGGATGAATGGGAGAAGTTCCGCGCCGCCGGTCTTCTGCTGACGGAAGACTGGTGGCGTTATGACATCATGGGCGAGCCGGTTTACCGCCATCAGAACCTGTCCAGCGAGGAGCTGTTTCAGGCGACGCGCCGGGCATACCGCCGCTTTTACTTCAGGCCGCGCATCATCGCCCGGCACCTGAGAAAGCTGAATTCGTGGTGGGCGCTGCGCGAATACGTGCACGCTGCCAGGCGCGTGTTCCGCTAGGGCTGGGGCGTGCCGGCCTGCGGGGCTGGTTCCAGCCGGTAGATCTGGAAGTGCTCCAGGGGCTGATCCGTGATGGAAAAGGGCAGCAGGCCCCAGAAGCTGCCGTAGAAGCCGGCGCTGCTGGCGAAGTTCATCGAACGCACCGGGAAATCCCATTCAGTAGTCGTGTCCGACACCAGCCGCATGCGGCTGGTCACCGAAGGATCCAGCGGCCAGTCCATCAACCCCGCCTTGACCACCAGGTCCCCGTTGGCCGGAGACGTGTCAGCGGTGGTGAGGTATTTGTATCCCTGGGCCTCCATGTAGTGACGGAAGCCCCACTCGCCCACAAACCACACGGTGCCGCCGGTCTGGGCGCGGGCGCTGATGCTCCGGGCATAATCCTTGTAAGCCTTGGCCAGCTGATAATCAGCTGCCGACAGCGCCAGGCCGGTGATCAGCGTGCCGGCGATGGCGGCGATGACGATAGCCCGCAGCGTGAACGCCGGCCTGATCACCGCCTCAGCTTCGCGGAACATCAGCAGGACCACCGGCGCCAGGAACGGCAGGTAGTACTTGGCGCTGGCCTCCGGCAGCAGCAGGCAGATCGCGCCCGCGATCGTTACGATCCAGCCGGCGAGGAAGAGGAAGTCGCGGTCGGTTTCCCGATGCCGCAGCCGGCGGCGCACCTGGACCGCTGCTTCTGTGGTTATCATCAGCAGGACCATCGCCGCCGCGGTGACGAAGACGGCGAACAGGATCGCCGTCGGGACCGGGAAGGCAATGGTGTCGCGCTGATAAAGCGTCAGCGCCACCGCGCCCGCGGCCACCACCGGCAGCAGCAGATATCTTTTCCGGCGCAGGGCAAAGAGTGCGGCCATCGCCGGCGGGAAAACCGTCGCGCCGCCTGTCCCCGCGAGCAGGCCCTTCAGCCGGGTGAAGATGTCGGCGCCCCTTAAGCTGAGGCCCTGAGCGTGCGAAAACCTGGGCAGGGCGTCATATACCGCCAGGTTGTACCAGCTGAAGAGGCCAAAACTGATCACCGGCAGCGCCAGCGGCAGCAGCGTTTTGAGGGAAAGCCGCCCGGTCAGCCAGCTGTAGAAAGGCAGCAGCACGATCAGCGCCAGCGCCTGGTAGCCGGTGAAGATCGCCAGCGTCGCCGCCAGGCCCGCCGCTGCGAGCAGCCGGGAGTCGCCGCGGTCGGCGCCGTAGATGTAGAGCGCCGTCGCGGCCAGCCAGAAAGCGGTCATCGGCAGGTCGCCCATGAGGTTGTGCGACATCACCATCACTGCCGGCGTGGCCAGCAGCATGATCGTCGCCAGCAGCGCGCTGCGAATAAAGCGGCGGGACAGGAAGAACATCGACAGGCCGGTGATGAGCGGGAAAATGATGAAGCCGAGGTGCATCGCCACCGCGGAATCGGTGGAGCCGGTCACGCGCATGATCAGCGACAGATACAGTTCGTCGACCGGCGGATGCGTATCGCGGAAGCTGGCCACATTCTGGCCCATCAGATGGAAGCCGGACAGGTGCTGCTGCAGCGGGTGATCGAGGTTGTTGCGGGCGAAGTCCCAGAAGAGGAAATCGTCCAGATGCAGTGCCTGGCCGATGAACGGCAGCGTGATCAGCAGCACGAAAGCAAGCACGCACCCCAGGCTCACCAGCAGTGCCAGCCGCGGGGATCGCGCCCGCGTGCGGGCCGGCGATGCCATACGCGGGGCAAAGTCGCGCTCTGGCTGCGCCACCGCCGGCGTCAGGCCCGATCCGCCGGCGGTCACCGGACTGCGTCCTTCCCGGTGGCCGGCTGCCGGGTCTGCCTCAGGTCCAGCAGCTGCTTCAGGACCCGCGGATACACCCTGGGATTGAACAGGATATTTGTGACGAAATAGCATTCGTGTGAGCAGTAGCAGCCCGATTGATTTATACCCGCCCTGATCCGGTCTGCTGCTTCCGACCGGAAAACCCGCATGAGGTCATATCCGGCTGCGCGTACGTTGCCGAAAGTCTCGGTGAGAATCTCACACGGAAAGACGTCCCCCTCTTCATTCATGACGGCGGCCAGCCGGCCGGCATAGCACGGAAGCTGCCGCCGGCCCTGCCGCACAGTCTCGTAAATCAGGCGCCGCTGCACCAGGTCCTGGGCGGATTTCAGCCGCGCCAGGTTAAAATGGTACATCTTGGGCCGCGACCCTTTCAAGTCGGTCTCGAGCCGTTCGATGGCGCGGCGATACTTTTCCAGGTCGACGTCCTTGGCGCCGGCATCGGCGGGGTCGCCACGCACCAGCGAGATGGTGTGCGTCTCGCAGCCGGGGAGGACGTTGACATAATCGATGATCTCGTCCATCCGGTTCTGATTCTCGCGGCAGAATACCGTATTGATGCCGATCTGCAGGTTCTGGTGCCGCCGCCCCAGGCGCTCCAGCCCTGTCCAGGTCTCCATCGCCTTTTCAAAACTGCCGGGCGTGTTGCGCAGCCTGTCGTGCTCATCGCCGATGCCGTCGAGCGATACCTTCACCACGACAGCGCTTTCCGGCGTAGCTGCCAGAATCCTCTCCATCTTGGGGATGATCAGCCCCGGCGCGAGTCCGTTGGTGGGCAGGGTGATGATTACCGGGTGCGTGTGGCGGTAGAAGCACTCGACTATCTCGGGCAGATCCTGGCGCATGAAGATCTCGCCGCCGGAGAACAGCAGCCAGAGCAGGCTGTCCATGGAGCGCGCCACCTGCTCGATCTCGTCCAGGGTCAGCTCCTGGCGGGGAGCATGGCGGTTCTGCCAGTAGAAACAGAAGGGGCAGCGAGAGTTGCAGCGCGCGGTTACAAATAATGTAAACTGCAGCGGCCGGTTCTTGAGAAAAACCTGCGGGATATGCCTGATGGGTGAGTACATGAGCGAGTCAGTTGGTTTGGCACGAGCCCGAAGGCCATGCAAAAAATGGTGCCGTTACCAAGTTTACCGGTATCGGCGCAGGATTTTCACTTCCCAGATGTATTTTAGCGTGCCAATCAGGGAGCCGTAGGCCACGCCGGCCGGATAGACGAACTGGTAGTATCCCGTCGCGACCAGGAAAAAACCCCAGCCGCGCTCGCGCTTGAACAGGCGCAGCAGCCCGTAGCTCGTGCCAATGTTCAGCGCAAACAGGACCGGTACCGGCAGCAGCAGCCACCAGAAGCGCGTGGCCACCGCCACGATCACCAGCGCCAGATTTAATGTCTGGGTGACGACATCGATCTTGAGTTCATAGGAGGCGGCACCCGAGTCCTTCATCACATCCCTGTTGTGCAGCGAATACATCGTCCAGTACTTGCTCTTCTTGATGGCGTTCCTGATGGACTTGGCGAATGTGAAGCGGAAGATGTGCATCACCTGGATATCAGCGGGCCGCGTCAGGCAGTGACCGGCGCGGAGCATCCGGTGGGAGAACTCCACATCTTCGACGCTGGCCTGATGGCCGATGAAAGAATCCTCGATGAACCCGCCGTAGCCCTCAAAGTCATCCTTGCGCATGGCCATGCAATGGGTGGCGATGTAGTCGGGGAACTGGTTCTTGGTCTCCACGTAATGGATGTAAAGCGACTGGAATTGGCTGAAGAAATCCTTGTCGAAGGAAGCGGCGCTGGTATACGCGCCGCCGACGCAGATGCAATCGCTCTGCGTGAGGCGCTCGACGCAGCGCTGTATCGTCGGCGGCATGACCACGCAGTCCGCATCGATGAAGAGGAGAATGCGGCCGCTGGCCGCTGCGGCGCCGGCGTTGCGCGCGTGGGAGACGCCGGTGTTGTGGTCGAGCGCCACCAGCTTGTAGGGATAGGGCCCGGCGCACTCCGACAGCACATCCATGGTGTTGTCCGTCGAGCCGTCATTGACTACGACTATCTCGAAGTCCCGGAAGGTCGATTCATGCACCGCTTTCAGCGCGTGACGGATAGTTTCAGCGCCATTATAAACCGGGATGACAACCGATACCGCCGGCGTGGATTTGGGAGAGTCGTTCATCCGCTGCGGTTTCCGGCCTTGTTTCCCTGGCTGCGTGGCTCCGGCCGTTTCATGCTGAGCGTGTCTCCCCTGGCCCACAGCCAGAAGAAGCTGCGCGCCCCTTTTGTCACTGTTTTCAGGTCATAAAGGCTGCGGACGGCCAGCAGGCGCCTGAGGATGAAGCCGGGGCGGGAATAAAAACGCCGGAAGGCGATGGTGCGCACCCGCTCGATCTCTTCGCGGGTCATCGAGTGGGGCACGAACGCTCCGCCTTCGAAAGTGTAATCATCCGTGTTTGATGACATGGTGCCATATTTCTCAATGTGATCGTAGAGCTCCGTCCCCGGGAAAGGAGCCATTGTGTGGAAGTTGGCCACGTGCGGATCGAGCCGGACGGCGAACTCCACTGTTTCCAGCGCCTCTTCGTAAGTCTCCCCGGGGATGCCGATGATGAACGGCGTGGTCACCTTGAGGCCGGCCTTCTTGGCCGCCGCCACGGCGGTGCGCGTCTGCTCCAGCTTGACTCCTTTGCGCAGCGTGTTGAGGTTCTTCTGCACGCCGCTCTCCGCGCCGAAGAGGATAGCCCAGCAGCCCGCTTTCTTCATCTCACGCAGCAGCTCATAGTCAACCGTGTTGACACGCGATGAGACAAAGAAACTGAAGTCGAGCCTTAGCTCCCGGAAGCGCCGCAGCAGTTCCATGGCGCGCTCGCGGTCAGCGGTGAAGGTCTCATCCAGGAACCTGATCTCCCGGAAACCGTAGTGGTTGACCAGCTCTTCGACCTCGCGGACGACGTTGTCGACGCTGCGATAGCGGATGCGGCGTTCGCCTTTCATCTGGAAGCAGTAGATGCACCGGGCCGGGCAGCCGCGCGAAGTCATGACGATGGCAATCGGCTTGCGCCGGTAATTT
Organism: Actinomycetes bacterium; assembly: GCA_021791195.1. Taxonomy (GTDB): domain Bacteria; phylum Actinomycetota; class Thermoleophilia; order BMS3ABIN01; family BMS3ABIN01; genus JACWAD01. The sequence continues at coordinate 58,123 of JAJYXB010000008.1, read as the reverse complement.
CCCGGCGGCGACTCGTACTTGTCAAAATCGCCCAGCAGCTCGCGCCGCGGGATAGGGATGATGTCGAGGTCCTCGATCAGCGGCCGGGGTTCGTTCACCGTGATCGTGCCGTCGGCGGCCCGGAAGGCGACTCCGGCGACTCCCGTCAGGCTCTCGCCCTGCTCCAGGCGCGCGATCAGCTCGGGAACCGTCAGCTCTCCTTCGCCGATGACGATCGAATCCAGCTCGGGGCACTGCTCGAGGGATTTTTCCTGCACGGCGGAGGGATAGGGCCCGGCGGCGCTGACGTGGATGGAAGGGTCGATCGCCTTGATGCCGGCGGCCGCTTTCATCGCTTTTGTCCACATCGAGGCATTGGCGGACAGGCCGACAAACCCCGGACGGAGTCGGCGCACCTTGTCGAGGATCTCACCGTGAGTCCAGAAGGCGCCGTCCACCAGCTCGACCTCATGGCCGGCTTCCTGGATGCAAGTGGCGATATAGAGGGGTCCCAGTGGATGCTGGTAGCTGATCGCCGAGCTGGCTATTTTGGACGGATAGATGTCGTCCGGTTTCCACGACGGCAATATGACCATCGATTTCAAGCCTTGCAATCTCCCCTTCGGAACAGGCGGTCCCGCGAGTCTTAAATTCCCTAGTTGTGTGGAGTGCGAAGAGGCTAAAGTGCGCAGGTTGCCAATGATCATTCCCAGCGCCCTGCAACCATGCTCGCACATAAATTCTAACAGAGAAATACAGCCGTTTCCATTGCATTTAAAGGGAAATCGGCGAAATATCGCGGGGGCGCAGCGCGGAGAGCGAGGATGGGCGGCGACCCGGCGTCCGGAGGAGATTTTTCATGTTCGCGAGCCGGGATATACGTGTGATTTGCCGATTTCCTGTAAAGTATCCTGTGCGAGTACAAGTACGAGTCGATTCTCCCGCTGGCGGCGGGAAACCTCCAGGGAGCACGATTGCTTGAGCAGAAAATAACAGGCGCCGCGGGCGCCGGAGGCCGGCGCCGTGGATAGCACACGCAGAGCCGGTGCCGGCAGGCCCGAAGTGGGCGCGCGGTACGGGATTGCCATCGACCTGGGCACATCCAGCGTCTGGTCACGCCTGGTCGATCTTGACGATGCGCGGGTGGTCGATACCCTGGTGTTTCCGAATCCGCAACGGCAGCACGGGGCTGACATCGCCAGTCGCCTGGGACTGGCAGCCGGCAGCGCCGAAATCAGGGCCGCGCTGCACCAGCAGGCGGTCGGCGCCGTCGGCGATTCGATCGGGCGGCTGTGCCGCGACGCGGGCATCACTGACGCTGACATCGCGGAGGTGGCCTGCGTCGGCAACTCGGCCATGTATGCTTTCCTGCTGGATCTCGATCCGGAGCCGCTGTGCGGCACGCCCTACAATCTCAAGGGGGCGCGTGATTTTTTCGGTTCCGCGAACGATCTGGACGCGGCGCTGCCCGATGTCAATCTGTTTGTGCCCAGGCCGATATTTGGTTTTGTGGGATCGGATGCGCTGGCTGATATCCTGCTGATCGGCATGTCCGGCAGCGAGGCGCCGGAGCTGATCGTGGACGTGGGCACCAACTGCGAGATGGCGCTGGGCAACCGCGAGCGGGTCCTGGTCGCCTCCAGTCCGGCGGGGCCCGCGTACGAGGATTCACACATGTCATTCGGCCAGTCGGCCAGCGCCGGTGCGATCTACAAGGCCAGGCTTGCGGGCAGCGGTTTTGATTTCGAGGTCGTCGGCGGCGGAGAACCGCGTGGCATCTGCGGTTCGGGACTGATTGACATCATCGCTGAACTCAGAAGACACGGGCGGGTGGACGCCAGCGGCCGGCTGCTCGAGGAGGGGCCGGTGGTGATCGCCGGCGGCGATCAGCCGATCACGATCAGCCAGCACGACATCCGCTCTTTCCAGCTGGTGAAGGCATCGGTGCACGCGGCCATCTCGGTGCTGAGGCAGAAACTCGGCACCGAGGCGCTGTCGCGGATGCTGATTACAGGCACATTCGGAAGCTATATCAACCTGGAAAACGCCCGCCAGCTGAACATGTTCCCCGATCTTCCGGATGACCGTGTCGAGGTGGTGGGCGACGCTGCCTGCCAGGGAGCGGTGATGATGCTGGGCTCCCGGAGCCACGCCGCGCTGGAGGAGATCCGCGGCCGGACGCGGCATGTGGCGCTGCCGCTGAACCGGTTTTTCCAGGAAGAGTTCGTCCGGCTGATGGCCATCTGAGCTGGCGGCCAGACGACTGTTTTCTGGAATGAGCGCGAGATCGAGCGGACGCGTCCGGCGCTGGCGGGACGGTGGTGGCGCGGTCTGCCGTCGCTTGGCGAATCTGATTTAAAACCGTTAAGATGAAACGAAGCAGGCGCACAGCCCTGCCGGGCTGGCTCCGGAAACGGAATTTCAATATGGAAGAATCTGGCGCGGGAAACTCTTCCCCCGAAAATCAACACAATCAGGAAGCAGATCGGAACGGTTACGGCACCTCCCCTGGCGGCGTTGATAGTGGATGGATAACTCCTCCGCCCGAAGAATGGACGTGGGACGAAAAGCCGGAAGCGGGCCGCGAAAGTGGCGCGCCGGCTTCCGAGCCGGATCCCGGTCGCCGGAACGGGGATAGCAGCGGCGAGCCGGCCTTGCTGAGCGAGCAGTTGCCGGCGGCGGCTGGGGAACCGTCCCGCGAGGTGCCTGCCAGGAAGAAGCGCAGTATTTTTCGCTGGATGCTCAGGGACATCGTCATCCCGCTGGCGGTTGCCTTCGGCGTGGCGATGGCCTTTCAGGCGACGATCGCCAAGCCTTACCAGATCCCCACGGGCTCAATGATACCCACCATCAATGAGAACGACCGCATCCTGGCGGACCGGATCGTCTATCGTTTCAGGTCGATCCAGCGTGGGGATGTGATCGTGTTCAATCCGCCCGCAAGCGTTGATTCGAATACGCCCTTTGTCAAGCGCGTCATTGGCCTGCCCGGCGACACGGTCGCGGTCGAGAGTGGCCAGGTGCTGGTGAACGGCAAGCCGTACGTGGTGCCGACCGCGAAGCCGACCGACTACCTGATGGCTCAGGAAACTGTGCCGCCTGGCCAGCTGTTCGTGCTGGGCGACAACCGCGATGACAGCTATGACAGCCATCGCTGGGGCTTTGTCCCCATCGACAACGTCATCGGCCGCGCCGACGTGATCTACTGGCCGCTGCCTCACCTGACGTGGCTGGGCTAAACCGCATATCGACCGGCGTCTAGGCATCCACCTTCGCACCGGCGGTGGCCTCCTGGCTGCGGCGCGGCATGCGCGCGAAATCGGCTGCACCACATTCCAGATCATGTCCGGCAACCCTTCCGCCTGGAATCCGGGGCGTCTCGATCCCGTGAAGGCGGCGGAGTTCGCGGCCTATACGCGCGAGCATGACCTGCCTGTTTTCCTGCATGCCGGCTACCTGATCAATCTTTCCTGCCGCAGCGGACCCAACACCCTCATCCATGCCAGATCCGTGAAGCTGCTGCAGGCCAACATCGGCCGCGCGCGGGCGCTGGGCTGCGAGCAGGTCGTCTTCCATCCCGGCAGCCGCCGCGGCGTCAGCGCCGGCGAGTCGCAGGCGGCGCTGCTGGACGGTATCGGCAGCATGGATGCCGGTGGCGTGGTGCTGCTGCTGGAGAACGGCGCCGGTTCGGGCGACACGGCCTGCTCGCGCTTCGAGGAACTGGGGCAGGTGCTGGACGCGGCCGCCGCGCGCGGGATCGCCGCGCCGCTGGGCGTCTGTCTGGATACGGCGCACCTGTGGGGCGCCGGCTACGACCTGACCTCGGCAGCGGCGGCGCGCCGCCTGGTTGACGATTTTGACCGGATTGTGGGCATCGGGCGGCTGAGACTTATCCACCTCAACGACTCGCCGCTGGAGCGCGGCTCGCGGCGCGACAGGCACGAGCATCTCGGCTGCGGCCAGATTTCACCGGCTGCGCTCACCGCCCTGGCGCGCCACCCACGGCTGCGGGAAGTGCCGCTGATCATGGAGACTCCCGGGGCGAGCAGTCCCAGCGACGGGCAGCGCATGCGCGATCTGCGCGAGCTGGCGGGATAATATCAAAAAATGACCAGAGCGCAATCCCTGCCGCCGGCGAGGCGGCAGCCTGGCGGGAAGCCGGCGCCGCAGCGGCCGGCCCCGCGTTTACAGCCAGTCGGATGTGAGCGGCAGGTTCCTCAGGCGGGAGATGTGGGCGTCATAGGCGCGGCGGTTGCGGGCGTACAGCGCCGAGATGATGGCGTTGGCGATGCTGAAAGCGCCGACGAGCGAGGGCGCGAATGAAGTCGAGTCGCGGTAGCAGAACAGGTTCCGGTCCGTCAGTTTGGCCACTTCTGAGATCTGGTTCTCGCTGATGCCCACGGTTTCGGCGCCCATGCCGCGCGCCGCCCGGATCACCCTCAGCAAGAACTGGTGCGCGGTGCCGAAGCCGATCGCCACCAGGACCGCCTTGTCATCCAGCTCCGCCAGGCGGGCGACAGATTCTTCGGAGCTGCTGGTGATCGCCACCACCGGGACGCCCATCACCGTCAGATAATAACCCAGGTAGTCAACTACCATCGCTGCTTCGTACAGGCCCGCGGCGTAAACAGCCTCCGCCTTTTCCAGCAGCTCGACGATATCGAGGAAATCGTCGGCGCGGTTGCGTTTGATTGTTTCCTCGAGGATGAGCATGTCGGTGCGCACCGCCCGGCCGGAGAAGTCGTCGTCCACGGGGAAGCGCAGCTGGCCTTCGATGCCGGCGCTGCTCTTGCCCGCGGTGAGACGGTGCTCGTCCCAGGCGGCCTTCATCATCTCGGTGAAGCCGGAAAAGCCCAGGTGCTGGGCGAACCGGACCACGGTGGAACTGGTAGTGCTGGTGCGCCGGGCCAGCTCCTGCGCCGAGAGAACCGGCGCCTCGGCGAGGTGGTCGATCAGGTAGCGGGCAATCGATTTGCGGGATTTGGAGAAAGACTCGAAATTTTCCTGCAGGTCCCGGGCAAGGTGCCCATCGGGCTTGCGCCGCTTACGCGCGGCCATGGGGAAGAATGAGCTTCCGGTTTCCAGTTGCAGGTTTCAAGTTCCCCCAAACCTGGCGGTACTGTCCTATCCCATCCCTACGTCTTGCTCGCGCTGCAGCTTCTTGCCTTCGGTCTGCAGCGAGGGGGCCACCATCACTTCGGCTTTCTGGAAGGCATGGATGTTCTCGTAACCGCAGGTCGCCAGCGAGGTCTTCAGGGCGCCGAACAGGTTCAGCGTGCCGTCGTTCTCGCGCGCGGGCCCGACGAGGATCTCTTCGAGGCTGGCCACCTGGTTGGTCTTCACCCGCGTGCCGCGCGGCAGCTGCGGATGGAAGGTCGCCATGCCCCAGTGATAGCCGTGCCCGGGCGCTTCGAAGGCGCGCGAGAGCGGCGAACCGATCATGACGCCGTCGGCGCCGCAGGCGATCGCCTTGGCGATGTCGCCGCCGGTGCGCATGCCGCCGTCAGCGATGACGTTGACATAGTCGCCGGTCTCCAGCAGGTGCTGGACCCGGGCGGCGGAGGCGTCGGCCACCGCGGTCGCCTGGGGGACGCCGATGCCGAGCACGCCGCGCGTGGTGCAGGCGGCGCCGGGACCGACACCGACCAGCACGCCCACCGCGCCGGTGCGCATCAGATGCAGCGCCGTGGTATAGGAGGCGCAGCCGCCGACGATGACCGGGACGGGCATCTCGGCGATGAACTTCTTCAGGTTGAGCGGCTCGACCACCGAGCTGACGTGCTCGGCGCTGACGACTGTGCCCTGGATGATGAGGACATCGAGGCCGGCCTCGAGCGCGCGTTCGTAGTACTGGGTGACTTTCTGGGGCGTGAGTGAAGCTGCCGCCAGGACGCCGCCCTGCTTGATCTCCTTGATCCTCTGCGTAATCAGCTCTTCCTTCACCGGTTCCTGATAAATCTCCTGGAGGCCCTGGGTCGCCTGGTCGGCCGGCAGCGCGGCGATCTTCTTCAGCTGGTCCTCGGCGTCCTCGAAACGGGTCTGAATGCCTTCGAGGTTAAGCACCGCCAGACCGCCGATCTTGCCCATGGCCACGGCGAACTTCGGGTCCACGACGCCGTCCATCGCCGACGCCAGGCAGGGGATGTCCAGTCTGTGAGGGCCGATCTGCCAGCTGATGTCGATGTCCTCGACGTCACGCGTCCTGCGGCTGGGGACGATGGCGATATCGTCCAGACCGTAGGCGCGCCGCCCCTTCTTGCCGCGTCCGATTTCTACTTCCATCAAACCTCCGTTAAGGTGAGCCGGATTGTGTGTTCACAGAATATAACCCAAAAGCGCGCCCGCCGCTTGATACGGGCGGTTTGGAGCCTTTCCAGGTTAGCCGGATGCTATACCCTGCGCCTGGCCGCGTCAACCGCGCGCCGGGGGGATCCGGGCGGGTTTCAGCGGGCGCCGCGCCCCTCGCCGCGTCCACGGAATTTGTAAGCCCCGGCGCTCTTATATAAGATATTTGTCTACATTCGAGGAGGTATCAAGGCGGCATGAAAATCGGTACTATGACAGTCAAAACCGGCCTGGCGGAGATGCTCAAGGGCGGCGTGATCATGGATGTGACCAACGCCGAGCAGGCAAAGATCGCCGAGGAGGCGGGCGCCTGCGCGGTGATGGCGCTGGAGCGGGTCCCTTCCGACATCCGCGCCGATGGCGGCGTGGCCCGCATGTCCGATCCGGACAAGATCAGGGAGATCCAGCAGACGGTGTCCATCCCGGTGATGGCGAAAGCGCGCATCGGCCATTTCGTCGAGGCGCAGATCCTGGAGGCGCTGGAGGTCGATTACATCGACGAGTCGGAGGTGCTTACGCCCGCCGACGAGGCCAACCACATCAACAAGTGGCAGTTCAAGGTGCCGTTTGTCTGCGGCGCCATCAACCTGGGCGAGGCGCTCCGGCGCATCTCCGAGGGGGCGGCGATGATCCGCACCAAGGGCGAGGCCGGCACCGGCAACGTCGTCGAGGCCGTGCGGCACATGCGTACCATCTCCGGCGAAATCAGGCAGCTGGCGAACATGGACAGGGATGAACTGTTCAAGGCGGCGAAGGAGCTGCAGTCGCCCTACGAACTGGTCAAGTGGGTGGCCGAGAACGGCCGGTTGCCGGTGGTGAACTTCTCCGCCGGCGGGCTGGCGACCCCGGCCGACGCGGCGATGATGATGCAGCTGGGCGCCGAAGGCGTCTTTGTCGGCTCCGGCATTTTCAAGAGCGAGGACCCGGCGGCGCGCGGCAAGGCGATCGTTGAGGCGACCACGCATTTTAACGATCCGCAGATCCTTGCCAGGGTGTCAGCGGGGCTGAAAGATGCCATGCCCGGCCTCGACATCAAGGAGCTGGGCGAGGAGAACCTGATCCAGCATCGCGGCTGGTAAGGGCGCATTCCCGAAAGCCCGGCAGCGTGGACGTGCCGGGCCGCAACCGGCCGCACCTGTCTTTCCGTGACTCGATCTGCAAATAAATCCCCGCTTGTCGGCGTCCTTGCCCTGCAGGGCGCCTCCCGCGAGCACTGCCGGGCGCTGGAAAAAGCCGGCGCCGCCGCCCGCGAGGTCCGCCGCCGCCGCGAGCTGGAAGGGCTTGCCGGCCTGGTGATCCCGGGCGGCGAGAGCACGACCATCGGCAAGCTGATGGTCAGCTACCATCTGCTCGAGCCGGTGCGCGGACTGGTCGCGGCCGGACTGCCTGTCTTCGGCACCTGCGCCGGCCTAGTGATGCTGGCGCGCGAGGTGGTTGAGGGCGACCAGCCGCTGCTGGGGCTGATGGATATCAGGGTGCGCCGCAACGCTTTTGGCCGCCAGGTGAAAAGCTTCGAGGCCGAGCTCGAACTGCCAGTATTTGGCAAAGAACCTTTTCATGGGATATTCATCCGCGCGCCCTGGATCGAGTCGGCCGGTCCGGAGGTGGAAATCCTCGCCGGGCATGAAGGCCACCCTGTGGCCGCCCGTCAGGACAGCATGCTTGTGACCGCCTTCCATCCCGAGCTGACCCAAGATCTGAGGCTGCACCGGCTGTTTTTGGAAACCGTCTCCGCCGCGACTGCCCGCGCCTGAGCACGGGTTGGCCTGCCACCCGCCAGCCTGAACCGACCTCCCGCTTCCTTCCCGACTCCCAGGTTTGGCCAGACGCCTGCCGGCCATAATCCACTTAAGGGATTATCCACAGCTACCGGGGAGGCCATCATGGCTGAGAACGTTGCCGCGATCAGCACCACAGTCGAAAAGACCAACCGCATCCTCTCGGAGATCGAGCGGGAGATGGGCTGGCAGGGCCGGCCGGACGAGGCGCTGCTGGCCATGAGGGTGGTGCTGCACACACTCAGGGACCGGCTGCCTGTCAACGCCGCCGCCAGCCTCGGCGCCCAGCTGCCCGAGCTGGTGCGGGGCATCTATTACGAGGGCTGGGCGCCCGCCCGTGTGCCGGTCAAGATGAACCGGCAGGAGTTCCTCGATGAGATCGCACGGCGCTTCATCTATGACCGTGATGAGGGGCTCGACGTCAGGCGCATGACCAGCACCGTGCTGGAAACGATCACGCTGCATCTCGACCACGGCGAGGTGGAGAAGATCAGGGCGGCGCTGCCAAAGGGCATCGCGGCGCTGATGCCGGGGTAGGCAATAATTCAAGGCCGTATATTTAGACCGGATATCTACCCGGTAGACCCCTCCTTGCCCTGTGCCATCCCGAGTGAAGCAAAGAACCTTCCCGTCGCCGCCTCTGACAACATCCGTCCGGCCCAGCAGATATGATCTCCTTTATCTGGAAAAGGCTTTTTTAAGGTCACAATTTGTGATCTTAGAGAATCATCAAAAGGGAGGACGCGGTGAAAGAAATTGCAATTGTTTCGGAAGAAGTCGTTGAAAAAAAGATCGTTGTTCTACGTGGAAACAAGGTAATGTTGAGCGATGACCTGGCCCGGCTCTATGAAGTCGAACATCGGGTATTGATCCAGGCTGTCAAACGGAACATTGAGAGGTTTCCGGATGATTTCATGTTCCAGCTATTAAAGGCGGAATTAACGGCATTAAAGGCCAAAAGCTTCTTTGCGTCAGAAAACCTCTCATCCACCGCCACGGGTTTACCGGGTGATTCCCAGCGCGGCCGGCATGCTAAGTATCTGCCTTACGCTTTCACCGAACAAGGTGTTGCGATGCTTTCGAGTGTTCTCAGGAGCAAGCGGGCAATTAGCGTCAATATCGAAATCATGAGAGCATTTGTCAGCCTGAAAAGGATTTCCTACTCGCACGCAGATCTGGCCCGCAAACTCGACTCGCTGGAGAAGAAATACGATGCCCAATTCCGCGTCGTCTTCGAAGCCATCCGCCAACTGATGGAACCCCCGAAGCCGAAGAAGAATCAGATCGGATTTCACTGGAATCCCGAGGCGCCGGCAAAGAAGAAGCGCGCTCCCGAGAAGCAGGCGCCGGCAAAAAGGAAGCAATAATTCCCGAGCCCGTCCGCGCCTGGTGATATAATTGCTTCATGTCAACTGACGGCCAAGCTATGGATGCGTCTACGGGAGCGCGGCAAGCCGCGCCAAATGCGCCCGAGGAAACGCCGCGTCTGGCAGTGCCCGCCGAAACCCGCGCCCGCATCGCCGAGCTGGTGGAAAACTTCCGCAACAACGAAGCCGCCTACAAGAGCCCCGCTTACAACGAGACCCATCAATGTGGCCACCGCTTTTGTGCTGATAATGAAATGACATCGATGAAGCCAAAGATCGAAATTCCCAAGTCAAAGATTGCCGACTTTTGCCGCAGCAATCATATCCGCAAGTTCGCCTTCTTTGGATCTGTTTTGCGAAGCGACTTCCGGCCCGACAGCGATATCGATGTGCTGGTCGAGTTCGAGCCAGGTCATGTTCCGGGTTTTATCCGTCTCGCCCGCATGGAGCGGGAGCTTTCCGAAATGCTGGGCAGAAAAGCGGATCTGCGCACACCCGAGGATCTGAGTCGTTATTTTCGCGATGACGTCATCGCTGAGGCTGAAGTTCAGTATGCTGCCTGACGATATCATTCGCCTTCGCCACATGCTCGATTCAGCCCGCGAGGCTGTTTCATTTATATCTGGCAAGACAAGAAGCGATCTCGACGCGGACCGAAAGTTGACACTTTCGCTCATTAAATCCATTGAGATTATCGGTGAGGCCGCAAGCAAGGTTTCTGGAGGAGCTCAGGCAGCGGGACTGATCCGACCAAGCATTAAGCCATGACCACCGAGTTCGATCTGCTAAAAGTTGTAACGTCCAGACTCGACGAAGCGGGCATCGATTATATGCTCACCGGCTCCATTGCAATGTCACTTTACTCGGCCCCCAGGATGACGAGGGACATCGACATGGTGCTTCACATTTCTTCCGAACTAGTTGACAAACTCGTAAGAATTTTTAAGGAAGACTTCTACATCGATGAACATGCCGTGCGGGAAGCGATTGCGCGACATGACATGTTCAACATCATTCACACCGAATCGGCGGTCAAATTCGATTTCATCGTGAGAAAGGACGAGGATTACCGGCTGAGGGAGTTCTCGCGCAGACAGCGAATCGAGATGGGCGATGTCCCGGTTACGGTCGTCGCGGCGGAAGACCTTATTCTGTCCAAGCTTGTTTGGGCAAAGGACTCCGAACCGGAATTTCAGATGAGGTATGTCGAGCAGATTCTGAAAGCCCACGAAAAGCTCGACTACGATTACCTCCATGAATGGGCCAAACGGCTCGAAGTGGATGGTTTGTTAAGGAAGGCTCAGCAGAATGCGTGACACCCCACCCGCCGTAGAGAAGTTGTGGCTCTCAATGTTTACCGAGCGCACTCCCGCCGAGCGCCTTCAGATGGCCAGCGACATGTTCGAGACGGCCAAGCAACTGATGGAGATCGGCATCAGGAGGCAAGACCCGGGAATCACCGCAGCGCAGCTGAAGGGGAAGATTTTCATGGGACTTTACGGTAACGGCTTCAGCGCGGACCAACTAAAGCGGATCGCATCAGCGATTCCCGACATGGAGCTGAAGATCGAGGGCTAACGTTTATCCGTCCGGGCTTAGGGTGCGCCGTAGTGGAATGTGCTTCATGACCCGTGCGGCAATGCTTGCAAAAAAAGATAATTATCGAATTTGGCAAGGTAAGTGTCTAATCCTTCCGTGAGCTGAGGGCTGCTCTGCACGTCCGCCGCCTCTGTTATATTATTACCTGAGCGATTTCCGGCGCTTGCCGGCGGCTGCCAGCGGCACTTACGGCGGTCCCGCGCGCCGCAACTGCCAATCCGACCCCGGAGGAATAAGTGTCCGGACATTCCAAATGGTCATCCATCAAACACAAGAAGGGCGCCGCTGACACCAAACGCGGCAAGCTCTTTTCCAAGCTTTCGCGCGCCATCACCGTGGCGGCCAAGGAGGGCGGCGGCGACCCGGCCGGCAACGCCACGCTGGCGACCGCCATCCAGAAGGCCAAGGACAACTCGATGCCGAAGGATAACATCGAGCGCGCCATCGCCAAGGGCACCGGTGGCGGCGACGGCGAGTCCTACGAGACCATCACCTATGAGGGCTACGGACCGGCCGGCGTCGCCGTGCTGGTGGAGGCGATGACCGACAACCGCAACCGCACCGCGTCGGACGTGCGCAACATCTTTAACAAGACCGGCGGCAAGCTGGGCGAGACCGGCTCGGTGGCCTGGCTGTTCGAGCGCAAGGGCTCGATCGTCGTGGACGCCGGCAAGGTCGACGAGGACGAGCTGATGACGGCCGCCATCGACGCCGGCGCCGAGGACGTCAACCAGGATGAGGGCACCTACGAGATCGTCACCGACCCGGCCGATTTCATGACCGTGCGGCAGGCCATCGATGACGCCGGCATCGCCTACGAGTCCGCTGAGCTGGCCATGCTCCCCAAGACCACGGTCAAACTCGAGCAGAGCGACGCCAAGAAGATGATGCGGCTGATGGACGCCCTGGAGGACAACGACGACGTCCAGGAAGTGCACGCCAACTTCGACATCAGCGAGGAAGTGCTGGAGGCGCTGGCGTAAACATCCGCGCGCCGGCGAGACGCGCGAGGATGCCGCGCGGCTCCGGTCCGGCACTTGCCGCGGGAACGAGGGTTGACAGAAAGGCGTAGGCAGATTGGCCCTGAAACAAAAAAGCTCCTCCGTGCGTCTGCTCGGCATCGATCCCGGCATCGCGGCAACCGGTTGGGGAGTGATCGAGCATGAGGCGGGCCGCTCGCGGCTGATCGGACACGGCAGCATTGTCACCTCCGCCAGTGAGGCCGGCCACGAACGCCTTTCGCAAATCCACCGGGCGTTGCTGGAAGTGATCGACGAACATCATCCCGAGGTGGCCGCCATCGAGGAACTCTTCGGCGGCATCAACCTGAAGACGGCCCTGGCCGTGGGCCAGGCGCGCGGCGTGGCCGTACTGGCCTGCGCCGAGCGCGGCGTCACGCCGCACGACTACACTCCCCTGAGGATCAAGCAGGCGGTGGTCGGTTACGGGCGCGCCAGCAAGTCACAGGTGCAGCAGATGGTAAAGGCGCTGCTGGGCCTTTCGAAGGTGCCTTCCCCCGATCATGCCGCGGACGCGCTTGCGGTCGCAATCTGTCACGCCCATTCCATGCAATCAAATTCGCTGCTGGCGGCGGCGCAGCCGCGCCCGGTCAGGCGGACGGGCGGACCGGGCTTTTCCGCCGGAGGGATGTCATGATCGCCTCTCTCACAGGAAAGATCCAGGCGCGCGACGCCGAAGGCATCGTGCTCGATGTCGGCGGTGTCGGCTACCGGCTGACCATGTCCGGGCGCAGCCTTTCCTTTCTGGGCGATGCCATCAATGAAGTTTTTGTCCACACATATCTGTACGTCCGCGAGGACGTCCTCAGCCTCTACGGTTTCGTCGAGGCCGAGGAGCGCGACTTTTTCGAATTGCTCAAGGGCGTCTCTGGTGTGGGGCCGAAGGTGGCCATCGCCGTGCTCTCGGCCTACGGGCCTGATGATCTCAGGCGGGCGGTTGCGGCCAGGGACGTGGCTCTCTTCCAGAGCATCTCCGGCATCGGCAAGAAAACCGCCGAACGGCTGGTGCTGGAGCTGAAGGACAAGGTGGGCCAGCCGGTCGCGGCAGCCGCGGACGGCGGCCAGGCCGCGGGCGCTGGCGGCTACTGCCTGGCGCGCGAGGCGCTCATCAGCCTGGGATACAACTTCGGCGAGGCGGAGGCGGCGCTGGCGGGCGCCGACCCCCATGAGCCGGTTGAAGAACTGATCCGGGTTGCGCTACAACGGATTGGTCGAGCGTAAAATGCCATTCCCTCAATTCATTGGAATAATCGCTGGCTTGATCGTTGGTTCACCATTGATATGTTTTCTTTATCTTTCACTAACTGACAGGAATAAGAAGGAGTACTTCAGAGATATGCGGCAATCAGCAAAGAGAAATCATGCGCTGCGAAAGAAATTCAGATAATGAATGACGACGAAATCCGCCTGTCAGACCCGGAGGTGCGGCTGGAGGAAGAGGAGTTGGAAGTCTCCCTCAGGCCGCGCAGCTTCAACGATTTCATCGGGCAGGACAGCGTCCGGGATCAGTTGTCGATCTTCATCGAGGCGGCGCAGGGGCGCCGCGAGGCGCTTGACCACGTGCTGCTGGTGGGACCGCCCGGCCTGGGCAAGACGACACTGGCGGGCATCATCGCCGGCGAGATGGGCGTCTCGATCCGCACCACGTCCGGTCCGGCGCTGGAGCGCAAGGCCGACATTGCCGCGATTTTGACTAATTTGCAGGAAGGTGACATCCTCTTCATCGACGAGATCCACCGCCTGGGCCGCTCGGTGGAAGAGGTGCTCTACCCGGCGATGGAGGACTACCAGCTGGACATCATCATCGGCCAGGGTCCCAGCGCCCGCACCATCCGCCTGGACGTGCCGCCGTTCACCATGGTTGGCGCCACCACGCGCGCCGGACTGATCACCACGCCGCTGAGAGACCGCTTTGGCGTCACCCACCGGCTGGAGTATTACAATGCGGCAGAACTGTCAAAAATAGCCGCTCGTTCCGCGTCCATTCTTGGGGTCGAAGCCGAGGCGGACGGCCTGATGGAGATCGCCAGCCGCTCCCGGGGCACGCCGCGCGTCTGCAACCGGCTGCTCAGGCGCGTACGCGATTACGCGCAGGTGAAAGCCGAAGGCCGCATCACCCGCGACATCGCCCGCAGCGCGCTCGGGTTGCTGGAAGTGGACGGCGAGGGTCTGGACAAGGTCGACCGGGAGATCCTGCGGCTGATCATCGAGAAGTTCGACGGCGGCCCTGTCGGTCTGAGTACGCTGGCGGTGGCGGTGGGCGAGGAACGGGACACCATCGAGGATGTCTACGAACCCTATCTGCTGCAGCGCGGCATGCTGAAACGGACCCCGCGCGGCCGCGTCGTCACGCGGCTGGCCTACGAGCATCTGGACGCCACGACGCCCGGTACGGCGGGCGGACAGGGCAGGGAGGCGCCGGCCGCGGAGGAGAAGCTTTTCTAGCCAGGGTGACGGCGCCCTGGCGCTGCCCCGCGGATTTGGCCGGCCGCGCCTCATTTTACACATTGTTAACAATGCCGATTTATAATGCTGCGAGTAATTCCTGCGCACAATATCTCCGGAGGGTATCGATCTTGACTGTGAGTGATGCGAGGAGCGCCCGTGTTTAGCGCCCTCGCCCGTTTTTCCGTCCGCTTCCGCTGGCTGGTGATCGCCGCCTGGATCATCGCCGTGCCGGTGGTGATCAAGAAGCTGCCGTCCCTGTCAAGCGTCACCCAGTCCAACAACTCGCAGTTCCTGCCGGCCGGTTCGCCCAGCGTGCAGGCGGCGCAGCAGGCAGGGCCATTCCAGGGCAAGCAGACCACTTCGACGTCGACTATCGTCGTGGAGCGGGCATCGGGTCCGCTGACTGCGGCGGACCAGCAGGCGGTCACGCGCCTGGAGCAGGCTGTGACCAGGATCCCCGAAGTCAGCACCGTGCGCGACCAGGGGGTTTCGGCGGACGGCCAGGCCGGTGAGGCGATGGTGGGCGTCAACGCTGATTTCGGCGCCGGGGCCCAGGCAGTCGTCTCCAGTATCCGCGCTGCTTTCAACCAGGTTGGAGCGCCGCCGGGACTGGCTTTCCACCTCACCGGCAGGCTGGCGCAGTCAGTGGATGCCAACGCTACCGGCGACCGTTCCCGCAGCTCCGCCCAGAACTATTCGATCCTGCTGATCATCATCTTGCTGCTGATCGTCTACCGCTCGCTGATGGCGCCGCTGGTGACGCTGCTGCCGGCGGGCATCTCGCTGGCGCTTTCCGGGCCGCTGATCGCCGAGTCCACCAAGCTGGGGCTGCAGGTTTCAGAGATCACGCAGATCCTGCTGATCGTGCTCATCCTGGGAGCGGGCACCGACTACGGCCTGTTCCTGGTATTCCGTGTCCGCGAGGAGCTGCGCCGCGGACTGGCGCCCAGGGACGCGGTGGTCCGGGCGATGTCGCGCGTGGGTGAATCGATTACTTTTTCCGCTTTTACCGTCATGGCGGCGCTGCTGAGCCTGCTGCTGGCCACTTTTGGCATCTACAAGGGGATCGGCCCGGGGCTGGCAATCGGGCTGGCCGTGATGCTGCTGGCGGCGCTAACCTTTCTTCCGGCCTTGCTGGCGGTGTTCGGCCGGGCGGTTTTCTGGCCGTCCAACCTGAAGCGGCCGCAGAAGAGCGGGCTCTGGGGCCGGCTGGCGGTACGCATCGTCAGGCATCCTGTGGTGACGCTGATTCTCGGCATCGTCCTGTTCGGCGCTCTGGCGGCCGGTATCGCCGGCTACCAGACGACCGGCTTCTCCGACAACAGCTCCAACAGCTCCGGCAGCGACTCCGCCCAGGGAACGGCGGTTCTCGCCAGGCATTTCCCGGCGGCCAACAACAATCCCGAGAGCCTGCTGCTCACTTTCAGCCAGCCGGTCTGGAACAACCTCGCCGTCGTGGTCACCGCGGAGCAGGAGCTGAAGGCCTCGCCGGTGTTCAGCACCGTCGGCGGACCCTTTGCCGGCGGCAAGGCATCGCTGACGCCGCAGCAGCTGTCGCGTCTGCATGAGCTGCTGGGTCCGGCGGCTTCGCTGCCGCCAGTGCCTTCTCCGGGACTGAAATCGCTCGCGGAGCTGAAATTACCTGCCGGTGTTACGCCCATCCAGGTCTACCAGCTCTACCGTTCGACGGCGCAGTTCATCAGCCCGGATGGCCGCACGGTGCAGTTTTACGGCCAGCTGAGCGCGGGCGCCTCCGGCTCCAGTGAGGCGATGCATGCGGTCCCGGATGTGCGGGCGCAGCTGAACCGGGTCGCGGCTGATGTCGGCGCCGCCAAAAACGGCGTGGCCGGCCAGGATGCCGCCGCCTTCGACGTCAGCAGCGCGGCCACCTCTGACCTGTGGCGCATCGTCCCGATCGTCCTGGTGATCATCGCGGCGCTGCTGGCGGTGATGTTGAGAAGCCTGGTCGCCCCCTGGTATCTGATCGCGACCGTCGGCCTTTCCTACATTTCTTCACTGGGGTTCGCGATGATCGTGTTCGTCCACTGGGGCGGGCAGGGAGGACTCAACTTCATCCTGCCGTTTTTGATGTTCGTCTTTTCCATGGCATTAGGCGAGGATTACAACATCCTGGTGATGAGCCGCATCCGCGAAGAGGCCCACAACCATGTATCGCTGCGCGACGCGGTGGCCAGGGCCATCAGCGTCACCGGCGGCACTGTCACATCGGCCGGACTGATACTGGCCGGCACCTTTTTCGTGCTGGGCATCAGCGGTGGCAACCCGCAGGTGGAGCAGATCGGCTTCGCCATCGCCTTCGGCATCATGCTCGACACGTTCTTCGTCCGCACGCTGCTGGTGCCGTCCGTGGTGGTGCTGCTGGGAAGGTGGAACTGGTGGCCGTCGAAACTCTGCCGGCGGGATGCCGCCGCGGTTGAGGAAGAGGCCGGTGCGCCCGAAAGCGTGCTGGCGACCGGCAAGCCGGAGCTGGATACGGGGAACTGAAGCTTCCTTGCCTAGCTCCAGCTGGCCTTGAAATCCGTCGGCACCACCTGTACCCAGGTCTGCCCCACGTCCAGCGGGATCGGTTGGCCGCTGGCATCCACGTAAGTTGTGACGTCATCCCTCCCGGGCCGCTGCCACTGACCGCTGATTACCTGCCCGTCCCGGAAGACCAGCACCTTGCCGCTGCCCGTCAGGGTGAAGTCCAGACCCCGCTCGCCACTGGCATCCTCGACGATATTGCTGGTAGTCACCCGCACGTACTGGATGATGACGTTCTTGGGCGCGATCCGCTGGTCGTTGGCGGCGTCCTTCTGCTGCTGGCCGTCCACGGAGCGCAGCCAGCTGTTGCTGCCGGCGTCGTATGTGTAGCTGACGCTGGCCCAGGGCGAGTAGGGGACCGAGATTTTGGTGACCTGGGCCTGGGCCGGGGGCGAGTCCGCTTTGAACGTCGGTCCCACGATGTTCGCCTGCACGGACAGGCCTCCGTTGGCGGCGGCTTTGCGCAGCGCCGCTGTGCTGGTCATCAGGTTGTGCGGCGCGAAGCGGTCGTTGACGCGGTGAAAGGCGGCGGGAAAGCTGCTGTCGGTCATGTTGGGAACGTATGCGGCGGCGGCCCTCAGCCTGGCGGCCGTGCCCTGGCTGGAGCCGGAATTAACCAGCAGGGCGCCGTATTCGGGCGTCAGCTCCAGGTCGATCAGCCGCGCACTCCTGACCGGACCCACGCTGGCGGCGTCATGGCAGGCGAAGACGGCGTTGTAGCGGGTGATCTGCCCTTCAGCCATCTCCTCGTAGACGATATCGGCCTGGCTCAGGCCCGCTTGCGGCCGCGCCGCGGGCGCGTTGTCGATCTGCACCACCAGCGGCCGGTTCATGGTGTTGCTCCGGTCGGTGGTCTGGGAGCCGTCGAGCGGGCAGCTATAGGTAAGCGGCGCAGGCGGAGGCGGTGTGGTGGCGGTTGTGGCTGTCGCCACGGTGGCGACGGTCGCCGCCGGCTGCTGCCGCGAGCGCCAGACTGCCCAGGCGACAAACACGATGGCAAGTACCAGAAGAATAATCAGGCTTACAGTTATCCATCTGTTGTATCGGCCGGGTATCGAGGCGAGCTTCTTTCCGGAAGGAGTCACGAACCAGATGAGATTAGCGAAACGGTCCTGGAAAGTCAAAACTGCCGCGGTACTGCCGGGGGAGCCGCCGGCGGACGGAGGAGCCGTGTCCCTTCCGGATGCGGAAAAAGGAAGTGACGCCGCTGTTACCGCTGGCGCCGGGCTTTGCTAGAATTTGCAGGGAATCCTCTTTTACGGACAATGGATCTGCTGCTTCACATCTGCTGCGCGCCCTGCTCCACCGCCACTGTCGAGGCCTGGCGGCAGGACGGCGTCCGGCTGACCGGCGTCTATTTCAACCCCAACATCCAGCCGCTGGGCGAGCACCAGCGCCGCTACGATACGCTGCTGGCTTACGCCAGCAAGATCCGGCTGCCGTTGATCGGTGAGCCGGAATATGATGTCACAACCTGGCTGCGGATGGTGGCCGGCAACGACACCGGTCCGGCGCGCTGCCGCCTCTGCATCCGCCAGCGGCTGGAGCACACGGCGCAGCTGGCCGCCGCCACCGGCATGAGTGGATTCAGCACGTCGCTGCTGGTGAGCCCTTACCAGCAGCACGAGATCATCCGGGAAGAAGGCGAGCGCGCCGGCCGGGAGGCGGGGGTCGGGTTCGCTTACCGCGATCTGAGGCCGGCATACCGCCGCAGCATCGAGCTTGCGCGCGCGGCCGGGCTCTACCGGCAGAAATATTGCGGCTGCATCTACAGCGAGGCGGAAGCGGCCGCGAAGCCGCGGCGGGCGAAGCCGGCGTCCAGCGGGCGGACGTAAGCCGTGCTCACCAGCGAGCTGGACTACCACCTGCCTCCGGAGCTGATCGCGCAGCATCCGCTGGTCCCCCGCGACAGCAGCCGCCTGATGGTCTGGGAGCGCGCCAGCGGCCGGCTGCAGCACCGGAAGATGCGCGACCTGCCGGCTTTCCTGAGCCCGGGGGATATCCTTGCCTACAACGAGTCGCGCGTGCTGCGGGCGCGGGTTTTCGCCCGCAAGCCCACGGGTGGCCGCGTCGAGATCCTCTTTCTGCGCCGGCGGCAGGCAAAGATCTGGGAGGCGCTGCTGAAGCCCTCCGCCCGGTTGAGCGAGGGCATGCGGCTTGAAGTCGACACGGAGTCCGAACCGGTCTTCGAGCTGCAGCGGCGGCTGGGTGAGGGCCGCTGGCTGGTCCGGAACCGCAGCCGGCTGGCGACGGGGGAGCTGCTGGAGCAGGTCGGCGAGATGCCGCTGCCGCCGTACATCAGGGAGAAGCTCAGGGAGCCGGAGCGCTACCAGACGGTCTACGCGCGGGAGCCGGGCTCGGCAGCGGCGCCCACCGCCGGGCTTCACTTTACTGAGGAGCTGATCTCTGACATAAAAGCCCAGGGAGTGGCGCTGGCTCCGGTGACACTGCACGTCGGTCTGGACACCTTCCGTCCGGTGAGCGAGGACGATCTTTCGCTGCACGCCATCCACAGCGAGAGCTACAGCGTGCCTGCCGGGAGCTATAAGGCTATCCTGGAAGCGAAGCTACGCGGCGGCAGGGTTGTGGCCGTGGGCACTACCGCGGTGCGCACGCTGGAAACGGTCTTCAGCGAACCGCCGCGCCCGCTCGCGGGCGACACCGATCTGTTCATCACGCCCGGTTTCAGGTTCCGGGCCGTGGATGCCCTGCTGACCAATTTTCATCTGCCCCGATCGACCCTGCTGGCGCTGGTGATGGCATTTGCCGGCGAGGATGAGACCCGGCGGCTGTACGGCGAGGCGGTCAGGGAGCGCTACCGCTTCTTCAGCTTCGGCGACGCGATGCTGCTGCTGTAATAAGACCCGGGCGCCCGGATTGTGTCTGCCTGCTATCTGCTCGCCAGGCAGCGCAGGATGTCCATCTGCTTCTCGTGCATCTTGCCCATCCCTACTCTTCCTGGGAGCGGGGTCTAAACGAGAACACCAACGGGCTCATCCGGCAATACTCCCCCAAGAAGCACGACTTTACCACTATCACCAACGACGAGATCGCCGAGGCCGAGCATCGATTGAATCATAGGCCTAGGAAAAAGCTTGGATTCAAAACTCCGTATGAAGTATTATTCAAAACGTCAACCATGTTAACCGTTGCACTTCAGACTTGAATCCGCCAGGAAAATAGATGAGAAAAATAATAATTGCACTAATAGCGACATTTTTGGCAGGAGCTTTGGCCTTGACGCTTTTTTTAATTCACCATGCAGACAGCGCTGCCAGCGACACATATCAGCAAAATATTAAAGTATTTACAGTTAAAAAAAATGGTCAGACTTTTACAGTCGAGGGGCGAAAAGATACTGCCAACATTCTGGCTGAGGCGCCCCCAAAATATGACCCGAGCGATCGTGAATGGGCGGGTGATCCAAAGACCTGGGAGCAACTAATGCAAGTCGTCCATGATGCTTTTCAAGCGGAGAGAGATACGTTGCTATATGAGAATCGAGGCCGTAGTCAGGAATTAAAGGATAATCTTAACAGGTATTTTAGTGCTGCCTCTGGCGAATTACAAAAGAGACAGCACACCATCGACGTGGAAATGCAATCGGCCGCAGCCGGCGTGGGCAGATCCGAAAGCACAATCACAAAGATGGATTATAAGGGGATCTCAGTCCAGGGCGATAAAGCAACCGTGGTCGTAGATATATATAGCGAAACCTACTATATGGATTACAATAATAATCGTGATGAAGGCGGTGGTAGCAACGCGGAGCAGCATACGGTCACCCTGGAGTTAGATAATAGCCAGTGGCTCATAACAAAAGACCTCTGGGTCTTCCTGCCCGGATATGAGCCGTAGAAAAAGATAGTTTGCTAATCCAAGAGCTGGGGATTAATCGAGATCGGATGGGAATGATGACACGGCAACCCTTAACGTTCGTGATGTTGCCGAGAATCCAGGTAGCAAGACCTTTGGACTAAAGTGGACCTCCATGATTAGTACTTGTCAAGGGGAAAACGGAGATTTCCTCCCAGGATGAATTTTTCAACCGTGTTAACAAGCGGTGCTCTTTCCTGACCTGTCTTTCAAGGGCCACCACATTTTCGTGCGATCAGACATCCATTTGCCGTCTCGGGGTACCGACCCCTCACGGAAGAATCCTGGTCATGGCGGGATAGGGCGGACCGGGCGGCTGCACCGGGCCGGCCTGCTGCTGTAATAAGACCCGGGCGGTGTCTAGAGGTCGCCGCTCTGGGGGTAGTTGTCGGAGATCTGCGGATCCTGATGGTAGGCCTGCGACTGCTGGAAGGCGCCCCAGAAAGCCTGTTCGATCGGCAGTCCCCTGTCTATGCCCTGATCGACGAGGAAATTGGTGAACACGCCGCGCTGGGCGCTGGGCAGCTCGTTGGAAAGCTCGTCGGCCTGGCTGGAGGTCGTGATGATGCGGTTGGGACCGGCGATGCCCGGGCGGACGAAGCCGCCGGCGAAGCAGCTGTCGATCGAGACCCACATCAGGTGCGGATGGATGAGCGAGAGCTTGTCGGCCAGGTCACCATCCCAGATCAGACCATCGCCCTTGTGGTAGTCATAATTGTAGAAGTCGAACGGCACCAGCGCCGAAGCCGCCGGGAAGCCGGGAATGTTCAGGCCGGCGCCCGCGCCGTTGCGCAGTCCGTGCCCGCTGTAAAAGAAAACGACTTCGGAGTTGGCGTTGATCCCGGGGTTGGTCACCAGCCAGCTGAGCGCCGACATGATGTTGTCGTGCGTCGCCTGGTTGTTCTGCAGCAGCCTGATGTTCTGCGGCAGGAAGCCCTTCTGCTGGGTGAGCATCCGGTACACGCTGCCGGCATCCTGGTCGGCGTAGTGGACCGCACCGAAATCGTAATGGTCGTAGTCGATGCCGATGATGACCGCGTACTTGCCAATGGTGGGCGCGGCGGGGACGGCTGCTGGTGTGGCTGCTGGCCGCGCAGCGGGCGCCGGGGCTGCGGCTGCCGCCAGCGGCGATGGCGCGGACGGCGGGCCCGAGGGGGTGCCGGCTCCCTTGCTTAAGGACACGGCAGCCGGAATCCTGAAGGCGTTGTTGCCTTGCAGGGAATTGAAGCCGATGAATCCGAGCACTACCGCTGCGATGGCTATTACCGCGATGATTGTCTTGCTACCGTGGAGGAACATTCTTGGCGATTGTAACATGAAAACCGGTAGAAGGATAATTCCGTGCATGCGCCGGGCTGCCCGGCCGGGTTTTCAGCTAAGATAGAACCTGTCGTGAACCCGTTTTCCTTTGAAATCGAGGCCCGCCAGGGCGAGGCGCGCGCCGCTGTGCTCATGACCCCGCACGGCGCCGTGGAGACCCCCTGTTTCATGCCGGTCGGCACCCGGGCGACGGTGAAGACGCTCTCGCCGCGGGACCTGGCCGAAGCCGGCGCCGGCGTCATCCTCGCCAACGCCTATCATCTTTATTTCCGTCCCGGGGTGGAAACGGTGGCGGCTATGGGCGGCCTGCACCGGTTCATGTCCTGGGAAGGTCCGATCCTCACCGACAGCGGCGGCTTCCAGGTATTCAGCCTGGGGGAGACGGCCCGCATCAGGGGGGACGGCGTCGAGTTCCGCTCGCTCTATGACGGCTCGGCTCATTTCTTCACCCCGGAGATGGCCACCGCGGTCCAGGAGCGGCTCGGCGCGGACATCATCATGTGTTTCGACGAGTGCCCCCCGGCCGCAGTCGACCGCGGATATCTGCGCCAGGCAGTGCTGCGCACGGCGGAGTGGGCCGGCCGCTGCCGGCGGGCGCAGGCACGCGAAGATCAGCTGCTGATGGGCATCGTCCAGGGTGGCACCGACCTCGATCTGCGCCGCGAGAGCGCCGAGCGCACTATTGAGCTCGGTTTCGGCGGCTATGCGCTGGGCGGCCTTAGCGTCGGTGAGGAGCGCGCAGCGATGCTGGAGACGATGCGTTTCACCGCCGGCCTGCTGCCGGCGGAGAAGCCGCGTTACTTCATGGGGCTGGGCGATCCTGCCGGCATCCTCGAGGCGATCGCCGCCGGCATCGACATGTTCGACTGCGTGCTGCCGACGCGGGTGGCGCGCAACGGTCGCGCCTTCACCTCAGACGGCAGCCTCAACCTGCGCAACGCCGTTCATGCCTTGCAGGACGGTCCCCTGGAGCCCGGTTGCCGCTGCTACGCCTGCCAGAGCTTCAGCCGCGCCTACCTCCGCCATCTGATCACGCAGAAGGAGATCCTCGGCCTGCAGCTGCTGTCTCTACACAATGTCACTTTTCTGGTAGACTTGACCCGTAGAGCCAGGCAGGCGATCGTCGCCGGGCGCTTTAATGATTTTCTGCGCGACGCGCCCGTGGCTTACAGGTAGCCGGGATGGGGGATAATAACAGATCCGGTGCACCAGAGTTGTTTATTGACTATTCATGGAACTGGCGGAGAGAGGAGCGGATTTGACTGTTGCTTTCACATTCTTGCTGGGACAGGACGGCGGTTCCGGAGTTTCCGGCGGCTTCACCACCCTGGCCATATTCATAGTCTTTATCGTCGTGTTGTATTTCGCTCTCATCCGGCCGACCCAGAAGCAGCGCAAACAGCACGATCAGCTGGTGCGGTCGATCAACAAGGGTGATACCGTAATGACTGCCGGCGGCATCTATGGCACAGTCACCAAGGTGAAGGATGATTACATCATGCTGGAGATCGCCAGGAAGACAGAGGTGAAGCTGTCACGCGGCTCCATCGCAAAGCGCGAGATTGAGGCCGGGGCGGCAGAGGAAGCTCCAGGATCCAATGAAGAGGAGTCGGAAGAGTCGTAATGTGATTGCCGGGCGCTGGCGACGAATCAGCCGTGGTGGCCCGGATTCTTTGACACCCTCCTGCTTTTCACTTATGCTTTTTTAAGGGCTGCCGTGAACTTCAGGCGGGCCTGTTTTTTACGTCTTGAGCAGGAAATTTCTTGAGCAGGAAATTATTTGACTGAAAGAAAAAGACATCTCTTGGTGCTGGCAGTGATGGTGCTGCTGCTGGGCGCTTCCGTATACATCATCTATCCACCTTCCCAGAAAACCAAGCTGGGGCTTGACCTGCAGGGTGGCCTGGAGGTAATCCTGCAGGCAAAGGGCAACGTCACCAGCGACCAGATGGACCAGGCCGAGCTGGTCATCCGCAACCGCGTCGACAAGCTGGGCGTGTCTGAACCGGAGATCAGCCGTCAGGGCAGCAACCAGATTTCGGTTGCGCTAGCCGGAGTCAAGAACGTCGAGGAAGCAACGAAGCTGATCGGCCAGACGGCGCAGCTGCAGTTCATGAGAGTCGATCAGGGACTGACGCAGCAGGTGGCCGCCGGGACGCTTGCTCCCGACAAGATTCCTCCGGACAAGCTGCTGCTTTTCATGCTCGTCAAGGACAAGGACGGCAACCCCGTCAAGAATCAGAACGGCCAGCCGGTGCAGCAGCCGTATGTGGTTGACAAGACGCCGCTAATGGGCGGCGACGCACTGGACAACGCCTCGGTCGGCTATGATGATTACGGTCGCCCCAAGGTTCAGATGAGTTTCAACAGCAACGGCGCCAAGCAGTTCGCCGATGTCACGCAGAAGCTGGCTACTGAGGGTTCCATTACCGGCAAGACGCAGCAGATGGCGATTGTGCTCGACGGCGAGGTGCAGTCGGCGCCTACGGTGAAGAGCCAGATCACCGGCGGCTCGGCGGAGATCACTGGAAACATGTCTCTGCAGGAAGTCAAGGATACCGTGCTGGTGCTGCAGACCGGCGCGCTGCCGGTGCAGCTGGAACAGGTCGACAAGCAGGAGATCAGCGCCACCCTGGGTAAGGCTTCGCTCAGGCAGGGGCTGATCGCCGGCGCCATCGGCCTGGCGATCGTGATGGTCTTCCTCATCTTCTATTACCGCCTGCTGGGTGTCGTCGCCGACCTGGCGCTGGTCATCTACGGCGTGCTTTATTATGCCGCTCTCACCAACCCCTGGCATCCATCGACGCTGACGCTGCCGGGCATCGCCGGCATGATCCTGACCGTGGGCGTGGCCGCGGACGCCAATGTCGTCATCTTTGAACGTATCAAGGAAGAGGTGCGCCTTGGCAAGACCATCCGCTCCGCTGTCAACTCCGGTTACGCCAAAGGTTTCCACACCATCCTGGACGCCAACGTCGTCACCATCATCACGGCGCTGATCATCTTCAGCCTGGCGACCGCCGGCGTGAAGGGCTTCGCGCTGACGCTGATCATCGGCGTCGTCATCAGCATGTTCACCGCCATCGTAGCTACCCGCGCGATGCTGGGGCTGCTGACCAACCTGCGCCTGTTCAACAGTCCGACGCTGATGGGCATCAAAGTGAAAAAGCCTGAACCGCTGGCCACCGGCAAAGTAAAGAAGGCCGGACAATGATGGAAAAAATTCACATAGATTTCATGGGCAAGAAGTACTGGTGGTTTGCCCTTTCCGGCATCGTCATCATCGTCGGCCTGATAAGCCTGGCTACCCGCGGGCTCAACCTCAGCATCGATTTCAAGGGCGGCAGCCGCCTGACGGCGAAGTTCAACCGTAACACCAGTGTCGGCGAGGTGCGTGACATCGTCGCCGGCGCCGGCTATCCCGATTCCGTGGTCCAGACCGTTGGCGACAGCCGTTACCAGGTGACGTTGCCATCGCTGACCGCCGATCAGGAGGATGCGGTCATCAACGCGCTCAACACCAAAATTGGCGTCTCGGACAAGTCCTGGGACAGCGTCGGACCGACATTTGGCCGTCAGGTGGTTGACTCGATGCTCGAAGCTGTCATCCTCGCCTGGCTGATCATCATCGTCTATGTCTCGGCCCGGTTCGAATACAAGTCGGCGGTGGCGACGCTGGTGGCGCTGATCCATGACCTGCTGGTGACCGTCGGCGTCTATTCGCTCGTCGGCCGGGAGGTGACCACGGCCACGGTGGCCGCGGTGCTCACCATCCTCGGTTATTCGCTCTACGATACCATCATCGTCTTTGACCGCATCCGGGAAAATGCGCCCCGGGCCCGCCGCGGCGCCTACGCCGAAATGGTGAACAACTCCATCTGGGAAGTGATGAACCGGTCAATCATCACGTCGCTGCTGACGCTGCTGCCGGTGGCCTGCCTGTTCGTCTTTGGCGGCCAGACGCTCAAGGACTTCGCCTTCGCGCTGCTGATCGGCATCGCTTCGGGCGCTTACTCCTCCATCTTCGTGGCGGCGCCGCTGCTGACGCTGTGGAAGGAGCGCGAGAAGCGCTACCGGCCCCAGGTCAGCAGATCCCAGCGCAAGGCCAAGGTGGCCAAGGCCGGGGATTAAGTCCCGCCGCCGGTTTTTCCGGCGGCCTTACGCGTCTCCGGGAGTTACGGAACGCTTTCCCCGGGTAGAATCCTGTCGCGGACTTCCTGCTGGCTAATGGACCTGGACCCGGCGGCCGTTATAATGAGGGTCCGGATCGAAATCATGCTCCAAAGCTCCGCATTTGCGTTTGTTGGGAGGTGAAAGTAATGTCCAACCTGCTGGAACGCAGCATTCTCATGACCATCGGCGCGGCTTCGCTGTCGCGGGATGTGGCGGAGGCGCTGGCCGGAGAGCTGGTGGGCCGCGGGCGGGAAACCACCGACGAAGGCCGGGAATCGGTCAACGAACTGGTGCAGAAGGCCCGGGACGAGACGCGCACGGCCAAGAGCCGCATCGACGCCAGCCTGCAGCGCACATTTCGCGATATCGGCGTGGCGACGGAAGACCAGCTCGAGGAGATGCAGCTGAAGATCGCCCAGCTGGAGCACCGGCTGTCGCTGCTGGAAGCCGACACCACTGCCCGGAAAGCAGAACAGAAATAAACCGGGGACACCTTATGATTTTTTTGACCGGCATCCCGGGATGATGGATTAAATAAACCGGGGACACCTTATGATTTTTTTGACCAGTGCCCCCGGGATGATGGCGAAAAAAAATCATAAGGTGTCCCGGGTTTCCCCGGTTTCGAGAGGCAGGGATGAGATTCTCCAGCGTCAGAAATGTCGACAGGATGCGCCATATCACCGAGATCGCGGTCAGGCATGGTTTCGGTTACTTCTTCGAACGTCATAACCTGCGCAACCTGATGCCGCACATCCGCCGCGAGGCGAAACGGCCGACGGGCAACCGCGGCGTCCATATCCGCAACATGCTCGAGGAGATGGGGCCGACCTTCATCAAGTTCGGCCAGTTGCTCAGCACCCGGCCCGACATCCTTCCCGAGGATATTCTCGTGGAGCTGCGCAAGCTGCAGGACGAGGTGCGCGCTTTCCCGGTCCGGCAGGCTTACGAGACGATCGAGTCGGAGCTGAAGCTGACCGTGGAGCGCCTCTTCATCGAGTTCGAGGACACGCCCATCGCGGCGGCTTCCATCGGCCAGGTGCACCGGGCGGTGCTGCCCAACGGCGACCGCGTCATCGTCAAGGTACAGCGGCCCGACGCGGAGGCGCTGGTCAAGGCGGACATCGACCTCCTCTACCAGTTCGCGCATCTGCTCAGCGACCATACCCGGCAGGAGATCATGGTCGATCCCGTGGGCGTGGTGGACCAGTTTGCCCGCGGCATCCGCAGCGAGCTCGACTATCGCATCGAGGCGCGCAACGCCGAGCGCTTCGCCCAGCTGTTCGATCTGGATCCTTCAGTCGCCATCCCCAAGGTCTACTGGGGCTACAGCACCACCCGGGTGCTGACGCTGGAGTATCTGGAAGGCACGCAGGTGGCCGATCTCGACCCCGAGGCGATGACGATGGCCGAGCGCAAGGCCGTGGCCTCGATCATCGCCGAATGCTGGCTGAAGCAGATCTTTCTCTTCGGCTTCTTTCACGGCGATCCGCATCCGGCCAACATCCTGGTGATGGAAGACGGCACCATCGGGCTGGTGGATTTCGGCATCGCCGGGCGGCTGACTCCGGATGACCGCCAGAACATCATCAGCCTCTTCATCGATGTCACCAACCAGAAAGTGGAAAACATCCCCCGGCGGCTCGCCGCCCTGGGCGTTGATTTTCCCCACGAAATGGAGGCGGAGTTCATCAACGAACTCCGGGATCTTTTCGCCAAGTACTATGGCATCCGCCTGAGCGACCTGGACCCGGTTGTCGTCTTCCGGGACATCTTCGGCACGATCTACCGGCTGAAGCTGAAGCTGCCGGCGCAATTCCTGCTGCTGGACAAGTCAGTGGCGACACTGGAGGGAATTACCACACAGATCTACCCTTCGTTCAACGTACTTGAGTTCGCCCGGCCATACGCGCGCGAGTTCGTCAGCGACCGCTACTCGCCCGCCAGTCTCGTAGAGCGGGGCAGCCACGAGCTGCAGAAATACCTGGACATGATGCTGCAGTTGCCGTACCAGCTGCATGACACGCTGGAACAGGTGCGGCAGGGCGAGGTGAAGATCAACTTCGTGCACCGCAATCTCGAGGACCTCAGCAGCCGCCTGACCGTACTGGCGAACCGGCTGGTAGTGGCCATTGTGCTGGCGTCGCTCATCCTCGGTTCGTCGGTTATCGGACTGTTTGTGACGGGCGGGCCGCGCCTGCTGGGCATCTCCCTGTTCGCCCTGTTCGGATTCACGATCTCGGCATTCTTCGGTCTCTGGCTGGTGGGAGGCATCCTCCGCTCCGGCAGGCATTGACGCCCGCCGGCGAGCGCCGCGGGTTTGCTATACTTGTTTCAGGCACCATTTTTTGTCAGGGGAGCGTTTTTCTCACCGGCGGCCAGTCCGTCCGGCGTATCTGAATTTACTCCGCAAGTCGATCTTTCCCCCGGGAATTCCCGTTCATGAAACTTGGCACCAAACTCTATCTCTTCTTCGCCGGAGTCGTCATCCTGCCGCTGGTGGCGGTGACGGTGCTTTCCAGCGTCGCCCTCTCCCGCTCCGGCCAGGATACTTACCGCGCCCGGATGCAGAGCAGTCTCGCCGCGGCTTCAGCGATAATTTTCGAGCAGGACCGCGGCCTGGCCGGCGATCTGCAGGCAGCCATGCAGCGGGCCGACACCGGCGCCCTGGTCTCGGGAAACGGCGCCGCGCGGCAGCCGGTCCTGGATAAGATCAGGAGCGAAACCGGCGCCGATGCCGTCGTGCTGGCCGGCGCCGCCGGGCAGACATTGGCCCAGTCCGGCAGCGCTGGCGTTCAGGCGCCGCTGCTTAAGTCGGGCGTGGATTTAACCAGCGGGGCGGGCGCCCAGGGGCAGGTATATGCCCTCAAACAGATAGATACTTCCACGCTCGGGCAGGTTTTCTCTCCGCAGGATCTTGACTGGATGATCCTGAGCGGCAACACCAGGCTGGCAGGATCGCTCCCCGGCGGCGGTCTGCAGCCGGCCGCGGGAACGAAGCCGCCGCCGGCCGTCAGCACCGGGAGGGCGCCCGCGCAGCCCTCGCCCGAATTCCAGGCCGTCGCGGGCGGCCATGACCTGGTCGTCACCGAGCTTTCCCTTCCGGCCGGGCTCACATCCGTGCCGCTGACCCTGGCGGCTGCCGTGCCGGCATCCACCGTCAGGGCCGCATCCAGCCAGGCGCTCGAAGCGGGCCTGGGGCTGACCGCCCTGCTGCTGGTCCTTGCCGCCCTGCTCGGCTTCCTGCTGGCGCGCACCATCACCGGCCCGTTAAGGAAGCTGAATGAAGCCGCTGCCGCGAGCTCGGCCGGAGATCTGGGCCGTCATGTGGAGATCAGGTCCCGGGATGAGATCGGCGGTCTGGCGGCGTCCTTCAACCTGATGCAATCCAACATCAGAAATTATGTCAATGAACTGGAAGAATCACGGTCGCAGTTGATGCTGGCTCTCACCTATGCGGGCGACATCCTCGGCGCGACTTCCGATCGCAGCAGGCTGATAAAGACCGTTGCTGAAGCCGCGCGTCTGGCAACCGGCGCCGCGGGAGTCTGGGTGCAGCTGTTTGCCGAGATTGGGCCGCCCGGGCACGGGTCGATCTTCGTGGGCGCGCCCGCAGATTTCTTCAGCGAGGGAGCCCGAAACGATGTGCGGCGGATGGCCGATCGCATCGGCTCGGGGATCATGCAGGCCGGCGAGATCCACCGGCTGGACAATGAGATGCTGGCGATCGGCTATCCGCTGATGCATGACCGGCAGTCCCTGGGCGCGCTCGTGGCCGTCTTCAGCGAATCCGCCGCATCGGAGGGAGAGAGCCGGCGGCGCATCCTCAATTCATTGGCAACCCAGGCCGCCAGCGCCGTCGAGAACGTCAATTTCAGCGAGCTGCAGCAGATGCTGGCGGTGACCGATCCGATGACCGGCCTGGCCAATTTCCGATCCTTCCAGCACAGCCTGAGCCAGGAGGTCAGCAAGAGCCGGCGGTACGGGCACGTGCTGTCGCTGGCGATCATCGACCTGGATGACTTCAAGCTCGTAAACGACCGGTACGGCCATCAGTGCGGCGATGAGCTGCTGAAGGCGGTCGGGGCCGCCCTGTCGAAGCGCGTGCGTGGCACCGATGTCGTGGCGCGCTACGGCGGCGAGGAGTTCGCGGTGATATTCCCCGAGACTTCGAAGAAGGCGGCGATGCGTGTGTCTGAAAGCCTGCGCCGGGCGATCGCCGGGCTGCGGCTGGCCGGCGCCGGTGAGCTGAGGGTCACCGCCAGCATCGGTGTGGCGACCTTTCCGGAAGACGCCGCGGACGACAACCGTCTGGTCGGCCGGGCCGACGCCTCTCTTTACCGGGCCAAGGAAGAAGGCAAGGACAGGGTGATGGCCTGGGAGAGTACGGACGAAGACAGCGGCAGGTGACCGCGCCTTCCGCTTAAGTCGTTGTCAGCGCCGGCTGCTTTTCCCGCCAGCGTGGTTTTGGCACGCCTTTGTGGAGGGGGGATCCGCCGCCGGGCGGCTTGCCTCTCCGGCTGCCTCTGCCCCTGAGCTGGAATCGTTGCTTTTGATGCTTCCGTTTCCATTCCCGGCCGGGGTTCCGGTCTTCTTGCTGCTTTCGTACAAACGGGGAGATTTATCCGGACTTTCTGCGGATGCTATCGCGTGATTTTTCTGTGTCCCGGCCGCTCCGGCCGTCAGGTCCTCCGCTGTCGCTGGCTCCGGCCGGCGCGCTTCCACGGCCGGCACAGGCGCCGCTGCTGCTTGCGTGCGCGCGGGAGGAGTTACCGCCTGAAGAATAAAGGATGTGGCCAGCGGCCTCGCGGACGGCGCATCGCTGCCTGGAGCGACCTGTGTGGATGCGGGCTGGCCGGCGGGGGTTGTTGCCGGCGCCGGAACGTTCACCGAAACCCGAGGCGCTTCCATGGTTGCCGTTCCCGCAAGTGGCCCGGGCAGCAGCGATCTGCCGGCGAACAGGGCAAGATAGACGGAGACGCCCACCGCCAGCAGCGACAGCAGCGACGCGGAGATCAACGGCACCGCCATCCTGCCGGATAACCGGCCGGCGCCCCGCCGTATGGCGGCTGTGGTTTTTTTCAGAAGGAAAAACACCGGTTGCAAATGCTTCACGGGGTTGATGTCTCTGGGGACTCCGGGCTGCGATCCGGCCAGCCGGGGAAGAAATCAACTTACTGGTCCATCAGGGCGACAGGTTCATGCTTAATCCTGCCCTGAAACCTACATTAGCAAAACGGGGCGGGCAAAACCAGAAACAGGGACGTTCCTTCACTTTCTTAACTTCTATCAAAGGTCCCCCCGGGAAAAACCGGGCGGCGCTGGGCGGATCAGGCGCCGGGCCGGGGCGCACGCCCCGGTCACGGCCATTATTGATTCAGGAATTTCTTCACCATTCCCGCCAGTTCGCGCGTCTGGATCGGTTTGGCGATGTAACCCTCGCAGCCGGAACTGATGAAGCGCTCCTCGTCACCGATCATCGCGTGCGCCGTCAGCGCCACCACCGGGATCGCGCTGGTGAGCGGGTTCTGCTTCAGCTGGCCGGTAGCCTCCAGCCCATCCATGCCGGGAAGCTGCATGTCCATCAGGATGATGTCCGGGAGCATCTTTCCGGCGATCCTGATCGCCTCTTCCGCGGAGGCGGTTGCGATCACCTCGAAGCCGTCGCGCTCCAGCACGAATTCCGCCAGCCGCTGATTCATGACGTTATCTTCCACCAGTAATACTTTTGCTTTCATGGCCACCCTTTCGATCCAGGCCGACTGCCGCCAGTCAGCCGGTCATCTTATGCCTGCCTGGCTGAATCGCCGCCCTCGCCGATGATGTCCGCCAGGGTCTGTTTGAGCCTTTTCATCATCTGCTGCGGGTCCAGCTCGCCGGAGGCGCAGTCGATGACAGCCACGCTGACGGTGAAGTGGAAGTTGAAGCCGGCATCGTCCTTGAATCTCATGTCCCGCACCAGATCCACGACTTTGCCTGCCACGCGGAGGCTGGATCCTCCTGATGTCTCCGGCAGCAGCACGGCAAAGCAGTCGTCGTCATATCTCGCCAGCGGGTCCGCCGCCCGGACGTTGCTTCTCAGCATCCCCGCCAGCACCGCCAGCATCGAACCGTGCGACGGTGCCGTGGCGCCGGCAGGATCAATCCTGATCAGCAGCGCCGACATGTCGAGACTGTAGCGCCGGGCCCGCCACATCTCCTCCGCCAGCCGCTTCTCGAAATAGCGCCGGTTGTAAAGCCCGGTTTCCGGATCCAGCAGCCGTGCCCGCTCGGGATTGAGCTTTTCCAGGCGAAAGACCTCATTGAGCAGTAGTTGACGCGTATCTCCACCTTTGCCGATTACCTTCCTCACCTGCTTTTTGTCAAGCAGCTGCGACTCGCTCACCGAAAGATCCTTGGCGGCGGTGACGATCACCGGGATGTCCAGCGTGACCGGATGATGCCGCAGGAATGACAGCACGTCGTAACCGCTGCCGTCGGAAAGCTGCAGATCGAGGATGATGATGTCCGGGTTGAGTTCCAGCGCCAGCCGTGTTGTTTCCTCCGCGCCGGCGGTCCTCAGCACGGAAAACCCCTGCCGTTCCAGCAGACCGGCGGTGGCTTCCTGGCTGGAGGCGTCGCCGTCGGCCACCAGCACCTGCGGCTGCGAACGGCGGCTGGGGACGAGCCGCTGCAGGCGGCGGAGTTTGTCCAGCAGGGGGCGGCGGCTGAGCGGCTTGACGCAGTAATCCGCCGCGCCGAGTGCGAAGCCCAGCTCGGGATTATCCAGCGCCGAGCAGATGATGACGCCGGCGTCGGCGGTGGCGGGGTCGCTCTTGAGCCGGTGGATCACCTGCCAGCCATCCAGCTTGGGGAGCATGATGTCCAGGCAGATCGCAAACGGACGGACTTCCCTGGCTTTCTCCACCGCCTCCACGCCGTCGGCGGCGAAGTCTACGTCGTAGCCCTCCTGTGACAGCCACAGCCCGATCAGTTCGGCGGTCTTGCGATCATCCTCGACCACGAGGATTCTCGTCGGCTCCTGCTCCGCCCCGGGCGCTTCGGTCTGCGCCACTGCCTGCCCTCCGTCGGCCGCGGCTGCCATGGCCGGCGCCAGTGACGCTGCCGGGCGTTCGGCGGGAATGGCGGCAGGCAGGGAATTCTCCCTTGGCAGCGGCAGGGTGAAGTAAAAAGTGCTGCCGGCTCCCAGCTCGCTGTCGACCCAGATGCGCCCTCCCTGCATCTCGACGAATTTCCGCGTCAGCGCCAGGCCCAGTCCGGTCCCTTCATACTGCCGCGAAGCGGAGCCGTCCACCTGCTGAAACTCGGTGAAGATCTTCTCGTGCTCGGAAGCGGCAATGCCGACGCCGGTGTCCGTGACCTCGAACCGGGCCATGTTGCCCATCACCGCCGCCGATACCGTGACGCGGCCGCCATCCGGAGTGAATTTGATCGCGTTGCTGACAAGGTTGTAGACAATCTGTTTGAATTTGCCCGCGTCTGCCATAATCGAGGACAGCCGCTCGGAAACACCGGCGCCGAGGGAAATACCCTTCTTGGCCGCCAGCGGCTGCATGGTGGAGATGATCTCCGTCAGCGCCGGACCGATATAGAATTCCTCCCGCGCCAGCTGCATCTGGCCGGCTTCGACCTTGGCCAGATCGAGGACGTCGTTGATCAGCTCCAGCAGGTGGTAGCCGCTGGAGATGATGTTATCGCAGAATTCCTGCCGGTCGGCGGCCGCCAGGGATTCGGGCGGCGTGTCCCTGAGCACTTCGGAGAAGCCGATGATCACGTTCAGCGGCGTGCGCAGCTCGTGGCTCATGTTGGCGAGGAACTCGGACTTCATGCGGCTGACCCGTTCCAGTTCCCGGTTTGCCTGTTGCAGCTGCGCGGTATGTTCTTCCACCTGGTTGACCATGTCGTTGAATGCGACGGAAACGGCGCCCAGCTCATTCTTCTTGTTGGCTACCGGCACGCGCGTGGAATAGTTGCCGCGGGAAATGTTCCCGGCAGCGGCGGTCAGCGCCGAGAGGGGACTGAGGATCGAGCGCCGCAGCAGGAAGACGATCGTGCCGGCGACGAGCACGAATATCAGGCCGCCCAGGCTGAGCATGATCTCGAGATTGCGGTTCAGGCTCTCGTCCAGCACCGCGGTGCTGATGTCGACGCGGATGGCGCCCAGCAGATGCTGCTGGTTCGGCCCCGGGGCGATCCTGCCGTGGCACTGGAGGCAGGAGTCTTTCACGGGGATCGGCTCGGCCACCGAGATGAAGCCGTTGCCGGAGCTGGCGCCGAAGGTCCGCTGCCCGCCGTTGGTCAGCAGTTGCCCCACCTCGCTGCTGGCGGTGGAGCCGATCGCCTGGCGGTTTGTCGAGGCCCAGATCTGGTCGCCGGCGGAGATGATGTCGACCTCGCCGACAGAGTCCCGCTGCCTCAGGCTGTCGAGCGTCTTCTGGATGTCGCCGCGTTCGTTGGCGAGCATATCCTGCTCGAGGCCGTTGAGAATGGTAGCCGTGAGCGCCGAGGCGGTTTCCTGGAATTGGTTCGTGCTCGCCTGGCGCTGGATGGAAAGGACGGTCATCGATCCCAGTCCCCCGAGCACCAGGATGACCATCACTACGTAAAGCGGGATCTTGTTTTGCAGTTTCATGTCAGTTGGCCCGCGGCGGGCGGGCATTCATTCTTATATCCTATAGTTTGCTGGCGGTTTTGGCCACATCCGGTTTTTGTGTTTCCGCTTCGCAGCCGGTTTGGCAAGGATTTTTGAGAGCCGTGTGTTAATATATTGGCTTGCCCGCCCTGCCGCGGGTTTCTGTAGTGAAATAGCTGGCTGGAAGGATGGAGCTTTGGCACTGCCCAGCGAGGCAATCAAAAAGGGGATCACAAAGGCGCCGCACCGGTCGCTGCTTAAGGCGCTGGGCCTGAACGACAGCGATCTCGAACGGCCGTTCATCGGTGTGGCCAACTCATTCAACGAGATCATCCCCGGCCATCTGCACCTGCGCCAGATCGCCGACGCGGTCAAGGCCGGCATCTGGGCCGCGGGCGGCGTTCCCTTCGAGTTTGGCGGCATCGGCGTCTGCGACGGCATCGCCATGAACCATGAGGGCATGCGCTTCTCGCTGGCCAGCCGCGAGCTGATCGCCGACGAGATCGAAGTGATGGCAAGGGCCCACGCCTTTGACGGGCTGGTGCTCATCCCCAATTGCGACAAGATAGTGCCGGGGATGATGATGGGGGCGCTCAGGGTCAATGTGCCAGCCATGGTCATCAGCGGCGGACCGATGATGGCCGGTGAGCTGGAAGGGGAGAAGATCGATCTTAACAGCGTTTTCGAGGCCGTGGGGGCGGCGATCACCGGCAAGATCAGCGAGCAGCAAGTGGCGCGGATAGAGAGCTGCGCCTGTCCCGGCTGCGGATCGTGTTCCGGCCTGTTCACTGCCAACTCGATGAATTGCCTGACGGAAGTCCTCGGCCTGGGTCTGCCCGGGAACGGCACGATCCCGGCGGTGGATGCGGCTCGCATCCGGCTGGCCCGGCGCGCCGGGCAGCGTGCCGTCGAACTGGTGAGCGAAGGGCTGCGGCCGCGTGATCTGGTGACGGAGACAGCTATCCGCAACGCGCTGGCTGTCGATTCCTCCATGGGTTGCTCTACCAATACCGTGCTGCATCTGGCCGCGGTCGCGCATGAAATCGGTCTGGACTTCGAGCTGTCCGCGGTCAATGAGATCACGGCGGTGACCCCGCACCTGTGCTCCCTGCGGCCCGGAGGCTCCTATCACATGGAAGATCTCTATCGCGCCGGTGGCGTGCAGGCGCTGATGAAGGAATTGCTTGATGCCGGCAAGCTCGACGGTTCGGCAAAGACGGTAACCGGCAAGAGCATCGCCGAGCAGGTTGAGAGCGCCAGAGTGCGCGACGCTGATGTCATCCGGCCCGTGGACAACGCCTACCATGAGACCGGCGGTCTGGCCGTGCTCTTCGGCAACCTGGCGCCTGACGGCGCCGTAGTCAAGGAGTCGGCGGTCCTGCCGGAGATGCTCAGGCACCGCGGTCCGGCGCTGGTCTTCGAGACCGAGATCGATCTGGTGGAGGCGATCGGGCACGGTGCGGTCAAACCCGGCAGCGTCGTGGTCATCCGCTACCAGGGTCCCAAGGGCGGCCCGGGCATGCCGGAGATGCTGACGCCGACCTCGGCCATCGCTGGAGCCGGTCTGGACCAGCAGGTGGCGCTGATCACCGACGGCCGCTTCTCGGGTGCGACCCGGGGGGCCAGCATCGGCCACGTCTCGCCGGAAGCGTTCACGGGCGGTCCGATCGCCCTGGTCGAGGACGGTGACGAGATCGAGATAGACATTCCCGGCCGGAGCCTCAACCTGCTGGTGGACGAGCAGGTGCTGAAGGCGCGCGCCGCATCCTGGCAGCAGCCCGAACCGCGCTACCAGAGCGGCTTTCTGTCCAGGTATGTTAAGCTTGTGCACGGTGCCGAGGAGGGCGCGGTAGTCTCATGAAGGGCTCGGAAATCATAATCGAATCTTTGAAGGCGGCCGGAGTTGACGTCGTCTTCGGCCTGCCCGGCGGCATGGTGATCCCGCTTTACGACGCACTGTTCGATTCCGACATGCGGCACATCCTCGTGCGCCACGAGCAGGGCGCCGCGCACATGGCGGACGGCTACGCCCGCGCCACCGGCAAAACCGGTGTCTGCATCGCAACCAGCGGGCCCGGCGCCACCAATCTGGTGACCGGCATCGCCAACGCCTATATGGACTCGACGCCGATGGTGGCAATTACCGGACAGGCGCGCAGCGACTTGATCGGAACCGACGCCTTCCAGGAGGCGGACATTACCGGCATCACCGAGCCGGTTGTCAAGCACAGCTATCTGATCAAGGATACGAAGGATATTCCGCGGGTGTTCAAGGAGGCGTTTTACATCGCCTCGACGGGCAGGCCCGGGCCGGTCCTGATCGACATCCCGTCCGACATGCAGCTGGCCGACATTGACTACAAGCCGGCGGGCCGGATCAACCTGCCCGGTTACAAGCCGACGCTCAAGGGCAACCGCAAGCAGATCAAGGCCGCGGCCCAGGCAATCGCGGCCGCCTCGAAGCCGGTGTTTTACGCCGGCGGCGGCGTCATCACCGCCGGGGCGGAGAAAGAGCTGCTGGCGCTGGCCAGGCTGATGAAGATACCGGTGACCACGACGCTGATGGGACTGGGCTCCTTTCCCGAGAACAACGACCTGTCGCTGGGGATGCTGGGCATGCACGGCACCGGCTACGCCAACTATGCTGTCACCCATTGCGACCTGCTCATCGGCGTGGGCGCCCGTTTTGACGACCGCGTCACTGGCAAGATCGATACCTTCGCCCGGCACGCAAAGAAGATCCATATCGACATGGACCCGGCCGAGATCAGCAAGAACGTTGCCATCGACGTGCCGATCGTCGGCGACGCCAGGGATGTGCTGGCCGGCATCCTGCAGGAACTGAAGAAGATGAAGCGCGAGCCGAAGAAGACGGCCGCCTGGCTCGAGCAGGTGATCGCCTGGAAAAAGAAGCATCCGCTGCACTACAAGGATGAGAAGGGCGCCATCATGCCCCAGTTCGTGATCGAGGAGATCAACCGCGTCACCAAAAGTGACGCCATCCTCTGCACCGACGTCGGCCAGCACCAGATGTGGTCCTGCCTGTTTTATACACATGTCAAGCCACGGCATTTTGTCAGCTCTGGCGGCCTGGGGACGATGGGCTTCGGCTTTCCGGCCAGCATCGGCGCCAAGGTGGGCCGGCCGGAAAAGACGGTGATCGACGTCGCCGGCGACGGCAGCTTCCAGATGAACATCCAGGAGCTGGCCACCGCCGTCTGCAACGATATCCCGGTCATCGTCTGCATCCTCAACAACGGTTACCTGGGCATGGTGCGCCAGTGGCAGGAGCTGTTCTGGAACAAACGCTATTCGGAGACGGCCATTTCCTGCCAGCCGGATTTTGCTGCCGTGGCCGAGGCGTATGGCGCCCTCGGCATGACGATCACCGACAAGAACGATGTCGGCGACGCCATCCGCACGGCGATCAAGGCGAAAAGACCGGCGGTGCTGGATTTCCGCGTCAAGGCAGAGGAGAACGTCTTCCCCATGGTGCCGGCTGGCAAGTCCATCGACGAGATGATCGGGGGGCACAAGAGTTGAAACACACGCTGTCAGTCATGGTGGAAAACAAGCCCGGCGTCCTGGCCCGGATCGCGGGCCTGTTCTCACGCCGCGGGTTCAACATCGACAGCCTCGCCGTCGGCGTCACCGAGAACCCCGACGTCTCGCGGATGACGATCACCGTCAACGCCGCCGAGCATCCGATCGAGCAGGTGACCAAGCAGCTGCACAAACTGATCAACGTCATCAAGATCACCGACCTCGATCCGGACAACACCGTGGCGCGGGAGCTGGCGCTGATCAAGGTGAAATCCGACGCCAGAAGCCGCGGTGAGGTGATGCAGATCGCCGAGATTTTCCGGGCGAAGATCCTGGACGTCAGCCGCAAGACGATGACGATCGAGATCACCGGCACGGCGGAAAAGATCGAGGCGCTGGAGCTGCTGCTGAAGCCGAACGTGGCCGAGATCGTGCGGACCGGCCGCATCGCCATCGAGCGCGGCGAAAAATAGCAAGCGGGGACGTTCCTTTCCTAAAGTTCCTAATTCAGGGAACTGGCCTGGAAAGGGCGGCCTCGCAAATGAATTAGGAACTTTAGGAAAGGAACGTCCCCTATGTATTACGACAAGGATGCGGATCTCGAAGTGATCAGGAACAAGACCGTCGCCGTCATCGGCTACGGCAGCCAGGGTCATGCTCATGCGCTGAACCTGAAGGAGTCTGGAATCAACGTGATCGTCGGCCTGCGCGAGTCCAGTTCCAGCTGGAAGCGGGCCGAGCAGGCCGGACTTACGGTGATGCCGGTCGCCAAGGCCGCCGCCGCCGGCGACCTGATCATGGTGCTGACGCCCGATCATTCCCAGGCGGAGACCTATAGCGAAGAGATCGCTCCCGGGTTGACCGGCGGCAACGTGCTCATGTTCGCGCATGGTTTCAATATCCACTTCAACCAGATCGTGCCCCCCAGGGATGTCGACGTCGTCATGGTCGCGCCCAAAGGTCCGGGCCACCTGGTGCGGCGGCAGTATACCGAGGGCCGCGGCGTGCCGGCGCTGATCGCCATCCATCAGGACGCCAGCGGCAACGCCGAACAGATCGGCCTCGCTTACGCCAAGGGCATCGGCGCCACCCGCGCCGGGGTCATCCAGACAACCTTCGGCGAGGAGACCGAGACCGACCTCTTCGGCGAACAGGTCGTGCTGTGCGGCGGCGCCAGTGAACTGGTGCGCGCCGGTTTCGAGACGCTGGTGGCGGCGGGCTACCAGCCGGAGATCGCCTACTTCGAGTGCCTGCACGAGCTGAAGCTGATCGTTGACCTGATGTACGAGAAGGGAATCACGGGCATGCGCTACAGCATCTCCGACACCGCCGAGTACGGCGACATCACCAGAGGAAAGCGTGTCATCAACCAGGACACGCGCGATGAGATGCGCAAGATCCTCACCGAGATCCAGAACGGCGAGTTCGCCAGTGAGTGGATCCTGGAAAACAAGGCTGGCCGTCCCAGCTTCAACGCCATCCAGCGGCGCGAGGCCGCGCACCAGATCGAGGTCGTCGGCAAGGAGCTGCGCGGCATGATGAGCTGGATCGGCGGCAAGGACGACATCCTCGACGGCGAGGAGATCTGAGGCTGGCATGATCAAGAAATTCCTAATGACCCCCGGTCCGACGCAGGTGCCGCCGCAGGTTCTGTCGGCGATGGCGCGGCCGATCATCCATCATCGCACCGGCGAGTACTCAGAGCTGTTCGCGCGCGTCAACGAGAACCTCAAATACGTTTACCAGACGGAAAATGACGTGCTGTCTTTCGCTTCATCCGGCACCGGCGCCATGGAGTCGGCTGTCATCAACCTCTGCTCGCCGGGCGACCGCGTGCTGGTCGCTGCCTGCGGCAAGTTCGGCGAGCGCTGGCGCGATCTCGCCGCCGCCTACGGCCTGGACGCAGAATATCACGAATATGAATATGGACAACCAGTGGATCCGGACGACATCGCCCGCTCGCTCGAGGCCGACCCGCACATCAAGGTGGTGTTCGTCACCCATAGCGAGACCTCGACTGGCGTGGTCAATGACATGCAGGCGATCGGCGCCGCCGTGGAGGACCACGACGCGGTGCTGGTCACCGACTCGATCAGCGGCATGGGCTCGGCCGAGATCAGGACCGACGCCTGGCAGGTGGACGTGGTCGTCGCCGGTTCGCAGAAAGCCTTGATGATCCCGCCGGGGCTGGCCTTCGTCAGCGTCAGCGACAAGGCATGGGCGCTGGCGGAGAAAGCCCGCCTGCCGCGCTTTTATTTCGACTGGCTGAAGGCGCGCAAAGGGCTCCAGCAGGCGCAGCCGACGACGGCGTTCACGCCGGCGGTGTCGCTCATGGTGGGCCTGGACGCGGCGCTGGGCCTCATCCGCGAGGAAGGCCTCGAAAATCTCTTTCGACGACACATCGTCATGGGCCGCGCCTGCCGCGCTGCCATCAAGGGGATGGGTCTGGAGCTGTTCTCGCCAGACGACGACAGCTCCAGCTCGGTGACCGCGGTACGCCTGCCCGAAGGTATTGAGGATGGCAGGCTGCGCAGCCTTACGCGCGACCGCTTCGGCGTGCAGTTCGCCGGCGGTCAGGGCCCGGTGAAGGGCAAGATCATCCGCATCGGACACTGCGGCTATTACAACTACACCGACATCATCGTCGCCATCGCGGCGCTGGAACTGGCGCTGAAAGAGCTGGGCCATCCGGTTGAGCTGGGCTCCGGCATCAAGGCAGCGGAACTCATCTTCGGAGAGGAGACGGTATGAGCGCCGCTGGCAGCAAACCCCGCGTTCTGGTCAAGGAGAAGATCGCCGACAGCGGCATAGAACTGCTCAGGCAGGAGTTCGATGTCGACGTGCGGCTGGACATCGCTCAGGAGCAGCTGGCGGATGAGATCGGTCAGTATAACGCCATCATCATCCGCAGCGGCACCAAAATGACCGGCGACATCATCGAAGCTGCCGGTCAGCTGAAAGTGATCGGCCGGGCCGGCATCGGCGTCGACAACGTCGACGTCAAGGCGGCGACGAAGAAAGGCGTCATCGTCGCCAACGCCCCCCAGAGCAACATCGTGGCGGCGGCGGAGCATACCATCGGCCTGCTGCTGGCGCAGAGCCGCAACATCGCCCAGGCCAACGCCTCGCTCAAGGCGGGCAAGTGGGAGCGCTCCAGTTTCGGCGGCGTCGAGCTGGCCGAAAAGGTGCTGGGCGTCATCGGCTTCGGCCGCATCGGGGTGCTGGTGGCGCAGCGGGCCAAGGGCCTGAAGATGAAAGTGGTCGCGTTCGATCCTTACATCAGTGCCGCCCGCTTCGAAGAGCTTGGCGTCGAAGGTGTTGAGAGCATCGATGATTTGTATAAACGTGCGGATTTCATCACCGTGCATCTGCCCAAGAGCCCGGAGACGGCGGGATTTGTCGACGAGGCCGCTTTCGCGAAGATGAAGGATGGCGTTCGCATCGTCAACTGCGCCCGTGGCGGCATCGTCAAGGAGGCGGCGCTGCTGGAAGCGCTCAAGTCCGGCAAGTGCGCCGGCGCCGCGCTGGACGTGTTCGAAACCGAGCCACCGGCCGGCAACCCGCTGCTGGAGTTCGACAACCTGATCGCCACGCCGCATCTGGGCGCCTCCACTATCGAGGCCCAGGATCGCGCCGGCACGATCATCGCCGAACAGGTGGCGGCGGCGCTGAACGACCGTTTTGTCAGCAACGCGGTCAACATCGCGCCGGTCAGCCCGGAGGAGATGAACGTGGTGCGTCCGTTCCTGCCACTGGTTGAGAAACTGGGCCGGCTGATCGTCGAGATCGCTGACGGGCCGCTGGAGAAATTCGACATCACCTATCAGGGGGCGCTGGCGGAGTTCAATACCAAGCTGCTGACGGTGGCTTTCTTCAAGGGCGCTTTCGAGGGCCGCGTCGAGGACACGGTCAACTATGTCAACGCCGAGAGTATCGCCGAGGAGCGTGGCATCAAGGTGACCGAATCGAAGCAGAAACAGGCGGTGGATTTCACCAACCTGATCACGGTGACGTCCCAGGACAAGCGCGGCGAGCTGACGGTAGGCGGCACCACCATCGGCCCCAAGCACCGGCCGCGGTTCGTGCGCATCTACCGCCACGACATCGACATCGAGCCGGGCCTGTACATGGCTTTCTTCCGCTACGACGACGTCCCCGGCATGATCGGCCGCGTCGGCACCATTCTCGGCAGCCATGACATCAATATCGCCAACATGAACGTAGGTCGCAAGAAGATGGGCGGCAAGGCGGTCATGAGCGTGACGCTCGACAAGCCCATCCCGGCGGAGGTGCTGGAGGAGATCCGCAACCAGCCGGAATTCGATGATGTCACGTTTATTACGTTCCCTTAAACGGTTTCATGCGGTGGTTCAACAAATACTTTGATTATCTGCTGCTGGCCGCCCTGGCGGTCGCTGGCGTGGCCGTCATGTCACGTTTTCTGCACTGGGAGATCGGCAACGCCACGCTGGCAGTGTATGCGGCGTCCCTCTTCGCCGGCCTGGCGCTGGGACGCCAGCTGCTGAAGCTGAGCAGCCGGCGCCGGGGGTCGCGCCGGCGATAGGAAACCCTCCGCGCCGGACAGGTTCATCGCCGGCGCTCCCGGCCTGCCGCAAGCCGCCTTCTTCTCCCTGGAAGTCAGGCTCATGCGGGCGTCCCTCCGCGCGATTGACCGGCCGGAGGATCCGGTGATACGCAGCTTTGCAACGCTACGTCACATCCAGCCGGATGGCCACTTCAGCATTGGCGATGCCGCCGCCGGAGTCATCGATGGCGCGAACGGAATACCGGTAACTGCCGGGTTTCGACGGGCAAAATACATGACTTGACGGTCAGGGAGCCTGCTTACTGAACCATGATTAGGATTGTCCCTTTCAGGCAATAAACATGGGCAAACGCTTATTGCTAAAGCAGGGCGAAGCCGTGGCCATAAAGGGCAAACCCGGGCGAGCGCATCAGGCACATTAACAGCGCATTAACTGTTCTGGCTGGATGTGTTATCTTTTGAAGCGTTAAAACCCTGTTCCCGGCAACGCATGATCAACTTTACCCGGCGCCGGCGGCGTCCCTGACGGAGGACTTGAGATGATGCCCAAGAAGAACAATCCTTTTGCCGAGTTCGAGCGTCTCTCGACCGAGATCGAGGAGATGTTCTACCGTTTCTACGGCGGACCCAGGCTGAGGATGATGAAGGGCGGGGCGTTTCAGCCCCTCGCCGACGTTTATTGCGTGAAAGATTCCCACGAAGTGATTGTCAAGCTGGAGATCCCCGGTATCGCTCCCGACGAAGTCCAGATCACCATCCAGGATAAAACCCTGCTGGTGGAGGGCAACCGTTTTGATCCGCAGCAGGCCGGGGAGAAAGTCTACCAACAGATGGAGATCGACTACGGTCACTTCAAGCGCAAGATCATGTTGCCGCTCAACGTCGACGTCGGCAACTCGAAAGCAGAATATCTCAATGGTTTCCTGACACTGCGTCTGCCCGTAGCGGAGCACAAAAAGTCAGCCATCAAGGTGCCCATTAGCGTAAAGGACAAAAAGTAATGGAAAGCAGCCTGGAAGAGACCCCGATCATCAATCCGGATCAGAAGATTCCGGACGCGATACCGGTGCTGCCGCTGCGCGACACGGTGGTGTTTCCGGAGACGGTGACGCCGCTGGCAGTGGGCCAGGAGCGGTCCGTGAAGCTGATCGACGATGTCCTGCACAAGGACAAGATTGTCTGCCTGGTCACGATCAAGCACAAGGATGTCGAGCTGGCCGGCCCCGAGGACATCTACGCCGTCGGCACCGCCGCCGTCATCCACAAGATGCTGAAGGTCCCCGACGGCTCCCTGCGCATCCTCGTCCAGGGGCTGAAGCGGATCAGGATCGTCGACTTCACGCAGACCGAGCCGTACCTGGTCGGCCGTGTC
The DNA here is from genome assembly GCA_021791195.1 of Actinomycetes bacterium. Classification (GTDB taxonomy): domain Bacteria; phylum Actinomycetota; class Thermoleophilia; order BMS3ABIN01; family BMS3ABIN01; genus JACWAD01. The sequence goes on along the minus strand of JAJYXB010000008.1, from coordinate 13,582 downwards.
GAGGAGCTTGACGATGTGGTAGAGATGAGGAAGGAAGTGGAGGCGCTGTCGCGCAACCTGCTGAATGTCTTTACCAAGATTATCGGCCTGGTGCCGTACCTGCCGGAAGAGCTGCAGATGGCGGCGTCGAACGTCGACGACCCCAGCGCCCTCTGCTACCTGATCGCCTCGGCGATCAAGATCAGCACCGAGGAGAAGCAGGAGCTGCTGGAAGAAGTCGACGTGGAGAAGCGCCTGCGCCGTTTGACAGTGATTCTTAATCGTGAGCTGGAGGTCTTCGAGCTGGGCAGCAAGATCCAGTCGGAAGTCCAGAGCGAGATGGACAAGAGCCAGCGGGAGTATTTCCTGCGCCAGCAGATGAAGGCGATCCAGGAGGAGCTGGGGGAGGTCGATGAGATCACCGCCGAGGTGAACGAGCTGCGCGGGCAGCTGGACGAGTTGAAGCTGCCGGAGGAGATCGACCGCCAGGCGCGCCGCGAGCTGGACCGGCTGTCGAAGCTGCAGCCGGCAGCGGCCGAGTATTCGGTGATCCGCACCTACCTGGACTGGATCCTGACGATCCCCTGGGACAAGGGCACCGAGGATAATCTCGACATCAAACGGGCACAGGCGGTGCTCGACGAGGACCACTACGATCTGGAAAAGGTGAAGAACCGCATTCTCGAGTACCTGTCGGTGGCGAAGCTGAAGCAGGACAAGTCCGGTATCATCACTGGTCCCATCCTCTGTTTCGTCGGTCCGCCCGGCGTGGGCAAGACCTCGCTGGGTCACTCGATCGCCCGCGCGCTGGGGCGGAAGTTCATCCGCATCTCGGTCGGCGGCGTGCGCGACGAGGCGGAGATCCGCGGCCACCGGCGCACTTACATCGGCGCCATGCCGGGCACGATCATCCGCGCCATCCGCGACGCCGAATCCAACAACCCGGTGTTCATGATCGACGAGATGGACAAGCTGGGCGCCGACTTCCGCGGCGATCCGTCGTCGGCGCTGCTGGAGGTGCTCGACCCCGAGCAGCACTTCAGCTTTCGCGACCACTACCTCGACCTGCCGTTCGATCTGAGCAAGGTGCTGTTCATCGCTACTGCCAATATCCTCGACACCATCCCGCCGCCGCTGCGCGACCGCATGGAGGTGATCGAGCTGTCCGGCTACACCGAAGAAGAGAAGATCCACATCGCCAAGCGGTACCTGATCGCCAAGCAGACGGATGCCAACGGGCTCGATTCCAAGGTCATCAGCTTTAACGACAAGGCCATCCTGAAGATCATCCAGGATTACACGCGCGAGGCGGGCCTGCGGAACCTGGAGCGCGAGATCGGCTCGGTGTGCCGCAAGGTCGCCCGCGACATCGCCGAGGGCAAGAAGGGCAAGTTCAGGATCGACGAGAAGGCGGTGGAGAACTATCTGGGCAAGAAGCGCTATTTCTCTGAAGCGAAGCGCATGACCTCCGAGCCTGGCGTCGCCACCGGCCTGGCCTGGACGATGAGCGGCGGCGACATCATCTTCATCGAGGCGAGCGGCATGCCCGGCGCCGGGCACCTGACCCTTACCGGCCAGCTCGGCGACGTCATGCGCGAATCGGCGCAGGCGGCGCTCAGCTGGGTGCGCTCACATTCCGAAGGCATCAAGGTGCCGGACGATTATTACAGCAAACACGACATCCACGTGCACGTGCCTGCGGGAGCGGTGCCCAAGGATGGCCCCTCCGCGGGAGTGACGATGACCACGGCGCTGACATCGCTGGTGACCGGCGTGCCGGTCAACGCCAACGTGGCCATGACCGGCGAGGTGACCCTGAGCGGCAAGGTACTGCCGGTAGGCGGCATCAAGGAGAAGGTGCTGGCGGCGCGGCGCGCCGGCCTCGACACCGTGATCCTGCCGCGCGAGAACGAGAAGGACCTGGAGGACATCCCCGAGCATCTGCGCAAGGAGATGAAGTTCATCCCGGTGGATGATGTGAGCGAGGTGCTGCGCGCGGCGCTGATCAACGGGACGGGGCGGACCAGGACGGCAAAGCCGCGGGCGGCGGCAAAGAAGAAAGCGCCCCGGGCACGCGTGGCTGCCCGCAACAGCGGCGGCGCCCGGTCCACCGCCACGAAAGCGGCCAGGAAACGCAAATAAGCCGCCGCCGGCAAAGCATAAACAAAGCATAAAAAAAGGCGCTCCACGGGGGCGCCTTTTTAGGGTGAAAGATGTTACGCGAGTTAGCCGCCGGCGACCGCAGGCACGATGCTGACCTCGCTGCCGTCGCTGACTTCGGTAGCCAGCCCGTCGGCGAAGCGGATGTCGTCGCCGTCGACATAGATGTTGATGAAGCGCCTGAGCTCGCCGTCTTCCAGCAGGCGCTCGGCAATGCCGGGGTTGCGATTTTCCAGCTCCATGATAATGCCGCCGACTGTGGCCGGGTCCATCTCGATGAGGCTCTCGCCCTGGGTTACCTGCCGCAGTTGCGACGGGATCCTTACCTGTACGCTCACTTGGCTGCTCCTTTCGCTTTTTTCTTCTGGATGGCGCTTGATTTGCCTGTAGCACGGCTGGCCGCTGCCTTCCCGGACGCCGGGTGACGTCTGCCTGGCTTGGGCGCCGCCACGCTTTGTTCCAGGACCTGCTCCTCGAAATCAGACAGCCGCGGGTCGATCTCATAAGTGCTGATGGTGTCCGCCACGGCGTCCAGCGTTTTGAGGCCGTCGCCGGTGATGTACAGCACCGTCTCGTCCTGGGCGTGGACCTTGCCCTGGGCGGCCAGCTTCGCCAGCACCGCGGTGGTGACGCCGCCGGCGGTCTCGGTGAAGATGCCCGTGGTCTCGGCCAGCAGCTTGATGCCGTCGACGATCTCCTGCTCGGTGACGCTCTCGATGACGCCGCCGGTCTTGCGGACGATATCCAGCGCGAAGATGCCGTCGGCCGGGTTGCCGATCGCCAGCGATTTGGCGATCGTGTCCGGCTTCACCGGCTTGACGTGCTCCGAGCCTTCCCTGAACGCCGCCGCCACCGGGCTGCAGCCCTCGGCCTGGGCGCCGCAGACTACGGGCTCCTTGCGGCGGATGAGGCCGACCTCGCCCAGCTCCCAGAAGCCCTTGTAGATCTTGGTCAGCAGCGAGCCGGAGGCCACCGGCGAGACGATCTTGTCGGGGGCGCGCCACCCCAGTTGCTCCGCGGTCTCGAAGGCGAGCGTCTTGCTGCCCTCGGCGTAGTACGGCCGCACGTTGACGTTGACAAAAGCCCACTTCTTCTCCGAGGCGATCTCGGTGCAAAGCCGGTTGACGTCATCGTAGTTGCCGCGCACCTTCACGACATTGATGCCGTAGATAGCGGTAGCGATGATCTTCTGGATTTCCAGGTTGGCCGGCACGAACACGTAGGCTTCCGTGCCGGATGCGGCCGCGTGCGCGCCGACGCTGTTGGCCAGGTTGCCGGTGGAGGCGCAGGCCACCACGTCGAAGCCCAGCTCCAGCGCCCGCTGCAGCGCCACCGAAACCACGCGGTCCTTGAAAGAGTGAGTCGGGTTGGCGGTGTCGTTCTTGACCCAGAGCTTCTTCAGGCCCAGCTCCGCCGCCAGCCGGTCGGCCTTGATCAGCGGGGTATAGCCGGCTTGCAGGTCGACCGCCGGCCGCTCGTTCACCGGCAGGAAATCGGCGTAGCGCCACAGCGAAGGGGGGCCGGCAGCGATGCGCTCCTTGGTCGCCCGCCGGCGGATCTTTTCATAATCGTAGGCTACTTCGAGGGGGCCGAAACAATAATCACAGACAAAGAGCGCCTGCAGCGGGTAGGTCCGGCCGCATTCCTTGCATCTCAGGCTTTCGGCTGTCGTCGTCACTGCGTCTCCCCCGGCGCCCGGCCATTTAGCGGGCCGGCGCCAACGTCATCGATTGCCGCGCCGATCGCAAAAAAACCCCTGCACGATGTGGGCAGAGGCCGACAGGTCCATCCTATCACCACATCTTCCAGACCGCTCGGGTCTGCAGGATTTGGCACCTTGCGGCTTATGAGGACGCCCGATCTGATCGTGCGCCTTGCCGCAGGTTGCCGAGGCTTCATAGGGCCAGTCCCTCCGCCTCTCTGGATGCGAACAACGCGTTTCCTAGTTGTAGCCCTAGGAGTCTACCAGCCGGGGAAGGGGGGTGTCAAGGGATTAGGGGGATAGGAGATAGAGGCCAAAAAAATGTCACCTCTTTGTGACGTACGTAACGAACTCCCTTATTTATTTGCACCACTATCCTATCATTATGTCAAGTTTTGAGAATGCAGCCAAGAACGGGAGCCTGCCGGTTATTTCCCGCTATTTTTTAGCAGAATTAGATTCAATGTAAATCCGACAATTGCAACAGCCAATATTAGATAATTATAAAGCAAGATGCTGTCATGCGGGGCTTGTTTGTAATTCATAATTAGGTTTATCAGACTGTAAACACCGCCCCCTATCCAAAAGCCAATTCCATATTTATTTATTTCACCCATTGATATTGCCTCCTGTCAATGTTGAGGCGCAGCCAGTAAGCCGTGGTTAATGGAACATTTCCTGAACTTTCTTCCCATCTTCGGCGGTAAATCCGATCCGAAAGCTGTTTCTAAAAGTAATTCAAAAAATACGATCTCGTATTTACTTATCCTGAATCAGCTGGAAGGAACTTTTAATAATATATCAACTGGAATAGTTCAGCTAAGATGGCTATCAATCGATCCCCAGATAATAATACTCTACTGTGCTTGTACCATGGTCATATGTCATCAACGTCGTCTCGGAAGCAAAACCCTTACCTGATACACTTCCATAATCTCGTAATAGATATATCTCTGATGTAGTCTCAGCTGGCGGAATCCACCAATTCGGAAGCGAAAGATTGCTGATCGGCATCTGCCTCCTATATTGTTCGTAACTTGCCTTCGTCAGTTGCTTCGGGAGTATGCGATGAAAGGTTTGGTCGCTGGCATGAAATCGCAAATAAACATGCCCCTCGTCTGCAAAGGACCATGAATCGCTTTGTATTTCGGAGACATCCGCGGACGGCGCCTCATTAAATGTGTCTTCGTAGACGAATCGTGGAATCTGACTGCGAATGAAACTGTAACCAACCAAACCTCCAACAGTGCCACCAATTAACGTGAGACCAATAAGCCAGTACCCCCCAGCCAGATCAAGCCACGAGTTTTATCCCGACGACCGACTATGAAAAGAATAAGAGCGGTGACCCAGAAAGAAATAAATATTACAGCGGCTATAAGATCAAAAAAGATTACGAAGAGTGGTCCCATGGAAGAAAACCAACTTTACTTGACTGGACCTGATATTTCTACTATTTCATCAAGTTTGTTAATTGATGAGTCTTTAAGAAGATTGTTAATGTTGATTTCCAAACGTCCCAAATAAATAATATTCTCCTTTTCAATATTTTCGCCATACCAATGAATGGCAAATATCAACTTATTATTATATCTGACATTAACGACAACGACAGAACGCGATCAGATTTATATTGTTCTTTCGGCGAATTCCCATGGCTAGAGCGGGGATCAGCACGGCCAACGCGTAAATATAATACAGAATGTTGGGGATTCCGACGAGATAATCAAAGATTTCAAGCACGTAGGTGATAATGATGCTGAAAAGTCCAAACATCCAATATTCCTTCCGTAGTGCTCGCCCCTCGAACACTGCTTATTTCTTCAAAACTTGCAAATACCAAGTTCAACTTAATAGCTTTTTGAACTATCTGCGGCTCATGAAACCCCTTTCCTGAAACAGCAGGTTCCATCTTAACCTACTGTCTCAATTTGGGGGTCCACTATAGTCATCCCGAGGAACGTCGATTACTATCTGCGGCGGACGTCGAACGGCTCGACAACTCAGCAGGGTCGTACACGCCTGGGTGCTGGCCCGCTCGTAGCGGGAGATGGCAGTGACATATTATGGTTCAACCCCAGCCTGCCCGCCGAACTCAAGTCGGTTCGGTTCAGCATCAGCTATCGCGGCAGATGGCTTGACGTGGAGTTAGACTCGCGGCGCATCCGCATCTACGGCCAGGATGGACGGGGGAACCGGGTCTAGCTCGCTTACGCGCAGCCGCCGGAAACGTCTTCGCGACCGTCCGGGAGGCGGTCGTGGCGCTCTCGCCCCAAACCGGCCACCCCCCTCGCGTGCGTCTAGTTGACTTATGAGATAACTTATGAAATAAGGTAATTTAGAATCAACGCATCGGCCATCATTGTGGCCGCGACGCGAAACGGGAGGTGGGGTAACATCGACGCCGGCCGCTCAACCCTGATCAAGACGATCCTGGTCCTGGCCGCGGCACTGGCATTGTCCGCCGCCGCCGGTTGCGCGGGCCAGGCGGCGACGGATGGAGCCGGCACCACTACCCTGTCGCTCGAGGAAGGGGCCCGCCTCATGCGCGAGCACGTTCAGGGCCTTCAGGACAAGTCATACATGGTCCGGACATATGTCAACGGCCGCCGGATCCGGACCTATTATCAGGACGGAATGGGCGACTGGCGCGTCGAGGCCGCACGGGAAAGCGATTCGCCGGGCCAGGCTTCCACGGGCCGGCAGGGGGCCGGCCAGACGCTTCCGGAAAACCTGCGCTCCTCAGCCATGATTTATAACGCCCGCGAGGCGAAGATATGGGTGATTGTTGGCAACACGGCCTACGAGATGACGGATCCGGGATATCTCAAGAATGAGTATCAGTCTGCCGCTCCGATAACCACGGCCATCACCGCGCCAAAATGGGGTCATTATACGCAGGCGGGGGAGAACGGCATCTGGGAATTGCGCGCTTCGCCGGAAGAGCTGGCCAGGCAGAGGACGGAAACCTTCGGTATCACTTCGAAGCCGCAACCGGGGGAGGAAATCTGGAACCGTTACGAGTTCCTCGGTCCGGAGGGACTGCTGTCTCGCATGTCTGCCGGGCCGATCAAGTCCGGCCCGGACGGGCCAAAACCCTCGTTTGACAAGACGTTCGAATATTCACAGGTAGGAGACGTCCCGCCGGACCTGTTCGAACTCCCGGCCAACGTCACGGAAGTAAAGAGCCTTAAGGAATATTTTAAGCAGCTGCGCGACTCAGGCTGGGTGCCGCATGAAGACAGGGGGGATTGAGGGCGGGCATATCTGAATTTTGAAAAAGACGGGGTCGCCTCATTCAAGTTGCCGTTTAGTCGCTTCCTGTGCGACTTTTTCCTGCCTGATATCCCGTCTAATCTCGTCCTGTATCATTCAATACCGACGACCATCGCAAAAGTGTCGCCAACAATAAGAAGCACGGGATAGACTTTGAGGAAGCTCAGGCGCTGTGGGATGACCCTGATCTTTTAGAGATTCCTTTGAAAACGGAAGACGAACCGAGGAATATGGTCACAGGAATGCTCGGAGACAGTTACTGGTCAGGCATCATCACCTACAGGCGGACCAATATCAGGATTATTTCCGTAAGGCGAGCAAGAACCGAGGAGGTCGAACTCTATGAAAGCTAAGGATTTGGAGAAGAAATTCGATCGGGAAGAAGATAGATCGTCCTACCTTGATTTAGAAAAAGCCAAAAGGACTTCCCAGGAACAGAAGCGGGTCAATGTCGATTTCCCGCAGTGGATGATTCATTCGCTTGACAAAGAGGCAAAACGGTTAGGTGTCACTCGTCAATCTATTATCAAGGTTTGGGTAGCCGAGAGGCTCAAGAAAGTGAGCTGATTTTTGGTGTCGAAGGTGGGAAGCGTATTTCGCCCATTCCTTCCACCCATTTCACTCATGCCGTCCACCAATCGGAGCGAAGCGACGCTGGTTCTTAACTTTCTTTCATAATGGACGGCTTGCCGTCAAGCAGAGCCCTCTTTTAGTGGATCGCAGTGAACGTTTTTCGCGTTTTAATGGCACCGGTCCGGCCAAACTCGCCGCCCTTCGAGATGCGGGCAGCGACCCCACGCATGGAGGTAAGGCGGCAGAAAAGCGGGGCAAGGTGGTAGCTGCTCGTCATAAAGCTAACGCAGCGTGGGAAAAAGATAATGAGAGGCTGGACCCTGCAATGTTTACTCAGGAGATTCTCCCGCTAATAAAGGACATTCCGCTTGGACAGCTTGAGCGGGCCACTGGTCTTTCCAAAAGTTATTGTTCTCTTATACGGCAGGGGCTTAAGGGCCGCATCCTAGGCATTGGGAAAAGTTGCGTGGGGCTGGTCCGGACTCATGAATTCGCAGCTTGTTAAAATTGCAATTGTCGATATATTATTGGTTTACTCGTTTTTACCAATCATAGCTTTTTACATCAAATAGTAGGATGGCAGTGAAGAAGTTCAGTAAACAGGCATTAGCTTTGGCAATGATATTTTCTGCGTTGTATATATTCGGGTGTTCAAGTTCCGCAATAGATGTCAGCAAATTAAGTCCTGAAGAACTAGTCCAAACTTATTACAAAAGTCTCGCCTCAGGTGATATCGAAACAGCTAGGGCCTGTCTGTCTAAAGATTACGCAAAAGATATGGATCAATTCCAGGATTCTGATTTTACAAATCTAGAATCTGTCACGAATATTGTTGTTAAACCGGCTTCATGCTGCTGGCCAGTTCATTATCGCGGTGCAGAGGTTAAAGCGGTGCAAATGGTTGTGACCTATGAAGCACACTATAAGATAATAACAGGCGCGGACAATGGTAAGCAGCTTCGCTTTGTCGCAGTCTATAAAGTTGATGGTGACTCGTCATGGAAGATAATTTCAATTGGAAGTGGCCCCTAGGTACTTTACCTAGCTTGAGGCTAACTAAATCTCCAAAAACTATCTAGGATCATAAAGACGACAATTGCAGCAAGTATTGTTGCACCTACAAGAATCAAGTAGATGCTTCTGATGTGCGGACTCTCCATCATTGGCTATCAGAGCGTGGCAGCCACATCGAGCATAATACGGCACTTAACAGAGCGGCAAGATATAGCGTTCTGACTTTGAAAAGCTTGGCTGTGCGCGGGCGGGCAGAATCCTTCGTGCCCATCCCCAGTCTCTCTTCAGTCCCCGTCCTACCGCGGCATGTTTAAACGTGGCATGTAAGCTTGCCAATAATAGAACAGGAAGGAAAGGAGGACGTCAATTAGATTCAGTTTGTTTCGAACCGGGGCTGGCCGGGGCGCTAAGCCGCGGCTGCCGCTTTACTCCTGCGGCGGCTTGCCCACCACTTCGTTGAAGCTGTTCTTGTAGATCACCCTCTGGCTGATGATCAGCTTCTGGTCCGGCTGGCAGGTGATGCAGCTGACCGTGAGCGGCCCGCCGATAACGCCGGGGAAGATGGGGGTGACGCTGCCGCCGCCGGAGCCGGCGAAGAATCTGTCGCCGCCGTTTCCGTACATCGACAGGGCGTCGCGGCCGCCGCCGACGAAGACCTGTGAGTAGGCGTCCCGGGAAGCGTCGGTATTGCCGATCAGGATCCAGTTGCCGTTCATACCCGGTGAGCTGAAATCATACCAGGGGAAGACGGCGCTGGTCCCCAGATCGCGGGGACTGGTGCCCTGGACCTCTTCGAATGAGCTCTTGTAGAGCACGCGCTGGCTGACGATGATGTTGTGGCCGCTGGCGCAGCTGGTGCACACCACGTGCACCAATCCGCCGATCGTGTTCGGGAAGCTGGCGGTGGTCACACCGCCCGCCGGCACCCGCCACTTGCCGGCATACTGATCGCCGGAAGCGCTGCCATACTGGTTACCCGCCGCTCCGCTGGACCTGCCTCCATACTGGTCAACCGGCGCGCTCATCTTCTGGTGGCCGATGTAGATGTCGACGTAAGCGTCCGTGGCGGCGCTGTTGCCGACCAGGATCCAGTTGCCGTTCATGCCGTCCTGCGGTTTGGAATCATACCATGTGAAATAATATTCCTGATCAAGTTCCTTGTCGGGCAAGCCCATCGTTTCCGAGAAGGAGTCGCCATAGAGCACGCGCTGGCTGGCGATGATCTTCTCGCCGTTGGTCGACACCACCCGCACCGGACCGCGGCGTTCGCTGGCGAACGTGGGGGTAATCTTTCCCCCGGCCGGGATGTCGTAGTGGTGCATCAGGCTGCCGCCGATGTAGACGTCGACTGCGGCCGCCTGCGTCCCGGGATTGCTTACCAGGATCCAGTCGCCGTGGATCTGCGGCGACTTCGAGTCATACCACGTGAAGCTGTAGCCGGTATCCAGGTCAGTATCGCGCACCGCCATCGTTTCGTTAAAAGAATCGCGGTAAAGCACGCGCTGGCTGACCAGCAGCTCCTCGCCGCCGCGCGAGATGACCTGCACCGGGCCGCCGATCGTGCCCGGGAAGACGGGCGTCACCTTGCCGCGCGCGGGCACGTAGAAATGGCCGCTCTTGTCGGCCGGATTCGGCTTCCAGGCGCCGCCGATATAGACATCGACGGTAGCGGTGGTATCCGCCTGGTTGCCGATCAGGACCCAGTTGCCGTTCATCCCCGGCGATACCGAATCATACCAGGGCGCATAATAACTGACGGGATAGGCATAGGCGAAAGACCACGAGCGGGTGGCCTCGTGCCCGGCCAGATCCTTTACCATCAGCTGGGCCGAGTGCGAACCGCTCGCCAGGTTGCCGGGCGTATAAGTAAGTCCGTATTGGGAGACGGAAGCCCTGGCGGTGACATCCGTGCCGTCCACCTTCAGACTGCTGCCGTAGACGTCGATGCCGGCGCCGGTGTCGTGCCAGGAAATTTTGATCTGCGGGATGGCAGGACCGACGATGTCGCCGTCGGCAGGGGAGGTGCTGTCGATTACCGGCGGCTGCGTGTCCACAGCGAAGTCGCAGTGGTAGGCGGCCTTGTTGGCGGCGCGGTCACCGACTTTGATGGTGACCCGATGGTGTCCTTCCGGCAGCGGCCCCGGCGGCGTGTAGCTGACGCCGTACTGATCGGTGTACGCGGCCACGGCGGCATTGTCAACGTACATAAAAAGGCCTCTTAAGTCCATGCCCATGCCCGTGGCCGGTTGACCGCCGGCGCCGGGATCGTAGTAGGTGAAGTCCAGTGCCGGCTGGGTGTCGCTTGTGGCGCCGCCGCAGAGTGCGGGCATGTTGACCACCGGCGGCACGGTGTCGACGATCATGAAGGCCCAGGCCGATACGCCCGAAGAGAGGCCGGCCTTGTCCTTGACCGTCAGCGTCACCCAGTGAAAACCGAGGCCGAGCCCCGCCGGCTGATAGCTGATGCCATACTGATTGATTGATGCCCAGTTTGTGATATTAACGCCGTCCAGGGTCAGCTGGGCGCTGTAGGCGTCGACACCGGCGCCCGCGTCGGCCCAGCCGGCGCTGATGATCGGCACCGGCAGGCTGGTGCCCAGAACGGAGTTCCGGGCCGGCGTCAAATTGCTGATGACCGGGCCGTCGGAGTTGATGGTGAAGCTGCAGGTGTCGCTGGCCGCAGTGCCGGCCGTATCCTTGATCGTCAAAATGGCGGTATGCTGGCCCTGGGCCAGCGGCGCCGACGGTATATAAGTCAGATTGTTGGGGCCGGCGTAAACCGCTACCGCGGCGCCATCGATGGTCAGCGAAGCGCTGCCCGCATCGATTCCTGAAGGATCCGAATATGAATAGGTGAGGGCCGGCTCAACATCGCTGATGGTCGATCCGCACTGGGCCGGCGGTGTGATCGCCGGCGGCTGCGTATCGTGGACGCTGAAGCTCCAGGAGCGCGCGGCATGCTTTCCGGAAAGGTCGTTGACGCCGACCGCGACGGTGTGCGTTCCCTGACCCAGCCCCTGCGCCTGATAACTGATGCCGTACTGGCTGCGCGTGGCGGCGGCGGTGACATCTTTGCCGTCCAGCGTCATGCTGCCGGAGTACTGATCGATCCCCGCACCGGCATCTGACCATGCGGCCTGGACCAGCGGATTATCGACATCGGTAGCGCCACCTTCGACTGGCGCCAGGGTTCCGAAAACCGGCGGGGCGGTATCCACTGTGAAGCTGCAGCTATGCGTGGCCGTATTGCCGGCCTTGTCCCTGACGCTCAGCACGGCGGTGTGGCTGCCGTCAGCCAGCGGCGCGGCAGGCGTGTAGCTGGCGCCGTACTGGCTTACGTTCGCGGCCACAGCGCCTCCGTCGAGCATGAGCGAGACGCTGTACTGATCGATGCCCGAACGGCTGTCGGCATAGGCGTACGACAGCGTGGGCACGGAGTTGCCGGTGATGGTGCCGCAGCTCGCTGGCGGCGTGATTACCGGCGGCTCGCCGTCAATGACATCGAACTGCCAGGTGGAAGTCGAGGAGCGCCCGGCTTTGTCACTGACGCTAACGGTGACGGAATGGGTGCCGGGCACCAGACCCTGCGCCTGATAACTGATGCCGTACTGGCTGCGCGTGGCGCTGGCGGTGACATCTTTGCCGTCCAGCGTCATGCTGCCGGAGTACTGATCGATCCCCGCACCGGCATCTGACCATGCGGCCTGGACCAGCGGATTGTCAACCCCGATCGTGCTGTCGCCGGCGGGCGTCTGTGAATTGATCGCCGGCGGCTCGGAATCAACGGTAAAGCTGCAGGTGTGCGTGCTCATATTGCCGGCGATGTCGTAAACGGTAAGCTGCGCCGTATGCGGGCCCTCGTTAAGCGGCTGGGAAGGCGTGTAGCTGGCGCCATACTGATCGACGGTCGCCGCCACAATGGCGCCGTCGATTTTGAGACTGGTTTTGAGCGTGTTAATACCGGAACCGCTGCCAGGATAGCCCGGATCGACGTAGCTGTAGTCGATCGCCGGCGTGGCGCTGCCGACTGTCTGGCCGCAGAGTGCGGGTGCGATTATCAGCGGGGCGGTGTCATCCACGGTGAAGTCCCAGGAATCGGTGGTTATATTGCCCTTGGAGTCCCAGACGCTGACGTCCACATGATGCTGGCCGGCAGCCAGTTTGGTGCCATTATGCGCATAAGTGATGCGTTTGGAGGTCATGCCGCACCATTTGGTTACGTCCGTACCGTCAAACGACATCTTGGCAAGCCCGGGGGTGCCGTCGGGATCGCTGTAACTGACGCTGATCGGGGTATATTGATCGCTGGTGGCGGGATAGGGTGTGTTGCCGCTAAAAACAGTGGGACCTGAGTCGGAGCTGAAGGTGGACGTCGTGGATGTGCCTGACGTCGCCAGCAGTAACCCCGGAGCGACCAGAAATGCCGCGGCCAGGACCGCGAGAATCAGCGATACCGTGACTAGCAGTAGATGGCTTTTGTCCTTCATGCTGTGACTTCTCCCCGTTTTTGCCTTTCATCATGCCGCGGCTATTTTTTTATTTCCCTGAATGTGGTGAGAGGACGACACTATTGCCAGCCGGACAAAGATCCGGCGCCCCCGCCGAACAATTTGATCAATAATGATACGTCCTAGGGTATTTGGAGGTCAAGACTTGAGGCTGGAAGAAGGGCGGCCCCGAGGGGCCGCCCTGTTGGTTCACGTATCCCGTTCGCTGCTGCGAACGGTCTTGCCGGATCCGTCCGCTAATGCGGACAGTGTTGCTTCACGGGCTTCGCGGGTTAGGAGAGCTTCCTGCCGAAGGTCTCGTTGAAGCTGTTGCCGTACAGCACGCGCTGGCTGACGACGATCGGTTGGCCGCCGCGCGAGACCACCCGGA
>JAJYXB010000026.1 GCA_021791195.1 Actinomycetes bacterium | reverse complement strand
GATTACGCACGGCTTCTTCCCTGCTGCTGATCACCGGTGTGGCCCTGGCGATAATGCTTCCGTTTGCCAGGCAGGCATTCTCGCTCGACGGAGCCCTGGAGCTCGATTATACGCAATACGAGGTCCAGCATCCCCTGGCGCAAAGCCTCCCAAATTACGATTACTTTGGGGTCAGGTTTAACAACTATTTCAACACGCATCCCCGTTTTATGTCTCTTTACCTGAGTCTGGTGACACGGCTCAGTGGCGGTATCTCCGAGCTGCCGGTGCACCTGGCGTTGACCATCTTTCCCCTCATTGGCGCAGTGGGCATGTACTTCCTGGGCCGCCGTTTCCGCGTCAGCGGGCTGGTGGCGGCGCTGCTCTTCCTGGTAAGCCCCATGCTGATGGTAGATGCACACATGGAGACTGTCGATGTCCCGGGCGTAAGCCTCTGGATCTCCGCGATCGCCGTTTTCATTTTCGCCGTTGACAGGCGTAGCAACCTGCTGCTGGCCCTGTCGACGTTGCTGATGGTGCTGGCTAGCCAGACTTTTTTCCAGGGGCTGGCGGTGTTGCCGCTGGCGCTCGCATACCTGGTGATCAACCGCCAGTTCCGGCTGCTGAACTTCCTGCCGGTAGCAGCCTCCGGTTTGCTCTTCGGCGGCTATCTGCTTGCCATATATGCTGCTTACGGCCAGTTGCCCCGGTTCTCCTATCACCAGCATTTTAACTTCAACAGCACGACTTCCCTCCTGGCGCAGCTGCGCGGAAACCTTACAGTGCTTGGGGGCACGCTGCTGTTCCCGCTGGCGGCTCTTGCCGGTTTTGCTGCACGGTGGACCAGCGCCCTGGTGTTCGCGGCGGCGTCATTGATGACATGGTCATGGTCGTTGGTCAAGTTTGACCTGGGCCAGTACAGCTTTTCGGATATGCTACTGCTTTCCATAATGCTGCCGGTGGGGATCACGGTTGTCTACCTGATGCTGGAGCGGTCGCTGGCGGCGATCTTCCGCAGCCGGACACGCCGGGTGCGTCAGGACCGGGACGCCCTCTTCCTGGGGGTCTGGTTCTTTGGCGTCCTGGGCTATGCCATCCTGTTCCTGCCTTATCCTGCTCCCCGGTATCTGCTGCCGGCGCTGCCTGCTGTTATCCTCAGTCTGCTGATGGTCTGGCGCGGGATCGTCAAAAGCCACTGGCTGAAGTTCAGTCTGGCGCTGGCAGCAATCGCGGCTACCATGGGGCTCTCCACGGTGCTAAGCCTGACTTACCGCGATATCGCCAATAACGCCAGGCAGGCCGCTGAATGGGCGCACAGCAACTACGCCAACACTCAGGGCGTCTGGTATAACGGCGGATTCGGATTCGGGTATTACATGAAAGAATACGGGTACAATCTGACACCGAACGTTCTGAACGAGTTCATTGCCCAGACTGCCCAACCGCTCGGGGAGCCCCATCCAGGAGACCGTGTTATTTATTCCATTCAGAACGGGGCATGGGTGCCATATCCGTCCGTGATGAAAAGACTGCGGCCGGAGAAATTCATTGATTTTTACAACCGCCAGCTGCTGGCGATGCCTTGCGCCGGCACAGATAAATGCTGGTGGAACGCCGGATTTCTCCCCTACACGATCGACACTCAGGGCGAGCTGTCCGACGAGGTGACGGTCTGGCGTATCGCTGCCAGGCCGAATCCGCTGGATGCATCGCAGCTGCAGATCTATTCGCAGATAGGCATCACCCACCCAGACACTCTTGCCGGCAAATGAAGACTGGCTTCCTGAAACGTTACGAGCTGGTGCTGCTGGTCGGCCTGATGCTGGTGGTGACGGTGCCGTTCATCGGCCAGGCGGTCCAGCATGATGCGCACCAGTTCATTGATTTCGCCAAGATGGAACTGGATCATCCGCTCTGGCAGCACCTGCAGGATTACGATTATTTCGGCGTCCATTATCACGGCAGCGATTATCACGATACCCATCCGCGGCTGCAATCGCTATATCTGAGCCTGTGGCTAAGGGTCGACCATGTCAACCTCGCTCCCTGGGCACTGCATCTGGAGATGCTGATCTTCCCGCTGATCGCCGTTGTGGCGATGTATTTTCTGGCGCGGCGGTTCAAGGTAAACGCTTTCATCGCGACGCTGCTGATGGTGGTTGCGCCTGCATTCCTGGTCGCCAATCATCTGATCATGATCGACGTGCCCGGCGTAGCCTTCTGGCTGGCGGCGATGGTCTTTTTCATCAAGGGGGTCGATGACGACCGGATAGTCTATCTACTGGCGGGAGCGCTGTGCCTGTCGCTGGCAGTCTTCACATATTACCAGGACCTGTCACTGCTACCACTGATTTTCCTGTACATGCTGCTCAAACGAAAGGTCAACGCCAGGACCGTCACGGCGCTGGCGATACCGGTGATGCTCTTCCTCGCCTTTGTGGCCGCGCACTTCGCTTATTACGGGCAGCCGCCGAATTTCACTTATACCTTCGGACAGCCCATGGACCTGCATTCGATCATCGTCAGGATCAGAGGGACGATCGCGCTGCTCGGCGGAGTGCTGCTCTTCCCGATGGCGGCGATCGCTATTTATTCCCGCATCCGCTGGATCAATTTTGTAGCGTTGGCGGTCCTGGTTGTCACGATAATCTGGTCCGCGATTTATTACCTGCAGGGGATGTTCGTCGCTGACGATCTTCTCCTGCTCCCCTGGCTGATGGCTGGCGGCGTCATGATGCTGCTGTTCATCCTCAGGAAACTGGCCAATGCAGCGCCGCTGACGCTAGTGCAGGCCGGCGGCACCGACGATGTCATCCTGGCCGTCTGGTTCCTGGGCATCTTCTTTTATAACTGCATCCTGTTGCCGTACCCCTCCAGCAGGTATCTGATCCCCCTGATCCCACCGGCGGCGATCTTCGCCACCAGGGAGATCCAGAGGATGTGGGGCTCCGACCGGCGCCAGCTGGTCGTTGCCACGGGGATCATCGCCGGGACGACGCTGGCGCTGGCGCTGGCGGTTGCGATAGGGGAGAACGAGCGGGCCAACATGAATCCCGTCGAAGCCGAATGGGCAGCCGTCCACTATCCCCCGGATGGGCATGTTTGGTTCAATGGTGGCCTGGGTTTTCAGTACTACATGCAACAGAAAGGCTATCCCATGGCGCTGGTTGATGGCGATGGCGTGAAGAAGGGGGATTACATCGTCGAATCGATCAACAATCGCTGGTATTTCAGCGGCGATTTTATCTACCGGTTGGAACTGGTGCAAACGGTCGACTTCCCGCGCTCGTGGCCGGTTGCGACGGAGTATCATGCGGCGGGAACTTCGTGGCTGGGCATCATCGGCATGGACACGCCTTACGGGTTCACCGGCGCTTATCAGGACCGTCTGTACATCTACAAGGTGATCACCAGCCCCGAAGACGAGCAGCTTTGCAGGTTGCGGCCGCCGGCCGCCGAATAAGATTTATGGCGCCAGCGGATTTCGCTCTGTTTAAAATATTTCGGATATTGACATCATATGCCTGTATCAATAAAGTTAATCATCATCACGAAAGAAATATCGGGAGGTGAATAAACATTGAGGAAATTCAAAATGGGTCTGATAGCCACGATCGTAGCCGTATCGATGGTGCTTCTGACAGCCCAGGCGGCGATGGCTACCGTTACCGCGGGTGGCGCGAGCAGTTCCCCCCAGACCGCTGGCAGCTCCGGCGCAGCCACCACCAGTGGCACCGGCAAAACCGGTGGCGAAGTGATTCTGTTTGCCGCCGTGGGTGTTGGCCTGCTCGGCACCGGCTATCTCCTGACGAGAAAGTCGAAGGCCTAAGCCCGGTTTTTTGAGTGGGCGGGTTGCGTATCTTTGGTATGCAGGTAGGGTTGACGCGCATGACAGGGTCTGCCGTCCGTTTTAATGACGGACGTCTTTGTCAGGCGTGAAAAGCTGATTTATGAGAGCCGCGACGGCGGCTCTCATTTTTTGTCAGGGCAGCCGCGACATTTGGGACCGCGGTTTCGCCGGGCAAGAGTTCGATATCTTTTCCCCCAAAGTATCCTGATTATCCGGTTGATCCCGCATCGCCCTCCTTCCCGGTACTCAGCAGTCTCACCACCAGCAGTGCGATGTCGTCGCGGAGATTGCCACCGGAGTATTCCAGTGCCGCTTCGACCAGTTGGTCTGCTACGAGCTGCGCCTCGCGGCAACAATTGCCGGCAACAGCCTCGGCAACGCGGTTTTCCCCGAACGGTTCGCCGTCAGGAGGGCGGGCTTCGATGAGGCCGTCGGTATACATGATGATCGCGCACGCGCCGGCAAGAGGTATCTGCGAAGACAGGAAGGTGTGGCTGGCAAGCACTCCCAGCGGAACCGCATGCGGCGTCTGTACCGCGTGAGCCTTGCCTTCGCGGCAGATGAACGGCGGTGGGTGACCGGCGGAGGCGTAGGTGATGATGTCCTTCCCGGTATCGATGATCGCCAGCCCCATGGTGATGAATTTGTCTGCTGAGACCTGTTTGTAAACGGCGTTGTTCAGCCGCGAGAGGCAGTCGCCCGGGAACAGGCCCTCACCCAGATAGGCACGCAGCATGTATTTGATCATCGCTATGTAAGTGGCGGCTTCCAGGCCTTTGCCGCAGACGTCGCCAACGGCGATGGCGATGCGGTTTCCGTCCAGCTCGATGAAGTCGTAAAAGTCGCCTCCCACCTTGGCAAAATGGGCTGCGGACCGGTACAAAAGCCCGACTTCGATGTCATCGCGCGCCGGCTTTTCTGGCAGGAGCGCTTCCTGCAGCGTCTCGGCGACATAGTGCTCGCGCTCAAAATTCTCGGCGCTGGTGAGCGCCACCGAGCACTGGGCGGCCAGCAGCGCGATCACTTCCTCGTCATCTTCGGTGAAGTCTAAGCCACCGGCCTTGTCGGTCAGCATGAAATAGCCGCGGACGCCCCCGCGGAAATCACGGATGGTGGCGACCATCAACCCCCGCAAATGCAGATGGCCCGGCGGCAAAGGCTGCAGCGTGCCCAGCTCCGCGAGTCGGAGCACCTCGCGGTCTCCCGCGTCGCGCATGAGACGGCCGATGCCGGTGTGGAGCGTGGACGGATCCTGGCCCACGGTGCAGCGCTCCCCGTACCAGTCAGGGTGAAAGATGGAGGCGATCTCTGTCTTCCCCGCTTTCACCAGCAGCAGCAGGCCGGCGCCGGAGCTGGTCAGTTCCACAGCTCCGCGCAGGACTGTCTCCAGCAGCTTGTGCTGGTTCGTTTCCCGGTTGAGCGAAAGGCCGATCTGATGCAGTAGCGACAGCCTTGTGGCATAATGCAGCAGCTTGGTGCGCGAATCAAGCTCGTTCTCGTAGAGCTGGGCGTTGCTGATGGCCACCGCCGCCTGCCGCGCGAACGCGGCCAGCAGGCTCGCCTGGGGTTTCTGGAATGCGGCTGGCTTCTCCGAATAGACTGCCAGCAGTCCCAGCACTGCAGAGCCCTTCAGGATCGGCGCCGCCACAGCGGCGCGCAGGGTGCGGCCGGGCTGCTGCGCCGGTATGGATGAGCCGTCCGTCGCGGTGATGTCGGCGATGCAGACCGGTTTTCGCCCTGCGATCACCTGCTCGGCCAGGTTGTCACGGATGGGGATCTTGCCGCGCGTGCCTTTAAGACCTCGCACCGCCCGCACCACCAGCATGTCTTCTTCGGCATCCATCAGCGCCACAAAGGCGTACGAGGAGTAAAGCATATCTGAAGCGAGGTCAACAATCAGCTCCAGCGTCCTGTCGAGTTCGAGGCTGGAGGCGAGCGCCTCGCCGATGCGGTTCAGCGAACTTTCCAGATCGTCACGGGCATGGTCCAGCTCCCGGTACGGCTGCTGCAGCGAGGAGACGAATACCGCGCGCAGGATGAAGTAGTAAGCGGCCACTTTGTAGACGTGACCGAGGATGCTGTAGCTGTCCAGCTCATTGAGGTAACGTGTGTACGCAAACTCGCCGAAAGCCGCGATCAGGAGCGCCGTCTGCAGGAAGATCGTCGATTCAGGTTCGAATGCATGCCGGCGCCAAAAGATGGCGATCGTGCCCAAGTAGATCACGATTACAATGTAGTCGAGCACGTTGTTGACGGTTGTCAAGCCGGTGTCTTTGGCGTACATTGCCGGAAGCAGCCCGGGGGCGCGGCCTTCGATCAGAACCAGCAGCGCCACGAATGCAGACGCCAGGATGAGGACGCCGCGCGGCCAGAGCCAGCGCGGCATCCGGGTCTCCGGAATGAAGGCGACAGCCAGCAGCCCGACGGCGGTGATCAGACGCGTCGCGATCCAGTAGGTGGCCGTCTTGTTGAGCGAGTTCTGTGACAGTACCGCCGGCATGCCGTTGTAAGACAGGGTGTGGAAGAAGTCAATCAGGCCGACCGTGAAAAAGACGGCGGCGATGGCGAATATGTGGGCATTGGGCCGCTGCTTGTTGCCGTACCAGCCGGTGGTGAAGATGGCGAAGCTGATGATTACACCGATCAGTTCGAAGATCAGGTGGAACAGGACAAAATCATCGGCAGGCAGCACGCGGTAAAAAAAACCGCCCGGCAGGGCGACCAATATCAGGCCGAGCGCACAAACAGCTCCGGCGCCGAAGAGGTAGGCAAGGCGCCGGCGGTTGAAGCTGGAATCGTTTCCCGCGGGATAGTCCATGTGCGAGACTTCTGCCCTTCTGGTGGCCGGTTTCTAACCTGCTCCAGGGCGCGGGTGTCGCCCGCAGTGACGACGGCCAGCCGTCAGGCCAGGCCTCTCGCGCAAAACCCCCGCCGGGGAGATCGTCTCCCGGCAAGGGTTATGCGGATGCCCTCCACAGGCGTTTTTCCCCGGTCACGTCCGGGCCGGGAAAACTATAAAGTGATATTTACGCTGTAGGTCCAGTCTCCGTGCAGATTGCAACGCTCGAAGGCGCGTAGCGTGCCGGGCTGGTCCATTACGACGCTGAAGCAGGCCTTGGGATAGGTGTGGCCCCAGGACAGGTCGCAGCGGGAGATGAAAGTATCGTCCAGATAGAGGTCGATGAACTCGATGTGATGGCCCGCCTCCATCGGATGCGCCAGCAATTCTCCCAGCCAGACCGTGACCTCGAACGGTTCGCCAGCCTTGGGAGTGCCGTCGATGTGGATCATCGGCACATGCTTCTTCTCCAGGTCATTCATGTTGGCCAGGTCTCTGGCTTCATTGATTACTGATTGGTACGCCATCAGAACCTCCGGTGTCTCAAGCTTGATCGAGTTTGGATTATTACTGAGATTTACCCCTGGGGCGGCGATTCTAAACGGCAGCGGGTTGCCGGCCGGGAATGCGGAAAAACGGGAGAAATTTCGGCCTGCCGCTACAGAATGATTCCGGTGCCGCGGCGGTTTGATTGCCGCCGCAGGGGAGACTAGTGGTCCCCGTGGCCGCCGTGTCCGCCCAGCTGCACCAGTGCCTGAGCGGTCATCACCAGGGCCGCCCAGATGGCATCGATATTCAGGTGCGCCGTGGCGGTATCATCCAGCAGCATCTGCGCCCGGGGCGGGAACTCCAGGTCTCCGAGCCAGATGATCACGGTCACTTCCAGGCGCGGGAACACGGGGATGGCCACCGCCGCATCGCCGCCCTCGGTGGGGCGTCCGCCGAGCATGGCGCCGGTCTGGAGAAATTTTTCCGCATCGGAGCCGAAGTTGTGGGCCAGGACGTCGTTGGGGACCTCGTGCGGCCCCTTGAAGAAGCCGGCGCCGCCAGGGAGTGACTGCGGCGCCACCAGCCTGCCTGATGGCGGGACCGGCGCGCAGGAAGCCAGGTAGAGCGGTACGAGCAGATCGAAGTGGGTGGAATCTTCCAGGTGGAATTCATGCAGGCCTATCTCTCTGACCTCGCGGGCGTCAGGGTCGGCGAGGTAAGCCTGGCCGAAAACAGGGACGACGAATACGTTATCGTCCTCCCAGTATTCCGCGCCGGCACATTCGGCTACTTCGACCGGATCGCGGAGGTCAAGTTTATTCCATGCTTCCAGTTCGCCGGCCAGCATCATTTCCGCCTCCATCGGTTCAGGAAAGATTCAGGTTATCAGAAGCGGCAGGCGGCGCCAAACTTGTGATAGATTCATTGTGATGAGATCAAGAGCCGCCATTATTACCGCCGCCATGCTGCTGGCGGCGCTGGCCGCGTCTGGCTGCGGCGGCCAGACGCCCGCGTCGACAGGCGCCGCGACAGTTGCCGGCACCAGCTTCGCTGACGCTATCAAGGTCGGCAGCGTCGGCGAGGAGCGGGACATCCTCAACCGCACCAGCTGCGATGACGGCAGCTTTTTCCGTGTGGCGCAGCTGCATATTCAGCAGGTGAACGGCCATTATTATGACATCGTCGATGCCGAATGCGTAAAAGGCAGCGAAAAGAGGCAGTTTTATTTCGACGTCACCAGCTGCTTCCCGTGTAAGAACTAAGTCCGGGCCGCCGTCACAGATGGGCCGCGCGCCGGGAAACAGCAGCACGGAGGCTTGATTGTCGCTGCCGGCCAGAGAACGGGAGCTGTTTGCGCCAGTCGATGCGGATATCGCCGCCGCCGGTTCGCGCGCGGCGAAGCTGGCGGCGCTCGCCCGGCATGTGCGTGTCTGCGAACTCTGCCCGCTGAGCCGCAGCCGCCGCCATGCCGTGCCGGGAGAGGGAAGCGCCCGGGCGCGGCTGATGATCGTGGGGGAGGGACCGGGCGCCAGCGAGGACGATACCGGCAGGCCCTTCGCCGGCCGGTCGGGCGCTCAGCTTGACCGGATGCTGGCAGATGCCGGCATCTTAAGGCGCTCGACTTTCATCACCAATATTGTCAAATGCCGCGCCGCCGACGAAGCAGGCGGGCGCTGGCACAACCGGCCGCCACGGGCCGCCGAAGTCAAGGCCTGCCGGCCCTACCTGGCCAGGCAGATCGCGATTTTGCGGCCGCGGGTCATCCTCTGTCTTGGAGCCTGGGCCGGCAGAAGCATAATCGGTCCCGGATTCGGGATCGGCTCCGGCAGGGGCCGCTGGTTCGCGGGACCATCACAGTCAGACGTCATCGCAACCTACCATCCAGCCTATATCCAGCGCGGCGGCCCGGGCATTTCCGGCAAACGGCTCGAACGGCTGGCGCGCGCGGACCTGGAATCTGTCAGCCGCCGGCTGAAGGCCAGGAAGACAACCTGATTCCGGCCCGGCCCGGCATATCCTAATCCTCTTCACCTTCCTGCTTGCGCCGCCGTTCTTCCAGTTCGCGCATCTTCTCCAGAACGCGCTCCTTTTCCACCGTGCTTTCGACCCGGGTGCCGGTGCTTTCGCCGGGGCCGGATTTCCTCGCCCTGTCTATCGGGCTTTCCTGAAAACCATGCTGCTCGCTCTGCGCCTCGCGGTTGCGTTTCTTGCCTTCGCCTTTGCCGCTCATTCCTGCCTCCGGTGCGTGGTTATTACACTTCTTCTGTAAAGTCTTCCCCAATAAATGCAAATCTAGCTGAGGCCGCCGGCTTCATCCGCGGGAATGCGGGTAAAATAAATCCCAGCAGATCCATCCGGCGTCCAGGAGGAAGTAATGGAAAATACAATCAGCGAACTGAATGCGCTGGGCCAATCGGTCTGGTATGACAACATGGACAGGAGGCTGGTAAATTCTGGCGAGCTCGAGCGCCTGATCAGCCTTGGGGTCAGCGGTGTGACCTCGAATCCGACCATCTTCGAAAAGGCGATCACCGGCAGCGACGCTTACGACGACGACCTGCGCGAGCTCAGCGCCGCCGGCCTGGAGCCATTCCAGATCTATGAGAAGCTGGTGCTGTGCGACATCGCCATGGCCGCCGGCCTTTTCCGGCCGGTATACGACCGCACCGGCCGCCGTGATGGCTATGTATCGCTGGAGCCTCGCCCCGCACTGGCCTATGACACGGATGGCACGGTCGACGAGATTCGCCGTCTTTACGGATTGCTGGAGCGGCGGCCGAACGTAATGCTGAAGGTGCCGGGAACCGCCGCGGGCATCTCCGCGGTCGAAACGCTGTTAGGCGAGGGCATCAACATCAATATCACGCTCATGTTCTCACTCAGGCACTACGAGGCTGTCTCGGAAGCCTTTCTGGCGGGGCTGGAAAAGTTCGATGCCACCGGCGGCGACGTCAGCCAGGTGGAATCGGTGGCCTCGTTCTTTGTCAGCCGCGTCGACACGTCGGTCGACCGGCAGCTTGCCGCCCTGATCGAACAGGGCCGCGATGACCTAAAGCCGCTACTGGGGCAGGCCGGCGTCGCCAATGCCAAGCTGGCCTATGCCCGATTCAGGGAGAAGATGGGCGGCGAGCGGTTTGCGGCGCTGCGGGAAAAGGGAGCCAGGCCGCAGCGGGTGCTGTGGGCCAGCACCAGCACAAAAAATCCATCCTACAACGAGCTTATGTATGTCGAGGAGCTTGCCGGCGCCGACACAGTCAATACGATGCCGACCGTGACGCTGGAGGCATTTCTCGACCGCGGCAAGGCGGCTCCGAAGCTCGAAACCGGCCTTGAGCGGGCTCACGCGGTGATGGAGGAGCTTGCCGCCGCCGGCATCGACATGGAGAAAGTGACCGACGATCTTCAGGATGAAGGCGTCCGCCTTTTCAGCGAGTCGCTGGACAATCTGGTGGAAAGCCTGAGGAAGAAGAGCGAGCGTTTGCGGGCTGCCTGAGGCCGGCCGCCTGCCGCGTTACCGCGGGTCATCCGCTGCCGGGACGGCTACCAGCTCTTCTGCGCGCGGAGGAAGGCCTCTGCCCGGGAATCCAGCGAGGCCAGGTCCTTCTCCGTATCGGCCAGCTTCTGCCGGAGCTGGCGGCGCCGGTATTCGACGAACTTGCGGAAATCGGTGGTGTCGATGGAGATGTCATGCATCAGGCTGCCGCCCAGATGGATGTTCTCCTCGTCCATGAAGGCGAAGATCTCTTCTGCGCGGATGTCGAACTCCTTGCAAATGGCGTCGATCGTGATCTGCATGATTCTCCCGGTGATGACGATGTTGGATTAAAACCGAAACGACGGAAAATGTCCAGCGGAGGCAGTTTTGGGCGGGCTGGCCTCTCCTGAAAAGGAAAACGCGCCGCGGCGCGTTTTCCCGTCTGCGGGCGTGCCTGTTAAATCTCAGTCATACGACCGGTTGTTGACCCGCAGGTGCTGCGCGTAGATAATTTCGCAGGCGCCGTCGCCCTGATCGGTGCGGCTCTTGCTGGTGCTGGCCGAATACATCGTGCCGTTGACGCTCACACGGATGTCGACCAGGCGGCCGTCGATCCGCACCAGGTCACCTGGCCTGATCGTAGTCAAAGCCTGGCGGATGTTGTTGTCGGCCGGGATGATGTGGTTGTTGCTGGTGTGAGTGATGACATATTGCTTCGTAATGTCAACGCCTCCTGGCCCAAGAGTGCCGGAGACCATGCCGTGGCGGTTGGCTTGCTGCCAGCCCAGCTGGCTCGCCAGGCTCTGATCGCCCAGCTTTCCCCACGAGAGCAGCAGGTCGTACGGGATGGCGATACTGACGGCGTCGTGGTAGGCCTGGACGCCTTCTACCCTGGCGCTGATTGAATATGCGGTATTGCTGGTGAACGTGGCGCTGCCACCGCCATAGTCGATGGTGGTCATGAACGGCGAAGCGTTGTCCTGCACGGGGTTCTGGTTGGCGTTGATGCCGAAGCTGACCAGCCCCTGGTTGGAGATAGCGGCCACGGACCGGCCTTGCAGCCCGAGTACGGCCGCCATTGTAATCAGCAGGGCGATCGTCAGCAGCAGTGATTCAAGCAGCAGCTTTTGCGGCAGCGGCCGCGCGTGCGGCTGGACGGCTTGACCGGCGCCTGCCTGGCGGATCTGGCTGGCGAATGCCGGGTGCACGATGCCGGCGGCC
Source organism: Actinomycetes bacterium (assembly GCA_021791195.1). Lineage (GTDB taxonomy): Bacteria > Actinomycetota > Thermoleophilia > BMS3ABIN01 > BMS3ABIN01 > JACWAD01. The sequence continues at coordinate 9,909 of JAJYXB010000026.1, read as the reverse complement.
CGGGTGTGCGCCATACGGCCTTGCTGATCGTGGCAGCGGGCGCAGAGCACCGGTGACGGTGAGCAGCGGCGGCAGAAAAACGTGCCGCAGCCGCACATGCCAATGAGCGGTTCTGACGGATGCACAGGACAATGGATTTGCCCTGGCGGCCCGGGATAAGTTGGTTTGTTGCTCCCCACTTTGCCCTCCCAGGCCTCCCCCTTAAGACTAATATCGGCCGGGATGGCCAACTCGAAAGTTCTTCCCCGGAGGCGGGGACAGGGGGAGAGGAGGGCTAGTGATTAATCGGCGGGATCCTCACCGGAGGGATGGCCGTCGGCATCGAGCTGGCGTTTGAGCACTTTCCGGAGCGTGCTCTTGGGAAGCTCGCGCAGGAACTCGACTTTGACAGGCACCTTGTAAGCGGCCAGCTGCTCGCTGGCGAAACGGCGGATTTCGGTGGCGGTGGCCTGACGGCCCTCTTCCAGAACCACATACGCCTTGACCGCCTCGCCGCGGATGCCATGGGGGATGCCCTTGACCGCTACTTCCCTGATCTCATCCATCCGCATCAGCACTTCTTCCACTTCACGCGGATAGACGTTGATGCCGCCGGTGATGATGACGTCTTTCTTGCGGTCGACAACGAAATAGAACCCGTCCTCGTCGACGCGCGCCAGGTCGCCGGTTTTCAGCCAGCCGTCCGGCGAGATCGCCTCCGCTGTTGCATCCGGGTCGCGCCAGTAGCCCTTCATCACTTGCGGTCCCCGTACCTCCAGCTCGCCAACGGCGCCCAAGGCAACTGGCTGGCCGCTGTCGGGATCGACGATGCGCGCCTCGGTGTCGGACAGCGGCAGGCCGATGCTGCCGGTCTTGCGCATGCCGTGAAGCGGGTTGACATGTGTCACGGGCGAGGCCTCTGTAAGGCCGTATCCTTCCACCATGCGGCCGCCGCTCAGGCGCTCGAATTCCCGCTGCACCTCGAGCGGCAGGCGATCCGAGCCACTGACGCAGACGCGGATGGAAGACAGGTCCGGCCGGCGGCGCGGATCGGTCTCGCGCGCCAGCGAATGGTTGATGGCGGCGTACATCGCCGGGATGCCAGGGAAAACCGTGGGGTGGTCGTTGTTGATCACCTTGAATACCTGTGGCAGGTCGAAGCGGGACAGGAGCACCTGGCGGCAGGCGATGCTCAGCATCAGGTTGGAGCAGGTGAGCGCGTAAGCGTGGAACAGCGGCAGCACCATGATCGCCGTTTCCCGCCCGTCCTCGAGGTCCGGGAGCCAGGCGCGCGACTGGGCGGCGTTGGCCACCAGGTTGTCATGGGTCAGTTCCGCCGCCCGCGGGATGCCGGTGGTGCCGCCGGTGTACTGCAGCACCGCGGTCTGCGCCGGATCGACGGTGATTCCGGTCCGCTCCGGCGGGCTGTGTCTGAGCAGCGGCCTGAGCCACAGCTGGCCGGCGCCGGCGTCGATGCTGGCGCGGTGGCCCTCCTTTTTTTCCCTGAACAGCGTAAAGGCGGCCTTGAGCGGCGCCGGAAAGTAATCCTTGATCGAGGTGACGATCAGGTGGCTGATCCCGGTTTGACGCTGCGCTGCCAGGGCTTTCCGGAGGATGGCATTCTGGCTGAGAGTCACCAGCACGCGGGCGCCGGAATCATTCAGTTGACGGACGAGCTCGCGTGTTTCGTAAAGCGGGTTGACCAGCGTGGCGACGGCGCCGGCCTTGAGCGCTCCGTGCAGGCAGACAAACATCTGCGGGCAGTTGGGCAGCTGGATCGCCACCCGTTCGCCGGACTGGACGCCGAGGGCAAGCAGCGCCTGGGCGAAGCGGTCCGCTTCCCGGTCCAGCTGTCTGAAGGTAAGCGAGCCGCCGTAAAAGCTGACCGCGTCGAGCCCGGGGTATCTGCGGGCGCCCTCTTCCAGCAGCGCAAACAGCGGCCGGTGGGGATAGGTCAGGTGCCGGGGCACCTCTGCGGGATAATATGGCATCGCGGACAAGGCGGGATCGGCCCGGAAGCGGCCGGCTTCAGATCTGCTCCAGCGCCTGCCTGGCCCAGTCGGGGTTTTTCAGCAGCGCCCGGCCGACGGCCACCAGGTCGGCCCTGCCGTCGGCGACGACGCTGTTGGCGTAGGCGGGGTCGGTGATGCCTCCCACGGCGATCACGGGAACGTCGACTGTGGATTTGATGCTCTCGGCCATCGGTACGAAATATCCCTGCGTGTCGGCCAGAGCTTTGGGGCGAGAACCACACATGCCGCCGGATATGTCAAGAAAGTCGATCCCGGCGGCGGTCAGCTGCGGCGCGATCTGTCTTGCTTCCTCCAGCGTCAGGCCGCCCTGGATGAAATCGCTGGCGCCGAAGCGGTAGAAGAGGGGATAGTCCGGTCCCGTCTGCCGCCGCACGGCGGCGATCACTTCCAGCGGCAGCCGCAGGCGGTTCTCCGTGCTGCCGCCGTACTCGTCGGCGCGACGGTTCATCAGCGGCGAGACGAACTCGCACAGCAGGAAGCCGTGGGCGCCGTGGATCTCGATGGCGTCGAAGCCGGCCTCCACGGCGCGGCGCGCCGCCTGGGCATAAGCCTCGACGATCTCACCAATCTCGGCGGTGTCAAGCGGACGCGGGATCTCGTCGCGGCTGGGTACGGGCACGTCTGAAGGGCCGACCGGCTGGCAGCCGCAGACCGCCGCGGTGGTGTTGGCGCCGGCATGCGTCAGCTGGATGGCGCTGGCGGCGCCGGCCTCGCGAATGGCGCCGGCCAGCGACCGCAGCCCGCCTGTCAGCTCGTCCTTGTAGATGCCGAGCTGTTTCTTGGTCATCTTCCCTGACGGCATGATGTAGCTGTGTTCGACGATGATCAGGCCGACACCGGCCTGGGCGCGGGCCTGGTAGTGTTTGATGTGCTTCTCCGTCACCTCGCCAGCGCCGCTGGAGAGGTCGTTGGCCATCGGCGGCATCACGATGCGGTTCTTCAGCGTCAGCCGGTCGGTCACGAGGGGGTCGGAAAGTAGTGGCATGGTTCCTCCAGCGGTCGCGTTGACGATTCTGGCGAAATCCTACCCGATTGCCGCCGGGCTTTAAAGGCGGCGCTGGCATCCGGAAGGCAAGGGCGGGGTGGGTCCGGCCGCGTGCGGGCATGCCCGGCGACACGCTTCAGTCGTTCAGCACCTCGATGAAAGCCGACACCAGTTCGGTATCGAACTGGGTTCCGGCGCAGCGCTCCAGCTCGGCGAGGGCTGCGGATTGTGACAGCGCCTTGCGGTAAGGCCGGTCGGAAGTCATTGCCTCGTAGGCGTCGGCGATGCCGATGATGCGCGCTCCCAGCGGGATCTGTTCGCCGATCAGCCCGTCGGGATATCCGGAGCCGTCGATGCGCTCGTGATGATGGCGCACCAGCGGTTTCACATCATATGGGAAGTCAACTGGTTCGATAATCTTGTGGCTCAGGACCGGATGATTCATGATCTGCCGGTACTCGTCATCGGTGAGCCGCCCCGGCTTCAGCAGAATGGCGTCGGGAATGCCGATCTTGCCGGTGTCGTGCAGGTATCCGGCGCAGCGGACGGCGTTAAGCATTTCATCCTTCAGCTTCAGCCGGCGGGCGAGCGCCTCCGCGTATTCGGCGACGCGGTCCGAATGCCCGCGGGTGTACGAATCCTTGGCGTCGATCGCCTCCGCCAGTGAGCGGATCGTGCTCCAGAATGTCTCCTCCAGCCGCTTGTACATGTTGGCGTTCTCGATGGCGACCGCCGCCTGGTTGGCGATGTCGATGAACAGCTCCATCTGCCCGGCCTCGGAGAAAGCGCCTTTCCTCTTGCTGGAAACGGTTATCAGCCCCAGCAGCTTGCCGCGCGACGACAGCCGGCCCGCCAGGACGGACTCCGCTCCCGGAGGCGCCAGCGACAGCGAGGCGGGCGTCATCTGGCCGGTGTGCGTGGCGCAGAAGGGGCCGACGCCGGAGATGAGGCCGTTGAGGCCGTAGTGGCTGATGTCGACGGTATCACCGGGCTTCATCGCCCAGCCGCCGACATCGCCGGAGACGGAGCGCAGCACGAGATGGCGGCTGGCCTCCTCAAAGATCAGAATCGTCGCCGCGGAGGCTTTCAGCGCACTTAGTACTGAATCGGCCAGATTGTCAACGATGCTGCTGACCTCCAGGCTGGCACTGAGCGTGTTGGACACTTCAAACAGGGTGGTGAGCGAATCCAGCCGGCTTTTGGCCTGATCGCGGATGCGCAGCATCTCCGTGACGTCGCGGCTGATCTCGATGCAGCTGGTAACGCCGCTGGCGTCGCGCACCGGCGAGGCAGTGGCCTCCAGCTGCCGGCGCGTGCCCAGGCTGTCGAGAACGAAGTGCGAACGCCTCACGGTCTCGTTGCCGGTGAAGCAGCGGTCCAGCGGGCAACCGCGGCAGATGCTGTCGCGGCCGACGTATACTTCGTAGCATTTGCGGCCGACGCAGTCCTCGCCAAAGATCTCCTTGTGCACCTTGTTCGCGAACAGGATGGTGCGGTCGCGACTGCGGACGCAGAGGCTCTCGCCCATGCACTCCACGATCGCCGCCTGCTTCTCCTTCTCTTCGGCGACTTTCTGGTGCAGGCGGGCGCGCGAGAGCGCCATGCCGATCTGCACCGCCACCGGGCTGAGGAAATCGAGGTTGTCCCGGGTGAAGCCTTCCGGCGTCTTGCGCTCATTCAGGCTGAGGACGCCGACAACCTGCTGCTGGTCGCGGATGGGCAGGCAGACCGCATCACGGATACCCTTGACGCAGTCGAACCGCTCATCGCAATCATCCTCGGTCAGCAGTAGCGGCTCGCCGCTCTGGGCCACCCAGCCGGCGATGCCTTCCCCCATACTCTGGCTGAAGCCCGACACGGCCTCCGGCGCCAGCCCCTGTTGGGCGGTGAGCATTAGCTCGTCGTCCTCGCCGATCAGCATAATTGATCCGCTGGTCGCCTTCATCGCCTTGATGCACAGGTTGAGGCTTTCCTGCAGCGACTGATCGATGTCGGTGGTGCTGGCGATGGCATTGGCGATCTCATATAGCAGCGACAGCTGGTTGGCCCGGTAGCGTTCCTCGGTCATGTCGTGCAGCACCGCCAGCCGCCCTTCCGGCTGGCCTTCATCGTTGAGGATGGGGGCCACGGATATCGCGTAGATCCTGCCGTTTATCTCTGTGTCGAGCAAAACACAGCTGTTCTTGCGGTAGACGCTGCAGCGTTCGCAGGCGTCGCGCTTGTTGGAGAATGTTCCCTGGATCTGGTCGTGGCAATGGGTGCTGCACTGCAGCCAGCAGCGCAGGTCCTGGCTTCCGAACGAGGGACAGTCGGAGTGCCTGCAGTCCTGATACTCCCAGCACTTGACCATCTGTCCGGCTTGTACCAGTTCGGCGCCGTCGAGCACCGCGTCCAGTTCGCTGATGCCTGTCTGGTGTGAGCCGGCGAGTGAAGCCTCGGTACGGTCCATGATCGCCTCGGCAGCCGGGTTCGCCGAGATGAGGTAGCCGCTGGCGCCGATCACGATGATGCCGTCGGTGATGCTCTGGTGCACCGATCGCAGTTTGGCCTGCTCGCTCTGCAGCGCCTCGTCCCGGATCTGGAGCGAGGACGCCATGTTGTTGAAAGCGTCGCCCAGTTCGGCCAGTTCGCCGCGATCGGCGTTTTTCACGCGCGCGTCCAGGTTCCCCCGGGAGAGCTCCCTGGCCGCGGTGAGAAGTTCCCTGGCCGGCGCGGCGATGCGCCGGATCAGGATCGCGACCAGGCCGAGGCCGATGACGCCCGCCATCGCCATCACGGCCAAAAACAGGCGCATGTTGTCCGTGGCGCTGGCGCTGGCCTTGAGCGCGACATCGTTGCTGCGGATCTCGAACGTCTGGATCAGGCTCGAAACCAGACTGGTCATGCGCCTGTGCACGTCCTGTAACTGCACGTCGGCTTCACGCGCCTGGGCGGTCTGGCCGGCGGCAGCCGCCGGCGTCAGGCCGGAGGTGAAGAGTGAGCGGTCCCGGGCGTACAACGAGTTCAGATCGGCGGCCCAGCCCGCTTCGGGTTGCAGCCTCGCGCTGGACGCGATGCGGTCGAGATCCTGCTGGCTGGCGTCGCTTGCAAGCCTGAATCTGTCGGCCGCCTCCGGGTCGCCCGCCAGGATGCCCTGCTGGGCGCGGCTTTCCGCCTGCACGTTCGTGCTGACGTGGTGAAGGCTGACCAGCGCCTGCGCGTCGGCATGCTGAGACTGATTCCAGCTCTCGACGCTGGCGATCCCGCGCCAGGCGATCAGCGCCGGGATGGTAAATAGCGCGATGATAAGCACCGTGGGCAGTATGATCTTGATCCCGATCCCGCCCGGAAAAGAAAGCCGCAGTTTCCTCCCCATCTGCCCTCTTTCTGATGTAGGTGTCCCCGGTTTCAGCTCCGATTCAGCCCCATGCGGATGAAGCGCAAGCTGTATCGGCAACCGGCGGACCGGACTTTATAACAAAACTTACATAGTTTGGTTTGGGATGGGTGGCAAAAGGATGTGGCGGCGCAAACAGGTTGAGCCATTCCCGCGCAGGGAATAGAATCCCTGCCATGTCTGCGAAGAATTCAGGTCCCGAGCCGGGACAGACGCTCTACCTCGACTGCTTCTCGGGGATAGCCGGCGACATGTTCGCCGGCGCGATGCTCGACATGGGTGTCGGTTCGCTGGCGATGCTGGAGGAAGAGCTGCGCCGGCTTCCGGTCGACGGCTGGTCGCTGTCGCTGGAGGCGACGACTGTTTCCGGGATCGCCGCCTCCCGGTTCAAAGTCGAGCTGGACGAAGCGGAGCAGGAGCCCCGCAGTCTGGCCGCCATCGAGCAGCTGATCGCCGACAGCCGGCTGGCGGAATCGGTGCGCTCGCATTGCCTGGCGATCTTTGGCCGGGTGGCCCGGGCAGAGGCGCAGGCGCACCGCGAATCGCTGGATGCCGTCCATTTCCACGAGGTGGGGATGGTGGACAGCATCATCGATATCGTCAGCACCTGCATCCTTATCGAGCAGCTGTCGCCGCGCGAGATCATCTGCTCGCCGATCGCACTCGGTTCCGGGACGGTGCCCACACGCCACGGCCCGCTGCCGGTGCCGGCGCCGGCCACGGCCATCCTGCTGAAGGGGGTCCCGGTCTTCCAGGGGGATGAGATGACGGAGCTGGCTACGCCGACGGGGGCTGCACTGGCCTCCTATTTCGCGGACTCGTTCGGCTCCCTGCCGCTGATGCGGATGGACCGCATCGGTTACGGCGCCGGCTCTCACGCGACGCGGGGACCGAACCTGCTGCGCTGCATCAGCGGTGAGCGGGTTGGCGCCGCCGCTGGCGAAGCGGCCGGGGAGCAGATGATGATGGAGACCAACATCGACGACAGTTCGCCTGAGCAGCTGGCCTATCTGGCCGAGCGCCTGCTGGCCGCCGGCGCAACCGACGTCTGGCTGACGCCGGTCATTATGAAAAAAGGGCGTCCCGGCACAGTGCTGTCACTGCTTTGCACCCCCGGGGAAGAGCAGAGATATCTCGACCTTATCTTTACCGACTCATCGACTTTCGGCGTCCGTTTCGGCCGGCTGGGACGCTTCTGTCTTCAGCGGCGGCTGGAGCGGGTGGAGACGCCGCTGGGCTCCGTGAGGGTGAAGATCGGCAGCTGGCGGGAGAAGGTTGTCAGTGTTTCGCCGGAATATGAGGATTGCCGCCGCGTTGCGGAAGAGCGGGGGGTGCCGCTGATCGAGGTGTACGAAGCGGCGCGCCTGGCGGCGCGGGATCTGTAGGAGGTTGCCGACAACGCCGCCCGCAGCACGGGGGCCAGCGTATTATTTTAGTAACCATCTCAAAACCGCTCTCCCCAGTCGACGCGGTAGAGCCGTCGACCCCATAGCAGCGCGCAGGGCGAGCTGTATGAGGCCCTTGTAGTTCTCGGGTTTCTTGTCATAACGCACCAGGATAGCGCGGCATTTCGACAACCAGGCAATCTCGTCTGGGACCTTCCAGATTGTTGGCAATGACTTCGAGCTCACCGCCACGCTCATAACGACCTCCTCCTCGATTGACAACAATCAGCCATCAGTTCGAGAAAGAGGATGACAATCCTGTTTTGAGATAGTTACTTAGTCGTGCGTTTTCTTAAAAACTATAACAACTGAGATCGAAACTAACATGAGAATGCCAGTCAGTATGACAATATTCCATGGAGGAGCAATCCCTGTATTTGGCAATGTTGTGGTGTTGGGCGTCGGAGTAGGTGTGGGCGTCGGTGTGGGCGTCGGTGTCGGGGTGGGAGAAGGGGTTGGAGTTGGTGTTGGGGTCGGAGCAGGTGTGGGAGCAACTGCACATGTTGTCTTGGTAATGGTGTTAGTATCTAAGGTCACTGCCCCATTGCGCGCTAACACTCTACCTTCCACGTTGGCACCGGTCGTGAGCGTGACGGACGTCAAAGCCAGGATATTTCCCTTGAAATTGGAGTTCGTTCCGAGCGTCGCGGAACTGCCGACTTGCCAAAAGACGTTGCAAGCCTGGGCACCGTTTATGAGACTCACATTACTAGACCCTGCCGTGATAAGGGTGGAGGCGGCCTTGAAGATGAAGACAGCATTGGGGTCGCCTTGAGCGTCGAGCGTCAGAGTCCCTGTTATCCCAAACGTGCCCGCGGCGGAGTCATAGACACCGGCGGTTTTAGTTGTTCCGCCGAGCTCCGTGGGAACGGTGGAAACAGGTGTTTGTCCTGCGGCGTTGTTGTAGGCCGTGGTGAGATCGTTTTGGGCCTGCAGTGCTGTCGCGTCAGCCACGTGTTGTGTTCCGTTGACCGTGCCTGGTGGAAAGCCCGTAACTGAAGTGCCCGGACTTAAACCCAAATCCCCGTTAATAACACTGGGACCAGTATTGGTTATTGTGGAGCCAGCCAGAACCGCGAAATTACCCGCTGTGCCAAGATTTACCGCGGTCGCGGCTATCGCTACCCTAGCTAGACCGAGCACAAAAGTAACGGCTAATACTGTTGTTATTGAAATCTTAAATATTTTCACCGTCTTTGTCATTTTCGTGTCCTTAGATATTTGCCAGAGGCTTTTCTGCTGGTGATAATAGCTCTTAAAAATATGTCGGTCAAGTCCTATTTTTGCGGTAAATTTCCTTCAAGGCTGAGGCTCTAAACCACTGATTCGTTTGCCTCTTTAACCTCCTTTTCGAGTTCCTGAATCCTTTGGGTCAATAAGGAAATCACATCCTAACACTCTTCAGATTATTTCTTACGACCCTGGCCTCACGTTTCCTCTATAACCAAGTAAGTACTAGAGGAACCCCTGATTAACCCCCCAGTAGCTATTCTATGATAAAATAGCTAAAAGTCAACCGGAAGGCCGCCGTGAAGCAAGTCAGTTTCGCCACTCTGGCATATGAAGGCAAGAAAAAGCAGACAAAGAAGGAAAAATTTCTTGCCGAAATGAACCGGATCATTCCCTGGGAGGAACTGATAATACGGATCGCCCCATACTATCCCAGAGGTGAAAACGGCCGGCCGCCCATCGGGCTTGAAAAGATGCTCAGGATCCACTTCATGCAGCAGTGGTTTAAGCTGTCGGACCCGGCCATGGAAGACGCCCTCTATGACACCGAGCCAATCAGGCGCTTTGCTGGCATCGAGCTGGGCGCCGACCCGGTGCCCGATGAGACCACCATCTGCAAGTTCCGCCGCCTGCTGGAGAAACATCATCTGAGCGAGAAGCTGTTTGAAACCGTCCTTTGCTACCTGGAGGAAAAGGGCCTGTTTCTCAGAGAGGACACCATAGTCGACGCCACCCTGAATCGCCCCGGGTTTACCGGAGACTCGTTTGTTTGGGTAACTCTATGATTTCTCTGCCTTCTTGTCCACGATATTGAGCTTCCAGTTCTGCCGGCGGGATGTCGCCGATCGGTTTCAGCAGCCG
>JAJYXB010000013.1 GCA_021791195.1 Actinomycetes bacterium | reverse complement strand
GGGCTTGTGGCCGTCAACGGGGAGGCGGCCGCAACCACTCCCGAGCCGCCGTCGACGAAGTCGGGAGTGATAGACATCGTTATCGGCGTCATGCTGTTGCTGCTCGCCGCCTGGAATATCTTTAGCAAGAAAGAACGAAAAAGCAGGTTCAGGCCCAGGAACCCCAGTTCGATGAAGCCGAAGCTGATCAGATTTGCAGTTTTCGGGATCATCCTCACCCTCTTCAATCCCACTTCGCTGACAGCTTTCATCGCCGCCGGCAAGCTGACCATCGATTCCGGCCTGAGCGAAACGCAGAAATCGGTGGCGATGGCCATTGCCGGTGTTTACTACGCCTTGCCGTTTCTGATGCCACTGGTCCTCAGCCTGATCGCGCCAGGGTACTCCGACCGGTTCCTGGCTTTTGCCCAAAAACTGCTGGCAAAGTACGGCCGCTACGTGATTTTCGTGATCCTGGTGCTGCTGGGCGGGAATCTGATCAGGAAAGGCCTGGACATCCTGCTTTGACCCGGTCCCGTTGGTGAACGGCTAACGCGGGCCGCGGCGGCGTTCCGGATGGCCGGATCCGGCGCCCTCATCCGCCCTCCTGTCACCGGTAGATTCGCGTCAGGGTCGCGGCGGCGTTCCGGATGGCCGGGTCCGACGCCAGAGGGGCGACGGTGGAAGCGTACGTGTCCGTATCCGTGATCACCCGGTTGAGCCAGACGGCAAAGACCGGGAGCAGGAAAAGCAGGCAGCTCACGATGGCGGCCGCGGCAGCTCGCAATGACGGTCGCGGTTGCTCGCGCGGATTTCAACCGGTCTGGCGGGCATTGTGCTGGCGGTTATCGATATCGGCAGCCGGTGTTTTGCCTGCACGGCACGGCTTTCCCTGGCAGCAGGCGCAGCGGGCGCTGCCCTTGCGGGCCGCGCCCGGCATGGCTCGGGCTGGCGTGGAGCCACGGCTCACACGCTGCGGCCTGCCGCGCTCTAGAAGCCACGGCTCACACGCGGCGGCTTGCCGCCGCTCTAGGCTTCGGTAATATCACGCCCATGAGCCGTCAGCGCCCAGATGACGGCAATCGCGATGGCGATGATCAGGATCGACCACAACGGATAATACGGCAGGAACAGGAAGTTCTCGATGCAGATGACGATGGCCATGAACACACCGACGGCCCGCGCCCATGCCGATCCGCTGAAGATGCCGATGCCGGCGGCAAAGACGATCACGCCCACGATCAGGTGGATCCATCCCCAGGCGGTTACGTTCAGCCGGAAGACATAATCGCTGGTCACTACGTAGAACTCGTTTTTGAAGATCCCCGCCAGGCCGGCAAGGATGTCGAAGATGCCCAGCATGATCAGGATGAAAGCGGCGAAACCGGTAAAGCCGATCGCCCAGCTGCTGGGTTCGTGCCTATGTACGGTAGGTTGGGACATCTCTTTCTCCTCTTCCTAAGCTTGCCATCACGTTTGTAAATGTCGCCGTTTCTTCCAGAACTGACGGCGTCTCGGTTTTGTTGTGAGCAAACCGTCACCTCCTTGGATCGCTAATGGCCGGGCTTTGCTTCATAACGGGCAGATACCCGCTCGGGTCGAAAAATAACAGGGTATAATGCCTGAATAATCAGCCCGGGGAGCAGGTCTATGAGACGCCGGACGCCGGGCATCCACCTGAATCTCACACAACTGGCGTGGGGGTGAATCTCCAACCGGATTCGGATATCTAATATAATCAGTCCTCATGAGCGAGAACACGACACATACCGTAATCTTCCAGCCTGGCGAGATCGTTTGCGAAGGTGTGCCGCACGGCGCCAACCTGCTGCGGGTGGCGCTGCTGGAGGGTGTGCACATCAACGCTTCCTGCGGCGGCACCGGCGCCTGCGGCAAGTGCAAGGTAGCCATCGAGGGCGAGTTCGAGGGCGGCCGGTCGGCGAAGCTGTCAGAGTCCGATTACGGCGCCGGGCTGCGCCTGGCATGCCGCGTGGAGGTGATGGGCGATCTTGCCGTCACCATTCCGGAGGAATCGCGCATCGGCGATTCGGCGGCGCTGACGCACGAGCGGCGGCCCGGACCCGGCCGGGTGCTGACGCCGCAGGACCTCGAAAACCTGGTGACGGGCTGGAGTGTAGACCCGGTGGTGAAGAAGTTCGCCCTCAAGCTGGACGCGCCTGACGCGGCCAACAACATCGACGATCTGGACCGGCTGAAGCTGGGCCTTAAATCCGAGCACGGGATCGACAGCCCGTCGGTCGATTTTCGCGCCATCCGGGAACTGCCCGAGGCGCTGAGGCAGGCCGACTGGGAGGTGACCGCCACAGTCGTGGAGACTTTTCGCGGCCCCAAGGTGATCCAGGTGGCGGCGGGCGATCTCACCAGCCAGGATTACTCGATCGTGCTCGACATCGGCACCACCAGCGTCTACGCCCAGCTGCTGAACCTGAACCGGGGTGAGACCGTCGCCCAGGCCTCGGAATACAACGGCCAGATCAGCTACGGCGACGACGTCATCAGCCGTATTGTCCATTCCCAGAAGCCGGAAGGCCGCAAGCAGCTGCAGCAGGCGGTAGTAGGCACCATCAGCGAGGTGGTGGAGCAGGTGCTCAGAAAAGCCGGCGTCGATCGCTGCCAGGTGTCGCACATGGTGGCGGCTGGCAACACCACGATGACGCACCTGCTACTTGACGTGAATCCGAAATATATCCGGATCGCGCCGTACGTGCCCGCGGCGACGTTCATGCCGCCGGTGCGCGCCAGCAATCTGGGCATCGATGTCTGCGAGCATGTGCATCTGTATACTTTTCCCTGCGTGTCCAGCTACGTCGGCGGCGACATCGTCAGCGGCATCATCGGTTCGGGCGTATTCCAGACCGGCAAGGTAACGCTCTACATCGACATCGGCACCAATGGCGAGGCGGTGGTCGGCAACAGCGAGTGGCTGGTGGCGACTTCCTGCTCGGCCGGACCGGCATTCGAGGGCGGCGGCATCAGCCATGGCATGCGCGCCACGCGCGGCGCCATTGAGGCAGTGCAGATCGAGCCCTCCACCGGCGAGCCGCACATCCTCACCATCGGCGGCAAAAAGCCGCTGGGCATCTGCGGCTCCGGCATCATCGACGCGGTCGCCGAGCTGCTGGAGGCGGGCATTCTGGGCCAGGACGGCAAGTTCAGGGAAGAAGCGGCTGGCAAGTGGCTGCGCCGCCACGAGGACGGCCAGTGGGAGTACGTGCTGGCCGTGGGCGAGTACACCGCCGGCGGTCAGGATATCGTCATCACCGAGCCCGACATCGACAACCTGATGCGGGCCAAGGGGGCGATCTTTGCCGGCGTGAACACGCTGCTGGGCAGCGTCGGCCTGGAAATGGACGCGGTCGAGCAGGTCTATGTGGCCGGCGGGTTCGGCAAGTACCTGCAGCTGGACCGGGCCGCGGCGATCGGACTCTTCCCGGAGATGGATCCCGAGCGGTTCACCTTTGTCGGCAACGGCTCTCTGCTGGGCGCGCGGCTGGTCTCGTTCTCCAAGGACATGCTCCAGTCGGCCACGCAGGTGGCGCGCATGATGACAAATATAGAGTTGTCCGACAACCAGCAGTTCATGGACGAGTACATGGCGGCGCTGTTCTTTCCGCACACCGATATGAGATGGTTCCCGCGGATGGAGCAGATCCTGTCGAAATTCAGCTAATAAAAAACCGGGGACACCTTGGTATTTTCCCATCTGTCCCGTTCTGTTTTTGGAGGACCCGATGACGACCATCGCAGTAGCAGGAAAGGGCGGCACCGGCAAGACGACGCTGGCGGCGCTGGCGGTACAATATCTTGTTCGGCGTGGCGAGACGCCGGTGCTGGCGGTCGACGCCGATCCCAACTCCAACCTGGGGCAGACGCTCGGCATCGGGGTGCCGATCACGGTGGGCTCGGCTCGGGAGCAGGGATTCGCCGGCGAGCGGGCCATCCCCGGTGGCATGACCAAGGACCAGTTTGTCGAGTACAAGATCCAGGAGGCGCTGGCAGAGGGGGAGGGCTTTGACCTGCTGACGATGGGCCGGCCGGAAGGCGCCGGCTGTTACTGCTTCGCCAACAACATCATCCGCCGCTACATGGACGCTTTGGCGGGGGATTACCGCCATGTGGTGATGGACAACGAGGCCGGCCTCGAGCATATCTCCCGCCGCACCACGCGCAAGACCGACGTGCTGATGCTGGTCGCCGACGCCGGCGTGCGCGGCATCCAGGCAGCGCGGCGCGTGCTTGACCTGGCGGTGGAGATGAAACTGGAAGTGGGCAGGACGGTCTTTGTGCTCAACCGCGCCTCAGAGGCCGCGGTCGCGGCGCTGATGCCGGAGATCGAGCGGCTGGAGCTGCCGCTGGTGGCGACCGTCCCGGAGGACCCCGGCCTGTTCGAGGCTGAGGTCGCGGGCAAGTCACTGCTGGAGATCGCCGGGGAGTCACCCGCGGTTGCCGCGGCGGCCGCGCTGTTCGACGGTGTTTTCGGCTTGCAGGGCTGATGCCGGCGGGGGTGTTACCGGTTTATTCCCCCGGTTTATTCTGATAAGATTTTCCATCGCCGCAACCGCGGCTTTCTTTTTAAGGCCGGACTTTCGTGGCAGTTTCTCGCTAATCAAGGAAAGGGAAATAATGGCAATCATCATCGACGGCAAGCAGATCTCCGCCGACATCCGCGCCGAAGTGGCCGTAGAGGTGGAGAAGATGAAGACTGACCATGGGCTGACGCCGGGGCTGGCGGTCGTGCTGGTGGGGGAAGATCCCGCTTCGCAGGTCTACGTGCGCAACAAGGAGAGCGCCTGCCACGAGGTCGGCTTCAACTCCTTCAAGTACGAGCTGCCGGCTGACACGACTCAGGAGAAACTGATGCAGCTGGTTGACGAGCTCAACTGCCGTGATGACGTCCATGGCATCCTGGTGCAGCTGCCGCTGCCCAAACATCTGGATTCCAGCCTCGTGCTGCTGGCCATCGATCCCAACAAGGATGTTGACGGTTTCCATCCGGTCAATGTCGGCCGGCTGGCGGTGGGCCAGGCGACGCTGCCGCCCTGCACGCCGGCGGGCTGCGTCGAGCTTCTGAAGCGCAGCGGCGCCGAACTGGAAGGCGCCAACGCCGTGATCGTCGGCCGCAGCAACATCGTCGGCAAGCCGGCGGCGCTGCTGCTGCTTTCCGAGAACTGCACGGTGACCATCGCCCATTCGAAGACGAAAGACCTGCCTGGTGTTTGCCGGGCCGCTGACATACTTGTGGCCGCTGTCGGCATCCCTAAAATGATCACCGGTGACATGGTGGGGGAGGGAGCGACTGTGATCGACGTCGGCATCAACCGCACCGCCGAAGGCCTGGTCGGCGATGTCGATTTCGAAGCCGCCAGCCAGAAAGCGCGCGCCATCACGCCGGTTCCCGGCGGCGTCGGTCCGATGACCATCGCCATGCTGATGAAGAACACGCTTAAAGCGGCGCAGATGAGATGATGCCACGACGGCGCGGGGGTCGAACCGGTCAATCCTTACGTCAGGCACAAACAGGCGGCTTCCACGGGAGCCGCCTTTTACGTTGCAAATGACTTTCGCCCGTTATACGGGCCGCTGCAGATACGAGACCGCTTCGCCTGCCGGCTCCGGCAGCCCGGCGATCTTCCAAGCCTTGAGGGGATCGACGAATTCCTCGTTGACGCAGTCTCCAGGCTTGTTCACGTTCCTGCAGACGACGCTCAGCATCGGAAACGAGCCATATTTATAGTAGTAGTCGCGCATGAACCGGATGATGTCGATATCTGCGGCGTTGAGCTCGACGCCCTCCTGGGCAGCCAGCGCCCGGGCGACATCGTCGTTCCAGTCGTCCGCATCGAGCAGATAGCCGTTGTCGTCGACGTTGATCTTCCGTCCCAGGCATTCGATCTGATTCATTGGTCCCGTCCTTTCAGTCTGGCGCTGTCATCGATGGCCTGTCCGATCGCCGTCAAAGCTCGCCCATCGAGGCCAGGTCGTTTTCCAGGTCGCGGATGTACTGGCCGATCAGCACGCCCAGATACAGGCATTTCTGGCCGTCCATGCAGTCATCGGCGTCTTTTTTGTCGAGAAACGCGTAGCGGCTGTGGTCGCCCTTGCGAAAGCGCACAACCCATGCGTTTCGCTCCTCGTCCATGCTGAGGCTGAGGCCGATGTGATGCTCCGACAGCTCCGGATACATCTCCAGCAGTTTGTCTTCCAGAGCCACCTGTGTATAACCCATCTTTTCCTCCTTGTGGTAGGCGCCCGCCGGACCTGACCGCGACTGCGGCCGGGCGCGCCTGCGGGCGGCGAGATGACTTATTAATAACCGTTTGGCAGCAAACTTAAGCAAGGGCGGCTTAACTTCGCCGGCCGGCGCCGGCCTGGATTTCCCGCCGCTCGGGAGCGTTTTTCCGCTAATGCCCTGTATCCGCAAATCTTATTGACGCCCACTTGGAAACGATGGTATTATCCTGCATTACCGTAAGTCTGATAAATAAAGTAACTATTACGGTCTTTTTAGGCATGACCGGTCGCCCGCCAGGGCCAGGCCGGTCAATGAGTCTGTAAGGTCCGGGTCGGCCGCCGGTATGGATATCCGGCCAAGCCTGCTCGAACCTTTCGTTTTTCAGGATGGGGCGGACTTCAGGTATCCATGTGATGGCTGCCGCTTACCTAAATTCAAGCAGGCGCAGCGCCGGTGTCTTCCCGGCGTTGATGAAAGAACTATTTGTGTTACGTCCGCTGGACCATTTGTTGTTTGTTTAAATGAGGAAGGAGAGGGTTGCCTTGTCTTTCGAGCCGCCAATTGATCAGATAAAAGGTAAGATCCGCGAGGTCGCCATCGGCCAGAATGCCAAGATTGGCGGCGAGACCACGTTCCCGTTCCATCTGTGGGAGGGCGACATGCCCAATCCGCCGATGATCGCGATGGAGGTCTATGACGAGCCGCAGCCCGGCTGGCCCGAGGCGGTCAGGAAAGTGTATGAGGACGTCATGGGCGATCCGGTAGCCTGGGCGAAGAAGTGCCAGGACGAGTTTGGCGCCGACGCCATCGTCCTGCAGCTGCGCAGCGTCGATCCCAACGGCACCGACGCTTCCGCGGAAGCCGCCGCCGCTACGGTGAAGCAAGTCAACGACGCCATCAGCGTGCCGCTGATCGTGCTCGGCACCGGCTCGCCGGAAAAGGATACAGAGGTGCTGAAGAAGGTGGCGGAGACGATGCCGGACGACCTGATCCCGATCGGTCCGGTGGACGATTCCAACCATCGCCAGATCGGCGCCGCCGCCATGGGTTACAAGAAGCCCGTGATCGCCTTTACTTCCATGGACGTGAACCTGGCCAAGCAGCTGAATGTGCTGCTGACGCAGCTGGGTGTGCCGGAAGACAAGATCATCATCGACCCCACTACCGGGGCTCTGGGATATGGCCTGGACTATTGCTATTCTATTATGGAGAGGGACCGGCTGGCCGCGCTTGCCCAGAACGACAGCAAGATGCAGATGCCGATCTTCAACAATCTGGCTCCCGAGACCTGGAAGGCCAAGGAAGCCAAAGTCAGCGAGGAAGAAGAACCTACCTTCGGTGACGTTGAGACCAGGGGCGTCCTCTGGGAGGCCATCACCGCTACATCCCTTCTATTATGCGGTAGCGACGTATTGGTAATGCGCCATCCCCAAGCCGTGAAACTGGTCCGTACCGCCATCGACGGCCTGCAGGCACAAGCCAAGGAGAAAGTTGCGTCATGAGCAATCCCGAAGAAACCAAAAAGAAAGCGGAACCGCGCAAGAAGAGCATAGATCCGGCGGCGCTGGAAGTCATCGCCAAGGCCGAGGCTGAGGGCATCAGCACCGTTTTCTCGCGCGTCGACGAGATGAAGGCGTGCCCGATCGGCGCGGCCGGCTCCTGCTGCCAGCTGTGCGCCATGGGCCCCTGCCGCCTGGTCGGCAAGGGCGCCGAAGAGAAGACCGGCATCTGCGGCGCCACCCACGGCACCATCGGCGCCCGCCTGATGGTGCGCGCCATCGCCGGCGGCGTGGCCGCGCACTCTGATCACGGCCGCGACATCGCCCGCACGCTGCTGGCGGTCGCCAAGGGCCATGCCCAGAGCTATGGCATCAAGGATCCCGACAAGCTTTACCGCGTGGCGGAGATGATGGATATCGCCACCGAAGGACGCGAGCTCAACGATGTGGCCGCCGAAGTGGCCCAGAAGGCGCTGGATAACTTCAACGGCACCGCCGGCGACGAGCTTACCTATGTCAGCCGGGCGCCGGCCAGGCGCCAGGAGATCTGGCGCAAGTACGGCCTGGTGCCGCGCGGCGTGGACCGCGAGGTAGTCGAGAGCATGCACCGCACCCATGTGGGCGTGGATCAGGACGCCGAGCATCTGCTCGATCAGGGCATGCGCACGTCGCTGGCCGACGGCTGGGGCGGCGCCATGCTGGCGACCGACCTCTCCGACGTGCTCTTCGGCACGCCGAAGCCGCTGGTCTCCCAGGCCAACCTGGGCGTGCTCAGCAAGGACGAGGTCAATATCATCGTCCACGGGCACGAGCCGACGCTCTCGGAGATGATCGTCGCCGCCTCTCAGGACCCGGAGCTGATCGAATACGCCAGGAGCAAGGGCGCGGCGGGCATCAACCTGGCCGGCATCTGCTGCACGGCCAATGAAGTGCTGATGCGGCACGGCATCCCGCCAGCAGGCAATTTCCTGCACCAGGAGCTGGCGATCATCACCGGCGCCGTCGAGGGCATGGTCGTGGATGTCCAGTGCGTGCTGCAGGCGCTGCAGCCGCTGTCGGAGAAGTTCCACACGAAGCTGATCACCACTTCTCCCAAGGCGAAGATCCCGGGCGCCACGCACGTCGAGTTCGACGAGACCAGGGCGCTGGATACCGCCAAGGATATCGTCCGCATGTGCATCGATAATTTCGAGAACCGCGGCGACATCGCCATCCCCCAGTACACCGGCGACCTGGTGGCCGGCTTCTCGCACGAATACATCAACTATATGCTGGGCGGCAGGTACCGCGCCTCGTTCCGGCCGCTGAACGACAACATCATCAACGGCAAGATCCAGGGCGCGGTGGCCATCGTCGGCTGCAACAACCCGCGGGTGACGCAGGACGAGGGCATCGTCTACCTGGTGCACGAGCTGATCAAGCGCGACGTCCTCGTCGTCCAGACCGGCTGCGCGGCGCACGCCTCCGGCAAGCACGGGCTGATGACGCCGGAGACGATGCAGATCGCCGGTGACGGCCTGCGCGAGGTCTGCGAGGCGGTGGGCATGCCGCCGGTCCTGCACCTGGGCAGCTGCGTTGACAATTCGCGCATCATGACCATCCTCAGCCAGGTGGTGGAGGAAGGCGGGCTCGGCGATGACATCTCCGACCTGCCCGTCGCCGCCATCTGTCCCGAGTATTACTGCGAGAAGGCGCTGGCGATCGGCACTTACGCCGCCGCCTCCGGCGCCTACGTCGTCTTCGGCGTTCGCAACCCTGTCGGCGACTGCGACGAAGTCGTGGACATCATGAGCAATGGCTGGGAGGCGAAGGTCGGCGGCCAGCTGGTCTTCGAGCCCGACTATGACAAGATCCTGGAGATGGTCATGAACCGCATCCAGGAAAAGCGTCAGGCCCTGGGAATCCATGAGGAAAAAGAACGCGTGCTGTTCGACATGGCCGCCAGGCGAGAGCTGTAGGAGGAATAGATGAGTAAGATTATCGCGACATCAGTAATCGCCGGCGCGCATCAGTTCGTTACGGAGGCGGAGGACGCCTTCGCCAGGGCGATGGACGCGGCCGGCGCGGAGGCAACGCTCGAGCTGCCCAACACGGGCTATTATCTGCCGGTGATCTACGGACTGACCGGCATCCGCGTCGAGAAGATCAAGGACATCGAGCAGGTGCTGGCGCACGCGCGCGAGCTCCTGCCGGAGGGGCCGGCGGAGCGGCTGTGGACCCCGTATCTGGGTACGGCGCTGGACGCCGGCGTGGCGACGCTGTTCGCCTGCGAGATCATCGAGTCGCTGCGCTACATCCTCGAGCCGGGCTTCTACACCGCCACCGATACGCCCACTGACGACAACCTCTGGCTGGGCGCCGCTGACGACGTCATCATGCGCGAGCGCGGCGTCGAGTTTGTCGACGGCACCGCGCCCGGGTTCGCCGCCATCACCGGCGCGGCTCCCGACGTGGAGACCGCCGTGGCCATCGCGCAGCAGCTGAAGGAGAAGATGCTCTACGTCTTTATTGCCGGCAAGGACGGCGGCGTCAGCTTCGCCGAGCAGCTGGTGGAGGGTGGCGTCGAGCTGGGCTGGAACACGCGCCTGGTGCCGTTCAGCCCCTACATCTCCGGGCACATCTGGTCGCTCGGCTTCGCTACCCGCGCCGCGCTGGCGTTCGGCGGCGTCGCCGCCGGTGACTATCGCCGGGTGCTGAAGTACAACAAGGACCGGATCTTCGCCTTCGTGCTCGCTTTCGGGCACGTTACCGACAAGAAATACGCGGCGGCGGCGGGCGCCATCTCGTACGGCTTCCCGACGATCGCCACCAGCGACATTCCCGAGATCCTGCCCACCGGCGTCTGCACCTACGAGCACGTGGTCAGCAACGTCGCCTGCGAGGACATCGTCGCCCGCGCCATCGAGGTGCGCGGCCTCAAGGTCGTGGTCACCGAGGTGCCGGTGCCTGTCTCCTACAGCCCGGCGTTTGAGGGCGAGCGCATCCGCAAAGGTGAGTACTGGGTGGAGATGGGCGGTCCCAAGTCGCTCGGCTGCGAGTTCACCGAGATCGCCGATGACGTCGAGGACGGCAAGGTGACCGTCGTCGGCCCGGAGATCGGTGACGTCGAGCAGGGCTCGACCATCCCCTTCGCCGTGCACGTGGAGGTCTCCGGCCGCAAGATGCAGAAGGATTTCGAGCCGATCCTGGAGCGCCAGGGGCACACCTTCTTCAACGAGGCTGAGGGCGTGCTGCACATGGGCCAGCGCGACACCGTCTGGATGCGGATCAGCAACCGCGCCAAGGACGCCGGCTTCACCTTCGAGCATCTGGGCAAGATCATCCACGCCCGCTACCACGCCGACTTCGGCGAGGTGGTCGACAAGGTGCAGGTGACCATCTACTCCAGGCAGGAGGATGTGGAGAAGCTCCTCGAGCGGGCTCAAAAGGCCTATCACGAGCGCG
The DNA here is from genome assembly GCA_021791195.1 of Actinomycetes bacterium. Classification (GTDB taxonomy): domain Bacteria; phylum Actinomycetota; class Thermoleophilia; order BMS3ABIN01; family BMS3ABIN01; genus JACWAD01. Next base: position 71,874 of record JAJYXB010000013.1, on the reverse strand, counting down.
ACGAGCGCCTCGGCAGCCTGACCGACGAGAGCGTCGACACATTTTATTCCTGCATCCTTTGCCAGAGTTTCGCGCCCACGCATGTCTGCGTGATCACGCCGGAGCGTCCGGGGCTGTGCGGCTCCTACAACTGGCTGGATGGCAAGGCCGCCTACGAGATGAATCCCACCGGCGGCAACCAGCCGGTCCCCAAGGGCGAGACCGTCGACGAGGACCGCGGCCAGTGGAGTGGCGTCAACGAATACGTGAAGGAGCACTCTCAGGGACAGGTCGAGGCTTTCAACACCTATTCCATGATGGAGAACCCGATGACCTCGTGTGGCTGCTTCGAGGTGATCAGCTGCGTGCTGCCGATGTGCAACGGCATCATGACCGTCAACCGCGAGTTCAAGGGCGATACGCCTTCGGGGATGAAATTCTCCACGCTGGCGGGCTCCGTCGGTGGCGGCGTGCAGACTCCCGGCTTCCTCGGCCACTCCAGGTTCTACATGGGCTCGCCCAAGTTCATCGCCGCCGACGGCGGCATCCAGCGGCTGGTGTGGATGCCCAGGGAGCTCAAGGAAGAGATGCGCGACATCCTCCAGAAGGCCGGCGAGCGTGCCGGCGTTCCCGACCTGGTGGACAAGATCGCCACCGAGGAGAACGGCACCGAGGAGGAAGAGGTCTTCGAGTATCTTCAGCAGGTCGGCCATCCGGCGCTGGAGATGGGCCCGCTGTTCTAAACGCAAAACCCCGAGACGCAAAACCCGGGACACCTTACATTTTTCCAGGAAGTGTCAATTCTTACGTAGCATTCGAAGGGAGTGTGTGCCGTGGCTTTAAGCGGTCTGCAAATCTTTAAACTGCTGGCCAAGACCAACTGCAAGGAATGTGGTTTTCCGACGTGCATGGCGTTTGCGATGCAGCTGGCTGCCGGCAAGGCGGAGCTGGACAAGTGCCCCTATGTTTCTGATGAGGCCAAGGCGGCGCTCGGCGAGGCATCGGCTCCGCCGGTGCGCAAGGTGACCGTGGGCGCCGGCGATCTGGCCGTCACTGTCGGCGAGGAGACAGTCATGTACCGGCATGAGAAGCGTTTTGAGCACATGCCTGGTCTTGGCGTGATGATCACCGACGCGATGGATGACGCCCAGGTGGATACGCTCATGCGTCAGCTCAAGGAGCAGCAGTTCAATTATGTCGGCCGTACGTTGCGGCCGCGCGTGGCGGCGATCAAGGCCGCCGATGGAGCCGCGCTGGCGGCGCTGGCGGCGAAGGTCGACGCAGGCTGTGGCGCCGCGCTGGTGCTGGTCAGCGATGACGCTGCCGCGCTCAAGGCGGCCGCGGAGCCGCTCAAGGACAAGAAACCGCTGTTGTATGCGGCATCCGAATCGAATTTTGACGCGGTGGCGGCCGTGGCCAGGGAGCTGGATGTGCCTTTCGCCATCAAGGCCGGCACGCTTGACAAGCTGGCCGAGCTGGGACAGAAAGCGCTCGATGGCGACTTTAAGGACGTCGTGCTCGATCCGTCCTCCAGCAGCCTCGGCGATGTGCTGATGGATCAGACCCTGATCCGGCGTTCGGCGGTCAAGAAGACCTTCCGGGCGCTCGGTTTCCCCACCATCGGCTTTCCCTGCAACATGACGGACGACAGGATGCTGGAGGCTGTCTACGCCTCGGTTTTCATCGCCAAGTATGCCGGCTTTGTCATCCTCTCCGATCTGGATCCGGCGCGGACGCTGCCGCTGCTGTACCTCTCGCAGAATATCTACACTGACCCGCAGAAGCCGATGCAGATGGATCAGGGCATCTATCCGGTCAACGATCCCGGCCCGGAAGCGCCGATCATCGTCACCACGAATTTCTCGCTGACGTATTTCACGGTGTCGTCCGAGGTGGAGGCGAGCAAGATGCCCGCCTGGCTGGCGATCATGGATGTGGAAGGCCAGTCGGTGCTGACCGCCTGGGCGGCCGGCAAGTTCGTGGCCGACGCCATCGCTCCTTTCCTGAAGAAAAGCGGCATCGAGGAGAAAGCGCCGCACAAGAACGTCATCATCCCCGGCTACGTCGCACAGATCTCCGGCGAGCTGGAGGAGGAGCTGGGGGATGGCTGGCAGGTGCAGGTGGGCGTGCGCGAGGCGGCGGACATCCCGAAATTCCTGCGGCAGTGGAGCGCGGCGTAGAATGAAAACCGTCACTCTTGAGTGCTCGCACCATATTTTTGAAAGATAATCAGACAATCGCACGTTCCTTCAGCCGTCCGGTATCGGGGGATGCGCTTAAACGGCCGCCTTGCCAGGTGGCCTGTCCGATCCATACCGACGCGCAGCGGTATATCCAGAAGGTTGCCGAGGGCAAGCCGGCGGAGGCGCTGGCGATCATCCGCGAGACCAACCCCCTGCCGCAGTCGATCGGCCGCATCTGCGCCCATCCCTGCGAGGATGCCTGCCGCCGCGGCGATGTAGACGAGCCCATCGCCATCTGCAACCTGAAGCGGGTGGCGTCAGACGGCGCCAGGGCTGCCGGCCTGGGCTACGAGCCGCCGGGAACGGAGTTTACCACCGGGAAGAAAGTTGCCATCATCGGCTCCGGCCCTTCCGGGCTGGGCGCGGCGCATGACCTGGCGTTGCTGGGCGTTGAGCCGGTCATCTATGAAAGCCAGCCGGAAGCGGGCGGCTTCCTGCGCACCGGCATCCTCAACTACCGCCTGCCAAAGGACATCCTCGACGAGGACATCGGATACATCCGCGGCATGGGCGTCGAGATCAGAACCGGCGCCGCCGTCGGCAGGGACATAGATTTTGATGAGCTGGCGGCGGAGTATGACGCGGTGCTGATCGCCGTGGGCCTCTCCGAGAGCCGTTCGCTGCCGATCCCCGGTGTGGATTTGCCGCAGGTGCTGCTGGCGGTTCCCTTCCTTGAAGCGGTCAACGCCGGGCGCGAGGTGCCGGAGCTTGGCGAGGATATAATCGTCATCGGCGGCGGCAACGTCGCCATCGACGTCGCCCGCTCGGCCCGGCGTGTCACCGGCGGCAAGGTGACCATGGTCTGCCTCGAGGCCGACTACGAGATGCCGGCCCACAGCTGGGAGATCGAGGACGCTGTCGCGGAAGGCATCCGCATCGTCTGCAGCCAGGGTCCGAACGCAGTCGTGGGCGACGACAGGGTGGAGGGACTCCAGGTGAAGAAGTGTGAGGCGGTCTTCGACGGGCAGGGGCGCTTCGCGCCGCGGTTCTGCGAGACCGAGCTTTCCGTGATTCCGGGCGACACGGTCATTATCGCCATCGGCCAGATGTCAAACCTTTCTTTTCTGACAAAGGCAGGACCGGATGTCAACGAGCGCGGCATCCTCATTTTCGACCGGGAGCAGTGCACCACCACCCGCCGCGGCGTCTTTGCCAGCGGCGAGGTCGTGACCGGTCCCGGAACGGCGGTGAGCGCCCTGGCCAGCGGCAAGCGGGCGGCGATCGCGGTGGCGCGCTACCTGGGCGTACGAGTCGATTTTCCTCAAGAGCCCAGGCCGGTGGGCGAACTGCCTGCCAGCATCGGCGACAAGGTTCGAAAAGCGCCGCGGCGGCGGACGCCGGCACGGCCGGCAGATGACCGGACCGGCGATTTCGGCGAGATCGAGCTGGGCCTGCCCGAGGTGGATGCCCGCTGCGAGGCCTCCCGCTGCCTGCTCTGCGCCGGCGGCGCCCGGTACTCGCAGCTGAAATGCATCTCCTGCCTTACCTGTGTGCGCGTCTGTCCGTATGGCGCGCCGTGGGCTGATGGCGACGGCCTGGGTGGCATCTCACCCGAGCACTGCCAGGCATGCGGGATCTGCTTCACGCAATGTCCGGTCAAGGCGATCGACCTGGAAGCGGTGAGTGAGGCCGGGATGGAAGGCGAAATCGACGCCGCGCTCGGCGAAGCTTCCGCGCTGGAGTTCGGTTGCTGGTACTCGCAGTCGAGAGTCGAGCCTGAGGCGCCGCTCGTGCAGCTGCCCTGCACCGGCCGACTGAGCGTGCGGCTGCTGCTGCATGCGTTCGAGGCCGGCGCGGACAAGGTCTACGTCGCCGTTTGCAGCGAAGATGACGACGGCCACTTCATCCATGGGCACCGGCAGACGCGGGCGGCGGTGGCCGAGGCGCAAAAAGCCATCGCGGAAGCGGGCCTCGAGCCCGATGCGATCGAGCTGCGGGTGGAGCCCGAACTAAAATGCAGACCGAAAGTCTGATGGCCGGACCGGAATCATGATCACAGCCGAACGTAAAAATTTTGACGAGATCAGGCGCATGACCGACGCGCACAGGCACGTGCTCGTGGTCGGCTGCAACACCTGCGTCGCGGTCAGTCTCAGCGGCGGCGAGAAGGAGGCCGAGCAGCTGGCGGCGCAGCTCAGGATCGCGCGCCGCCGGGACGGCATCGAGGGCAGCGTTAAGACCGTCACCGTGCTGCGCCAGTGCGAGAACGAGTATCTTGATTCCATCAGCGCGCAGGTCGGTCAGGCTGACGTGGTGCTGTCTACCGCCTGCGGCATCGGCCCCCAGGGGCTCGCGGTCCGTTATCCGGGAAAACGGGTCGCGCCGGCGATGAACACAAACATGATCGGCTACGTCAAGGAGCACCATGTCTGGACCGAGTACTGCGTCTCGTGTGGTTTCTGCGTCATCGGGTTCACCGGCGGCGTCTGCCCCGTCGCGCGCTGCGCCAAGACGCTGCTCAACGGACCCTGCGGCGGCTCGCAGAACGGCCGCTGCGAGATCTCGCCGGATGTGCCCTGCGCCTGGCAGGAGATCTACGACCGGCTGGCGGCGCTGGGTGACCTTGACACGCTGGCGCGCATCCTTGGCCCGAAGAAGTGGAACGTCTCCAACTCCGGCGGTCCACGCACGATGAAGAAGGAAGGCTTCAAGCCGTGAGCGGCGGCGTGAATCTGAAGCAGATCCTGGATGCCGGCGGTTTCGCCGTCACCGGCGAGCTTGGCCCGCCCAGGAACGCCGATCCGCAGGTGATCATCGACAAGGCCAACATCCTCAAGGGCCATGTGGATGCGGTCAACATCACTGACAACCAGACCGCGATCGTGCGCATGGCCAGCGCCGCGGCGGCGAAGATCTGCCTCGACCAGGGTCTGGAGCCGGTAATGCAGATGACCTGCCGCGATCGCAACCGGCTGGCGATGCAGGCGGACATCCTGGGCGCGGCGGCGCTGGGAATCAGCAACCTGCTGTGCCTCACCGGCGACCATCAGAGTTTCGGCAATCATCCGGAAGCGGTGGGAGTCTTCGATCTCGATTCGGTGACGCTGATCAGAATGGCGCGGGACATGCGCGACGGCCCGGTTTTCCAGAACGGAGACGAGATCGCCGGCGCCACCCCGCAGCTGTTCATCGGCGCCGCCGCCAATCCCTACGCCGATCCCTTCCCGTACCGGGCCCTGCGGCTGGCGAAGAAAGTCGAGGCCGGCGTCGACTTCGTTCAGACACAGATCATTTTCAACGTGGACAAGTTTAAAGAGTTCATGCACCAGTGCCGGGAGCTGGGCGTCACCGAGGGCTGCCGCATCCTGGCCGGGGTGGCGCCGCTCAAGAGCGCGGGCATGGCGAAGTACATGAAGAACCGGGTGGCCGGCATGGATGTGCCTGACGCGGTCGTGGAGCGGATGGCCGCGGCGGAAGATGCGCAGGACGAGGGCATCCAGGTTTGCGTCGATGTCATCAACGAGGTCAAAGAGATCGAAGGCGTGGCCGGCGTGCACATCATGGCGGTCGAGTGGGAAGCAGCCGTGCCGGAGATCGTCAGGCGCGCGCACCTCAAATAGCAGGCAAAAGAATACAGGAGGTTTAATGAAGGCAATCGCTGAGAACATCAACGTGATGAGCAAGTCAATCGGCGCCGCGATGCAGGAGCGTAACCCGGAGCCGATCCAGAAGCTCGCGCGCGAATGCACGGAAGCCGGTGCCGACCTGCTGGACATCAACCTGGGTCCGGCGCGCAAGGGCGGCCCCGAGCTGATGGAGTGGATGGTGAACATCATCCAGGAGGTCTCCGACCTGCAGCTCTGTCTCGACACCAGCAATCACGAGGCGATGGAAGCCGGCGTCAAGGCCTGCAAGAAGCCGCCGCTGCTGAACTCTTTCAGCGCCCAGCCGGACAAGATGGCGCACATCCTGCCGCTGGCGGCCAGGTATGAATGCGAGATCATCGGCCTGACAATGTCGACACATATCCCCAAGGACGCCAACGAGCGGCTGGCGATCGCCTACGAGCTGGTCATGGCGGCCAACGAGGCCGGCGTCCCCAATTCGAAGATCTGGATCGATCCCATCGTCATGCCGATCGGCGTCGCCCAGGACCACGCCGTGCCGGTGATGGACGTGGTCCGGGGCCTCGGCGAGCTGTTCGAGGAGCCGGTGCAGATGACCTGCGGCCTCTCCAACGTTTCCAACGGCGCCCCCGACGAGCTGCGCAGTTCCATCGAGCGCGTTTATCTGCCGATGCTCGTCGCCTGCGGCATGACCTCTGCCATCCTTAACGCCAAGGATCCGGAGATGATGCGCACGGTCAGGCTGATCAACGACCTCAGCGACGAAGCGCTCTATTCGATCTCGGACGCGGAGCTGAAATAATCCGGCATCCGGCATCATGAACGCCCGGCACCGGAGAGCGCCCTGCGCCCGGCGCCGGCAAAATGTTAAAATGCTCGTTTTTCCATTAAAATGGTCATTCATCTGATCGAGGATGAGCTTCTGGAGATTGTCAGATTGGCTTCAGGGGCAGGCAATATTTTTGTAACGGAAACTTGACAAGTTGATCATTTTGATCCAGGGATGAGTTGAAGGAGGCAGATGTACAAGATACTGGAAAAAGTCGATTACTCGGATGACGTGTACATGCAGGTCATCGAGGCCCCCGCGGTGGCGCAGGCCGCCCAGGCGGGGCAGTTCATAGTTTTACGGATCAACGAAGAGGGGGAGCGCATCCCGCTGACGATCGCCGATTTCGACCGCGACAGGGGCACGATCACTATCGTCGTGCAGGCGATCGGCAAGTCCACGCGGCAGCTGCAGACGCTGAACGCCGGCGACTCGATCGCCAACTTCATCGGCCCGCTGGGCATCCCCAGCGAGATCGAGAACTACGGCACCGTGGTCTGTGCCGGCGGCGGCGTCGGCGTGGCGCCGGTCTACCCGATCGCCCGCGAGCTGAAGAAGGCGGGCAACAAGGTGATCTCGATCGTGGCGGCGCGCAACAAGCACCTGCTGCTTTGGGAGGACAAGATGAAAGAGGTGAGCGACGAGGTGATCGTCACCACCGACGACGGCAGTTACGGCCGCAAGTGCCTGGTCACGGAGCCGCTTCACGAACTCTGCGAAACCGGCGACGTCGACCTTGTCTACGCCATCGGACCCGGCATCATGATGAAGTTCTGCTGCAAGACCACCGAGGCGCTGGGGGTGAAGACGCTGGTCAGTCTCAACTCGATCATGGTGGACGGCACCGGCATGTGCGGCGCCTGCCGCGTCAGCGTCGGCGGCGAGACCAGGTTTGTCTGCGTCGATGGACCGGAGTTCGACGGCCACCAGGTGAATTTCGACGAGCTGATGGCCCGTCAGCGCCAGTATCTGGAACAGGAAAAAATATCATACGACCTTTACTTGGAATGCCGGGGTGATGCGCAGTGTCTGGCGTAGATGAAAGCGGAAAGAAAAAAGTGAAAAAAACCGAGATCCCGCGGACGGCGATTCCGGAGCAGGAGCCGAAGGTCCGGGCGACCAATTTCGACGAGGTCTCGCTTGGCTATACGCGTGAGCAGGCGCTGATTGAAGCCAGCCGCTGCCTGCAGTGCAAGAAGCCCAAGTGTGTTGCCGGCTGCCCGGTCAACATCGACATCCCCGAGTTCATCAAGGCGCTGGAGGAAGACGATCCGGCAGAAGCGATCGCTATCCTCAAGCGCAAGACCAGCTTCCCCGCTGTCTGCGGCCGCGTCTGTCCGCAGGAGGATCAGTGCGAGAAGCTCTGCCTGATGGGCAAGAAGCACGAGCCGGTGGCCATCGGCCGCCTGGAGCGCTACGCCGCTGACTGGGAAGCCTCCCAGGGCGCGGCGGCCGCTCCGGAGGTGCCTGCCAGGAAAAGCAGGAAGGTGGGCGTGGTCGGATCCGGCCCCGCCGGCCTCACCTGCGCCGGCGACCTGGCGAAGCTGGGCTACGACGTCACTATCTATGAGGCGCTGCACAAACCCGGCGGAGTGCTGGTCTACGGCATCCCCGAGTTCCGTCTGCCGAAGGACATTGTCCAGCGCGAATGCGAATATGTCGAAAGCCTTGGCGTCGAGATAAAGCTTGACCATGTCATCGGCCGCACGATGACCGTTGACCAGATGCTCGATAATGGACATGATGCGGTCTTCATCGCCAACGGCGCCGGCCTGCCGGCGTTCATGAACATCCCCGGCGAGAACTTCAACGGCGTCTATTCCGCCAACGAGTTCCTCACCCGCGCCAACCTGATGAAGGCATACCGCTTTCCCGATTACGACACCCCGATCAAGGTGGGCGCGCGCGTCGCGGTCGTCGGCGGCGGCAACGTGGCCATGGACGCGGCCCGCACGGCGCTCAGGCTGGGCGCCAGCGTGCATCTGATTTATCGCCGCTCGATGGATGAGCTGCCGGCCCGCCGCGAAGAGGTGCATCACGCCCAGGAGGAAGGCATCAACTTCCATCTGCTGACCAACCCGCTCCAGATCATCGCCGACCAGGAAGGCTGGGTGGAGGAGATCGAAGTGATCCAGATGGAGCTGGGTGAGCCGGATGCCAGCGGCCGCAGGCGGCCGGTGCCGGTTGAAGGATCGGAAACCCGCATCCCGGTCGACACCGTGATCATGGCGATCGGCACCAGGGCAAATCCGCTGCTGACCAAGAGCACGGAAAACCTGGAGCTCAACAAGTGGGGTCTGATCGTCGCCGACGAGCATACCCTGGCAACCAGCAAGGAAGGCGTCTTTGCCGGCGGCGACATCGTCACCGGCGCCGCTACCGTCATCCTGGCGATGGGCGCGGGCAAACTCGCCGCCCGCTCGATTGACCGCTACCTCCAGGGACAGCCGCTGCTGACCGCAGAGGAAGAGGAAGAGATCAGGGCAGCGGAAGAGAAAGCCACCGTATAAAACCGGGGACACCATGCTTTTTTTGACGGCATTCCTGCCGGCTGGTAGCGTGGTGTCCCTTTAAATTCCCGCTTCGGCTGCTGTCCAAAAACAGCGCCGGATCCGGCGGCTTCATGCGGAAACCCACGAAACTTTGCGCCGCAGTCTAAACTTGACCAAAACAGTCATAATGTTGACATTTTTTCAAACCTGGTGTATAAAAAACTGGCGGGGTAGGTTGCGCGTATTCTCTGGAAGCATCCAAATATTCCCCAGTGATGCTGAGCACCTTTTCGCACCACACAGTTCCTGAAGCTGGAAGAGGGAAGCTTGGACCAATCTCCGGATCCGGATACTGAAGGGCTACCGGAAAGACTCTCCGGCTCCTGGAGTTTTCTGCCCTATGAAGATGGGCTGGAGATTCCACGCCGCGAGCTGCAATTGCTGCGCGCCGTCCACGCGTTGATTATTCCCCTGACCGATATCCTTTCGCTGTCGCTCGCGGTCATAGCCGCATATTATATTTCATCCAGCCTGGTTGATAGTGGATCCCTCGGTAGCATCTTGGGCAATCAGATGGGCCAGATCACCAGCCGGATGCTCTGGACGGGGCTGGCGACGATACCGATCTGGCTGCTGGTCTTTCATTATTACGGTGTCTACCGGCGCGAGGTCCGCCGCCTCTCTGTTTCCACGTTCGATGAAATGCCACAGACAATCGGCGCCCTGGCCGTGGGCGCCTGGCTGATGTTCTTTTTCCTGACTTTGACCAGCCGCGGCAATCCCACGGGCCGCGCCACCTGGGTATTCGTATTCAGCGCCTGGCTGCTGCTCATGTTCATGCTGCCGCTGGCCCGGGCGGCCGTGCGGGTTGGCTTGTCCTTTCATAATCCATTCCGCACCAGCACCCTGGTCGTCGGCGCCGGTGAGGTGGGGCGCAGCCTGATCGGGCGTCTGAAGCGGCACCACGAGTATGGCCTGCGCGTCGTCGGTTTTCTCGATACGAAAGAGCTGGAAGCGACCGGTGGAGACAACCAGCTGAAACTGCTCGGCCGGCCTTCGGAGCTGAGGTCGATCGTCGAACATTATGGCATCAGCCGGGTCATCATCGCCTTTACGCGCACGCCGCATCCGCTATTGCTTGGTGTCATCCACGCATGCCAGGAGATGAAAGTCGATGTCAGCATCATCCCGCGGCTGTTCGAAGTGCTGTCGCACCGGGTGGAGATCGAGGATGTCGAGGGACTGCCGATCCTCAGCCTGCCGCGCTATACCCGTCACGGCCGGATCGCCAGGGGCTCAAAACGGCTGATGGATCTGATCGGCGCGACCGCTGCGACAATAGCTCTGTCGCCGATCCTTTTAATGACCATCATTCTGATCAAGCTCGATTCCAAAGGCCCCGTTTTTTACAAACAGGAACGGATGGGGAAAAATCATAAATCATTCAAGATTTTTAAATTCCGCTCGATGCACGTCGATGCCGAGAGCCTGCGGGAAGAACTGTCAGATCTTAACGAGACCACCGGACCGATATTCAAGATGAAAAAAGACCCGCGCATCACCCGGGTCGGCCGTATCATCCGCCGGCTCAGCATCGACGAGCTGCCGCAGCTGATCAACGTATTTCGCGGCGAGATGAGCCTGGTGGGGCCGCGGCCGCTGCCGGTCATGGAAGCGCGCAAATGCCTCGGCACCGCGGACATGCGCCACATGGTCCAGCCCGGCATCACCGGTTTATGGCAGATCCTGGGAAGAAGTGATATACCCTATGAAGAGATGGTGCAGCTCGACTATCTGTACGTCACCAACTGGACGCCCAGGTGGGATTTCAAGATCATGGTGCGCACGCTGATCGCGATCGTCCGCAAGCGGGGGGCGTACTAGGTTTACGATCGATACTTGGTTCTGCCTGGAGTGAAATCCTTTTGAATCACTATGACTACTTTGGTATTAATTGCTTAATTCAAAAAAACTAGGGATAGATTCGGAGTATTTGGATTCGGTGGGCGAGGTGAACAGTGCTGATTACCATGAAGTCGCGGAACAACGTGTCGTCATAATAGGTCTTGACGGTACTCCTTTCAGCTTCCTCAATGCTGAAATCGCCGCCGGAAATCTTCCCAATATTGCCGCCCTTACGGCTCAAGGCAGTCTGGTCAGGATGGAAACGGAGATACCGACCATTTCCTCGATTGCCTGGACCTCGTTCATGACCGGAACAAATCCAGGCGAACACGGCATTTACGGTTTTACAGACCGGAAGCCGGGCACTTATGAGCTGTATTTCCCAAATTACCGTCATATCAAGGCTGAGCCCTTCTGGGATGGCTTGAGCCGCCAGGGAAAGCGTTGCTGTGTGATTAACGTGCCATCGACTTATCCTGCCAGGCCGCTGAATGGAGTGCTCGTTTCCGGATTTGTTGCCCCGAACCTCGATCGCGCGACATATCCTCGCGAGGCCTTCGAAGATCTTCGGCGCATGGGATACCGGATTGACGTTGATGCCTCAAAGGGGCGGGAATCGCTTGACTTGCTGATCGAAGATCTGCACTGTACGCTGGAGAAGCGTCGCGCGGCAATGCTGCATTTCTGGCGTCAGGAAAAATGGGATCTTTTTATGTGTGTATTTACTGGGACAGACCGGCTGCACCACTTCCTATGGCGTCATTACGAAGAGCGAGACCCCGTTTATTCCGGGGAGTTCCTGAGGTTCTATCGGCGCCTGGACGCGATCATCGGCGAATTCGCTTCTGAGCTTCCTGAAGACACCCGATTTTACATGCTTTCAGATCACGGCTTCTGTACTGCCGAAAAGCTTGTTTTTCTGAACCGCTGGCTGGAGCGCGAAGGCTACCTTTCATTTGTAGCAGCTGAACCGCGATCGATCATGGACATTGATCCGGGAAAGACCTCCGCTTACTGCATGGATCCCGGTCGAGTCTACATTAACCTGAAGGGAAGAGAGCCTGGAGGCACAGTCGCGCCGGGCCGCGAACGTGATGAACTTGTAGCTAAGCTGCAATCATCCCTTGCGGAGCTTGAAGATCCTGACGGTGGAAAGCCCATGGTCAGACGTGTTTACCAGAGGGCTGAATTATTTCATGGCCCGCAGCTTGATCTTGCTCCTGATCTTGTCGTCGATCCTCACCGGGGGTATGATTTCAAAGGCGCCATGAGTTCGCAGTTGATTGCGCCGGTTGGCCATTTGACAGGCATGCATACTTATGATGATGCTTTCTTTTTCGGTCCCGAAGAACAGGAAACTCTGGCATCCATCAGAAATGTGGCGAGCAGGATAATGAGTGCTGGCTAGGGAATACCAGGTTCTGCCGTCATCGTTGCAACGGAAGGCGTGACTTCTATCCAGAAACATACAAAGATGGTGCCAGAAATCAACAGATCAGAACGGCTATTTCGGACGGAATTGCTCGATCCCACCGAACGATTGCTGGTTGAGTGTGTTCGTACGGACGACACAGACGTTGATCTCCGGGTAAGGCTGATTGACGCTTGTCGAGCCGCTGAATGGCACAGGTTGGTTGACCAAGCGGCATTTCACGGGGTTATAGGCTACGCCCAGGAAGCTCTGAGTTCGCTGGAAGAGCACGTTCCCGGCGAGGTTTTGAATACATTACGTCAGGTGCGGATTGCCCAAATTGCCCGGATAGCGATGGCTAACAGGGACGTGGCGATTATAACCTCAGAGCTGACAAGGCTGGGCATTGAAAATATTTTGTTCAAGGGGCCCGTTCTTGATGAGGTTGTCTATCAGCGGGACAACATGAGAAGTTTTGGAGATCTGGATTATTTTGTGCGTAAAGAAGATATTGCCAGAGCAATTGATGCGTTCACCGCGCTCGGATACAGTCTGGTTGAGGATAAGGCGGACATCTTCACGGGCAAAGGGAAGATCAAGAACCAGGTTCACCTTGCAAAGGAAGGCTCGCTACCGATCGATCTTCATTGGAAGCTTATCAATCTGCCCACACACGAATCATCTATTGCGGTTGACTATGATGAAATCTGGCGGTCTGCCAAGATGGTAGAAGTCGGCGGAACCACGATTAAAACGCTGTCTCCGGAAGATACACTCATCTTTCAATGTGTTCATATGACTGCTCACCACGACAGCAATCGCCTGATCTGGTTTAAGGATGTGGAGCAGGTCGTCAGGCGTTATGGGCCGGGAATGGACTGGGACAATTTTGCCAGAAGGGTGAGCCGCTATCATCTGAAGACATTTGTTTATTATGCGCTTATTCTGACCAGCGAGGTTTGCGGGCTATCGGAAGTGCCAAATGCTACACTTGCAAATTTAAAGCCAAAATATTTAACAGCAAGGTTTTTCGAACAGCTGGCGCGGCGGAATAACATTCTGGAAATGCAGCAGCTGAAGCGGAAGCCGGTTTTGGAGCTCTGGCGGATAATGCGCGATGATTCCGGAAAACGGTATGTGGCAATTCTGCGACGGGCACTCCCGAAGGTCGATTGGTATTTAGAATATTATCCAGTTCTGCCGAAGATAAGGCATTCTGAGCTATATTATTTCATATACCCTGTACTGATAGCGCTGCGATTGTTGAAACAGCCGGCAAAATTTGACTAGGATGAATGGCGCGAAAGGGTTCGTAATCAAAATAACTGGAATCGATTTAAGAGGGAGATGATAGTGGAACTCGCAGAATACATGAGCAGGCTCTGGCGGCGGAAATGGATCATACTCGGTGTCGCGGTGCTGTTTGCACTGGTCGATATCGTCGTATTTCTGGTTCTGCCGCGGCATTATCAGGCGACGGCCGTGCTCGAGGTGGGCCAGGTGAATTCGCTGCTTGGGAATCCCGGTCAGGGCAATTTAATCAGCCGGCAATCGCTGCCTTCCTCGATTCAGCCACAGACTCAGACATATCTGAAATTGCTGGACTCAGCGAGCGTCTTTGATGAAGCCAAAAGCAAGGTCCAGACACAGCTAGGGGTTCCTGCGGCTGATATCAATTTCAGCTATTCCTCCAGAGGCGAGGCAGAGACAGGCAACGGCAACGATTTGATTCACATCGATGCCACTTCCGACAATGCTGCCGTAGCCATGTATGCGGCGAATTCGCTCTCGACGGTACTGATTGAGCAAGCACAAAAAGTGAACTTAAACGCTGCAAATCAATTTATCGATCAGGTAAATAAACAACAAATCGCTCCTATCGATCAGAAGCTGGCTTCCGTCAGGAATGAAAGTGAGAAGCTAAAGACGCAGACAGGGGGGGACGTTGCCGCGCGCAATGCGCGCATCGATGAACTGCAGGACCAGGTAAATGGCCTGACGGATTCCCGCAAGCAATATTCAGACATCATTGCCAGGATGCAGATTAATGAGGCGCTGGATGCAAACAGCCTCAGTGTGATGTCTCCCGCAGTCGTGCCAACTTCGAAAGCTGCTCCGGCGTTTCTCAAGACTGGGGTCGTTGCGGCCGTGGCAGGTCTGCTTATCGGCATCATTGCCGCCGCCGTTATGGATCGACGCCGAAGTAATAAGACTGCTCCCTAGACTGACTCTTTTTTTGCAACAGAATCGCGAAGCTCCTCCGGGACGAGCCGATGAAATACGTTTTTTGGCTGTGCGGCGGGGGTCATGAAAAAACATGTTGCAGAATCCACTGAAGAAACCAGTCCGCCATCCGGCGAATGTGAGCACGGGGCTCGCTCCGGAACACACATCGACGATCTGAAACAGATCGTTAGCGGCACGGGCATTAATCTGATCGGGAGTGTCTCCAGAACGATCTTCAATTTCCTGTATGCCGTATTCCTGGCGCTGTTCCTGAGCCCGGGAAATGTCGGGCTCTACTATCTTGGTTTTACAATATTCTCGATTCTGGGGACGGTTGCTTATCTGGGTCTCGATACGGGAATCTTGCGCTATGTGGCTATCTATGATGGCGCGGGTGACAGGGAGCGGGTGCGGGGGACGATTGCCGGCGCGATAGCCATGGGTGTGCCGTTTGCCATTGTTCTGGGCTCAATGGTATTCATTTTTGCCGCCCCGATTTCGGTGGATCTCTTCAGCAAGCCGGGCCTGACCGGTGTGATGAAGGGTTTTGGGGTTGCGATACCTGTCTACGTGCTAGCGAGGTATTTTAATGCTAGCACGCAAGGCCTGCGTCAAATGAAGTACCAGGTCTATAGCAGGGATACAACCGAACAGATGTTGAAATTCATCTTGAGCGCTGGTGTTCTCGGTAGCGGACTGGGTTTGCTCGGAGTCGTTCACGCCTATATCGCGGCTCTGGTTATTGCACTGATAATGTCTTTTTATTTCCTGCAAAAGGTTGAACCGGTTTTCAGTCTGCATCTCAAACGTATATACCGGCAGCGCCAGCTAGTGTCTTATTCGGCGCCTCTGGCTGTTTCAGCGCTGCTCGGAATCATGCTGCTCTGGGTCGATACACTTTTTCTGGGACATTTTCGCAGTGCTGACGAAGTCGGCATATATAGCATCGCTATGCGTCTTGCCGTTGTCGGGTCCATGGTGCTGGTATCTTTCAATACCATGTTTGCGCCACTGGTATCGGATTTCTACAATCGAGGTGAGCGTGATCGCCTCGAACGGTTGCTGAGGTCGGTAACAAAATGGATTGCCGCTCTTAGTCTTCCCATTTTTTTGGCGCTGGCTCTTTACCCTCAGCAGGCATTAAGTGTAATGGGCAGCCAATATCAGGCTGGAGCGACAGTTCTGATAGTTCTGTGTATGGGGAAGATGTTTGATGCCCTTTCCGGTCCGGTTTCTTTCACTTTGATCATGTGCGGGCGACCCCGCGTAGTTTTATTTATAAATATTTTGGCTTTCCTGTCTGACGTTGTATTGTGTTTGATACTCATACCAAGATATGGAGCAACTGGCGCAGCTCTGGCTTTAGGCGCCACACTGGTCTTGTTCAATTTGAGCTCTTATTCAGGCGTCAGGTCCCTGCTCAAGTTACAGCCGTTTTCCAGCGGTTATTTTAAAGTTATCGGAGCAGCCGCGGTGTCGGTTTTGCTGGCGCTTGTTTTCAAAGAGCTGACCCCCCATCCGTGGAATCTCGCGGTGAGCTTCGTTGCTTTTGCCGGGTGTTATGCAGTGTTGATATATAAACTGGTTTTTGATAGTACCGACATGATGCTGATAAACATGATCTGGATGAAGCTGGCGAACCGGAATGTGAAGGAGACCGCATAGATCAGATTCCCGGCTGTGATTTTGCTACCTACAGAGCCGACTGCCGTGGCTGATGTGGAAATATTTTCAGGAAAAACAAAGAATACATGGTAGAATTACTTAAGTTAGTAATTGGGAAGGTGGTGGGGGAATAAAGTCCGTTCCGAAAACGGTCGTCATCGGCCTCGATGGCGCAACTTTTGACCTGCTGAAACCGCTGGCGGCTAGTGGGTTAATGCCTAATTTTGCTGAGCTTCTGGCTAAAAGCTGCTGTGGAATATTGAAGTCGACACAGCCTCCATATACCCCGCCGGCATGGAGTTCCTTTTATACCGGGGTCAATCCCGGGAAGCACGGTATCTACGGTTTTACCTTCTTTAATCCAGTTACGAAGCGGCGCGAGCTTTCCAACTCCAGGGTCATGGGCTCCAAGAAGATCTGGCAGATCCTGAATGACCATGGCATAAGCACGGGTTTGATAAACCTGCCGTTGACTTATCCTCCCGAAAAAGTCGATGGCTACATGATCACGGGAATGATGACACCCGAGCGGTCAAGAAACTTTACATATCCTGAGTCGCTGGAGGGTGAGATTGGTTCCCTGGAAACTGAATATATTGTCGATGTGCCGGTGGTGCCTGTGAATGATTCGGGCAATATGCATGTGCTTAAGCCGCTGCGCAAATCAATGGAAGGCAGGCGGGCAGCGTATCAGCACATGCTGAAGCATCACCCCTGTGACTTCGTTATGATGGTTTTTGTCACGCCTGACCGCCTCCAGCATGTCTACTGGAAATATCTGGATGAGAAATGCTCTCTTTATGACACCAGGACGGGTGAACTGTTCAGAAAAGAGATACTGCAGCTGTACGGCATGCTGGATGGAATCATCGGTGATATTATTGCCGGGCTGGGCAATGAAACGAATGTTTTCATTATTTCCGACCACGGGTTTACGGAGCTGCGATCGGAATTTATCATGAATAACTGGCTTAAAAGCGAGGGCTTCTTTAATTTAGCAAGTGCTGGAAAGCAGATGTGGATGCCCGGATACAAACGGTTGCGGTCAGGCAGAATGGTCAAATTTCTGTCCTCGGGGCTAGGCGGGCGGCTCAGGGAACGCGGCATGAATAATCTCGTTGACTGGGGCAGGTCAGCCGCCTACTCGCGAGAGCAGGGGTTGTTTATCAACCTGGTAGATCGTGATAAACATGGCCTGATAGCCCAGGGAGCCGAGTATGAAAATACTGTCAGGGAGATTGCCGATAAACTGAAACGTTTCATCAATCCGCACGATGGAATCGAGCTGGTAAGTTCAATCAGTTTCAAGGACGAACTTTATCATGGTGACTTTGCGTGGGTTGCGCCGGACCTGGTGCCAGTTCTTGACGACTACCGGTGTTATGTTCACGATGGTATTTTGAGAAAAACGCTGGTTGAAGACCGTTCAGAAGACCCACATGGCGCTCATCATGCCGACGGCATATTCATGGCTTACGGGCCGAACATCGGAATTGGTGGAGTCGAAAATGCACGAATAATCGATGCTGCGCCGACTATTCTATACTCAATGGGTTTGCCGGTGCCGCAGCACATGGACGGCAAAGTACTGGCGGGAATCTTCAGGCACGATTTTGTTTCAAAGAATCCCGTTTCTGGTGACGCCGAGGATACATCCATGCGTTCAGCCGCCGATGATGATGTTTACAGTCAGGAAGAGGCTGATGCGATTGAGGAACAACTTCGCGGAATGGGATATCTGAGCTGAGTGGGTGAGAGTGTGACCGGTCCGAAAATATCCAGCATGGCATATATTAAACCCGTTGTTTCGTTAATCGTCTTCGTTGCGCTCGCCGCGCTCATACCACTGGCGCTGGGCCTTCTCCATCCGGCGACCTATTTTGGGCTGATGCTCGGGCTGATTCTCGCCGGGCTTTTTGTGATTGACATCCGCATTTTCATTCTTGTTTACATCGCCGTTCGGGGGCTGATGGAGGCTTTTCTGGGCCCGACCCGGATCTCAGTGGGCGGCCTTAGCATGCAGATGCTGGGGGTTTTGGGTGCGGCAATTCTTTTTGGCGGCTTCATCTACATTATTGTCAATAAGGTAAAGATATGGGAAGTTTCAGTGGTTGGGCCCATGCTGATCTTCCTGTTTGCCACGCTGCCGGTCACGCTCACGATGTCAGAAGATAAAATGAGCGGTTTCAAGGATTGGGTAGGCACTGCCAGTACGATCGTGCTGTTCATCCTCATCGCGGAGCTGTTTGCCAATAGAAGATATTTAAAAATGCTGCTGGCGGCGCTTGTGATTTCGACGATTCCTCCTTTGGCGATGGGGGTTTATCAATTCGTGACTGATACAGGCAATCATGATACGCCGGGGTTCAACCGTATTTTTGCGGCCTTCCCTCACCCTAACGCCTATGCGACTTATTTGATGATGATCCTGCTGCTTTGCATTCCTCTGCTGATTGAGACCAGAGTTCGCTGGCAAAGAATCGTCTATGTGGTGCTGTGCGGCGCCATGCTGTTTTCGCTGATTTACACATATGCACGTGCGGCCTGGATCGATTTGGTTGCCGGTTTATTGGTTGTAGGATCCTTCCGCTACAGAAAAATGCTGCTCCTTGTACCTGTGGGAATTATTATCCTGTTACTCCTGGTGCCCAGTATTCTTGAGCGATTCCAGGAGGCGCTGGGCTTTTCCCAGGGTCAGGGCTCCATGTTTTTCCGTGTCGAGATGTGGCGGTACCTGTTGCCGAAGTTCTATGCGAGTCCAATAGTGGGTAATGGTCTTGGAAGCTACGGGGTGTACGCAGAAGAGGGCTTGGGATACTACTATATGCCGCATAATGATTACGTGCATCTGCTTGTTGACAGCGGTGTCATAGGTTTGGGATGTTACCTGGCCGCCATCTTCGGTGTTTTCAGGGGCGCGGTCAGGTCTTATTTTAAATTCGAGGACACGCAACTGAAAATACTGGCGCTGGTCATGATCGCAGTTGTAATTTCATACCTGCTTGGAAGCATTACAGACAATCTGTTTCGCGCCGGCGCCACACAGACATATTTTTGGGCGATGGCCGGGCTTGTCGCAGCTGCCACGCGCATGACAAATACGCAAGAACAGGAGCAATTGGAAACTGCCGGCCAGTATAAGCTGGCGAGCGTGGAGACTTGACGGTTGCCCCCAGATGAAAATCCTGCAAGTTATTGCCAACGCTGAGTACGGTGGGCTCCCGGTACATACGCTAACTCTTTCCAGATGCCTGGCGGCTCGCGGGCATGAAGTTTGCCTGCTGAGTTTGTGTGACGGGCCGGTCCTGGCTGATTTTGAAGCGGTGGGAATTCCGACCAGAGCCACTCCTTTTCTTGAGCTGAAAGCGCAGCGTAACATTTTTCTGGCCTGGCGAGCCATCAGATATGTGCAGAGAACGATCGACTCCTTTCAGCCAGACATCATCCACTCCCATGGGCCGCGCGCTCACTTCTTTACCGTGCTGGCTGCTGTTTCCATGAAAAGGCGCAACCAGATGGTCGCCAGCGTGCACGGCTCTTGGAGGCAGTTCAGTGGTGGTCATGAAGAGGAAATGGGCGCCGTTGTGAGTCTGATGAAGAAAGTTCAGTACGGGGGCATAGACAGACTTACTGCCTCGCTTTCGCAAAAAATCGTCGCCGTTTGTGATGCTACCCGTGACGAACTCATTAAGACATTAAGGATAAACGGGAACAAAATCATCGTTGTGCCCAACGGCATCGAGGATTGCGACCTTGATAAAAATATTATTGAAGATATCAGGATGGATTTTGGAATAAGCGAAACGGACAAAGTAGTTATATGTGTTGGCCGGATAGCCTTTCACAAGGGCTCTCAAGACCTCTTGGATGCCATTGATATTATTGCCGGTCAGGACCAGACGACATATTTTCTGGTTGTAGGCGAGGGCCCCATGGAAGCGGAGCTCCGCCGGCGAGCACAAGACGTAAAATTTGGCGGCAGATTACTGGTCGCGGGAAGACGCAATGATGCCCTCGGGATCATGGCCGCATCTGACTTGGTTGTCTTGCCTTCGCTGTCCGAGGGGTTGCCACTGACGTTGCTGGAGGCTGCGATGCTAGGAAAGCCGATGGTGGCTACTGAAGTGGGCGGTGTAAGGGAAATAGTTATTCAGGACCGGACAGGTTTGCTGGTTCGGCCGCATGACCCCAAAGGCCTGGCAAATGCAATCCAACAGCTCCTGGGAGATAAAAAACGCCGCCGGATAATGGGCGTCGCTGCCCGGGAACTATGGGAGCGCAAATACAGGGCGGACTTGATGGTCTCCCGCATGGAAGAGCTGTATGGAGCTATCGCGGGAAAAAAGCCTTAAACGGCCCGGCGCATGGCCGCCGCCGTGCCTGAAGCCTTGCTTTTGCCAAGCAGGGGCCAGAGAAACCGGTTGACCTTCAGGTTCTGGAAGGATTGCTCGCAACCGAGGCAGCGGCTGTTCGGAACCGCCTCCTGGGTCTTATGCATCCTGAGAGCGGTTTCGTTCAGGCTGCGGCGTGAAGAGGAAAACCAGATATCTCCAAAAGAGCTCTCGGAAAGATTACCCAGAACTTCACGGCTGAGGCAGCAAAATGTTACATCACCGTTAGCGAGCACGAAGGGCGCCACCCATCCGGCGAAGCAGGGTGCGGGAATCGTTTGTGTGTCGCGTAATGCGAGCAGTTTTTCAAACATGGAAATATTGGTTTGAATTCCATGCCTGTCCGCGAGGTCTTCGCAGGCAGCGAATGAGCTTCGAAGCTCATCCAAATGTGCGTCAGACAAGGCAAAGTCGCGCGTTTGTTCGTAAACATCGATAGGACGATAAAAGACATTTCGGGCGCCAGTGGCGATACCGGCCCGCATCATCTCCACGCTGCGATGATAGTTGAGATTGCAGACTACATTCGACAATGTGAGTTGCGGTTGAGTCAGCCCACGTTCATGCTTATATCCCTTAAACCAGACCAGGTGGTCAATAATCTGATCATACATCGAATTATTCTGATTGGAATGAACAAGGCTGTATTCGGCGGCATTGCCGGCGTTGATGCTGACATTTATGTCTTCAAGCCCGCAGGCGGCTAACTCCTTCATGATATCCTGATTTAGCCGTGAGCCGTTCGTGGTGAGCCAGACCTTGATGCCATTCTCCCGCGCGAAGGCGATCGCTTCGACTATGTGCTTGTGCATGAGAGGCTCACCGATGCCCGCCAGGCTGATATGACCCGTACCGCTGCTGGCAAGACTGGTAATAAGAGACTTGAAGACTTTAAGATCCATCACGGTCTTCTTATATTTCTTGTTCTCATGATAATCGCGGGCAATGGGATCCGCGCCCAAACCATTGAGTTCGGAGGAATGCTCCCAGCACATGATGCAACGGTAATTGCAAGCGTCGACGATGCTAATTTGGACGGAGTGGGGGCCGGTCAGAACGCGTCGCGAGACAATGCCTGCAAGAATTTTTGCGTCCTGCATGAAATTGCTCAGCATTTCTCCTTTTGGGAACATAATGGGGCTCCACGGAAGGTTAGTCCTTCAAGCATGATAGCACTGTGAAGAGTAACTCTCTACTGGCAAGTAGTTTATTCATCCATCCATGCTCAGGAGCGGGAAAAACCAAAATTTCAAGATTTTGATATCATCCTCTTAAATGAGATAAGGCATGTGTACGTGAAAAGAATTCGGCTTAAATCAACAGACTTTAGAAAAAGAAGATTCAATCTATTTATTTCCCTCTTCTTACAAACAGGGAAATTTCTGCGGGTGCTTGATGTGGGGGGCACTCGCTTTTTTTGGGAGGCTATCGATTCCGAGGAGCTAGACCGCCTCGAGATCGTGCTTCTTAATTTAACCGATACTGAAACGATTCATCCACGGTTCACCAGCCATGTCGGGGATGCTTGCGACATGGCTGAATTCCAAGATAACGAATTTGACGTTGTCTTTTCTAATTCGGTAATCGAGCACGTAGGCGATTTCAAGCAGCAACGTAGAATGGCTCAAGAAATCAAAAGGGTTGGTAGCGGATATTTTCTACAAACACCGAATTATTACTTTCCGTTTGAAACTCATTTTCGTCTGCCGCTGTTTCATTATTTACCACACAAATTACAAACTGCTCTTCTGAAATTTGATTATATTGGCAGGCGCTATAAATTGCACAATCCGGAATTGCAAACGGCTGTGGAGCTTGTGGAGTCAGTGAGGCTTCTAACGGGCAAAGAGTTGAGAGAGCTCTTTTCTGAGGCAATAATTGTTAATGAGAAGTTCTTAGGCTTAACAAAGTCCTTTATGGTTTATTCAAAGCCAATGTCAAATAATAGATTACACCTGTAGATGTCAAGAAATAGGAATAAGGAAATAGTTTGTACGACGTATCTGTCATTGTAGTCAACTGGAATCTTCGGGAGTATCTGCATGGATGTCTGAAAAGCATCCAGGATTGTAAAGGCGGTCTAAGCGTTGAAACCATTGTCGTCGACAATGCTTCTTCCGATGAAAGCGCCGAAATGGTTGCTACGGAATTCCCGGAAGCGATGCTGATCCGCAATACCGAAAACGTTGGTTTCTCACGGGCAAACAATCAGGCCATCGAGCTTGCCGGCGGCCGTTATTATTTCCTACTAAACAACGACGCCCTCCTTTACGAGCATTCGCTGCCGAGACTGGTTGATTTCATGGATGCCCATCCTGATGCGGGCATTTGCGGACCGCGCGTCATCAATGAAGACGGAACATTACAGGTGCGCTCCAAGGGACGGTATCAGTCAATCAGAACGGCGCTGGCTCATTTCTTCCTGCCAGCTGCTTGCCAGCAAGTTGGTGATAAGACACTGGGTTTTTATGAGCACAGGGATGATATGGAAGTGCGGCTGGTGGAATGGGTCAGCGGCTGCGCTCTTATGGCACGAAAAGAAGCGGTGGCGGATGTCGGTCTTCTTGACGCAGATGTTTTCATGTATTGCGAGGATGTGGATTGGTGTTATCGGATGAAGCGGGCGGGCTGGAAGGTGTATTACGTGCCGGCCGCAGTTGCCAAACATTATGCCGGCAGGAGCATGCGCAAACAAAAAGGAAAGGCCGTCGGCGCCGTCAGGCAGGGCATGATCGCATTTTATTCAAAGTATCACAACCGCCCGGCAACTGTTGTCTTTCAGGCCGTTCTATTGCTTGGATACGCAGTTCAGTCCGTCGGCTGGATGCTTGACGCAGCGCGCGGACACGGTTCCGGTTGGGATAAGGTCAGGCGCCTGTTTTCCCGCGGTGGGCGGACAGGGACCAGAATGTGAAGATCGCCCTATATTATCCATGGATTTATCTGACGTCAGGCGCGGAGCGGACGATTCTCGAACTGGCGTGCCGCAGCCGGCATGACTGGACAATTTTTACCAGTCATTATTTCGCCGAACAGACTTACCCTGAATTTAGACAACTGAAAATAGTCGAACTCTCCCGGGTGCCGGTCAGTCGCAAATATTCTGCCGTTAGCAGTGCCGCCTTGAAAATTCTGACACAGAAAATCGATCTCGCCGGTTTTCAGG
This sequence comes from Actinomycetes bacterium, assembly GCA_021791195.1. GTDB lineage: Bacteria > Actinomycetota > Thermoleophilia > BMS3ABIN01 > BMS3ABIN01 > JACWAD01. The sequence continues at coordinate 48,001 of JAJYXB010000013.1, read as the reverse complement.
CTTTGGTTGTAAGTTCAGAAGGGCTTGGAGATTTTATTACTTTCCGTAACCACAGTGTTCCGGTAATTTGTTATTGTCACACGCCAATGAAAGTCATTCACGATCCGTTCACCCGTAAGAGATATCTGGAAAATCACAGGAACCTGACTCCCGCTTTCTTGTTTTTTTCCGCCGTATTCAGATTTTTGGATGCCCGGGCGTGGAAGAACTATTATTACACGTTTGCCAACAGCGAAGAGGTGCGAAAAAGGATCATTAATGCTCGCCTTGCTCCGCCAGAGAAGGTGAAAGTATTGCATCCGGGCCTCGACACGTCATTGATGAAGCCCAGATGGGATTATCAAAAATATTTCGTGGTCGCCGGGCGCATTAAATGGTTCAAAAATGTGGAGCTGGCAATCGATTCGTTCCATGAATTCAAACGAAAATGCCCACAGTTTGCCGACTTTCAACTTCGGATCGCGGGCCTTGTCGAACCACGCAGTGAGGAATATTTTCAAAGTCTTGTTAGCCGTGCGGGAACCGGTAATGATGTCATATTCCTGCGAAATCCGTCCGACGAGGAATTGCGACAGATATATGCCTCCAGCTACTGCCTGCTCTTTCCCAGCCTGAATGAGGATTGGGGCATGGTTCCGCTCGAAGCGATGGGATTCGGGAAGCCAGTGATTTCAGTCAATCGTGGCGGGCCCGCTGAAAGCGTTAAGGACGGGATCACTGGTTTTCTGGTGGAACCGGAGGCTGGTGCTTTTGCCGAAGCTATGGCGAAGCTGGCTGGTGATCCCGACCTGACACGAAAAATGGGCGAAGCGGCCGCGCGAGAAGTGCAGCAGTATGATTGGGACCGCTTCGTTGAGAAGTTTGACAGCTATCTGGACACTTTGAAGTAACCCCACCTTTAGCTTTCCTTTTGCCTGCCGAATCAATTTGTAGGGAGAGGCTCCAGGGCAAACCCGCCGCGAGGCGGGGGCGCAAAGCCACGGGACTGCCGCCAGGCAGTTAGCCGGGTTGCCGGAGGAGGCTGCTTTATCCAAGCGTTTTCCTTTTCGGCATAATTAAACACTTGGAGGAGTGGCGTTGAAAAGGACGCTGGTCATATTTTTCCTGGCCTCTTTCATGCTGGTTTTCAGTGGAGTTACCAGCGCTTTTGCCGCGGCGAATGATTCCGGGCAGCAGGTGAACCGAATACGCGTGGTCATGACGACCACATCTGACTGGAGTCGTTTGACGGTGCCTGCGGGTGAGACAATTGTCACATCAAAAGGCTCTCTAACGACCGGCAATGCCCAAAATACCCTGACCGACTCAACCAGCGTCTTTATTGGTAAAAATGTTGCTGGCAGCAGAGCCAGCGTGCAATATGATCTACTGGTGACCCCAGGTACTGCCACGGTCGGGACGTGGAAGATTGACAAAGGATGGGGGGAAACAACTCATGTGGACATTTATAATGTCAATAATCTGAGCAACCCAGTTTTGCTGGCGAGCGGGGATGATACCGCTCCGGATGGAAACCAGGCACAGATTTCAATTGGCGGCAATGCCGAATCTCAAAATGGGCCACTGAATATAGGCAGCATGGGGCCAAAACATGTGTTTGCTGTGTACTATCCCTGGTACCAGCTTGACAGCTGGACCACCTGGCCAACAGACCCGAATGCAATACATATTGATAAGCCGGTTACGCCCTACGATTCAGCATCATTCAGTGACGTAAATGGGATTGTGAATGAAGCAACCTCACATGGCATCGACGGCTTTCTCGCGTCGTGGCAGGGTACAGGGAGCACCTATTCGGACACACGGTTCAGAACGCTTCTGGATGTCGCCAATCAGCGCCACGATTTCAAAGTGGCAGTTTACCTGGAAACAAGGGTGGCAAACGCAAAGCATAGCTGGTCGTGTCTGCCTGACTCCAGCTGCAAGCCAGATCCAGCATATCTTGAACAATGGATTACGTACATCGTTCAGAACTTTGGAACTGCCCCAAGCTATTTAAAAATGGCTAAGAAAATGCCTGACGGCACAGTCAGGCAGGTTCCGGTGGTATTTATTTACTGGGCTGGTAATACAAGCCGCGATCCCAACATCAATGGAGGCTTGAGTCCGGATCAGTGGAAGCAGATATTCGATGATCTGCACGCGAAGGGAATAGACGCTTTCTATATGGCTGACAGCGTCGACCCCAGGTATTTGACGGCTTTTGATGGATTGGATACCTATAATCCGTCGGTTTTTACAAACATTCCCTGGTTTATGTCAACCAATTCAGTTGCAACTAAAACATATTCGTTAATGACCGACCCCACCGCTCAGCGCAAACTTTGGATGGGAACGGTCGTTCCGGGTGAGGATACAACGCGGCTAAATTCACCGGGCGTAGTAGTTCCACGCAATGGTGGCGATACATACCGGCAGATGTGGCAAACGGTTCTTGACAACCAGCCAGACTGGGTCATGATCACAAGCTGGAATGAGTACAACGAAAATACTCATATCGAGGATAGCGTGAATTACGGCAGCACATATCTTGATATTACAAAAACGCTTTCCGACCAGTACAAGTCGACAGTCACCGCGGCCCCCAGTCTAAGTTTGTCCCAAACAAAAACTTATTGGGCAAATTTTAGCGACTATCAGAGCAGGATTATTACCGTTGATCTCCGCGTTGATAACCACGGACCAGGTAGTGTCAATGCCCTGACCATCACCGGCGTGCGGGGTTCCGGCGGTGCCTACGGCGTCACAAAAATGCCATTGCAGGTCGGCAGCGTAGCCGAAGGCGGCAATGCGGCTTTCACGGTTCAGTGGAAGGTACCGAACGGTATCAGTAATTTCAGCACAAGTTTCTCGGGCCAGGGCTTAACTTCAGACGGAAATTCCGTCCACTATCCGAATAATTAACGGCAGACGACCAGAGCTGACTTGGGCACCCGGTTATAAGTCCCAATTATACCGACATATTCAGCTTCTGCTTTGACCTTTCTGCTGGGCGAATTGCCCAATATTTTCGGCTAATACAGCAAAAGATATTTGGTTCATCGCGTCGTCAATCCGGTTTGATTGATACGTTATTCAGAGGTTCTTTTGCAAATACTACCGGTTTCTAATCCATAGCTCGATATCGTTTTGAGAAAATACACATGTGAAGTTACTCGAGTTATTTAATAAATTTGTTACTTCAGCCAGACCTCGGTAGTATTGGTTTCTCGCATCTCGATTTGGAATACGTCGATCGATAATAACGTAATCTTCGGTTAGATTAAATTTGCCTTTCAGTTCATTTTGATAAACGATCTGGTGGAAACCTCTTAATGTCTGGTTGGGTTTGCCATCGGCGAGCATATATTCCGGCATCATCAATTTTGCGTTGTCAGGGACCATATTAAAAGCCTTGATAGCGGCATCGTAATTGTATCGTGGCCGGTACATGTCAGGATTGAACCAGGTATGGAAAGCAGAGATGCTTAAAAAGAACATGACGGTTGCTGTGATCAATGCAACCCGGCCAGCGTCAATTTTCCAACGCCGCGTGACAATTCGATCAAACCGGTCGAGGCCAAAGATGAAGGCTACCATCATGATTGGCACAGTCGGTAGAGCCATAAAGTTTGCGAAATTAGTTGTATTTTGAAGCATTAGTTCGGCAACTGCAGGAATGGCAAGTATTATCGCGCCTGACAAGAAGGCAATGCCCAGCCCGAATGTGAGAAAAATGCCATAAGCTACACCAATGTGTGAAGGCCCTGCAAAAGCCGCCTGAAATACCTTCCAGGGCCTGAAAAAGATTGTTTTGACGATATCGCTGCCACTGGAGCCCAGGTGGGAATAACGGACAGATACGCGAATTGCGCTATCACCTGGGCTAAGATGGGGGAGCAGGGCTGCTCCCAAAAACAAAAATGCGGCGAGTCCAGCACCCAGGGACGACAGGACCCACCTTCGTGGATAATGGCGTATCAAAGCATAAATCCCGAAGAAGGCGACGAAAATTCCCATGTCTTCGCGTATAGTCATCATTAGCGCGCAAATACCCATAAACCACCAGAATCGCTTCTTCTCAAATAAGTAAACGGCGGTTAAGAACAAGACTGGCATGAACCTGAGTTCGGAAAAGTCAGATCGGCCTGGTTGCGCGGTCAGCGTGGGATGTAATATCAGCATCAAGGCAAGTAACAGGCTCAGGCCTTTTGTGAAATGCATGCGAGCGATAAGGTAAAGAGGGAACACGCTCGCAGCAAGCGCCACATCTGAAATAAATAGCAACGATCGGGGGTCTGGCCAAAGGCGGAATAATGGCAATATCAGCAATAAAACGGCGTTGATGTGGACCGCGAACAGTGAGGCGCCGCTGCCGTAAATCAATGAACTATACATGAAGCCACGGCTGTCAAAAACATGGGTCATCCCGTCGTGAAAAGCCGCGCTGTTGACCGTGGTGACTTGCATGTATTGATTCTTGAGAACATCCATGGGGAGAAAAACAGCCAGCCATGCAATTGCCATAAACGTAAGTGTTAAAACAGGATGCGAAGTTAGAAACAGATAGATCTTGCTGTTTTTTCCTCTGGTCAGAACGAGGCGTAGCAGCACAAAAATCAGTAGAAGTGATAACAGCATCAAAGCGGTAGCCGCGTAGCGGGCGCCCAGCGGCGGCAATTCCTCAGATATCTCATTTAATCCCGACCGATGGATTAGGTAAGGGGAAAAGGAGATGAGTGGCAACATACCAACCCCAAACCAAACGCTTAATCGGCGAGCAAGTTTACCTTTACCGTTTTTGATGGCAACGAGAAATGAAACTGTCAGCCAAAGGGCAGTCAGCAGAGCTGCGCCCACAAATCCTGATACAAGCATGAACGCGGGGCTAAGATGAGGTTTTGGCTCAGTAAAAGCTGAACCAAATACAGCGCCAGCGAAAAAACCGGCGGCTGGAGGAATTGCATAGGAAAACCTGCGAAGCGAGCTGAAGGTGAAAAATTTCATTGAGGATAAAAAAAAGTGGTGGCGAAGTTTTTTTGGTGACTTTCTGCTTCAAGAAACGGCTCCCCATTCAGCACCAGCCAGCTATGGCCGGTGATGCCGAGGCTGTTGGGGATGGGGTCGATGTCGGCGGGTGGTTCCGCGGCGGTCCGGCGGACGCCGAAATGGATCTCGACCGGCCAGCCCTGCCGGCGCAGGAAGCGGAAAAGCAGCAGCGAGCGTAGCAGACATTTGCCGTAACGCCGGAAGACGCGGTACTTCAGCAGTGAATCCACGAATCCTACCGTTTTCTCAAGTTTCGACCTGTCTTGATGCCCGGTCCCGACACCGGGGTCCATCCGGTTAAGCAGATCCAAAAGGCTCAGCCGCCGGATCCTCCGCGGCAGCATAACCAGAGTCGTCAGGATTTGCAGGAAGAGCCAGAGATCGCGGGGATCTTTAAGCCGGTTGAGAGTCCTGAGGAGCTTCACTTACGGTCACCAGGCCCTCTTTTTGCAGTTGCTCGGCAAGTTCCAGGATATCGGCTTCCGCCTGTTCCCGGGTGATGTCGAATTCTTCGGTGATCAGGCCGGCAAGATCGGCTATGCTCTTGCTGCCGTCGGCGAGGACCCATAGGCGTGCCCCTACGTGGTTGAGGCTGTAGTAATCGCCCCGCTGGATGTGCAGCAGGACTGCGTCTTCCCCCATGGACGTGAACAGCACGTCGCTGTCCTTGATCAAAAAACTGTTTTTTTGCATCATGCCATACCCTCGTCTAGTGACCGGTTGCCGCCGGCCGTGGAAACCAGGGACTCCACGGTCCGCTCCAGTTCCTGCTGGTCGAGGCCAGCCTCGAGCCGGTGGCACGCGGCCTGTCTGACCAGTACCGAAAGTATCTCAAAGTGCCGCCCTGCCGTCGACGGGTCTACGAAAAAAAAGCCGAATCGCATGCACAGCGCCAGGGCTTCTGTCCTGGTCACTGGCATCAGCGTCGAGGCATCCTTGCCGCTGATCTCCGGAAAGACAAGCAGCTCCGGCTCGGTGCGGCTGACGCTGCTGGCCGGGAACAGCGACTCCAGCTCGAACGAAGCTTTATCCCGCAGCGGATCTACCGTGAACTTCTCCACTTTCGCAAGCTCGGGCAACAGCCGGCGCGTCTCTTCGGTCACGTTGATCTCTTCCGGAAACGCCAGCGCTTCCACCCGGCTGCCGGTCTGCCGCAGGAAGACAGTGTCATCGCCCAGACAGCCGTAGCCGCGCCTTACCAGTTGCAGCGTCAGCGTCGACTTGCCGCTGCCGCTGCGGCCGGCCAGCAGCAGGCCGGTATTGTTCCTGGTCAACCCCGCGGCGTGAAACGGGTAAAGCCCGCACTCTTTCATCAGCTGCCCCCAAAGGGGGTAGAAGATCTGATGCGAGACCAGCCAGCCGGAGTCGAGGGCATCCCGGCGGATAAAACCCACGAGGCGGCGATGTTCGACATCAGCCAGGGCGCGCGCTCGCGTATCCAGTTCCAGAAAACGGCTCGTCCCCGCATGAAAAAACTTCAGCGGGCCCCAGTCATACAGCGGCGACGCGCCTGGTGGCACCGCCGCCATCCTTTCATCTAGCTCATCCGTGGTAAACAGGAAGACTTCGATGCCGGCGCCGGTTGTGCCGTTGTTCCCGGATGCGAATGGAGACAGAAAACTGTCAATCGCCGCCGCGACCGCGGCTGAATCAGTCAGCAGGCGGGTACCGATCCCGTGGACGTCGTAACTTCTCCTTACGAGATCGCCGGCAAAGAGCTGCCGCCCGATCTCAGTCAGGTCGGTTGCGGATACCGTATCGCTCATTTGATAATCGATATCATTTAACGGGACTTGATTGCCACTCGCCTGACTCGGGAACGCCTGACTACAAGCTTCCTGCAATGATAGCATATAAGCTGAATCTCAAACAGATAGCATCAGGGTCATGTCCGGAGTAGCTCACTTATATATCCACCTGCCTTTTTGCGCGCGCCGCTGCGGTTACTGTGATTTTTATTCCACGTCCGGGAAGGAAGCGCGGGCGCCCGCATACCTGGAATCGCTGCTCGCGGAGCTGGAGGAAGCCGCGGACTTGATGGCGCCGCTGCAAAGCGTCTATCTGGGCGGCGGCACGCCTACCCGCATCGGAGCGCGGCCGCTCGCCAGGCTGCTGGCGGCTGTCCGGCGGCGGTGCGCGGCGGAGGCCGAGATCAGTGTGGAGGCCAATCCGGAGACGGTGACGCCGGCGCTGGCCGGCTCCCTGCTGGCCGCGGGGGCGACGCGGATATCGCTGGGAGTGCAGAGTTTCAGTGAGCGCTTGCGGCGGAACCTGGAGCGCTCCGGTGACGCCGGGCAGGCCGCCAGGGCCATGAAGACGCTCCGCGCGGCCGGGCACGGTAACGTCTCTCTGGATCTCATCTTCGGCATCCCCGGGCAGACGCGGGCAGGGCTGGAAAAGGACCTGGCCGCGGCGCTGTCTCTTGAGCCGGATCATCTTTCCTGCTATGAACTGTCCATCAGGCCGGGCAGCGGGTACGCCCGGCGCTGGGAGGCCAAACTGAAGGCGGCCGGCGCGGAAAGCGACCATTTTTACGAGATTGTCGTCGATATCCTCGAGGCTGCCGGATACCGCTGGTACGAGACCAGCAACTTTGCCTTGCCTGGCCGGGAGTGCCGCCATAATCTCGGGTACTGGGCGGGGGCCGATTATCTCGGACTGGGCGCCGGCGCCTGGAGTACGGTGGGACTTAAGCGGTGGCAAAACATCCCCGATCTCGAGCGGTACATCGGCCGGACCGGCAAGTTTGTAGATGTTCGCAGGACGGAGGATCTGACGGCGGAGCTGAAGCTGTGGGAGCGGGCGATGCTTGGTTTGCGGTGCGATCATGGCGCTGATCGCGGCGAAATTGCCGCTGTGGTCGATCTGGAGCAGGAAAAGAGCCTGCACCGAAATGGATTCATCATGACCGGCAGTGATAAAATATGTTTGACGCGCGCCGGACGCTTCGTCGCCAACGAAGTCTGTGCGCGCCTTTTGCGGAATATCGAGGAACCGCGGCGGCCGGCGGAGCGCGCCGGCTGTGGCGGCCCGGGGACGTAACAGGATGGATCGATGTCGAGTATGCTGACACCAAGACTGGAAAAAATCATGATCGCCGTGGTCGAGTACCACATCGCCTGCGGCCGGCCGGCAGGCTCGAAATGCTTGTGCAGCTCGGGCGATTTCGGGGTCTCTGCTTCGACCATCCGGGCGGAGCTGGCCCGGCTGGAGGCGCTGGGTTATCTCGACCATCCCCACACTTCGGCGGGCAGGGTGCCTACCGACAAGGGCTACCGCTACTATGTCGACCACTTTTTTCAGGAAGGCCGGCGCAGGCGGCAGCCGGCGGAGCCGGATGATCTGGGCGCCGAGATTGAGGAGGCGCTGCAGCGTTCGGCCAGCGTGCTGGCGGAATCGACCGGGTTGCTGGCGCTGGTGTCGGCGCCGTCACAGGATTACGTGGCCATCAAGCATGTCGAGGTGCTCCGGCTGCACGAGAATATGGTGATGGTCGTAGCGATCACCGCCTCGGGCGGCATCGCCAAAAAGCTTTTCATGTTCGACGCGCCGGTGGATCCGGGCCTGGTCGACTGGGCGGGAGGCTATCTGAACGAGTGCCTGCGCAATGTCGATCTTGGCAGCCGCCGGCTGCGGCTGCACCTGGAGGGGGCGCGTCTGTCGGCATCTGAATCCGCCTTCCTGCTGGCGATTGCACCGGCGTTTACCACTTTGCCTGACAATGGGCTCGGCAGCCTGTATCTGGACGGCGTCTCCGGATTTTTTGCCCGTCTGGAGCAGGGCCACGCCGAGCAGATCGGTCACCTGATGGGACTGCTCGACCGGCAGGAAGAGATTCTGCGGCTGCTGCGTTCGGCGTTGATGGAGCGGCGGGTATACCTGCTCATCGGCCGGGAAATGCCGGCCGCGGCTTTCAGGGACCTGAGCCTGGTGGCGGCCAACTACGGGCTCGGTCACCGCAATCTCGGGACCGTCGGTGTCCTGGGGCCGACGCGGATGGATTACGGGAATGTGATCAATAATGTGGAAGGAACGGCCAGGTCGCTCAGCCGTTACGTGGAAGAGATCTATAATTAAGATCGCGCCGGCCGCGGTGGCGCGGCGGACGATTCCCGGGGAGACGTTGCCTGCAGCGTCTTTATGTATTTGGCGGACAATCGAGAAAGAAGTGGATTTATAGATGAAACGTGATTATTACGAAGTACTCGGGGTGCCACGCACCGCGAATGAGCGCGAGATCAAAAAAGCGTTCCGGGCGCTGGCCCGCAAGATTCACCCTGATGTCAACGCAAACGACCCTGAGGCGGAGGCCAAGTTCAAGGAGGCGGCCGAGGCGTATGAAGCGCTCAGCAACCCGGAGACGCGGGCGACGTACGACCGCTACGGGCATGAAGGCCTGAAGCGGGGCGGCTTCACCGATTTTTCGCAGGTTTCCTTCGAGGACATCATCCGCTCATTCTTCGGCGATTCTGTTTTCGGCGACGTCTTCGGCCAGGGATTCTTCGGCGGCGGGCAGGCAGGTCCGGTCAAGGGACAGGACATCGCCGTCGCTGTCGAGCTCACCCTGGAAGAGGCCGCCGCCGGCGCCAGCCGGGAGGTGGAGTTCGACGCCGTGGCATCCTGCAAGGCCTGTGAGGGCTCGGGGGCGGCACCCGGCACCGAGCGCCGGACCTGCGCCGCCTGCGGCGGCTCCGGGCAGGTCCAGCGGATGCAGCGGACCCCGTTCGGCCAGTTCATCCAGAGAGGCGCGTGTTCTGACTGCGGCGGCGCCGGCAGTGTCATCGAGACGCCCTGCCAGGAGTGTCGCGGCCGTGGATTTGTGGTCATGCGCCAGCATGAGAACGTCGAGATCCCGCCCGGGATCGCCAGCGGGCAGAGCATCCGCCTGATGGGGAAGGGCAGCGCCGGCGAGCGCGGCGGCAGGGCCGGCGATCTTTATGTCCAGGTGACGGTGAAGGAGCACGAGCGGCTGATCCGTGACGGCAATGACCTCATCTATCATCTGCCGCTGACGATGGTGGACGCGGCGCTGGGAGCGAAGCTTGCCGTGCCGGCGCTGACCGGCGATGAAACGGTGGAGGTCAGGCCCGGGACCCAGCCGGGAGAGCTCCGGGTACTCAAGGGAAAAGGGATGCCGTCTCTGCGCGGCCGCGGCCATGGAGACCTGAAAGTGATCATGGATGTGATGGTCCCGCGCGAGTTGAGCGGCGAGCAGAAGAAGCTGCTGAAGCAGTTCGACGAACTTACCAGCGAAAAGAACTACGCCCGCGACGAGGGTCTGTTCGAGAAGATCAAGGCGGCGTTCCGCTAGGAGCAGCAGCGCCCGGCGCTGGGGGTTGACATGAAGCATATCCATCGTTTTTTCCTCTCCCATCCCATAAACGGCGGCCAGAGTGTCGTCCTGGAGGAGGACGATGCCTTTCACGCCGCCCGCGTATTGCGGCTGAAAACGGGGGCCGCGGTCGAACTGGCCGGCGCCGACGGGCGCGTCTTTCAAGGCCGGATCACGGCTGTGGGCGGGCAGGTGGAGGCGCTTGCGGGCGAAGAAGAGGCCACGGAGGCGGCCACGGCCGAGCTGACCGTCGTCCAGGCGCTGCCCAGGGGGCGCAAGCTCGATCTGGTGGTGGAAAAGCTCAGCGAGATCGGTGTGACGCGGCTGTCACCGGTATACTCGGAATCTTCGGCGCGGCGTGAGCCGCGTGCCACCGGGCCGAGACTGGCGCGCTGGCGGCGGATCGCGCGGGCGGCGGCAGGGCAGTCGCGGCGCGCCTTGCCGATGCAGGTTGATGTTCCGGTAGAAATGAATGCATGGCTGAACGGATTCGCTGGCCCCGTGATAGCGCTCGCTACCGAGACGTCTGCCGCTCCGCTGAGCGCGGCGCTGGAGCGGGTGTCGCCAGGGCTGGCGCTGGTGGTGGGGCCGGAGGCGGGTTTCGCCGCCGCTGAGATCGATGCGTTGCGGGCGGCCGGCGCCGTCTTCGCCTCGCTGGGCAGCCAGCTGCTGCGAACCGAGACCGCCGCGCTGGTGGGGGCGGCGATCATCCTCAACCGCTTCGGCAGCCTGGGGTGATGGTGTGAAGATGGATGTACGCGCGCTCGGTTGCAAAGTCAATTTCGCCGATACGCATGCGGTCGCCGGCAGGCTCGAGCTGGAACGGGGGCAGGGGCCGGGGAAGGAAGCGCCGGTGGAACTGGTAGGCACCTGCTGCGTCACCGCCGAGGCCGAGAAACAGTCGCGCAAGGAAGTGCGGCGCGCGCTGGCCCGCGTGGGGCCGGCCGGCCGGGTGCTCGTCACCGGCTGCGCGGCCAGACTGGCTCCTGAGAGTTTCCGCCGCCTGGGCGGGCAGGTCGAGGTGCTGGGCGGCGATCAGGCTACTGGGCCGGCGGCAGGCGGGCGCGTCGCAGCCGCCGAAAGCCGCGCGGGTGCTTCCGGGCGGACGCGGTTCTTTCTCAAGATCCAGGACGGCTGCGCCAACATGTGCGCTTACTGTGTAGTACCGCTGGTGCGCGGCAGGCCGCGCAGCGTGCCGCTTGACTTTTTGCTCGAAGAGGCGGACTGCCGGGTGCGCGAGGGCTTTCCGGAACTCGTGCTCAGCGGCATCAACCTCGGTGCCTGGAACGACCGGGGAGCGGCGCTGCCGGAGTTGATCCGGCAGCTGCTGAAGACGCCGGGGCTGATGCGGCTGCGCCTGAGCTCGATCGAGGTCACGGATGTCACGCCAGCGCTGCTGGAGGCGATGTCAGCCAGCGACGCGGTGGGCAGGCATCTGCACCTGCCGCTGCAAAGCGGCGATGACGGCGTCCTGGCGGCGATGGGCCGGCGCTATACCGCGGCGCAGTTCGCCGGTACCGTGGCGGCGGCGCGGGCGGCGCTGCCGGGAGTAAACCTGACCACGGATGTCATCACCGGTTATCCCGCCGAGGACCGGGGCGCCTTTGAGCGCACGCTGGCGTTCGTGGAGGAGACAGGGTTCTCCAAAGTGCATGTCTTCACCTATTCTTCGCGCCCGGGGACGAAGGCGGCGGTGCTGGACGACACCGTGCCCGCGGCGGAAAAGCAGCGGCGCAGCCGCGCCCTGCGCGAGCTGTCCGGGCGTCTGGGGCAGGCTCACAGGCAAAGGAAAGTCGGCCGGGTGAGCGAAATCCTGTTTGAGTCCGGAAAGGGGCCGGGGCAGATGAGCGGTTACAGCTCCGATTACACCAGATTTGTGGCCGATGGACAAACTGGCGCCGTGCTTGCTCCTGTCCTGGCCGAATCCGTTTCCGGAGAGATGATTATGGGAAAAATAGTCAGCGCCGAAACGGCGGCTGATGCCGGATCAGGAGGCAAAGGTTGAGCGAAAACGACGATTGCATATTCTGCCGCATCATCGCGGGAGAGATCCCATCCGAAAAGGTGATGGAGGATGACCGGTTCATCGCCATCCGTGACGCGTTCCCCAAGGCGCCGGTGCACGTACTGGTGATGCCGAAGCAGCACATCCCGTCGCTGAACGAGATCTCACAGCTGACGCCGGAATCCTGCCTGGGGATGCTGGAGTTCATCGTCGCCGCCGCCGTGAAGCTGGAGGTGGCGGACTCCGGTTACCGCGTGATCACCAATATCGGCAAGGGCGGCGGCCAGGAGGTCATGCATCTGCACTGGCATCTGATCGCCGGAAAGTCGCTGGGGTTCTGATGGCGGGCATCACCGAAAAGGTGCAAAATGATATGGTGGCAGCGATGAAGGCGCGTGACCGCGAGCGTCTGGCGGCGCTGCGCATGCTCGTCAGCGAGCTCAGGATGGGCGCCAAAGAGGCCGGCGGGCCTTTCACCGAGCAGCAGGAGACCGCCGTGCTGAGGAAAGAAAAGAAGCGCCGGCTGCAGGCCGCCGAGGCTTTCCGCGCGGGTGGCCGCGAGGACCGGGCCCTCAAGGAGGAAGCCGAGGCCGGGCTGATCGAGACTTATCTGCCGCTGGAGATGGGCGAAGAAGAGCTGCGGGCACTGGTCGATACGGCCATCACCGAGACCGGCGCCGCCGGTCCGAAGGACACGGGCAGGGTGATGTCGGCCGTAATGGCCAGGGCGGGCGGACGCGCTGACGGAAAAACTGTCAGCGGCATGGTGCGGGAGCGGTTGCAATAGTCAGCCGGCGTTTGGTCGGCCGGCGCTTAAGAGATCGTCTTGGATGAGAACAACACTGGAATACGAAAACACTATCGTCGCCGAGCTGGCGGGCGAACACGACGCCACCCTGAAGCAGCTGGAAGACCGGCTGCCTTGCGATATCGGCATCCGTGGCAACGTCATCACGCTGCAGGGCGATGACGCCGGGGTGGAGCGCGGCCGCGCCGTGATCGAAGAGCTGGTGGAGCTGATCGCGGCCGGGCACGAGATCAACGGCGAGACCGTGGCTTCGGTCGGCTCGATGATGGCCGAGGACGGCGGCGCGGGCCGGCCGTCGGAGATCTACAGCGAGGTTGTCTGGGAGCACCGCGGCCGCCGCATCGTACCCAAGACGATCAATCAGAAAAAATATATCGACTCGATCCGGGGCCACAGCATCACCTTCGGCATCGGCCCGGCGGGTACCGGCAAGACCTATCTGGCGCTGGCGATGGCGGTAAGCGAGCTGCTCAGCAAGAAGGTGAACCGCATCATCCTGACGCGGCCGGCGGTGGAGGCGGGCGAGAAGATCGGCTTTCTGCCCGGGACGATGCTGGAGAAGGTCGATCCCTATCTGCGGCCGCTGTTCGATGCGCTCTACGACATGATCGAACCGGACCGGCTCACTTCGCTGATGGAGAAGGGCGCGATCGAGGTGGCGCCGCTGGCGTTCATGCGCGGGCGCACGCTCAACGATTCCTTCATCATCCTGGACGAGGCGCAGAATACCAGTCCCGAGCAGATGAAGATGTTCCTCACCCGTCTCGGGTTTGCCTCCAGGATGGTCGTCACCGGCGACATTACCCAGGTTGACCTGCCGGACATCCGTTTCTCCGGTCTGGCTACGGTGGTTGACATCCTCGGGGAAGTCGCCGATATCGCTTTCATCAACTTCGAAAGCAAGGATGTCGTGCGCCATAAACTGGTGCAGAAGATCGTGGCGGCTTACAAGAACTATTCGGGAATGCAGCGCTAGCGGAACGGCGGCTAATTCATGAACCCTCCAACTCGCCTCGGACGCGCCATCCTTGCGGTGCGCCGCATCTTCAACGCCATCGACCTGAAGGTCTACGGTATTGCCCTGGCCGGCATCACCTTCATCCTCTTGTGGGTGCTGATGGGCAGCGCCTATCTGCCGGGCCGGTACGACCTGAAAGCGGGCGATGTCGCGCAGGATTACATCAGCGCGCCGCGGACGCTCACCTTCGAGAACAAGGCCGAGACCGACCGGCAGCGCCAGCAGGCGGCGGCTGCGGTCCCCAACGTTTATACCTTCGATGCTACGGTGCTGCGCGGCGTCACGCATGACGTAGGCGATTTTTTCGACAACGTCTCGCGCATCGTCACCAGCGAGCGCGCGGCGGCCCAGGCGGCGGGGACCCCATACGACCCGGCGCAGGCGGTCAAGGGGATCCAGGCGCTGCCGGGGCTGCCACAGATCAGCCAGGCTTCATTGACGGCGCTGGCGTCGCTGCCGCCTGACCGCCTGGCCGCGGTAAAAAGCGCGGTGCTGAGCAGCGAGGAGCTGATCCTGGAAGGCAACGTCACCCAGGATTCGCTGGCCAATGACAAGGACCGGCTCAAATCCGTGCTCGGCACGCGACCACTCTCGGCGCCGGAGCTTGCGGCGGCGGCGGAGGTCGGCGGCGCTTATTTGAAACCGAACAACGTTCTCAGTCCGGAAAAGACCCAGGCGGCCAAGGACAGGGCCGCGGCGGCGGTCCAGCCTGCCGAGGTCACCGTGCAGAACGGGGAGACGATCGTCACGCCGGGGCAGGTGGTGACGCAGGACATCGCCGGCGAGTTGCAGGCTCTGGGGCTGGCCCAGCAGGGCGGCAGATTCGGCACCCTCGCCGGCATCGGCCTGCTGGCGCTGATCGAGGTGCTGATCCTGGCGCTTTACATCAACCGTTTCGAGCAGCGCGTACGCGGCTCGCGCTCGCTGATGTTCATCGTCGCTTCGCTGCTGGTGCTGTTCACGGGGATAGCGCGGGTTTCGGTAGAGGCGCCGCTGTCACCCCTGATTGTGCCGCTGGCGGCGCTGGGGATGCTGGGGACGCTGATGCTGCAGACGCGCCTGTCAGCTTTTCTGGTGGTGCTGACCAGCATCGACCTGGCCGTGGTGGGCGGCTCCGACCCGCAGTTTGTCGTCACGGCCCTGCTGGGCGGCATAGCCGGCGTATTTCTGGTAACCAACGTCACGCAGCGGCGCGATCTGCTCAAGGCAGGCGTCTACGCCTCGCTGGTTGTGGTGGTCACGGCGATCGGCGCCAGCCAGATCGGTCAGAGCTCCTGGTCGCGCGCCGGCGCGGCGCTGGCCTGGGGAGTGGGCAACGGCTTTCTCTCGATGATTGCCACCCTTGGCCTGATCACCATCTACGAGATGGTATTTAACCTGCCGACGCCGCTGAAACTGCTGGAGCTGGCCGATCCGACACGGCCGCTGCTGAAGGAACTGATGATGAAGGCCCCGGGGACTTACAACCACAGCATCATCATGGGCAACATCGCCGAGACGGCGGCGGAGGCCATCGGCGCCAATCCGCTGCTGGCGCGGGTGGGGGCCTATTATCACGACATCGGCAAGCTGAACCGGCCTGACTATTTCATCGAGAACCAGTTTCATATCAAGAACCCGCATGACCGGTTGACGCCGGGCCTGTCCAAGCTGGCGATCACCGCGCACGTGCGCGACGGCGTCAGGCTGGCGCGGGATGAGGGCCTGCCGCCTGAGATCCTTGACATCATTAAAGAACATCACGGCACGACTGTGCTGGCATATTTTTACCATAAGGCAATTGAGACATCCGGGGCGCAGCCGGTTGACGAGGAGACTTACCGTTATGCCGGGCAGAAACCGGCTTCGCGCGAGGCGGCCATTATCATGCTGGCTGATTCGGTGGAGGCTGCCGTGCGTTCGCTGAAGAATCCCACCATGAAAAGCATCAAGACGGTCATCCGGGACATCTTCGACCACCGGCTGCGGGATGGGCAGCTGAGCGAGAGCAAGATGACATTCGGCGACCTGGACAAGGTGCGCCAGGTGTTCGAGAAAAGCCTGCGCGGTTTCAGCGCCACGCGCATCGCCTACCCGAGCCCGCGCGAGGGCAGCGCTTTGCCCGTCAGCGCCAGGGCCCGCACGGGCGCCAGGTCCGGCAAGCCGCAGCGGCCGGCGCATGGTGCCGGCGGCGGGCAATGAGCGGCGTCGAAGTCCTGGTGCAGGATCGCTCCGGCGCGCCGATCGACCTTCAGCAGCAGAAACGGCTGGCTGAAGCGCTGCTGGCGCGGCTGGGCTTTGCCAGCGGCGAGCTGGGCGTGACTTATGTCGGGCCGGCAGAGATGGAAGAACTCAACCGCGGCCACATGGGACACTCCGGCCCCACTGATGTCCTGACCTTTCCCCTGGATGCCGGCAAGGGAGGCAATGCGGCGCCAGCCGCGGCAGCGGATGTGCCACTCCTTCTGGGAGACATCATCATCTGCCCGCAGGTGGCGGAGCGTCAGGCAGGCGCCGCCGGCCACGGCCTGGACGATGAATTGTGCCTGCTGCTGGTGCATGGCATGCTCCATCTGGCGGGGCTGGACCACGAGGTTGACCAGGGGGAGATGGAGGCGCGCCAGGCCGAACTGGTGAGGGACCTTTGTTTGCGGAGGAAACCTTCAGATGTATAGACGCAGCACGCTGAAAAGCTTCACCTGGGCCTTTGAGGGCATCGTCCACACGCTCAGGACGCAGCGCAACATGAAGATCCATTTCGCGGTGGCGTTTTCCGTCATCATCGCCAGCCTCTTCTTCAATCTTTCGCGGCTGGAGCTGGCGGTGCTGCTGGTGACCATCAGCTTCGTGCTGGTGGCGGAGATGATAAATACCGCGGTTGAGGCGGCAATCGACACCTTCGGCACCTCCTTCGATCCGGCGGCGAAGATCGCCAAGGATGTCGCCGCCGGCGCCGTGCTGATCTCGGCGCTGAACGCGCTGGTGGTCGCCTACCTGATATTTTTTGACAAATTGGAACAGCCGTCAGAGAAACTGTTCAACCACGTGCGGCAGTCGCCGGCGCATCTGACGGTGATCGCGCTGGTGCTGGTCATCCTCCTGACAGTGCTGGGCAAGGCGGTTCTGCGCCGCGGCACGCCGTTCTCCGGCGGCATGCCGTCGGGCCACAGCGCCGCCGCCTTTGCCTGCTGGACCGCCATAACCTACGTTTCCGCCTCTCTGGAGCTGGAACACGGCCTGCTGCTCTCGATGCTCGCGTTCTTGATGGCTTTTCTGGTGGCGCAGAGCCGCGTGGAGTCGGGCATCCATACGGTGGCGGAAGCTTTCGCCGGGGCTGTTCTGGGGATACTGGTGACGACATTCCTGTTCCAGTTGTGGTATTGACTTTCAGGGCGCGAGTTATGCGGATCTCACATCGCTTATTCGGGCGCGCCGCCATCGACGCGGCGCAGCCAGGCAGTCTGGCAGTGAGCCTGCTTGAACGGCTGGAGCCTGCGGAGCTGGAGGAACTGGAGCGTTACGGCAGGGAGTCGCTGGGCGAGGCGGCGCTGGATCGCTGGCAGCTGCCGGTGGTGGCCGCCTTCGGGTTTCTGTTTGTGGGGAGGCTGGCAGGGGAGACCGTCGCCTCGGCGCAGGTGATCCGCTGCCGCCGGGAGGGTGATCTTTACATGGACGGCCTCTACGTCCGTGAGCGTTTTCGCGGCCGCGGTCTTGGCGGCGCGCTGCTGCAGGGCGTCCTCGGCCAGCTGGCCGGTCAGGGAAGTTTCCGGCGGCTCCTGGTCACAGTCGATCCCGGCAACGCCGCGGCGCTGGCGCTCTACCGCGCCCGGGGTTTTCGGGTGGTTGACGAAATGCCGCACTTCTATGGCCTGGGCGCCGACCGGCTGCTGCTGGCCGCCGCGCTGAAGGACGGCCCGGCTTGAGCCAGCCGCCGGCCACCGGCGCCATGATTCCCGCTGCCGGCTTCCGCTCAGGCTTTGTGGCGGTGGTCGGCAGGCCGAATGTGGGCAAGTCGACGCTGGTCAACGCCCTGGTGGGGCAGAAGGTCGCCATTGTCTCCGGCACGCCGCAGACGACACGCAACCGCATCGCCGGCGTGGTCAACGGCGACGGTTTCCAGCTGGTGCTGATGGACCTGCCCGGCTTTCAGAAACCGCGCGACCGCATGACTGAGCGGATGCAGGCTACGGTCAACATGACGCTGGCGGAGGTCGATCTCATCCTCCTGGTGCTGAATGCGGCGGAAAAGATCGGCGCGGGGGACAGCTTCGTGGCCGGCGCCGCATTCGCCGCCGGCACTCCCGTGATCACGGCGCTCAACAAGATCGATGCCGCCGGCAGCCGGGTGCTGCCGCAGCTGGAGGCCGCCGCCGCCCTGGGAGCGAGCGCGGAGCTGTTTCCCATCTCCGCCAGCCGGGGGGACAATCTTGTGGAGCTGAAGCAGGCGCTGGTGGACCGCATGGCGCCGGGACCGATGTTTTTTCCCGAGGATGTCATTACCGATCAACCGGAGCAGCGGCTGGTGGCGGAGCTCATCCGCGAACAGGCCGTCAGGCTGACGCGCGAAGAGGTGCCGCATGCGCTCGCGGTCGAGGTGCGGAGCCTGGAGCCGCGCCGGCGGGGCGGCCTGTTCGATGTGGAGGCGGTCATCCTGGTTGAGCATGACTCGCAGAAGGGAATCATTATCGGCAAGGGCGGGAAGATGATCAGGGAGATCGGCGAGCGCGCCCGCGGCGAGATCGAGGCCCTGCTCGGCTGTCACGTATTCCTGGACCTGAAGGTGAAGGTGAAACGCAGGTGGCGGGACGACGAGCGTATGCTCGACGAGCTGGGGTTGTGACCGCGGCGGCGATGTGGCCGCGTCGCGCGGTGGCGCCGGTGGGCCCTGTGATATAATGTTCCACCCATGAAATCAAAACCTGAATACCGGAGGCTTTACGGATGGCCTTGAGAGTCGAGGAACTGGCAAAGACCATAGATCATACGCTGCTGAAGGCGGATGCGACGCGCACCGACATCGAACGCCTGTGCGAACAGGCGCGCAAATTCCATTTTGCGGCCGTGGTAGTTTTCCCGTGCTATGTGCCGCTGGCGGCGACGCTGCTTAAGAGCCACGACGTCAAGGTGTGCACGGTGGTTTCCTTCCCCTTTGGCGGCGACACCACCATCACCAAGGTGCGGGCGGCGGAGAACGCGGTAGGCTCCGGCGCCGACGAGGTGGAGTTCGTCATCAATATCGGCGCCATGCTCTCCGGCAACTTCCGGCTGGTGCGCGACGAGATCACCTCGGTGGTGCGCGCCGTGCGGATGAAGAGCGTCAACGTCGGCAAGGGCCTGGTGCTTGTCAAGGTGATCATGGAGACGGCCTATCTGGACAAGAAGCTGAAGAAGCTGGCCTGCCGCATGATCGAGGAAGGCGGCGCCGATTTCGTCAAGACGTCAACCGGATACGGGCCGCAGGGCGCCACGGTGGCTGATGTCGAGCTGCTGCGCGACGAGCTTTCCGAGAACCTGGGCGTGAAGGCCTCAGGGGGCATCCTCACCTCCGAGGACGCCGAGACGATGATCAACGCCGGCGCCGCCCGGCTGGGCACCAGCCACGCGGTTGACATCATGAATGAATTTTCTGAGCACAAGGAGTAGCCGCGCCCGGCCCGCCGCGGCCGGAAAATGTTTTGAAGGGACGCGCACGGCGCGTCCTTTTTTCTGAGCCGTTTCCCTGGTCACGTTAAATTTCTATGCTTCCGGGAACAAGAAATGCGGACTTGTTAGCCGATGTAAAGCGGGGTGTGCGCCATGATCGGACTGGGAACGCTTTTTAAAAAGAACATCTCCAACTACGACGCCGACAACGATCCTTTCAATCAGAAGCCGCTTCTGTCCGGGAAGCGTCGCGAGATCAAACCCCGGCTCTATCAGGATATCTGCGCCCGTTGCGGCCGGACCATCCTCACCGGGGAAAGGACCGATCTGTTCCGTAGCGCGGATGGAGGAAGCGCCGTGGTGATATGTCCGCACTGCCGGACGCAGGCGATCAGGGACGGCTACGTGAAGGTTCCTTCGGCTGCGAATGATTGAGGCGGGGCCGCTCCAGCTACCATAAAAACACGGGGTTTAGTAGAATCAACCCGTGTCCGATCCCATCTCCATAACCGATCTCACTTTTGACGACCGCGGGTTGATTCCGGCGATCGTGCAGGACTGGTTCACGGGCGAGGTGCTGATGCTGGCCTACATGAATCAGGAATCCCTCCAGAAGACGATTCAGACCGGCCGCACCTGGTTCTGGAGCCGCTCGCGCCAGAAGCTGTGGAACAA
Source organism: Actinomycetes bacterium (assembly GCA_021791195.1). Taxonomy (GTDB): domain Bacteria; phylum Actinomycetota; class Thermoleophilia; order BMS3ABIN01; family BMS3ABIN01; genus JACWAD01. The sequence continues at coordinate 27,513 of JAJYXB010000013.1, read as the reverse complement.
GGGCGAGACCAGCGGCCACTTCCAGTTCGTCAGGTCGCTCCGCTATGACTGCGACATCGATACGCTGCTGATCCTGGCCGAGCAGCGCGGCCCCGCCTGCCATACCGGCGAGCACACCTGTTTCCACCGTTCCTTCGGCGGCGAGCCGCTGACGCCTGCTGTCTACGAGACGCTGGCCCGCCTCTACGATCTGATCGACGAGCGCCGGCGCCTGATGCCGCCGGGCTCCTACACTACCAGCTTGTTCGAGAAGGGCACCGACGCCATCCTGAAGAAAGTCGGCGAGGAGTCCGCGGAGCTGATCGTCGCGGCCAAGGGCGGCGACCGCGATGAGGTCATTTACGAAGCCGCCGATCTCTTTTACCACGTCGGCGTGCTGCTGGCGCGGCAGGGAGTTTCTCTCACCGAGGTGGAGCAGGAGTTGCTGGGCCGATGGAAGTAACCGGGACCGCCGCCGGGCCCGGGCTGGATATCCACCCTTCGCTGGAAGAAGTGCGGGCGCTGGGCAAGCAGTACAACCTTATCCCCGTGTACCACAGTTTCATCTCCGATTTGGAGACGCCGGTGTCCGCGTTCCTGAAGCTGGGCGCAAGGGAGAACTCCTTCCTGCTGGAAAGCGCGGAGCAGGGCGAACGCATCGGCCGCTATTCCTTTCTTGGCTGCGATCCACGGGCGGTCATCAGTTTCAGCGGCGGCGAGATGACGGTGAAGGAGCGCGACGCGCTCACCGAGGTGGCCAGCGACGATCCGTTCGGCTTCGTCGGGGAATATCTCTCGCGCTACCGCGCGCCCGAGCTGGAACAGTTGCCGCCCTTTATCGGCGGCGCCGTCGGCCTGTTCGGCTACGATCTGGTGCGCTGGGTCGAGGAGCTGCCGCCGCCGAACCCGGACACGCTCGGGCTGCCGGACATGGCCTTCCTCGTCACCGACTCGATCGTCATCTTCGACCACCTGAAGCACACCATCCTGCTGCTGGCCAACGTGCTGGTGGAGGATGGCGCCGGCCTGGAGCAGGCCTACGATGCCGCCTGCGGCCGCGTGCGCGAGCTGAAACGGTTGCTGTCGCAGCCGCTCAAGCCGGCTGCCAGCCACCGGCGCGGCGCCGTGGCCGAGCCCGATTCCAATTTCGAGCGCGCCGGTTTCGAGGCGGCGGTGGAGAAGATCAGGGAATACATCAAGGCGGGCGACGCCTTCCAGGTGGTGCCGTCGCAGCGCTTCCGGGTCGAGACGCAGGTGTCGCCGTTCGGTATCTACCGCGGCCTGCGCACGGTTAATCCGTCGCCATACATGTATTACATAAATTTCACTGATTTCGCTCTGGTCGGCTCTTCGCCCGAGCCGCTGATCAAGGTCAACCGCGGCTGGGTGGAGACGCGGCCGATCGCCGGCACGCGCCCGCGGGGAGCCACGCCGGAGGAGGACCGCCGCCTGGCCGACGACCTGCTGGCGGACGAGAAGGAGCTGGCGGAGCACATCATGCTGGTGGACCTGGGCCGCAACGATCTGGGCCGCGTGTGCGAGCCCGGCACGGTCGAGGTGGTCGACCTGATGCGGATCGAGTATTACTCGCATGTGATGCATATCGTCTCGGTGGTGGTGGGCAGGCTGAAGGAGGGGCTTAAGGCCACCGACGCGCTGAAATCGGCCTTTCCCGCCGGCACCGTTTCCGGTGCTCCCAAGATCCGCGCCATGCAGATCATCGACGAGCTGGAGCCGGTCAAACGCGGCTCGTATGCCGGCGCTATCGGTTATCTCAGCTTCAACGGCGAGCTCGACACCTGCATCTGCATCCGCACTATCGTCCTCAAGGACGGCAACGCTTACGTGCAGGCTGGCGGCGGCGTCGTCGCTGATTCCGTGCCGGCCCGTGAATATGAGGAATCCGCCAACAAGGCGCGGGCGCTGTTTGCCGCCATCGAACTGGCGCAGGAACAGGTGGAGTGGGAATGACGGCGGCTGCCAGGAAACCGGAGCCGGGGAATGCGCGGGCGAGCCGCGTCCTGGTGATTGACAACTACGATTCTTTTACGTATAACCTGGTGCAGTTCCTGGGCGAGATCGGCGCCCAGGTAGAGGTGTTTCGCAACGATCGCATCGACGTGGCCGGCGTCGCCGGACGCGCTCCGGATCACATCGTTATCTCGCCGGGACCGTGTACGCCCAACGAGGCCGGCGTCTCGATGGCGGTAGTGCGGGAGTTCGGCGGGCGGATCCCGCTGCTGGGCGTCTGCCTGGGGCACCAGTCCATCGGCCAGGTCTTCGGCGGTAGCATCGTCCGGGGCGAGGCGCCGGTGCACGGCAAGACATCAGGGATCTTTCATGATGGCAAGACGATATTCGCCGGCATCGAGAGCCCGTTCACGGCGACGCGGTACCACTCGCTGGTGCTGGCCACCCCGGTTCCCGATGAACTGGAAGTGACCGCCTGGACCGAAGATAATGTCGTCATGGGCTGCCGCCACCGGCGGCTGGCGGCGCTGGAAGGTGTGCAGTTTCATCCGGAGAGCATTCTGACCGCGCCCGGCCGGGAGATCCTCAGGAATTTCCTCGATATGCAGATCGGAGAGGAAGGCTAGCAGCTGCAGAAAGACGCCATGCCAAACGAGATTCTGACATACGCCATCGACCGCCTCGCGGAGGGCATCGACCTTACCGAGGCCGAGGCCGCGTCGGTGCTGGAGCAGATCATGTCCGGCAACTCCAGCGAGGTGCAGACGGCCGGCTTTCTCGTTGCCCTGCGCACCAAGGGGGAGAAGGTGCAGGAGATCGTCGGCCTGGCTAAAACGATGCGGCGCTTCTCGCTCAAGGTCGACGCCGGCAGCCAGGATGTGATCGACACCTGCGGCACCGGCGGCGACAAGTCGCACACCTTCAACATCTCCACCACCGCCGCGTTCGTGGTGGCCGGCGCCGATGCCAGCGTGGCCAAGCACGGCAACCGCAGCGCCACCAGCCAGTGCGGCAGCGCCGACGTGCTGGAAGCGCTGGGGGCCGATCTGGAGATATCGCCCGCTGACGTCGGCCGGCTGATCGGCGAGACCGGCATCGGCTTCATGTACGCGCCACTGCACCATCAGGCGATGAAGCATGTGATACCGGTACGCCGCGAACTGGGAGTGCGCACCATCTTCAACTTTCTCGGGCCGCTGACCAATCCGGCAGGCGCCGCTTTTCAACTGATCGGAGTCTCCGACGTCCGCTACGTCGATGTGATCGCCGAGGCGCTCATGCGCCTGGGCTGCAGTCACGGACTGGTGGTGCACGGCAGCGACGGCCTGGACGAGATCACCATCACCGGGCCTACCGATGTTGCCGAGGTCAGCCCCGCGGGCGTCAAAAAATTCACGATCGAGCCCCGCGATTTCGGACTCGAGCCCGCCACCGGGAGCGATATGCTCCGGGGCGGCAGCGCTGAAGACAATGCCCGCATCCTGACCAGCATCCTCGACGGGGAGACCGGTGTCCGGCGCGATATCGTACTGCTGAATGCGGGCGCGGCGCTTTACGCCGCCGGGGCCGCTGAAAATATCAGTGAAGGAGTCCGGTTGGCGGCCGATAGTATTGACAATGGCTCTGCCCGCAACAAGCTCGATACTTACATCCAGGCCTCACGCACCAGCTCATCCCCCTAAGGAAGTTTCTTGCCCGAATTCCTAAGCAGGATTTTGAATACTACCAGGCAGGATCTCTCGAAGAGAAAACTGGAACGGCCCCTCGATGCGCTGCGCGACAGCGTCCGCCCGGCACCGCGGCATGGCCGTTCGCTGATCGGCGCGGTCCGCGAACCTGGCACCTCGGTCATCGCCGAGATCAAACGCGCCTCGCCTTCACGGGGCGACATCCATCCCGATGTGGATGTGGCCGCCACGGCGGCCGCCTATGAGGGCGCCGGCGCCGCTGCGGTCTCGGTCCTTACCGAGGAGCGTCATTTCAAGGGCAGCCTTGCCGACCTGGTGGCGGTGCGGGCAGCTTGCGGCCTGCCCGTTTTGAGGAAGGATTTCATCATCGACCCCTACCAGGTCTGGGAGGCCGCCGCTGCCGGCGCGGACGCCATCCTTCTGATCGTGGCCGCCCTTGGTCTTCGTGAGCTGAACGAGCTCTTCAGCGTGGCGTCGCTGGCGGGGCTGGAATGCCTGGTGGAAGTTCATAACCGCGCCGAGCTTGACATCGCGCTCGACGCCGGCGTAGCCCTCATCGGCATCAACAACCGCGATCTGAAAACTTTCAGTGTTGATTTGGATACGACCATAAATCTGATAGAGTTTGTCCCCAGTGGGATGCCCGTGGTCAGCGAAAGCGGCATCAGGGATGCCGCGGACGTCAAGCGTCTGGCCGCCGCCGGGGTTGCGGCGGTGCTGGTTGGCGAGTCGCTCATGCGCAGCAGCGATCCCGCTGAATCGCTCGGGAGGCTGTTGCATGACCAGGTCTAGGCTTGGATCCGAGCTCAAGTCTGAGCTCAAGTATTTGGCGGCTGTTGCCGTTAAGGGGAACGATTTTCCAGGTTTTTCCGTTCCGGCCGTCAGCGGCGATCCCCAGCGCAAGAAGACCCAGCGCAAGAAGACGGCGCAGGCGTTCGAAGCCAGGTTAAAAGGATATGTCATGCCAATCTCGAAACTAATCCACAGCTCCTTACGGGGCTGGCTTTGCGTGCGGCTGGCCGCGCGATGAACTGAATATGGCAAGCTTCTTCAAGAAGAAATCAGGCAAAGACGCAACGCCTGGCGGACCGCTCGATGCGGGCGCCGGGCGTGGTGACGTCCGGCCGCCGCTTCCTCCCAAGCCCCGAAAAAAACTTTTCGGCGGCAAGGGCATCTCCATGCCCACGCATAAAAAATCGGGGAAGAAGGGGAAGCGGCTGAAATCGGCTCCTTTCCCGGGAGAAAAGCGGCCGAAGCAGGCCAAGCCTGAACGGCTTGTGCCACCGCCGCCGACCGCAGACCAGGCGTCCGCCGAGGCAAAGGAAGGCAGCGAGAACCCGTCAACGGCAACGCCGCCGCCTGAGAAGAAGAGCCTTTTCGGCCGGAAGGGGCCGCGTGTGGCGAAGGAGCCTCAGGGCTCGGCTCCGGCACAGGGCGCCCGGCCGGCGCAGGACAAGCCGCCGCAGGAGAAAAAACAGCGGCAGAAGATGCCGCGTGAAGCAAAACCGCCGCGTGAGAAGAAACCGCCGCGTGAGAAGAAACCGCGCAAGCCGCTTTTTGGCGCCAAAAAGAAGGCATCAAGCGGGCCGCCCGCGCCCGCAGGGGCGCCGGCAGCGTATACCGTTCCACCCGCCAAGCCCAGGCGTGAGAGGAAACCGCTGTTTACCAGAAAGACGAAAGAACCCGCAGCCAAAGAACCAACCCCCCCGAAGCAGAAGGCCGCGCATCCCAAAAAGGGCGGAGCCGGGTTCGGTTCCCGGACAAGTCCTGTCGGTCTCGACCTCGGCCGTTCTTCGGTCACGGCGGTGCGGCTGCGTCATCAGACTTCCGGTTCGATGATACTGCAGGTGGCGCTGGACTCGCTGCCTGAAGGGCTCATCCAGGAGGGCGAGGTGCGCGACGTCGAAGGGCTGGCGTTCGCCATCCGCGAGTTCTGGAAGACTTACAAGATCAAAGGGAGGAAGGTTTCCCTTGGGCTGGCGAACCAGAAGATCGTGGTGCGGTCGCTGGACTTTCCCATGCTTGACGGAAAGGAGCTGCGCTCTGCCATCGAGTTCCAGGCGCAGGATTACATCCCCATCCCGATCGATGAAGCCGTATTCGATTACCACATTCTCGGCAGCTTTACCGATGAGGATGGCGTGCAGAAGCAGAAAGTCCTGGTCGTAGCGGCGCAGAAAAACATGGTGATGGATTTTATCAACGCCATCAAAAAGGCGCGGCTGCAGGTTGCCAGCGTCGATCTGCAGGCGTTCGCGCTGCTCAGGTCGATGGTGACGCGGAGCTTCCTCGATGAAGGCTCTCCCGCCGGGTCCGCGGTCGCGGTTGCCAACATTGCTTCGGATGTAACCAATCTCGTGGTCGATGTTGCCGGCGAGCCGCAGTTTACACGCATTATCTCTTTTGGTGGCGACGACTTTACCAAGGCCGTCCAGGAACAGCTGAATATCAACTTCGCTGATGCTGAAGTGATGAAGGTGCAGATCGGGCTGCCGGCGCCGGGAAGAGGCGCGGGCTCCGGGGAGAACCTTGCGGCCGCAGAGGGCGCGCCGGAGGCCGACACGCAGATCATTCCACCTTTCTCGGGAGAGAACATGCCGGGCGAGGGTGAACCGGCCGGGCCTGGCGGACCGCCGGAAAGCGGCGCCGGCGGCGGGTCGCCGTTCGGCGCCAGCGGACTTTCTGCGGGCGGCGGTGAGCCGCCGTCGCCACAGCGGAACGAGCCCGATCTTTTCCCGCCCACGATCGAACCCGGCGGTCCTGAAGAGCGGACCCGGGAGGAAAACGTGCAGCGCGCCCTGGAGATCACGACAGAGGCTCTGGCTGACGAGATCCGCCGGTCTCTCGATTATTATATGTCGCAGGAGAAGTCGATCCCGATCGGAAAATTGCTGTTGAGCGGCGGCGGCGCCATGCTGCCGAATCTGGACGCGCAGCTGTCGCAGGTGTTCCCCTTTACCGTGGAGATGGGCAATCCACTGACGAGGGTGACTTTAAACAAATCGGGTCTGAGTGACGAGGATCTCCGTGCGTTGGCGCCGCGGCTCGCGATCTCCATCGGCCTGTCGCTGGAGGACGAGGAATAAATGCCTAGAGTCAATCTGGTCCCCCAAGAAGAGCAGGCGCGTGAGTTCCGGCGCCAGATATTCATCTTCCCGGTCGCGGGAGCGGTGCTGGTGCTGGCCGCCCTGGGCGGGACTTATTACTATTACAGCAGCCAGGTTGACAATTCACGGCAGGAATATGCCAATCTGCAGAAAACCAACGCCAGCCTGGGCAAACAGATGCAGGAGCTGCAGCAGTATCAGGATATCCAGAACCAGAAGCAGGCCAAGCTCAACAGCGTCAAGACAGTGTACGATCAGCGGGTCCGCTGGTCGCGGATCCTGGATGACATCTCGTTCGTCATCCCTTCGGATATCTGGCTGACATCGCTGAATGCCTCGGTCAGCGGCACGCCGGTGACCGCCGGCGGCACAGCCCCCAAAGCAGCCGCCGGGAGCACTCCGTCAGCGCCGGACATCACCATCGAGGGTTATACCGACAATGCGGCGATGCCTTCCGTGGCGACATTCCTGATCAGGCTGGGGTTGCTGCCGTCGCTGCAGAACGTCACCCTGATCAGCGCCGACACGGAAAAACTGGGTGCTTCGCTGGCGATCCATTTTCGCATCGGCGCCTTTCTCAAGCAGAACGGACAGGCCTCGGCAGCGCCGGGGCCGGCGACTGTGACGCCGCTGCCGAGCACGCCGGCTGCCGGCACCACGTCGACACCGGGCGCTACGCCGACCACCAGTGCTAACCCTGGCGGCGCCGCCGGCCCGGCGATCACCACGCCAACCTCGCCGGGCGGAGGGATAGCGCCATGAAAAAGCGCGACATAGGCATTCTCATCGGCCTTGTCGTTGTGGTATTGCTCGTGGCGTGGTACTTCCTGCTCATCAGCCCGAAACGCGATGAAAACGCGACTCTGCAGAGCAACATCTCCAGCGAAAACGCCAAGCTGCAGGACAACAAGAAGAAGCTGGCCACAATCGATCAGCAGCGGAAGGCCGCCCAGCAGACCGAGGGCGACCTGATCAAGCTGGACAAGCTGATTCCGACCGACAGCCAGCTGCCGTCGCTGATGATCGAGCTGCAGCAAACCGCCACCGACGCCGGCGTCAGCTTCATGGATATCAAGCCGGGCGCTCCGGTGGCCGGCACCCCAGGCGCAACGATTATCCCGCTGACGCTGAAGATTGAAGGCGGCTTCTTCGACGTCAACGATTTCCTGTACAGGGTGGAGAATTATGCCAGGATGGAAGGCAGCGATGTCAACGTCAGCGGCCGTCTGATCAACGTCATGACGATTAAGATCGGCCAGCCGGATGTTTCCGGCTTCAAGTTTCCTTCGGTTTCGTCGACTGGACAGGTGACACCGGGACATATCATGCTGTCGATGGACATCAACGTTTTCATGACCACTCCGCCGACAACGGCCAGGCCGGGCGCCGCTGCGCCAGGCAGTAGTGGCAGCGCCGGCGCGGCAACAACGCCGGGCAGCGCCAGCGGCGCCGGGGCGTCCGGTGGCAGGTAGGCCGGCCCAGACTGGTAGCGCCGGCAGGAATGTGGGCGGCTCGTTCGCTCCGTGAATGGGTAAGGTAAGAAAATGCTAGACGAGATTTTGGGAAGAATTGATAATTTCAAGCACGCGCCCCTGGTGGCCGGCGTGGCGGCGGTTGTTCTGCTGGTTGTTTCCGTGACGCTGGCGCTATCGTGCGGCAGTCAGTCACCGTCGCCGCAACAGTCGCCAGGCACCGGGACGCAGGCGGGCACGCGGCCCAGCACTTCTCTTCCTGCCGGGAGGACTCCGGGCTCACGTCCCACGGCGCCTCCGCCGCTGTCGACGTCTTCCTCACTCGACTCCAGCACGGCTTCGACGATGTGGGCTAACGTATTTACCCGCAAGGATCCATGGGTCCAGCAGATGCAGGCGGGCCCCAGTACGACTCCGGGCTCGGCGTCACTGCCGACTGGATCATCGACATCGCCCGGATCCCCTTCCACCGGCAGTACGGTTCCAGGCTCCGCAGGCGGCGCGGGCGCTGGCGCCACCGGTTCCACCGGCACTGGATCGACCGGGGCTGCTTCCACGGGCACGGGATCGGCGGGCACCGGTTCAACCGGCGTCCCGACGGGTACGGGCTCGACCGGCTCCACGGGCTCCACCGGCTCCACCGGCACGGTGCTGGGCAAGTAACGCAGCCGCGTCCGTCGCCAGGGGCCGCGCCGGGTGCCTGATTTGTCCGGGCATGACGGGGTCCGGCTTGCGCGATAATCATCATCTGCATTATTTTTAGCAAGTTACAGCGCTGGCGTGATTGACATGAATCTTCGCTATACGACATCCGGAGAATCGCACGGCCCCGAGCTGATGGCGATCGTCGAGGGCGTCCCCGCCGGTTTGGCGCTCGGGACCGCCGATATCGATGGGGACCTGGCGCGGCGCCAGCTCGGCTACGGCCGCGGCGGCCGCATGCGCATCGAGACCGACAGGGCGACGATTACCAGCGGAGTCCGCTACGGACAGACCCTGGGGACGCCGATCGGGCTGCGCATCCTCAATGCCGACTGGAAGAACTGGAAAACAGTGATGCGTGCCGGCGCCGCCTCTGCGGGGAAACGGGCAGAGCCGCTGACGGTGCCGCGGCCGGGGCATGCCGACCTTTGCGGTACGGAGAAATTCGGTCTGGGCGATATCCGCAGCGTGCTGGAGCGCGCCAGCGCCCGGGAAACAGCGACACGTGTGGCGGTGGGAGCAATCGCCAGACGGCTGCTGGATGAGTTTGGTGTCCTGATTTTCAGTCATGTGACACGCATCGGCAAGGTTGCCGTCCGCCGCGGGCGATCGCTGGTTCCGGAAGATTTCCGCAAAGTGGACGGCTCGCCGGTACGCACGCTTGCCGCTGACAGGGAAAAGGCGATGACTGACGTGATCGCCGCCGCGCGCAAGCAGGGCGAGTCGCTGGGCGGCGTCTTCGAGGTGGCGGTATTCGGGCTCGTGCCCGGTCTGGGCTCGTATGCTTCGGGGCCGGAGCGGCTCGGCGGCCGGCTGGGCGGAGCGCTGATGAGCATCCCGGCGATCAAGGGCGTCGAGGTGGGCGATGGTTTTGCCGCCGCGGCCAGGCCCGGTTCCAGGGTGCATGATGAGATCTTTTTCCGGCCCGGGAAGGGTTACTATCGCCGCACCAACCATGCCGGCGGCCTGGAGGGGGGCATCACCACCGGCGCGCCACTGATCGTCCGCGCCGCGATGAAGCCCATCCCCACACTGACCCGGCCGCTGAAGTCCGTTGACATCGCCAGCGGCAGGACGGCGCCGGCGCTGAAGGAGCGCAGTGATGTCTGCGCCGTGCCGGCGGCGGCGGTGGTCGGTGAGGCGATGGTGGCCATCGAGCTGGCCCGTGCCATGATGGAGAAGCTGGGTGGAGATTCCATCGAAGACATGAAAGGGTCATATCTGGCCTATCTGAGGAGGCTGAGGGATAGTTGGCCCCAACCCTGATTCTGATCGGCTTCATGGGGAGCGGCAAGACCGCCGTAGGCAACTATCTGGCGCGCGGTCTGGGATGGGATTTTTTTGACGCCGACCCGATGGTCGAAGAGCAGGCAGGCGCTTCCATCGCCGAGATCTTCAAGCAGGAAGGCGAAGCCGCGTTCCGGCGGGCGGAGGAGGGTGTTGTCCTCGGGCTGCTTGACGAAGCGGATGTTTCATCGGAAGGCACGGTGGTATCGCTCGGCGGCGGCGCCGTCACCATCCCTGCGGTCGCGGAGCGCCTGCGGTGCGAACCTCTGGTATTCCTCCTGGACGAGGACGTGAACCGCGCCTACGCGCGCGCGCGCCGCTCTTCGCGGCCGCTGGCGCGCGACGCGGATGAATTTCGGCGGTTGTATGCCCAGCGGGAGAAGCTTTATCTGGAGCTGGCCCGGTATGTCGTTGATACAAAAGAAAATGATGTCAAAACCGTTGCCGACGAGATCGTCATGGTCCTGCGGCGCCTGGGTGTGGCTGGCATAGCATGATCCAGCTGCTTGCCAACACCAGGAGCAAGGAATATCCGGTATTTCTCAGCAGAGGCGGTCTGGCCGACGCCGGCCGGCTGTGGAGTTCGCTGGGGAAGCGGGGCAAGGTCGTCATCATCACCGACGCCAACGTGGCCGGCTTCCATCTGGCGGCGGCCGAAGCCTCATTCGCCGCTGCCGGGTTGGAGACCAGCACGATCGTCGTCGACCCGGGCGAGGGCGCCAAGAGCCTCGAGATGGTCACCGGACTGTACTCGCGGCTGTTCGTGCTGAAGACGCGCCGGCGGGACGCCGTCTGCGCCCTGGGCGGAGGCGTCGTCGGCGACCTGGCCGGCTTCGTCGCCAGCACCTACATGCGCGGCATCGGGCTGATGCAGGTGCCCACCAGCCTGCTTTCGCAGGTGGACAGCAGCATCGGCGGCAAGACCGGGGTCAACATCCCGGAAGCAAAAAATTACGTCGGTTCTTTTTACCAGCCGGACATGGTGCTGGCAGATCCGGCGCTGTTAAAAACGCTCCCGCGGGATCAGCTGGTCGAGGGCCTGGCGGAGGTGGTCAAATACTGCCTGCTCACGGGGGACGCATTCTTCGACAATTTCGAGATCGGCAACCAGGAATTCCTGGCGCTTAACACGGCATATGTCGAGCCGGTCGTGCGCCGCTGCATAGAATACAAGCTCAGGATCGTATCGGAGGATGAACGCGATTATGGCCGGCGTGCGGTGCTAAATCTGGGTCATTCGGTCGGCCACGGCATCGAGGTGGCGGGTGGTTACCAACGCTATTCGCATGGACAGGCGGTGGCGCTGGGGCTGCTGGCCGCTGTCAGGCTTTCGCAGCAGGAGTTCGGGCTGCCCGAGGAATACGGCGACCGCCTGCTGTCGCTGCTGGAATTGCTGGGTCTGCCGGTAAGGATCGAGGGTATCGATCCCGGCGAGGTGCTGGCGGCGATGGCCAGCGACAAGAAGGCCGATGACCTGTCCGCCAACATGGTGCTGCTCAAGCGCCTGGGTGAGCCGGTGATCAACTGTGATGTCGATGCGGGCGCTCTTCGCCGGGAGGTTGAGCGTCTGGTGGCGGGAGGATAGTGTCGGCGATGAGACTGGCGCTGCTACATGGCTGCAACCTGAACATGCTCGGCCGCCGCGATCCGGAGCATTACGGCACGCTGACCCTGGAAGAGCTGGAAAGTGCCGTGCGCGTGCGGGCGGCGGAGGCAGGTTTTTCCGACTGCCTCTGCTTCCAGACCAATCACGAGGGCGAGCTGGTGGAAAAGATCCATGAACTCTGCGGTATCCTGGACGCAATGATCATCAATCCGGGCGCGTGGACGCACTACAGCTACGCGATCCATGACGCCCTCGAGCTGGTGGCGGCGCCGGTGGTGGAAGTGCATCTATCCGATACCCACCGCCGCGAGGAATGGCGCCGGCACTCCGTGATCAGCGATGTGTGCAGCCTGACGATCGCGGGCAAGGGACTGGACGGCTATCTGGAGGCGCTTGAGTGGCTGGCGGAACGCACCGCAAACGCGCAGCGCTAGCACGTGGCCACAACCTGCTCAATGAGCTGCCATGCGATTCACTGCTGGTGTCCCATCTGGCCAACGTCCGGTACCTGACCGGCTTTACCGGCTCGTCCGGGTGCGTGCTCATTACCGCCAGGCAGAGACTCTTCTTCACTGACTTTCGTTACCGTCTCCAGGCAGCCCGGCAGGTGAGGGGCTATCGCCTGGTCGTGACCGGCGGAGCCGCCCTGGAGGGAGCGGCGGCCTACGCGGGCTCCCGCAGGCTGAAGCTGGGAACGCTCGGCTACGAAGGGCGGCATCTGCGCCAGGCGCAGTTCGGGGCGCTGAAAAAGGCGCTCAGGGGTGTGAAGCTGAAAGACTGCGGCGGCGCCGTGGAGCGACTGCGCCAGGTGAAGGACCGCGGTGAACTGGCCGCCGTACGGCGGGCCTGCGGCATCGCCGACGCGGCCCTTGCGCGGCTGCGCCGCCGGCGCGTGACTGGCAGCAGCGAGCTGCAGGTCGCCTGGATGCTGGAGCGGTCGATGCGCGAGGCCGGCTCCGGGCCGCTGCCGTTCCCCATCATCGTCGCCTCCGGAGCGCGCTCGGCGATGCCGCACGCTGTTCCCACGGAAAGGATTATCCGCCCAGGCGAGCTGGTGGTGGTCGATATGGGCGCCTCGGTGGGAGGTTACTGCTCCGACATCACGCGCACCTTCGCCACCGGCCCGCTGCCGCCGAAGCTGGAAGAGGTCTACCGGGTGGTACAGGAAGCGCAGGCGCTGGCCACGGCGGCCGCCCGCCCCGGAACTGCCTGCGCCGAAGTGGATGCGCTCGCGCGCGGGCATATCGCCGCCGCTGGCTATGGTCCGCAGTTCGGTCATGCGCTGGGACACGGTATCGGCCTGGAGGCGCACGAGGGACCGGTGCTGGCATCGCGTTCGCGGGACGCGCTGGCGGCGGGAATGACCGTGACCGTGGAGCCTGGCGTCTATCTCGAAGGCCGGGGCGGCGTCCGCATCGAGGATACGGTGCTCATCGGCGCCCGCCGGTCCGTTCCGCTGACGACTGCGCCCCGGGAGCTGATCTTCCTGCGCTGAGAAAATTGTGCGCGATCCGGCGCGGGCTGCCTGCATCTTCCCCTGATTAGCGGTTTTAGTGTAAAATCTTCTCCGTCCCCCCTGTTTTAACGTTTACATCTCGGAGGAAATTTGGTTTCTACAAACGACTTTAAAAACGGCATGAGCATCGAGGTCGACGGTCAGGCCTTTACGATCGTCGAGTTCCAGCACGTCAAGCCCGGCAAGGGCGGCGCTTTCGTGCGCACCAGGATCAAGAACATTAGCACTGGCGCGGTGCTGGACCGTACATTCCGCGCAGGTGAGAAATTCCGGCGCGTGCGCACCGAGAGCAAGAAGATGCTGTATCTTTATTCGACCCCGGACGAAGTGGTGCTGATGGACAATGACACCTACGAGCAGACGTCGCTGCCGGTGACGCTGGTCGGCGACAGCCTCAAATTCGTCAAGGAGAACATGGACGTGGAGCTGCTGGTAGTCGATGGCAACCCCGCCGAGCTGCTGCCGCCGACCTTCGTTGAGCTGGCGATCGCCGATACACAGCCGGGCGTCAAGGGAGATACCGTCAGCGGCGGCTCCAAGCCCGCCACGCTGGAGACAGGCGCGGTGGTCAACGTGCCGTTGTTCCTCAAGGTAGGCGACGTGGTCAAAGTGGACACCCGCACCGGCGAGTACGTGGAAAGGGTAAGCGGCTAGGGCGATGGTCAAGGCACGCCGCGTCCTCATCACCGACACCACGCTCAGGGATGGGCATCAGTCGCTGTGGGCGACGCGCATGCGCACCGGCGATATGCTGCCGATCCTGGGGCGCATGGACGAGATCGGCTTCTATTCCCTGGAGGCATGGGGAGGCGCCACATTCGACAGCTGCCTGCGCTTCCTGAACGAGAACCCCTGGGAGCGCCTGCGGACGATCAAGCAGCACTGCCCCAAGACGCCGCTGCAGATGCTGCTGCGGGGGCAGAATCTGGTCGGCTACCGCCATTATGGCGACGAGATCGTGCGCAAGTTCGTGCTGCACGCGGCCGAGAACGGCGTGGATATCTTCCGCGTTTTCGACGCCCTCAATGACACCCGCAACATCGAGGTCGCGGCCGAGGCGATCAAGGAGGCCGGCAAGCACTTCCAGGCGGCAGTCTCCTACACCATCAGTCCGGTGCACACGCTGGACCATTATCTGGAGACGGCGCACCGGTTCGCCGAGATGGGCGCCGACTCGATCTGCATCAAGGACATGGCGGCGCTGCTCTCGCCTTTCCACTGCGAGCAGCTGGTCCGGCGGCTGAAGGAAGAGATCGATCTCACGGTGGAGGTGCACTGCCACTACATCGGCGGCCTGGCGCCCATGACCTACCTGAAGGCGATCGAGGCCGGCGCCGACATCATCGACACCGCCACCGTGCCGCTGGCTTTCGGCGCCTCCAACCCGGCCACCGAGATGGTGGTGACCGCGCTCACCGGCACCCCCTACGACACCGAGCTGGAGCTGGACCGGCTGTTTGAGATCGCCAAATATTTCGAAGGGGTGCGTCAGAGGGGCGGTTTTTCGCGCGGAGTTACTTCGATCACGCACATGCAGGTATACTCCCACCAGGTTCCCGGGGGGATGATATCCAACCTCGAGAGTCAGCTGGAGGAGCAGAACGCGCTTGACCGGCTGCCGGAAGTGCTCAAGGAGATCCCCCTGGTGCGGGCGGAGGTCGGTTATCCGCCTCTGGTGACGCCGATGAGCCAGATCGTGGGTACACAGGCGGTGCTCAACGTCCTTTCCGGCAAGCGCTGGCAGGTCGTGCCCGATGAGATGAAATCGTATCTGAGGGGAAAATACGGCCAGGCTCCCGGTCCGGTTAACGCTGAGGTGATGCACAAGGTGCTGGGAGACGAGCAGCCGATCACCTGCCGGCCGGCGGAGCTGATAGACGAGACGCTTGACAGGTTCGCTGAAGAGATCGGGGATCTGGCCCGCA
The DNA here is from genome assembly GCA_021791195.1 of Actinomycetes bacterium. Taxonomy (GTDB): domain Bacteria; phylum Actinomycetota; class Thermoleophilia; order BMS3ABIN01; family BMS3ABIN01; genus JACWAD01. Next base: position 12,260 of record JAJYXB010000013.1, on the reverse strand, counting down.
ACGAAGAGGACGTGCTCACGTACGCGCTCTTTCCTGCGACCGCGCGCGTCTTTCTGGAGCGGCGGCGGCATGGCGTCGAAGACGATGTCTTCCTGACACAGGAGCAGGAAGCGGATCAGACAGGTGGAGCAGCCATGGATATAAATCACATCAGGGAGTTGATCGCGGCGGTGGAGGAGTCCTCCATTGCCGAAGTTACCATCGAGGAGGGCGACACCCGCATCACCGTACGCAAAGGCGGGGAGGCGGCGCCCGGGGAGGCTGTGGCGGCGCCGGCCATGGCAGCCAAGCCGGCAGTACCAGATAGCTATTTTGTAGTCAAATCACCGATGGTCGGCACATTCTACCGCGCTGCCTCGCCCACCAGCGACCCGTTCGTGGAGGAAGGCGACGAGGTCGCGGTGGGGCAGACGCTCTGCATCCTGGAAGCGATGAAGCTGATGAACGAGGTCACGTCCGAGGTGGATGGCACCGTCCGCAGCGTGCTGGTGGAGGATGCGCGGCCGGTGGAATACGGTACGCCGATGTTCTACATCGAGCCGCTTGCGGCGAACCTGTTCGAGGATGCGGAGGTCGAGGGATAGCCCGGCCGCTTCGCCGCATCTCCCGTTCCGCCCATGCTCTCCAAGATTCTGATAGCCAACCGCGGCGAAGTCGCCCTCAGGGTGATCCGCGCCTGCCGCGAACTGAAGATCCCCTGCGTAGCGGTCTACTCCGAAGCCGATAGCGAGTCGCTGCACGTTCGCGAGGCGGACGAATCGGTGTGCATCGGCCCGGGGCCGGCATCCGCCAGTTACCTGCGGGTGCCGGCGATCATCGGCGCTGCCGGGATCAGCGGCTGCGACGCCATCCATCCCGGCTATGGCTTCCTGGCGGAGAACCCGGGTTTCGTGGAGGCCTGCCTGGACAACGACCTGGTGTTCATCGGCCCCGGCGCGGAGCTGATGCGGCGGATGGGCGACAAGGCGCTGGCCAAGCAGACGATGAAGCAGGCTCGCATCCCCGTGATCCCGGGCTCGGACGGCGCGGTCGCCGGTGCGGCCGAAGCCGCGCGGCTGGCGGCGGAGTTCGGCTATCCCGTGATGCTCAAGGCGGCTGCCGGCGGCGGCGGCCGGGGCATGCGGCTGGTGAGCGCCGAGGCGGAGCTGGAGAACAGCTTCCTGATGGCGGCGGGTGAGGCCGAGACGGCCTTTGGCGATGGCACCATCTACCTGGAGAAAGCCGTGCTCAACCCGCATCACGTCGAAGTGCAGGTACTGGTGGACAAGTCCGGTTCGGTGCTGACTCTGGGGGAGCGTGACTGTTCGGTGCAGCGTCGCCACCAGAAGCTGGTGGAAGAATCACCCTCGCCGCTGCTGGACGACGCCACGCGGCAGAAGATGGCCGAGTCGGCCGTCGCCGCCTGCCGGGCCTGCGGCTACGAAAACGCGGGCACGATCGAGTTTCTGGTTGACGACCAGCAGAATTTTTACTTTATGGAGATGAACACCCGGGTGCAGGTGGAGCATCCGGTCTCGGAGATGGCCACCGGCGTCGACATCGTCAGGGAGCAGATCCGCATCGCTCGCGGCGAACTGCTGGACCGGACCGGCGCGGTCAGGCCCCGCGGCCACACGATCGAGTTGCGCATCAACGCCGAGGATCCGGCCAACGATTTCCGGCCGAATACCGGCCGCATCAGCCGCTACGTGACGCCGGGTGGCCCCGGTGTGCGGGTCGACTCGCATCTTTACGAGGGTTACGAGATACCGGTTTTTTACGATTCATTGCTGGCGAAGCTGATCGTCTGGGACAGCGACCGGCCGGCGGCGATCAGCAGGGCGCTGAGGGCGCTCGATGAATATGTCATCGAAGGGGTGGTCACCAACAAGGCCCTCTGTTCCGCGATCCTCCAATGCGACGATTTCGCGCACGGGGCTCCGTCGACCGCGTTCATCGAGGCAAATGCCGCCAGGCTGGGCATAGCTTGAGCGGGCTGGACCGCCCGCGGCGTTACAAATGTCGCGCAACCGTGCAGAATAAGGGTTGGATCGGCAGACAATTGCGGACCATCGGAATGTCATGAATGATCCAGAGTTTGAAAAAGGCGCCGGGCGGCAGGGCGGGGCGGCCGTGACCCGGCGGCAGGCGCGCCGCGACGCCATGGTTGTCCTCTACCAGCAGGACCTGACCGGCGGCGGGATCGAGGAGCTGCTGGAAAACCTCAAGGCCGAGACCGGTCACGAGGCCGACAGTTTCACGCGCGAGGATGTCGAGGGAGTGCTTGCCGCCCGCGACGAGCTGGACCGGACCATCGACGCCGCCTCGGAAGGATGGCCGGCGCACCGTTTGGCGGCGCTGGAGCGCAATATCCTGCGGCTCGCCGCGTACGAGATTCTCAACCGGCCCGATATCCCCGTCGAGGTGAGTATCGACGAGGCGGTGGCGCTCTCGAAAAGGTTCTGCTCGCGGGAAGCCGGTTCCCTGGTGAACGGCATTCTCGCAAAAATAGTCCAGGAGGCAGGCCAGAGATGAATGAAGACGGTGAAGTCTTTCAGGAAGCGGGCGGCAGCGCCGCCGCCGTCCCCGGCGGGGCAGCAGACGCCGGGCTGACGCGGGCGCTGGAAGAGACGCTCAGCGGTCTGACCCAGTCGATCGACCGGATGGAAACGATCGTGCGGCAGCTGGAGGCGGGGAATACCGACTGGGAAGAGTCGGTGCGCCTGCTGACCGAGGCTAACGAGCTGGCTCTGAGCAGCAGCCAGCAGCTGGAGCAGGCGGTACAGGATGTTGTTTACGGTTCCGAGGAAGGCGGCCAGCAGCTGGAGCTGCCCCAGGACCCGCCGCGGGAGGACTGAGCGCAGTTGACCTATCCCGAGGATCTGGCGGCGCGCGTGGACCGCTACCTCAACGAGCTTGTTTTCGGTGAAGACCGCCTGGTCTCTCACCTGACCGAGGCGATGCGTTACTCGCTGCTGGCCGGCGGCAAGCGCATCCGGCCGGTGCTGCTGCTGGCTACCGGCGGCGCTTTCGACCTGGAGCCGGAGCAGATGCTGCCGGCGGCGGCGGCGCTGGAAATGATCCATACCTATTCGCTCATCCACGACGACCTGCCGGCTTTCGATGACGATGATCTCAGGCGCGGCCAGCCGACCTGCCATGTCCGGTTTGGAGAGAACGTGGCCATTCTGGCCGGTGACGCCCTGTTTGCGGAGGCGTTCCGGCTCATCTGCGAGCAGCAGCAGGCGGCGCCCGCGGTGACGCTGGCAGTCGTCAGGGAGATCTCGGAGGCTACCGGCGTCCGGGGGATGGTCGGCGGCCAGTATCTGGACGTTTCCGGCGAGGCCTGGAACGACCAGTCGCTCAGGCTGCTGCACTCGCTCAAGACCGGCAGGCTGATCGTCGCCTGCGTGCGCGCCGGGGGCCTGCTTGCCGGCGTGGACCCGCGCACCCTCGAGCTGCTTGGCGATTTCGCGGCCGAGCTGGGTTTGCTATTTCAGATCAAAGACGATATTTTGGATGTCATCGGGGAGACAGCGGTTCTCGGCAAGCAGGCGGGCACCGACGCCCGGCTGGAGCGAAGCACCTATGTCAGCGTCCACGGTCTTGAGGCAGCCCAGCAGCTGGCCCTCGGGTCGTACCGGCAGGCACTGGCGGCGCTGGACCGCATCGGCGGCAAAACCGCCGCGCTGGCCGGAATCACCAATTACATATACGAGCGGCAGAGATAACGTTGTCACTTCTCGAGCAAATCAATTCCCCTTCTGACCTCAGGCGATTCAACGACCGCGAACTCCAGGTTCTCGCTGAAGAGATCCGCGGCTTCATGATCGACACCGTATCCAAAGTCGGCGGGCACCTGGCGCCCAGCCTCGGCGTCGTCGAGCTCACCATCGCGCTGCACAGTGTCCTCAGCAGTCCTCATGACAAGATCATCTGGGACGTAGGCCATCAGTGTTACGCGCACAAGATCATCACCGGCCGGCGCGACCGCTTTCACACCATCCGCCAGCACGGGGGGCTCTCGGGCTTTCCCAGCCCGGCCGAGTCGGAGCATGACATTGTCGGCACGGGCCACAGCTCCACTTCCATCAGTTACGGGGTCGGCATCACCGAAGCGATCAGAATCGCTACCGGCAGCGGCGAAGGCGCCGGGGAAGAGGGCGCCGGCGCGGATGAACCGGCGAAGGTGGCGGCAGACGCCGGGAGCGGCCGTGTCGCCTGCGTCATCGGCGACGGCGCGCTGACCGGTGGCATCGCCTACGAGGCGCTTAACCAGGCCGGGCATCTGCGCACGCCGCTGATCGTCATCCTCAACGACAACGAGATGTCGATCCGGCCCAATGTGGGCGCCATCTCGCAGTACCTGAACCGGCTCAGGCTCGACCCGACCCTTTCAAAACTGCGCGAAGAGCTGGAGCATGGCATCGACCGCATTCCCGGCATCCGCGGCGGCATGCGGTCGCTGAAGGAAAGCATGAAGGCCTTACTCGTGCCCGGGATGCTGTTCGAGGAGCTGGGTTTTGCTTACGTCGGCATCATCGACGGTCATGACATCAAGGCGCTCAGGCGCAGCATCCGCGCCGCGATCGAGATCGAGCGTCCGGTGCTCATCCATATCAAGACGACCAAGGGCAAAGGCTATGAGCCGGCTGAGGCGCGTCCGGACGCTTTCCACGGCATCGCGCCGTTCACCGTCAGCACCGGTGAGGCGATCAAGAAACCCGGTCCGATTACCTACACGGAAGCTTTTGGCCGCGGCCTGGCGCGCGTGGCCCGCACAGACGAGCGCGTCGCCGCCATCACCGCCGCCATGGCGAGCGGCACTGGCCTGAGTCATTTCGAGAGCGAGTTCCCGGAACGGTTCTTCGACGTCGGCATCGCCGAAGAGCATGCGGTTACTTTCGCGGCCGGCCTCGCTATCGGCGGCATGAAGCCCGTGGTGGCGATATATTCGACTTTTCTGCAGCGCTCGTTCGACCAGCTGGTGCAGGATGTGGGCCTGCAGGAGCTGCCGGTGGTTATTGCGCTGGACCGCGCCGGCCTGGTTGGCGACGACGGCCCCACGCATCACGGCTGTTTCGACATGGCGTACCTGCGGCTGGTGCCGGGCATGACAGTGATGGCGCCGGCGGATGAGGCGGAGCTGCAGCACATGATTTACACGGCGCTGAGACTCGGCCGGCCGGTGGCGGTCCGCTACCCGAGAGCGCCGGGACGCGGGGTTCCCATGCCGGAGAGTTTCCAGGAGCTGCCGCTGGGGAAGGCGGATATTATCGACCGCGGCGAGGGTGCGCTGCTGCTGGGCATCGGCACCGGCGTGGGCATCTGCCGGCGCGCGGCCCGTTTGCTGGTGGAGCGGCATGGACTGCGGCCGACGGTGGTCAACGCCCGCTTCGTCAAGCCACTTGATGAGGAGCTTATCCGTAGTCTGGCGGCGGAACACGAGCTGGTTGTGACCGTGGAAGAAGGGACCATCACCGGCGGTTTTGGTTCGGCGGTGACGGATCTGTTCGCCGAGGAGTCGCGCCCGGTACGCCGTTTCGCGCTGCCGGACCGGTTCATCCCTCACGGCAACCGCAACCAGTTGCTGAAGGAAGCTGGCCTGTCGCCGGAAGCGGTGGCGGGTTTTGTGGCCGGGAAGCTGCTGGGAGAGAAGATCATACCCGCGGAGCGGCGCAAGGCATCGGGGGAAGAATAAGGGCAAACCGGCCGGGAGGGGGAGGGTCTTGAAGAAAAAACCGCCAAAACCGGGCCGCGTGACGCCGCCGCGGCGCCCGCTCAAGAAGCCCAGACACCGGCTCGACACTATCCTCGTCGAGCGGGGCATGTTTTCGACGCGCTCCCAGGCGGGAGCGGCCATCCTCGCCGGACTGGTGCTGGTCGAGGGCAGTGCGGAGCACAAGGCCGGCCGCCAGGTGGCGGCCGACGTCCAGGTCGAGGTGGTCGAGGATCCCGTTTACGTATCCCGCGGCGGCTACAAGCTGGAGCGTGCGTTTGAGGCCTTCGATCTCGACGCGGCCGGCAAGACAGCGCTCGACTCAGGCGCCTCCACCGGCGGCTTCACTGACTGCCTGCTGCAGAACGGCGCGGCGCGGGTGATCGCCGTGGATGTCGGCTATGGGCAGCTGGACTGGGGCCTGCGCCAGGACCCGCGCGTGACCGTCATCGAGCGCTACAACATCCGCTTTCTCAAGTGCGAGGATCTGCCGGAGCCGGCGGCGCTGGCGGCGCTTGACCTCTCCTTCATCTCCCTGAAGAAAGTCCTGCCCGCTGTGATAAAATGTCTGTCACCGGGATACGATATCGTCGCCCTGGTCAAGCCGCAGTTCGAGGCGGGGCGGCAGAAGGTCGGCAAGGGCGGCGTCGTCCGCGATCCGGCGGTGCACCGCGAAGTGCTGCAAAGCCTCTGGGACCATGTCCGGCGCCTGGGCCTGAGCGTGCGCGGCCTGGTCGAATCTCCGGTCAGGGGGCCCAAAGGCAACGTCGAGTACCTGATGCACCTGCGCGACGCCGGTCCGCTGGAGGCCATGACCGGAGCCGGCTCCTACCCCGAGATCGACAAGGACCAGGTTATCGACGAAGTCGTCGACAGGGTGCTTCAGGCGCACGGCGGCCATCTTTTCGGCCGGCAGAGGCTCTGACCGGCAGGTACCGCGGCGCATGCCCGGTCCCGGCAGGTCATCAACAGTAAACAGGCCGGATAACAGCCCGCTGATCTCAAGGAGAAACAGCTGGTCAAGAAAATCGCAGTCATCACTCATCGCCGCATCGAAGCAACAAACGCGGCTTTTATGCAAATCCTCCGGCTCTGCCGGGAGCTCTCCATCGAAGCTGTCATTCCCGAGCGGGAGGCGGAAAAATCCGCGATCTCCCGGGAATCCGGGCTGGCCACGATCGTCCCTGCGCTCGCGGATGAGCCGGTCGACTTCTGCCTGGCGCTCGGCGGGGACGGCACCATCCTGCGCGCTTTCAGCCATTACCGCGATATGAGCACGCCTGTGCTGGGCGTTAATTTCGGCCGCGTGGGGTTTCTCTCCGCGCTGTCGCCCGCTGATGTTCCCGACCGGCTGAAGCAGGTGCTGGAAGGGAGCTTCAACCTGATGGAGCTGAGCCTGCTGGAGCTTGAGCATCACGGCGCCTGCAACCTGGCAGTCAACGATGTGGTCATACACAAGCCGGTAGCCGGATCGGTAGTGCGGCTGGGGTATGCGGTCGACGGCGTGCAGATGGACACCATCTCCTGCGATGGCATGGTGGTCTCTACGCCGGCCGGATCGACTGCCTACAACCTTTCCAACGGCGGGCCGCTCCTGTCGCTGGGCCTGGCGGCATTCATCCTCTCGGCCGTGGCGCCGCACACGCTGCGCTTCCGGCCGCTGGTGATGGGTCCGGAGCAGCGGCTGACGATCGTCAACGAGTCGCACAGCGCCGCCGTCGAGATCTGCGTCGACGGCCGCAGCAGCTCGCAACTTCCGGCGGGCGAAGGTCTGTCGGTTGCCATCTCCTCCCGGAAAGCACGGCTGGTCCAGGTCCCGGGTTCGGATTTTCACCGCCGCCTGCGGGACAAGTTCATCCATCCCTCCGCATAGGGGTACCGGTTCATGCTGGTGGAACTCAACATCGAGAACCTCGCGGTGATCGAGAGCGCGCGCCTGAAGCTGGCGCCCGGACTGAACGTGATCTCCGGGGAGACCGGCGCCGGCAAAACCATCCTCGCCAGCGCGATCCTGCTGCTCCTGGGCGGCAGGGCGGGCACCGGCCTGATCCGGCCCGGCGCCGCGGAAGCCTCCGTCGAAGCGGTATTCTCCCTGCCGGATGATTTCTTCGCCGACCTGGACGGCGAGGTGGATGTTCCTGACGGAGGTAAACTGATCGTCCGCCGCCGCCTCGCGCGCGACGGCCGCAGCCGCGCTTTCGTCGCCGGTCATGCCGTCAGTCTGGCCGTCCTGGGCCGCCTTGCCGGACGCTGTCTGAAGTTCTCCGCCCAGCATGAGCAGCAGCGGCTGATGATGGCCTCGCACCAGCTGGAGATCCTTGACAGCTACGGCGGAGATCGCCTGCTCCGGCTGCGGGATGAATACTGCCTGCTTTACCAGCGCCGCGTCGCGCTGCTCGCGCGCCTGGAGGAACTGGGCGCCGAATCCGAGGCGCGCCGGCGCGAGGCGGAACTGCTCCGGTTCCAGATCGCCGAGATCGAGGCGGCGGCGCCGGTTGCGGGGGAAGATGACGAGCTGGCGCGCGAGCGCGCGCGGCTGCTGCAGGCGGACCAGCTGAGGGAGTCAACAGCGGCGCTGGCGGCCTTGCTCGGCACCAGCGGAGACGGGGAGAGCCTGATTGACCATCTGTCAGATTGCGGGTCAAAACTGCGGCAAGCGGCGGGCATCGACGATGAACTTGACGGGATCTCGGGAAAATTATTTGAATGCATTTATGAGCTGGAAGAAGCCGGACGGTCGGCGCGGGATTACTCGGAATCCGTGGAGATGGATCCGCAGCGGCTGGCAGCCGTCGAGGAGAGGCTCGATTTGCTGGAGCAGCTGAAGCGCAAGTATGGCGGTTCGCTGGCGGATGTGATCGATTTTGCCGCGGGCGCCTCCGCGCAGCTGGCTTTGCTTGACAGTGCCGCCGGCGACCGGGATGCGCTGGCCGGCGAACTCGGGCAGGTTGAAGCCGAGGCGCGCGACCTGGCCGGAAAACTTACCGGCATGCGCCGCGAAGCGGCCGCCAGCCTCGCGGAAGCGGCAACCATCCAGATGGCCGATCTTTCCTTCAGGCACGCCGTCCTCGAAGCGAGGCTGTCACTGCTCGGCGATGCGGGCGCTTCCGGGCGGGGCGGTCAGGCAGCCGGGCCGCAACCGGCGCTCGGGTCTCGCGGTGCCGACGCCGTCGAGTTCTACGTGCGCCTCAATCCGGGCATGCCTGCCTCGCCGGTAAAGGAAACGGCTTCAGGCGGGGAGCTATCACGGATCATGCTGGCCATCAAAAGCGCTTCTCCGGCGCCCGAGGCGGCAACGCTTGTTTTCGACGAGATCGACGCCGGCATCGGCGGCGAGACCGGGGCGGCGGTGGGCGCGAAGCTGCGTGGACTGGCGGCGGGTTCACAGATAATCTGCATCACGCATCTGCCGCAGATCGCCTGTTTCGCGGACGCTCATTTCGCGGTCACCAAGGCGGTCACCGGGGATGAGACCGTCACCGAAGTCGAACTGCTGGCAGGGGACGGCATCATCGACGAGCTGTGCCGGATGATGGGATCCCGGCCGGAGGACAAAAAAGCGCGCGCGCACGCTGCCGACCTGGTCAGAAGATCGGCGGCCAGAAATTGATCAAATTCTCAGCACGGGAAGGAACCAGCCGATGAAATCGAAGCTCGCCGTCCTGAAAACATCCCCGGAAACGGTCATGGAAGACTATGGCCGGCTGATGCGGATGGCCGGTTATCAGGATGTCCTGCCACAGGACCAGAAGGTCGTCCTCCAGGTCGGCCTTTCCTGGGATGTCTGGTATCCGGCTTGTTCCACGACGCCCTGGCAGCTGGAAGGCGTCATCCAGGCGCTGCTGGCCGACGGTTATCCCCGGGAGTCGCTGGTGCTGGCGCAGAACCGCTCCGGCACCTTCCGCGACCGCGTGGGCGAGGTCAACAACGGACTTGCCAGCGCCGCCGAGCGCCAGGGTTTTGAGTTCACGCGCCTGTACGAGCCGCCGGTGAACTGGATCAGTCACAAGCCCCGGGGCGAAATGCTTGTGCTTGACAAAATGTTCGGCGATGACGGCATCCCTGTCCCTGATGTTTTCCTCAGCGCCGGCATCATCCATTTGCCGACGATGAAGACGGACGCGGGCGCCGGCGTCGCGGGCGCGATGATGAACGCCGCCGCCGGCCCGCCCGCAGGGGACCGCCGCCGGAGCCAGGGCGACATCCACGAGATCCTCGTCGATCTGCTGACGCTGCAGAAAGAGATCCATGGCGGGCTGTTCGCGGTGATGGACGGCACCATCTGCGGCGATGGCAACGGTCCGCGGGCGATGATGCCTTATGAAAAGGATTACATCCTGGCCAGCGCCGACCAGGTGGCGATCGATGCCGTGGCGGCCAGGATGATGGGCTTCGATCCCATGAAGATCAGATACCTCCGGCTGGCGCACGAGCGGGGGCTGGGATGCGCCGATGTCGACAGCATCGAGATCGCCGGCGAGGATATCAACGGCGTCGATTTCCAGTTCCGGGGCGGACAGGCGGGCCGGTCCTGGCCCGAGGCCGCCTCCCGGCTCTACCTTGATTATTTCTGGTATCCGTTCATCGGCCGGCCGCGTGTTTACGACATGGCGGAGACGAAATGGGGGCAGCTGCAGCAGACGTACCTGCCGCCAGGAGCCGGGCTGGAAAACCAGGGCCGGAGCCGCGGCTCACTGATCGCGGTCGCCGCGGCCGCGGGGCTGCTGGGCATGGGCGCGGTGACGCGGGTCGCCCGGCTGGCCCGTCGTAACTATAATAGTTGAATGGTCAGTTTTTCGATTCAATTATTGATTCCTGCATAAGTAAAGTCCTACTTAAGGCGTAAAGAAAGAGGACTGTGATTTATAAAGGGAGCGAAGCAGATATTCTTTTCGTTGTAATGAGCGGCCGCTTTTTCTGGTGGCGTCAGCCAGCACGTTAAGTTCGAAGGCGGCAAAGTTCGCCAGGCTGTTGGTTTTCAGATACGACCAGAGATATTCAACGGGATTAAGTTCCGAAGTGTAGGGCGGCAGGAAGAAGTTATCAAGGCGGAGACTGGCGCCCATAAACTCTTTGACGACTTTGGCCCGGTGAGCGGTGAGGCGATCCCAGACCAGAACCGCCGGATCGTCCAGCTGCCGGTCAAGCTCCTTAATGAAGCACAAGACCAGATCGGCACCGATGCTTTCTCCGGGTTGAAGACGAAAGTAAAGCCGCACGTTTTGCTTGTCCGGCGAAACACAAAGAGCGGCGATGGCCGAGACCTTTTTGTGAAAGTGGGCGCGCTGCAAAAACACCGGCGTCTGTCCCTTAAGGCTCCAGGTACGCCTAACCAGCGGCGCCATCAATAGACCGCTTTCGTCGATAAACACCAGCCAGGCTTTACGCCGCGCCGTTTTTTTAATGCGGGGCCAGTCCTCGGCCACCCAGCGCTGGATCTCTTCTTCGTTTCTTTCAACCGCGCGACGCTGAGGCTTCTGAGGGCTAAAACCGAGGGAGCGAAGCAGCCGGCCGATGTGGTCGGGATGGTAGGTGACACCGAAACGCTTTTTTATCAGATGAGCCACACGCCGGCAGGTCCAAAGATCCGTGGGGTATCCCTGCTCCTGTGCCCCTTCTAGCAACATCTCTCTGAGAGTGTCAAGCTCGGCCCCGGTGAGCTTGGGCGGTCTGCCGGAGGCTGGCTTTGCCAAAAGCGCCTCCTCCCCTTCCCTGCGGTAGGCCGCCTGCCATCGCCTCACGCTGCGGCGGTCGGCCCCCACGTTGCGGGCCACTTCCACTGGCCGCACGCCCGAGTCCAGCAGCTGGATAGCTCTTAAGCGGCGGCGCTGAAGTTGCTCCGGGCTTCCAAATGGCCTCATGGGCCACCTCCCTTAAAGTTGGGTAGCCTTCTGCCCGGATATTATAGGACATTAGTTATGCAGGAATCAATAGTAGGATGAGCAGTTTCGTTTAAGAGTTTTTCTTTCCTAGTCTGCTTCTTCTTGTTCTCATAAGCCAGGCTGGCGAAACTGGGCTGTTTCAAGGAAATCCTGCTGGTTGACTTTTCGCTATTCTATCATAGAATAGCTGGCGGAGGGTTAATCAGAGGCTCCCTTAACATAAGTTAAAAGAGTCTTATTGACTAAATAGGGTGCCTATGATTAATATTATTCCAATATCCAAGAATCACCTGGAATTGTTGGCTGTTGGTAGGAAACTGAAATAATTTCTCTTTTTGAGGAGATGCTGGTTGGAACCTACCGAAATAGTCAGAAGATTCATCCTAAAATCAAACTGCACCGCGCGCCTTTTCCCCTTATATTCACGGAAGGATTTGGAGCGCAATTCTTCCATTTGTATGTCTACGGTTGTTTATTTTTGCCTTCAGCCAGTTCAATTGTCTCAAAGTATGCATACTAATACTCCTTGGAGGCAGCGACTATGCAAATAACGGGTCAAGTCCAAAATCTTCTGTAAATTCCTCTCATCTCCAAGAATCTCAGTTTACGGCGATCAGTCCACGGGCAGGAATACCATTCTCCGCCTCGTTATCAAATAGCTCTTCCATGTTCAGGTAGCG